>NZ_PGLR01000021.1 GCF_002803095.1 Pseudomonas sp. ZH-FAD | reverse complement strand
TGAGATGACGCTGATCCGGTCGCCCCTCCAGGGTGATGCTGCCCGCCTCCACCTGCACCGCGCGAATACCCATGGTTTCGCCGATGGACGGCGCCGGCAGTTCGCCGCGGATCAATGCTTGCAGGGCTTTCAGGCCGGAGGTCGCGGGCAGCGAAGCGAAATCGTTCATGGCGGTACTCCTCGAACAGGGACGGCGCTCGGCGCAGGCATTGCCTGTACCGATGCAGGATTGTTCGTACGGTAGCCCCTGCCCACCAATCACATCAACACTATTGAAATGACAAACAAGGGGGCATTCCAGACATCGCCGCCTGCAACCAAAGTCGCACCGAGCGATCACCGCTGACCGGCGTGGATGCGGCACAATCAGCCATCGCAGGAAAAGGACAGGCCGATGCTGATCGATGAAGAACTGACCCTGAAGAAGCTGGAAGTCTTTCTCGCCTTCATGCGCAGCGGCAACCTGGCGCGTGCCGCCAGCGAGCTGCAGACCAGCAACGTCAGCGTGCACCGCGCCATCCATTCGCTGGAAAGCGCGCTGCGCTGCCCGCTGTTCAAGCACGAGGGACGCAATCTGATTCCGCTGGAGAGCGCCTATGTGCTGGAAGAGAAAGCCCAGAAGCTGATCCAGGACGCCCAGGAGATGGTGCGCCTGACCCGCGAGGCGGCCGGCTTCGGCGCCGAGCGTTTCAAGCTCGGCTCGCTCTACTCGCTGACGGTAAAGACCGTGCCGCAACTGATCATGGGCCTGAAGCTGCGCCGCAGCGAGCTGAACATCGACCTGGTGCTCGGCTCCAACGTCGACCTGTTGTACAAGCTGAAGAACATGGAGCTGGACGCCATCCTCATCGCCCTCGACGACAGCGTCAGCGACCCGGATTGCGAGCAGCTGGCGCTGTTCTCCGACGACATCTTCCTCGCCGCGCCCAACGACTCGCCCTTCGCCGATCACACCGAGGTGGACCTGGCCGATCTGCGCGATTCGACGTTCATCACTCTGACCCAGGGCTACGCCACCTTCCGCGACGGCGAGCGGGTGTTCAAGCAGGCCGGCTTCGAGCCCAAGGTGGCGATGCAGGTGAAGGACATCTTCACCCTCCTCAGCATGGTCAGTTCGGGCGTCGGTTATGCCCTGCTACCGGGACGCGTGGCGGCGGTGTACGAGAACCGCGTGAAGCTGATCCCGCTGCAGGCCAAGTACCACCTGCAGCAGCATATCGGCGTGGTGTTTCTCAAGGCCAAGGAGCGCGACCCGAACCTGTTGGCGCTGTTGGCCGAGTGCCGGATGTATAGCCGGCAGTCGTAGTCGCAAGCGTCGCCGCTGAAGCGCCTCCCACAGGGCAGCGCATTCAGCCCGAATAAAAAGCCCGCCACAAGGGCGGGCAAAGGTCAGCCCAGAAGGCCTCGCATCAGAAAGTAGAGCAACGATGGGCCAAGCAGGCAGCCCAGCGCGGTGTAGAACGCTGCGGTCAGACAGCCGTACGGCACCAGTTTGGGATCGGTTGCCGCCAGGCCGCCGGCCACGCCGCTGGAGGTGCCCATCAGGCCGCCGAAGATCACCGCACTGCGTGGATTGTTCAAACCGATGTAGGGCGCGACGAAGGGCGTCGCCACCATCACCAGGATCGCCTTGATCAGGCCGGCGGCAATCGACAGCGCCATCACGTCGGAGCTGGCGCCGATGGCTGCACCGGTCACCGGACCGACGATGTAGGTCACCGCGCCGGTACCGATGGTGGTGAGACTGACCACGTCGGTGTAACCAAAGGCCATGGCTACCCCGACACCCGCCACGAAGGAGGCGAACACGCCGACGAACAGCGCCAGCACACCAGCGAAGCCGGCGCGCTTGAGCTCCTCGACACTGACGCCGAAGCCGGTGGCGACGATAGCGAAGTCACGCAGCATGGCACCACCGAGCAGGCCGATGCCGGCGAACAGCGGGATATCCACCAGGCCCTTCTGCCCGCCGGTATAGGCGCCGCCGATGTAGGACAGCAGCAGGCCAAGCAGGATGGCGATGGCCGAACCGTGCAGGCGACCCTTGGTGAACTTGTCGGACATCCAGTACGACACCCACATGGTAATGCCGATGATGGCGAAGCCGCTGAGCAGGCCGTAGCCGGTAATGACCTTCATCAAAGATTCGTACATGGCAGTCACCGTGGCGCTTTGTTCAGGGAGGGGGCAACGTCGGCTTCAGGCTTCTTTTGCCCGATGCGGCTCAGTGCGGGGACCAGCGCAAAACCGATGGCGACAGCAGCGGTGCCAGCGAGAATCGCCATCGGGCCGCCTTTGAGGGCACCGTAGACGTTCTGCTGGGCGGCCATGGCGACCACGATGGGGATGTAGATGGCGCTCCAGAACTCCACGCCCTGTTCCGACTTGCCGGTGAACAGGCCACGCTTTTTCAGGTAACTGCCGAGGAAGATCAGCAGAATCATGGCGATACCGACACCGCCAACGTTGGCGGGCACGCCGATGAGTTTGCCCAGCAGTTCACCGATGAAGATGCCTGCCAGGGTGCAGAACGCCAGAAAGGCGACACCGTAGATGATCATTGTTGTTGTCCTCGTCTTACGTATCGAAGTTGTTGTTTTTGTGCTTCGGTAAACGCTACGGCTCAGCGGTCGCGGCTTACCTCCTGACGCAACATGGCGTCGAGTGTATCCAGACGTGCGCCCTCGAAGGCGATTGCCTGGCCGGCGTCGAAGACACGCCGGGCGAGCCCGGTCAGCACGCCGCCGGGTGGCAGTTCCAGGTGCAGACGCACGCCGCGTTCATAGGCGGTGACGAGCGTGGCCTGCCAGTCGACGACGCGGCTCATGTTGTAAGCCAGGTCGTCGCGCAAGGTTTCGGGATCACGGATCAGCCGCGCCGAGCTGCTGCTCAGATAGCGCACCTGCGGCGCCCGCAGCTCGACCTTGGCGAATGCCGAGGCCAACTCACGAGCCGGCGCCTCGAGCAGTTCGCAGTGCGACGGCACGCTCATGGCCAGGCGCTTGGCCATACCGGCGCCGACGGCGCGAGCACGCTCGGCCACGGCGGCCATGGCGGCATCGCTGCCAGCGATCACCAGCTGGGTTTCGGCGTTGATATTGCCCAGGTACACCGGACCTTCGGCTTCGGCCAGCAGGCGCTCGACGCTGCACTGATCGAGACCGAGAATGGCAGTCATGCCATAGCCACTTGGGTAGGCGCGCTGCATCAGCTCGCCACGCAGGGCGACCAGGCGTACGGCATCGGCAAACTCCAGCGCACCGGCCACCACGGCGGCGGCATAGGCGCCGATGGACAGCCCGACGACATAGTCCGGGCGATGCCCGCGTTCGATCAGCAGGCGCGAGGCCGCCACGCCGGCAATCAACAGGCAGAGCTGCACAGCGCGGGTACTCTGCAGCGCCTCGGCCGACTCCAACAGGCGTACGTCCTCATCCAGCGCAGCGCTGGCTTGCTCGATACAGGCCCGCACCACCGGAGCATCGGGCAAGACGTGGAGCATGCCGGGCTGCTGCGCGCCCTGGCCGGGGAAGGCCCAGAGCGTGCTCACGCCGCCACCTGCTGCAGGCGCCAGGGGTCGCTGACCAGCAGCGGCCCGTCTTGGGTTTTCAGCAGCACACGTGGCACCTCGCTGGCCCATTCGCGCAGCGCCACGGCGCCGTATGGGGTTTCCAGTTGCAGGTCGATACGGCCCGGCGCGTCATCCAGCAGCGCACACAAGGTCCGCGCCTCGTCGCGCGAAAGCTGATGGGGCACACGTAACGACAGATCGAGGTCGCTGTCCGGGTGCGCGGCGCTGATGCCGCTGGCCAACTCGAAGCCCAGGCTGCCGGTCACACCCCAGGCCAGGCCGAGGGCATCGAGATGCGGCGCCAGTTGGCTCAACGCGCGCAACGCCGCCCACTGCGGCTGAGCGTGGCTACGCCAGCGGCCGGCCCGCGCCACCGCCTGCGGGCTGACCAGACGACGTATCTCGCTCACGCGCATCCAGGCGGCATGCCGCTGTTCACGCGCCATGCCACGGATACCGACCGCGACCCAGCCGGATTCAGCCGGGGCACGGCGCACCACCACCGGCACATGCCCGCCCAGGGCGGCACGAGCCCAGGCCGGCGCCTCCAGCGGCAGCTGCTCGGGGCGCAGGCCCCAGAGCAGATCATGTGGACGGGGTGTCGGGTACATTGATGCGTTCTCCGTAGGGCGGGTGCAACCCGCCATTTCACGTCATTCAGGATTGGCGGGTTTCACCCGCCCTACGCTCACCACTGCGCGCGCAGGGCCTCGCGCACCTGGCTGGAGGCCGCGCGATTGGCGGCGCCCAGGCGGTTGCGCAGATCACGCGGGCTGGTGGCAATATCGGCCAGGGCACGGCCCAGGGCGTCCTGCACGCGGGCCAGGTCAGCAGCCGTCGGCTGCGTCACCTGCTCGACATCGAGCACCTCGGATAGCAGGCCGAGCGAGGCGTAGTTGTCCAGGTCATAGGCCATCGGCGGCACGCTGGCGGCTAGCGCCTCCAGCTCGTCGACGCTGCGCAGGGTGATGCGCGCGGCGGCGGCCTTGCCCATGGCATGCACCATCACCCCGGCATCGCGCAGGGCGATCAGCCGGTTGGCCTGGTAGCCGTGGGCGAGGAAGGCGCCGGACATGGCCTTGCCGACCAGCAGGCCGATCACCGCATGCCCAGCCAGGCGGGCACGGGCATAAGCGTCCACCGCGCCGGCCAGCGCCTGGTGGATGCCATAGGCTTCCTCACGGCGGCCGTAGGCCTGGCTCGGCACGTCGACGATGGCGATCAGCGCACGCTTGTGCGGGTTGTCGCGATCCGCCTCGATGACTTCATCCACGGCCTGGGCCAGGCCCCAGCCTTCGAGCAGGCCGACCTCGCCATTGCGAGCGCGGGGGAAGGGATTGTTAGCATCGGCGATCACCGCCAGATAGCGCACTGCCTGCCCCGCCAGTTCGCCATCGGCCACGCGCAGCGAGGCAGGCAGACCTGGCTGCGGCTGGGCAGCACCGGCCAGGGCCTGGAACCAGTGCAGGCCACGTTGTTGCTGTGCAGTTGTCATGTTCATGCTCCCTGGTAGGCGCTGCGCACGGCAGCGGCATTGGCCTGGATCGAGGTGTCGACGTCGCGCAGGCGCTGCAGGAACCAGGCGTGGCGACGGCTGCGTTCCTGGGCCGGCTTGCCCTTGGCGAACAGCCGATGCAACTCGCGGCGAATGGCCTCGACGTCATCGGCTACATAGCCATCCACCAGGCCGCTGGCGTGGCGCTGCTCACCGCCAGTCAAGCTCCAGATAAAGGGACGGTCGCGCGAGTCGTATTCGTCCAGCCCGGCTTCCTGTTCGATCACCTGCGGGCCGTTGAGGCCCAGACGCGCCTCGCGGGTGACCAGCAAGTAGCTGCACAACCCCGCGGCGATGGACATGCCGCCGAAGCAGCCAACCGGGCCCGCGACCAGGCCGATCACCGGCTGATACTGGCGCAGCTCGACGATGGCGGCCTGGATCTCGGCGATGGCCGCCAGGCCCAGATTGGCTTCCTGCAGGCGTACACCACCGGTCTCCAGCAGCAGCACGGCGCGGGTCGGTGTGCCATTGCGGTTGTCTTCGGCAGCCAGCTCCAGGGCGCCGGCGATCTTCGCCCCGCCCACTTCGCCGAGGCTGCCGCCCTGGAAGGCACCTTCGATGGCGACGATGACCGCTGGCTGGCCGTCGATCAGCCCCTTGGCCACCACCACGCCGTCGTCGGCCTGGGGCACGATGCCCTGCTTCGGTAGCCAGGGCGACATCAGCCGGGCGAAGGGGTCGAGCAGCTCGCGGAAGCTACCGGCATCGAGCAATGCGCGGGCCCGCTCGCGGGCACCGAGTTCAGTGAAACTGCGCTGCGCCAGCAGGCGCGCAATGTTCTGATCAGCCATGGGTGAGTTCCTCCAGGCCTTGCTCCAGACGCAGGCGCACCACACCGGGCGTGGCGCCAAAATCATGAATGGCGATGTTCAGCGCGGGCAGCTGCTGCTCGCGGAACATGCGTTCGAACAAGAGCTGCCAGCGCGGCGCGCTACCGTTCACCGAGGTCACCACCTGGATCGCCAGGGTGCCGGCATGGCCGGGTTCGAGCAGCACTTCCAGGTCGCCGGAACCGACGCAACCCACCAGCGCGCGGCCCTTGGCCGGTTGCCCGGCGGGGAATTGAAAAGACAAAGTTTCCATTTCACAGACTCCCAAGCTGCGCCGGCAGGCCATGCTGCAGGCGGTCGAGGAACAGGGTGGCGGCGAGCAGATCGGCAGCGCCGCCTGGCGAGGCGCGTAGGCGCAGCATGTCGCGTTCGAGGTCGCGCAAATGGCGACGGCCGTCGAGGCTGGCGCAGCCGCCGGCAGCGAGCACCGCGCGGGCGCCGCTCTGCATGCAAGTCAGTCCGGCCATGCCGGCGCGGTACAGCACGCAGGTGTCGGCCAGCTGGGTCATGATCGCCAGCAAGGCATCGAGACGGGCGTTCTGCTCCCCTGCCCCAGCAGCGCGGCTGCGCGCCAGTTGCGGCAGCGCCTGCTGGATCACCGCAGGGAAGCCAAGCTGCGCTTCCTCACGGGCGCCATGCACACCGTACAGACGGCAAACCTGCGCGCCATGGCTGGTGCCAGTGACAGGCTCAGCGCGGTCATCGAGCAAGGCCAGGCGTGCGGCGCGCAGGGCGACCTGCTCTGGTGCCAACTCGCGGGGTTCGAGTGCGGCAGCAGTACTGAGCAGCCCCAGCGCCCAGATTGCGCCACGGTGAGTGTTGACGCCGCCGGTGACGCGCAGCATCTCCACCTCGCCCTCGCGGCCGATTCGGCCCACCGCTTCACGCAGATGCAGGTCGATCTCGCCACGTTGCTGCGCGGCCTCGGCCATGGCCTTGAAGCTCGGCCAAAGGGCCAGCGCCGAAGCGTGCATCAGGCCCAGGTGCAGGTCGGTGTGCGCGCCGCTGCCACGTCGGTCGACCAAACCCGGCTTGGGCGACAGGTCGGCCTCATCGATCAGCGCGTCGACAGCCAGGTCGGCCAGCCAATCTCCCAAGGACAGCGAGAGCCCTGGCTGAATTGCAGTCAGTGCATTCATCACCAGCTCCTGAACTTGGCGGGCGGGTTGTACAGGCCGCCCGACCACTCGACCAGCTCAGCGATGCTCTTGGCCGCGAGCAGTTCGCGGCTGGCATCGGTGCGGCGAATGCCGAGGTCTTCGGGTAGGGCGATCAGCCCTTCGCGGCGCATACGCGCGGTGTCTTTCGGGTCGTGGCGCAGGCCGATGGCGGTAACGCCGGCCACCGCGGCGATCATCGCCTGGCGCTCTTCCAGGGTGCGCGCCTTGTACAGGTAGGCGATGCCTTCCTCGGTGAGCAGGTGGGTGACGTCGTCGCCGTAGATCATGATCGGCGCCAGCGGCATGCCGGCTTTCTTCGCCACGTCGACGGCATCGAGCTGCTCGACGAAGGTGGGTTTGCCGCCCTCCTGGAAGGTCTCGACCATCTGCACCACCAGCTTCTTGCCGCGCTCGAGCAGCGACGCTTCACTGTCGCCTGGGCGCATGTCCAGCCAGGCTGGCGTCGAGTGGCGACGACCGCGCGGGTCATGGCCCATGTTCGGCGCGCCGCCAAAGCCGGCCAGGCGCCCACGAGTCACGGTGGAGGAATGACCATCGCCGTCCACTTGCAAGGTGGCGCCGATAAACAGGTCCACCGCGTACTGCCCGGCCAGTTGGCACATCATGCGGTTGGAGCGCATCGAACCGTCGCGGCCGGTGAAGAACACGTCCGGGCGCTGGGCGATATAGCCTTCCATACCCAGTTCGGTGCCAAAGCAGTGCACGCTCTCGACCCAGCCGGTCTCGATGGCCGGGATCAGCGTCGGGTGCGGGTTGAGCGTCCAGTTGCGGCAGATCTTGCCCTTCAGGCCCAGCGATTCGCCGTAGGTGGGCAGGATCAGCTCGATGGCGGCGGTGTTGAAGCCGATGCCATGGTTGAGCGACTGCACCTTGTGTTTTTCGTATATGCCGCGGATCGCCATCATCGCCATCAGCACGTGCACCGACGTGATATGACGCGGGTCGCGGGTAAACAGCGGCTCGATGTAGAAGGGCTTGTCGGCCACCACCACGAAGTCGACCCAGGACGCGGGAATGTCCACGCGCGGCAGCTCGTCGACGATCTCGTTGACCTGGAAGATCACGATGCCGTCGGAGAAAGCCGTGGGCTCGACCAGCGCCGGGGTGTCCTCGGTGCTAGGGCCGGTGTAGATGTTGCCGTGGCGGTCGGCCTGGAAACCGGCGACCAGGGCGACGTTGGGGATCAGGTCCACCAGCAGGCGCGAGTACAACTCGATGTAGGTGTGGATGGCGCCGACTTCCATCTGCCCGTCTTCGAGCAGTTGGCCGATGCGCAGGCTCTGCGGCCCGGCGAAGGAGAAATCGAGCTTGCGGGCAATGCCGCGTTCGAACAGATCGAGGTGCTCGGCGCGGCTGACGCTGGGCATGATCATGTGCAGGTCGTGCAGGCGGCCGGGGTCGGCCTTGGCCAGCGAGCGAGACAGAAAATCCGCCTGCTTCTGGTTGTTGCCCTCAAGCACCACGCGATCACCAGGGGCGATCAAGGCTTCAAGCGCAGCGACGATCTTGTCGCTGGGCAACACCACGCCATCGGCGAGGTTGCGCACCTGGTCGAGTCGCCGGGCTTTTTCAGCGCGACGACGCGACCACTGCGGCGGTGGGGATATTGTTGTTGTCATTGAAGACTCCACGAGTTCCGCTGTCGTGGAGGCACATTAGGAGCGTGACCTTGTGGTCATCAATCAAGCAGCCGACGCAATCGTTACGACCAGGTTAACGATTGCTCAAGCACGGGCGTCAGCGGCACCATCCAGCGTCGAATGAGCAGGTGCCTTGGCCACTTCCAAGCGGTCGCGACCGCGTTGCTTGGCCTGGTAGAGCAGCTTGTCGACGCTGTTGAGGAAGTCCAACGGGCGGTCGTGGGCGCCCGGCACAATGGTGCCGACACCGAGGCTGATGGTGAGCAGGGACGACACCGACGAGCGCTCATGGGCAATGCGCTGCTGGCGTACCTGCTGACGGCAGCGCTCGGCGATATGCCGAGCGGCGGCTTCATCGGTGTCCGGCAGCACCAGCACGAACTCCTCGCCACCGAAGCGGCCGACGAAATCCCGTGGCCGGCTGGCCGCGCGGCTCAGCGCCTGGCCGACACTCTTCAGGCAATCGTCACCCTGGATATGGCCGTAATGGTCATTGAACTGCTTGAAGTGATCGATATCCAGCAGGATCAGCGACAGCGGCTGCTGGGTGCGCTGGGCATTGGCCCATTCGCTGGCCAGCACGCTGTCGAACATGCGCCGGTTGGCCACGCCGGTGAGGCCGTCCTTGTAGGAGTATTCCTCCAGCTGCTTCTGCAGGGTCAGCAGCTGCTCCTCGGTCTTCTTGCGCTCGCTGATGTCGAACATGAAGCCGATCAGCGAATCCACCTCGCCGTTGTCGTCGCGCACCACGTGCACCACGTCGCGAATCCACACGTAGTCGCCAGCGGCGGTCAGCGCACGGTAGTCGGCCTCATGATCGACACCGTTCTGCGATTGCGCGACGCAGAATTGCACCACCTTCTCGCGGTCGTCCGGATGCATGCGCGTCGCCCAGTCTTCGGCGCTGACCCAACTGGCCTGCGCCCAGCCCAGCAGCGTCTCGATCTGCGGGCCGATGTAGGCGAAGGTCATGGTCTCCCAGTCGATCTTCCAGGGAATCGCCCGGGTGGACTCGAGCAGGGTCTTGTAGACGGCGCTATCGTTTTCTACGGCTTCGCTCATGGTGGCCTGGCATGACGGGAGGAAGACATGTCCTTATACACCAGCCGGTGGATGCAGGGATGCGCAGATCGGATCACCTGAGGAACTTCCCCGGAATGCGCGCCGGTTCATGAAACCAGCCTTGTGCCGGCAATCCCCATCCGCAAGAATGCCGCCCCCTGCCATTGACCGCACGGTCACGGGCAGCATGCCAACAATAACCGGGCATCGACCCGGTAGTCCCCAACGAGGCTAGGCCGACGTCCTTCGTCAGGTCGAATCTTGCAAGCCATCCCGATCCGTACCCAGGCCCGCCACACTCGGCGCCGGCCTCGGCTCTGCGTTTTCCGTAAAAAGGTGTGTCGATGTTCAAGACCTCTCTGGCGGCTGCTTTCGCCGCTCTGCTGTGTTCCGCGCCGGTACTGGCCGAGCCGATCCTGATCAAGTTTTCCCACGTGGTGGCCGAGGACACTCCCAAGGGCAAAGGCGCCCTGCTGTTCAAGCAATTAGTGGACGAGCGCCTGGCCGGCAAGGTGAAGGTGGAGGTGTACCCCAACTCCAGTCTGTTCGGCGACGCCGATGAACTGCAGGCGCTGCGCGACAACAAGGTGCAGTTGCTGGCACCTTCGCTGTCGAAATTCGAGCAATACACCACCCAGTTGCAGGTGTTCGACCTGCCGTTTTTGTTCGACGACCTGGAGGCAGTCAAGCGCTTCCAGAAGCGCGAGAAGAGTCGCGAGCTGCTGCGCTCGATGGCCGGCCACAACATCTATGGTCTGGCCTACTGGAACAACGGCATGAAGCAGCTCTCGGCCACCCGCGCGCTGCACACCCCGGCCGACGCCGCTGGCCTGACCTTCCGCATCCAGCCGTCGGCAATTCTCGAACAGCAGTTCGCCCGCGTCGGCGCCAGCAGCCTGCGCCTGCCTTTTGCAGAGACCCAGGCAGCACTGCAGGCAGGCCGGGTACAGGGTGCGGAGAACCCCTGGTCCAATATCGTCAGCCAGCAACTCGGCGCACTGCAGCCCTATGTCACGGAAACCGACCATGGCGTGCTGAGCTACATGCTGGTGAGCAACTCCAGCTTCTGGATCAGCATTCCTTATCAGGTGCGGGTGCAGTTGGAAGCAATCATCGATGAGGTCACTATGGCGGTGAATCTCGAGGCCGAAGCGCTCAATGCCCGTGATCGCCAGCGTCTGGTCGCTGCCGGCAATCAGGTCGTCAGCCTCAATAGCGAGCAGCGCGCAGCCTGGCGTGCAGCGATGCAACCACTGTGGCAGGAATATGAGGGCAAGATCGGCAGCGACGTGCTGCGCGCGGCGCAGACGGTCAACCGGCGCTGACCGCCCTCTGCCAACGACCTGCAACAAGCACCACAAGGCGCCGTTGCAGGTCGACCGGCACTCAGGCCTCTTTGGCCTGCAGGCCCGCGTAGAGACGGGTCAGTTCGTTGAGATGGCGGAACAACGAATCGGTACTGATGGTGATGGCAGTACCGACGAAACCCTGACTGGCGTGCAGGTCGATACCCTTTAGGGTGAAGCCCCAGTTCGCCCGTACCCGACGCTGGGTCGCAGCGATTTCCTCGCTCGGAGCACCGCGGGCTTCCAGCTCCTGGAGGATGGTTTCGAAGTCGCTCACGGCCTTGTCCAGCTTGGCGTCCAGATCCGGTGCCTGCACTTGCCAGGACTTGGCCATGTAGAGCATGGCGATGCGCTGGGTTTGCACGCGTGCCCAGCCGGTACGGTGCACCGATGCGCCCATGGCGCCCAGGTGTTTACCCATCAGGTCACTGACGGTCTGCGTCTGCTGCAGCAGTTCCTCACTGGTGGCGAGCATCTGGGCGGCCTTGGCCTGCTCCGGCTTGGCTTCCAGCTGCTGACGGTAGGAGGCCCAGGTGCCATCGATCCTGGCCAGCGCGGCCTTGATCTCGGCAGTCGGCGCGTAATCGGTCAGTGCCTTGTGACTGGCATCGAAACGCTCGATGGTTTCCTGCAGCTGACGCTGAGCGGCATCCACGCGCACATCGGCACCCAGCATGAGGTAGTTCTTGGCCATGCGCTGGGTCAGCGAACGCTGCAGACCCGTCATGTTCATGGCTTCGGAATCGCTCAACTGCGCCAGGCTGGGCACGCTGACCAGCGCGGTACAGGCGAGCAGGAGGAGAGTCAGGTACTTCTTCAACACGTCGGTACTCCAAAATTCGAGAACGAGGCAATGCACCGGAAGCACAAGCCACCGGAACGGGTTGAACCCTTTGAATGCGGGGTTTTTATTGGAATGCGAGAGGGCAGATACGACGGGCGCCAGGCCCACACCCTGCGGGGAGGGGCAATAATAGCTGTTAAAACGCCATCATTCTGTGCGGCCAGTCAAAAAGCGGATCAATGGTCAAATCAGCTGACTGACATCAGGGTCGGATGTCCTTTTCCTGCAAGCCAACAACCCCGCAGCAACAATGCCTGCGCTCGGTGGCCGGCCGCGCTCGAATTAAAAAAGCCGTCAGTCGCCAAAAAAAGGGGGAGGACGACCGACGGCTGAGGAGAGGAAAACCATCAGGACAATAGGCTGACCACGCTGGAACGGCTGATATTGGCCTGGGCCACCACGGTCTGAGTCACCGCCGCGTAGCTGCTGGGGCTGCGCCGCATCAGGCTGAACACTTCACCGGCAAAATCCTTGGCCCACTCACGCTCGTTGTGATCGGCATGACGGGCGAGAAAGTCGCGAATTTCTTCCTGACGGTGGCTGAGTTGCTCACGCAGCGTGCCAATCCGGTCCAGCGCCGCCACCACTTCGTCCAGTGCTCGGCGCAGCTCGCGGGCGCCATCGAGGCGCGCCGCCTCGGGCAGGCGCAACATCTGCTCCTCGTGGCTGACCACGGCCGCCTGAGCCTGGCTCGCCAGCTTGCCTTCGCCCTGCACGCGCAACTCACCTTTGAGCTGCTGCCACTCGCTTTCACGGGCGCTGAATTTCAGCGCCCCGCCATTATCGACTTCAGCGCGGATGCCCGCCGGACCGAGGCCGGCGTTGAAACGCCGGAGAATCTGCTGCTCGCTCAAACCCTCGTCGAGCACCACCGCCAGCGGCTCGGCCAGCTTGCGTCCGGCGCTGAACAACAGGGTTTCCTTGCCGGCCTGCTGCACCGCGGCGATGGAGTCCAGCCCTTGCAAACTGAAGCGGCTACGCACCGGCTCGCTGAGACGCAACTTGAAGCTGGCATCCAGGGTTTCGCCGGAGCGCTGGCTGCGTTCGGCGAGCAGCTTGCGCACCTGCTCCAGCTCACGCTTGATGCCGTCGCGTTCCCCAGCCTGGGCATTGCTCAACTCGCGACTGAGACTGAGCTTGAGCTGGCCGAGTCGCCCGGCCAGTTCGCCGAGGTAGCTGTCGGCCGCCTGCATCGAGGTCAACTGCTGGTTGAGCTGCAGGTTGAAGGTGGCACTCTTGCCACGCGGCGGTGGCGCCGGCTCAGCGGGCAGCTGCTTGCGCTGGCGCTGCAGGGGCTGCTCGCCCTGCACAGGACGGCGCGCTTGCGGATCGAGCGCGGTAACGACCGGGAGCTGAGTATCGACCTTGATCACCAATGTCACTCCTTACAGCAGGCTGAACAGCGACATCTCATTGATCTTCAGATAGGTCTTTTGCGTCGCGCCAAGGGCCAGCTGGTAGTTGTTCAGGGCAATGGTGGCGCCGGCATAGTCCAGCTGCGACAGCTCGCCTTCGATCTTCTGGTTGACCAGCGACACATCCTCGTTGCTGTCATTGAGCAGGCTCAGGGCATTCTGCCGGCCGCCCAGTTCGGTGACCGAGCCGAGAACGCGGCCATGCGCATCATCCAGGGCGCCGAGGGTGTCGGTGATCTGTTGGCGTACGGCCGGATCGGTGGCGTCCAGCGCCGGGTCCTGCAGGGTGTTGATCAGGGCACGCAGCTCGTTGAGCATGCCCACGCCAGCGCCGAAGACGCTGGCCGCGGTGACGTTCTCATCGACCAGCACGCCGTTGGCCACGGCAGCCTGACGGTGCTTGTCGTTGCCGGTGATGCTGTAGGTCTGGGTCGCCGCATCGAAACTCAGCGCCGGGGTGTCACTCAGGGTGCCGGAGAACAGGTAGCGCCCCTCCTCGTCGCGCACGTTGGCGAAGCTGACGATGGTATCTTCGATGATCGACAGCTCACCGGCCATGGCGGCCAGGTCTTCGCTGGTGTTGGAGCCGTTGGCCGCCCACAGCAACAGATCGCGCACGTTGAGCATGGCGTCGGAAGTGGACTTGAGGTTGGCTTCCTGGGTCGACAGGCTGCCGGAGACGTTGGCGATGTTCTTGCGAAATTGCTCCAGGCTCGCCTCTTCACGCTGCACCCGCAGCACCCGCACGCTGGCAATGGGATCATCCGACGGCAGCAGGATGCGCTTGCCGGTGGCCATCTGCTGCATCAGCTTGCCCAACTCGGCAGAACTGGTGTTCATCGAGTTGTGCATCAGCGAAGTGATCTGCGAGTTGGTGATGCGCATCATGGCTGAGTCTCTCTAGAAGCCGCTTCAGAATGCGGCAAGCATGTCGTCGAACAACTGGTTGGCGGTACTGATCACCTTCATGTTGGCCTGGTAGGCCTGCTGGTAGGTCATCAGATTGACCGCCTCCTCGTCCAGGCTCACGGCGCTGACGCTATCGCGCTGCGATTGAGCCTGCTGGGTCACGGCGGTGGCGGACTTGAAGTCAGCCTGGTTCTGCCGACTGTCGCTGGCCACCGTACCGAGCAGGCCGGCGTAGGCGTCGTTGAGGGTGACCTGGCTGCCACCCAGGGTGATGGTCTGGTTCTTCAGGCCAAGCAGATCGAGCAGTACCTCGTTGTTGCCGCTCTCCCCCGCCGCCGAAGAAAACGCCAGCTGCTCGGCGGTCAGTGGCTCAATACGCAGCAGCGCGGTGGTGCTGGTGGGGTCGTAGACGAACAGCGGCTGGCCGGGGTTGCCATTGAGGTCAAAACCCGTGGCGAGCACATCGTTGACCATCTGCGCCAACTGGCTGGCCATGTCGTGCAGGGCCTCCAGGTTTGGCCGCAGGCTGTTGTACTCGACATCGTAAAGACCGCCGAACGCGCCGCCGAAACCATCCTGACGCAAGGGGAAGCTGGTGCCGGCGAAGGCCAGGCTGACTTCCTGCTCACCCGTGGCGGTCATCGCCACCTTGAGCTGGCCAGCGGTGGGGCCGGCCACCAGCGGCTGGCCGTTGGCCAGGGCGACGCTGACCGAGCCGTCCGGGGTCTCGTTGACGCGCAGCTTGGCGAACTGGCTGAGCTCGCCGATCAGGCTTTCACGGTGATCGCGCAGCGCAGTGCTGTCACCCTTGACCGACTCGGTTTCGACGATCTTCTTGTTCAGCAGCGCGATGTTTTCGGTCAGGCCGTTGATCTCGGTGGCCATGGCGGTGCGCTGCTCCTGCAGTGCCTTGACCTGCGCGTCGATGTTGCTGCTCAGGCCATTGAAGCGCTGCGCCAGGTTACCGGCCTCGCTGATGATCTGCTGACGCAGGGCGATGGAGCCAGGTGTGGCGCTGGCTTCACTGAGCGCGGCGAAGAACTGGTCGAGGCCGGCACTGATGCTCGAACCGGTACCGGACATCAGTGCTTCCAGCGCGGTCAGGTACTGCTGCGAGGCGCCGTAGAAGTTCTGCTCGGTGGTCGCGCGCCATAGCTGCTGGTTGTGGAATTCGTTGGTCATGCGGCGGATGCTGATCACCTCGACGCCGCCGCCGACGCTCAGGCCGCCCTGCCCGGCCAGCGACCCGGTGATGGTCTGCAGACGGCTGAAACCGGGCGTATTGACGTTGGCGATGTTCTGCCCGGTAGTGGCCAGGGCCACCTGGCTGGCACGCACACCGCTGTAGGCGATCTGGTTGAGGATGGTCACGGCTTAGGACTCCTGACGCTCGAAGCGCATCGGCTGAGCGAAGGCCGCCAGACGCGGCGCTCTGGCGTCGTCGGCTGCGAATTGGGCTGTTACTGAAGACAGGGCGACGGAATCCTCGGCGGACTTAAATTCATCGCGTTGCATGACCTGCTTGCCGGCAACGGCGCCGAGCAGCAGGCCACTGTCGGCACTCAGGGCGCTGGCCAGTTGCTGGCGGGTCTGCGCGCTGAGCGAGGTCTGTTGCTGCACGTCGTCCTTGACCGGTGTTTCACGGCTGGCCAGGTCGCCGAGAATCTTGCGCGTGTAGTCGCGGGTTTCCTGGAAGGGAATACGCTCGATCCAGGCACCGGTGGCGATCTCGCCACTGCGCGGGTCGCCATTGACCTTGAGCCACTCGTCGACGCGGCCGGGGCCTGCGTTGTAGGCGGCCAGCGCCAGCGCCTGATGACCGTCGTAACGCTGCAGCATCTTGTCCAGGTAGGCACTGCCCAGGCGCTTGTTGTAGTCGGCGTCGCTGGTCAGGCGGGCTTCGTTGAATGGCAGGCCGAGCTCGGCGGCCATCTCCCGCGCGGTGTCCGGCATCAGCTGCATCAGGCCGCGCGCGCCCTTGGGCGATACGGCGTCGACACGACCGGCCGACTCCTGCTGGATGACCCGATCGACCAGAGCGAGAAATCCCTCCGAGCCCTTGTCCCAGACCTTGCCCAGGCCGTCGACGCCACGCTGCCAGGTCGCGCGCAGCGGCTCCAGCAGACTGCTGGAGGAACGCTGCGGCAGCTCCGCCGAACGGGCAGCGGCTGCGGCCGCTTGCAGATCCACTGCGCTATCGCCACCGCCGGACAGTTGCTTGACCAGCATGTCGGCGATGCCGGTCTGCTTGCGCCCGGCCAGGGTTTCAGCCAGCACCTCGTCGTAGAAGTCGCGCATGGTGTCCATCTCGCGGCTGCGCATCGGATTGCCTTCGGCGAGCACGTCGCTGGCCTTGCGCATCTGCTTGAGGATCTGCTGCAAAAACAGCGCCTCGAACTGCTCGGCAGCGGCCTGCAACTGCTGCTCGCGGGCGGTGCCGATGCCGTCGGCGCTACCGCGGTGGCTGTTCATGTGTTGGGCGAGGGAAACGATGCTCATGGCTCAGATCACGATCAGTTCAGCGTTGAGGGCACCGGCCTGTTCCAGCGCCTGAAGGATGCTCATCACATCGTCCGGGGTGGCGCCGAGGCTGTTCACGGTATTGATGATGCTGTCCAGGCTGGCGCCATCGGGCCACTTGAACATGGCGTTCTTGTCCTGGCTGACGGCGACATCGGAGCGCGGCACCACGGCGGTCTGGCCACCGGAGAAGGCATTGGGCTGGCTGACCTGGGGGTTCTCGCTGATGGTCACGGTCAGCGTACCGTGAGCCACCGCCGCGGCCTTGACGCGCACGCCCTGGCCGACCACCACGGTGCCGGTGCGGCTGTTGAACACCACCTTGGGCCGCTCGCGGCCTTCTTCCACTTCGAGACCCTCCAACATGGCCATAAAGCCGATGCGCTGGGTGCTGGTGATTGGCGCGCGAATGGAAATCTTGGTCGAGTTCAGGGCACTGGCGGTGCCGCTGCCGAAGCGGCCATTGACCGCCTCGACCACCTTGGCAGCAGTCTGGAAACTGGGCTGGCGCAGGTTGAGCATGACCTCGTCACGCGTACTGAAATCGCTGGGGATCATCCGTTCGACGGTGGCGCCGTTGGGCACGCGACCGCTGTTGGCAGAGTTGATCGCCACGCTGGAGCCGCTCTGCCCGGTGGCATTGAGGCCACCAACGACGACAGCGCCCTGGGCCAGGGCATAGGTCTCGCCATCGACACCCTGCAGCGGGGTCAGCAGCAGTTGGCCGCCGCGCAGGCTCTTGGCATCGCCCAGCGAGGCGACGGTAATGTCCACGGTCTGCCCCGGGCTGTAGGACGGCGGAATTTCCGCGGTCACGGTCACCGCCGCGACGTTCTTCAGCTTGGGGTCGACGTTCGGCGGCAGGTTGATGCCGAACTGTTTGATCATGTTCGCCACCGACTGGCTGGTGAAGCGCACCTGGTTCTTGTCACCGGTACCATCCAGGCCGACTACCAGGCCGTAGCCGATCAACTGGTTGCCGCGAATGCCTTCGATATCCACCAGATCCATCAGCGGCACGGCCTTGGTCGACAGCGGCCAGGTCAGGAGCAGGGCGACGAGTGAGTGTTTGATCATGATCCAGGCCTCAGAGCGGGAACAGCGGGCTGGTGAAGAAGCGCGTCAGCCAACCGGCCGAGTTGCTGTCACTGAGCACGCCGCGGCCGGCGTAGGAGATGCGCGCGTTGGCCACGTTCTGCGAGGACACCTGGTTGGCGCGGTTGATGTCGTCCATGCGTACCAGGCCGACCAGACGGATGTATTCATCGCCCTGGTTCAGGCGCAGCGCCTTCTCGCCCTTGATCAGCAGCGTGCCGTTGGGCAGCACCTGATGCACGGTCACGGCGATGGAGCCGCGCAGGGTGTTCTGCTGCGAACTGCGCGCCGAGCCGTTGAAATCACGCTCGGCTTCGGCGGAGCTTTCCAGGCGGTCGTAGGTCTTGCCCAGCACCGTGGGAATACCGACGGACACGCCCGAACTCTTGCCAAAACTGGTACCGGCGCTCTTGCTCGACTGGGTGGACTCGTCGAGCACCACGGTGAGGATGTCGCCGACCCGCACCGCACGCTTGTCGCCGATCAACGAGCCGCTGTAGCCACTGCGAAACAGCCCGCCACCGGTGCTCGGCGGCACGCTGTAGTCCAGTTGCAAGGGTTCGTAATGGCTCGAGTCTTCGTCGGGCAGCATCTCGTTGAAGCTGGCGCAACCACCCAGGGTCAGCAGCAGAGCGAGCGGGATCAGGCGCTTCATGGCAATCACACGGTCTGGTTGAGGAACTGCTGCATGCCCGACGCAGCGTCGAGCACCTTGGCGTTGGCCTCGTAGGCGCGCTGGATGGAGATCATCGCCACCATGGCCTCGACCACCTGCACGTTGGAGCCTTCCAGCACGCCCTGCTTGATATTGCCCAGGCCTTCTTCACCCGGCACGCCTTCGACCGGCTCGCCGCTGGCCACGGTCTCGCGGTAGAGGTTGCCGCCAAGCGCTTCGAGACCGCCCGGGTTGGTGAAGTTGACCAGGGTGATCTGGCCCAGCTCCGAGGGCAGGCTGTCGCCGGCCAGCACGGCGGTGACGATGCCGTCGCTGCCCACGGTGAAGCGGCTGCTGCCGGCCGGCACTTCGATGGCCGGCGTCAGCGGCAGGCCCTGGGAGTTGACGATCATGCCTTCGGCATTGAGCTGCAGCTGGCCGTTCTCGGTGTAGTAGATGTCGCCATTGGGCGCCTCTACCTGGAAGAAGCCGGCGCCGACAATGGCCAGGTCCATCGGCTGGCCGGTGGTCTGGATGCTGCCTTCGGTGAACACCTTCTGCGTACCGGCCACGCGTACGCCGCTGCCGAGCTGAATGCCCGACGGCACGGTATTGACCTCATCGGCCTGCGCGCCTGGTTGCAACTCGATGGCGTAGAACAGGTCCTCGAACACCACGCGGTCGCTCTTGAAGCCGTTGGTGTTGACGTTGGCCAGGTTGTTGGCCACGGCGCTCATGGCCTTGTCCTGGGCGGCCAGGCCGGTCTTGCTGACCCAAAGGGCGGAACTCATGTGCATTACCTCGTTTGTCTGTAGCCCGGATGCAATCCGGGGAAATGTTCCCGGATTGCATCCGGGCTACTCGTCGTATCCTGTGCCCCGTAGGGTGGGCAGGGCGGCGATCCGCTTCCGTGGGTAGGGTGGGCTTTAGCCCACCATTGCAGAGCACGCCGGTGGGCTGAAGCCCACCCTACGGTCCTACGGTGCTACGAGCCGCGAATCATCCGGTTGCCGGCTTCGGACAAGTCCTCGGCGGCCTTCATCATCTTTACCTGGGTCTCGAACAGGCGGTTCAGGCTCATGGTCGCCACCAGCTGATCGATGGCGCCGACGTTGCTCGCCTCCAGGTAACCGGAGACCAGTACCGGCGCTTCCATGTCTTCGGCCGGTTGGCCGTCGGTGCGTGCCAGCAGGCCACTGGCATCCTTGGTCAGGTCGGCGGCATCGACATCCACCACGCGGATGCGATCGACCTCGGCGGTGACGAAATCGCCACGCGGGATCACCGATACGGTGCCGTCGCGGCCGATGTGCAGGCTGTCGTACTCGGGCAGCACGATGGGGCCGCCCTCGCCCAGCACGGCGCGGCCGTTCAGGGTCAGGCGCAACTCGGCATCGACCTGCAGTGCGCCGTTGCGCGTGTAGCGCTCGGCGCCGCCATCACCTTCGACGGTGAACAGGCCGCGGCCCTGGATCGCCACGTCGAGATCACGGCCGGTGGCCATCAGCGCGCCGGGTGCCAGGTTGACGCCGTTGTTCTTCACCCGCGCCAGGTGCCGGCTGTCGTAGCCATAACCCTCCACGGTGACGGCTTGGGCTTGCTCCAGGTCGGCACGAAAGCCGGGGGTGTTGACGTTGGCCAGGTTGTTGGCACGCACCGTGAGCGAGCTCATGGTGCGGCTGGCGGCGGTCATTGCGGTGTAACCGAGACGGTCCATGGGTCAGCCTTAGATCGCGCCGAACAGCACTTGGGTGAGTTCCTTGTTGGTGGTCAGCACCTTGGTGTTGGCCTGGTAGTTGCGCTGACCCTCCATCAGGCCGACCAGTTGCTGGGTCAGGTCGACGTTGGAGTTCTCCAGCGAACCGGCCACCAGCGCGCCGAACGGGCCGACACCGGGCACGCCGATCAGCGCCGCGCCGGATTCGGCGGTTTCCACCCAGGCGGTGCCGCTGATGTTCTTCAGGCCACCGGCATTGGCGAAGGTGGCCAGCGCCACCTGGCCCTGCAGCATGCGCTGGCCGTTGCTGTAGTTGGCGTAGACCATGCCGTCCTTCTCCACCGACAGGCCGGTCTGCTCGCCCGCCGCATAGCCGCTGGCGCGGTTGGTGGTGACGACGAAGTCCGAGCCGTACTGGCTGGAGTTGCTGTAGTCGATGGCGATCGCCATCGGGTCGACGCCCGGCAGGGCGAAACCGACGTTGACCGGGCCGACCGGCGCGGTGAGCGTGCCGTTGGTGCCGAAGGTCAGTGCCTGCGGGCCGCCGACGGCGGTGTTGCCCTGGTAGTAATAGGTGTCCCAGGTGTTGTCGCCAGTCTTCACGAAGTACTGGGTCAGGGTGTGTTCCTTGCCCTGGGAGTCGAACACCTTGGTGGTGTAGGTGGAGTTGTAGGTGTTCACGTCCGCCTGATCGAACGGTGCGGTGGCCGGCACGGTCTGGTTGGAGTCCAGGTTCATGACGAAGGCCAGGGTGTCGGTGGCGCGAGCCGGCAGGTTGGCGTTCTGCAGTTGCAGGTCGCCCATGGCGCCGACCAGCAGGTTGCCGGCGGCGTCCACCGGATAACCCTGCAGGGTCTGCCCGGCGGCGTTGACGATGTTGTTGTTCTTGTCGGCGCCGAACACGCCGGCACGGGTGTAGCTCAGATCGCCGTTGGTATCACGGGTGACGAAGAAACCACCGCCGGAGATGGCCAGATCCAGGCTGCGCCCGGTGGTCACCAGGGAGCCGCCCTGGCTGATGCTCTGGGTGGTGGCCAGCACCTCCACGCCCATCGCCTGGCTGTCGGCGTAGATGCTGCCGAACTCGGTGCGCGAGGACTTGAAGCCGGTGGTGCCGGCGTTGGCGATGTTGTGGCTGATGGTGTTGAGCTGTTCGTTGACGGCGCTGAGGCCGGTCATGGCGATGTTGAAACTCATGGCGACTGGACCTTTGAATTGAACGAGTAGGAGGGTTCAGAGCAGACCGGCGGTCTGCGTCTGGCCGAATTCGGTGATGTTGTAGAAGGGCACGGAGCCGACGCCGATGACTTCCAGCACCGGGCCCTGGGCGCTGACGCGCACCTGGGTGACGCGGCCGGCCACTTCGACCTTGGGGTACTCGCCACTGTCACTCTTGACCTCGACCTTGTAGCTGCCCGGCGCGAGGCCCAGGGTCTTGGGATCGAGCTCGAAAGGCACGCGCCCCGGCGCCTGGGAACCGAGGTCGATTTCCTTTTTCACGCCATTGCTGTCGGTGACCACAAGGGCCAGCTTGCCGGCGGCATGCTCCAGGTTGATCTCGCCCTTGACCTTGTCCGCGCCCAGCTCCAGCTGCTCGGTCGCCACCTTCACTTCCTGGCCGACCAGGCCAGCGGCGGTGAGGGTCTGCAGGTTGTCCAGCAGCACCAGGTTGCTCTTGCTCAGCGAGGCCATGTTTTCCAGGCTCTTGACCTGGCTCATGGCGGCGAACTGGTTGAGGAACTCGGTACTGTCCACCGGTTTGGTCGGATCCTGGTTCTGGATCTGCGCGACCATCAGGGTGAGGAAGTTGTTTTCCAGCTGGGTCGCGTCACTGACGTTGACCGACTGCTTCACCGCCTCGTCGATGCTGTAAGCGGGATTGTTCTGGCTATTGTTGCTGACCGTGGTCATCAGGATTCTCCGAGCTTGAGCAGGCCCTGCTGCATGCTTTTCAGGCGATTGAGCACTTCGACGCTGGTCTCGAAGCTGCGGGTGGCCGACATCATGTCGGTCATCTCTTCGATCTGGTCGATGTCGGCGTAGAACACGTAGCCCTGGTCATCGGCCAGGGGATTGTCCGGCTCGTAGCGGCGCACCGGTTCGCGGCCGGCGGTGACCACATCGAGCACCTGCACATGGGCGCCGCCCATGCCCACGCTGCGGGTCAGCTGGTCGTTGTTGTAGACGGCAGCGAACACCGGCTTGCGTGCCTGGTACACGTCCTCGGCGTTGGCCGCAGCCGAGTCGGCGTTGGCCAGGTTGCTGGCCACGGTGTTGAGGCGCACGGTCTGTGCATTCATCGACGAGCCGGCGATGCGGTAGATGGAGTCGAAAGCCATGATCAACGCCCCTCGATGGCCTGTTTCAGGCCCCTGAATTTCATGCTGAGAAAGGTCAGGCTGGTCTGGAAGTCCATGCTGTTCTTGGAGAACGCGGCCTGCTCCACACTCAGCTCGACGCTGTTGCCGTCCTGCGACGGCTGGGTCGGTACGCGGTACTTGAGATCCGCGCTGCTGGCAGCGAAGGCCTGCTGCGGATCGACTCGCTGCATCTCGCCAGCGAAATCGATGTCACGGGCGAGAAAGCCTGGCGTGTCTTCGTTGGCCAGGTTGGCAGCGAGGATTTCGCTGCGCTGCATGCGCAGTTCGAGCGCTCGCGAATGCACGCCCACCACGTCATCAATCCGTATACTCATTTACCGGTACCCTTAACCCAAGGTTGTGCCCAGGTGCCTTCAGCACAAAGCGTGCCCACCCCAGAAGAGATCCGTATCACATTGATTTTCAAGGCATTCACAAGATTGAAAGACGGCTTCCGCGTCGCCGTCCTTCCGCATCGAAGCGCGGCTTGGAGGAAAAGCGGAAAGGTTTTTTCCGCCTGTGCGTCGACGCTTTTCCTCCTTGCCCTGCTGCCGCTGAGCGCTGCGCGCGGCGAGACCGATGCCGCCGGCCAGATCGATCAGGCCGTGGCGGTACACATGCAGCAGATGCTGGCCGAGGAAGCCAAGCGCCAGGCCTGGCAAGGGCAGCGCCACAGCCTCAATATCACCCTGCTCAATAGCGCCGAACGCCTGCCGACCTGTACCCAGGCACTGGGCGTGACGGTCGCCAGCGATGATCCCTCGCCCCTGTCACGTCAACGCCTGGAGCTAAGCTGCGCAGATACGCCCGGCTGGAGCGTCACGGCCCTGGTGCAGGCCAGCGTGTTCCTGCCGGCCGTGCATGCTGCACGGGTGATCGAGCGCGGCCAGACCATCGCTGCCGAACAGTTGCAACTGCAGGAAGTGAACGTCGGCAGGGCCCCTCGCGGCTTCTATAACAGCCTCGACGAAGTGATCGGCCAGGGCGCCAAGCGCCGCGTGCGAGCCGGCCAGTTGATCGCGCCGAACCTGCTCACCGCGCCCCTGCTGATCCGCCGCGGCCAGCAGGTGACCATCATCGCTAGCCAGGATGGCATCTCCGCGTCGGCCACCGGCGAAGCACTGGCCAATGGTCGCGAAGGCGAGGTGATCCGCGTGCGCAACCTCGGCAGCCAGAAGGTGATCGAGGCGCAGGTGGTGGAAGAAGGGGTGGTGACCAGCACCTTCAGGTAGGGAGTCATGCCACGTGGGAGGCGCTTCAGCGGCGAGCAGGTCTGGCAGATCGCGGATAAAGCCCCTCCCACAAGTAGGTTAGATGGCTCCCACGCTCTGCGTGGTAGCCCCTGTGAGGGCGCTCTGCGCCAAGTCACGGTATGTGTCTGTCTTGCGGCAGACGCGGAGCGTCTGGGGCCGCGTTTCCACGCGGAGCGTGGGAACGATCACCCGCCACCGTCATCAGGCGGGTTTCACCCGCCCTACGCCCAGCCCTCCAGACGCATGGTGGCGCGCACCAGGCGCTGCTCTTCCTGCTCGATCTCCTGCAGGTTGTCGCGAATGCTGTGGATATGGTCACGAGCGGCGCGCTGGGCCTGTTCCGGCAGGCGTTCGATGACCGCGTGATATAGCCGTGAATGCTGACGGTCGATCTGCCGTTTCTGCGCAGGGCGGTGATAGAGGTTGTTCACCGAGGCGAATACGGTGCTGAGCATCAGATCGGTCAGCGACTGCAGGGTGTGCACCAGCACCGGGTTGTGCGAGGCCTCGCAGATGGCCAGGTGAAAGGCATGGTCGAGACGCGCATGTTCACGCGGGTCCACCGGATTTTCCTGTGCATGAGCCGCCAGCATCTCTTCGTAGCGCCGGGTCAGCAGGACGAAATCCGCCTCGGTGCCACGCAGCGCCGCCAGGCGCGCCGACTCGCCTTCGAGCAGGCCGCGCACCTCCAGCAGGTCATACAGGGTGCGCGGCTGCGAGTTGAACAGATGCATCAACGGGCTGGCGTCGCGCTCGCCACTGAGCTTGGCCACCCGTGAATCGCGACCCTGGGCGGTGTCGATGATGCCGCGCCCGCGCAGTACCTTGAGCCCTTCACGCAGCGCCGAACGGGAGATGCCCAGCTTTTCGCACAGGCGCCGCTCCGACGGTAGCGGCTGCCCCACCTTGAGCACGCCATCGACGATCAGTCGCTCGATGCGCTCGGCCACCACGTCACTCACCTGACGTCGTGCGACGCCCTGTTGCCCGTCCATTCGCCACCTCCGCAGAACTGGTCGTACCAATTTTTAAGGACCACCTTAGATCCTATGGATGCCGGCAGGCAAGCCACGTGAAATAAGACCTTAGACCTATCCCGAGCGAAAGCCTGACGAAAGAAACTGGTCCTACCAGCACCAAAGAGGATGGACGTAAAAATGCAGGCGGCCTAAACATGCAGGCCAAGGTCGCGGCATGACCGCCAATAACAACAACGTCCACAATTGAGCCTGCCATGAGCATTCTGTACGACGAGCGCGTCGACGGCGCGCTACCCACGGTCGACAAGGCCGCCCTGCTGGCCGAACTGCGCCAGCGCCTGCCCGACCTCGACATCCTGCACACCCGGGAAGACCTCAAGCCCTACGAGTGCGACGGTCTATCCGCCTATCGCACCACACCCATGCTGGTGGTGCTGCCCGAGCGCATCGAGCAGGTGCAGCAGTTGCTCCAGCTCTGCCATGCCCGTGGCGTGCCGGTGGTGGCGCGCGGTGCCGGCACCGGTCTGTCTGGCGGCGCACTGCCGCTGGAGAAGGGCATCCTGCTGGTGATGGCGCGCTTCAACCAGATTCTCGAGATCAACCGCGAAGGCCGCTTCGCTCGGGTCCAGCCCGGCGTGCGTAACCTGGCGATCTCCCAGGCCGCGGCACCCTTCGACCTGTATTACGCCCCCGATCCGTCCTCGCAGATCGCCTGCTCCATCGGCGGCAACGTCGCCGAAAACGCCGGTGGCGTGCACTGCCTGAAGTACGGCCTGACCGTGCACAACCTGCTCAAGGTGGAGATCCTCACCGTCGAAGGCGAGTTCATGACCCTCGGCAGCGACGCCCTGGACGCCCCCGGCTTCGACCTGCTGGCGCTGTTCACCGGCTCCGAAGGCATGCTCGGCATCGTCACCGAGGTGACGGTCAAGCTGCTGCCCAAGCCGCAGGTAGCCAAGGTGCTGCTGGCCGCCTTCGACTCGGTGGAAAAGGCCGGTCGCGCGGTCGGTGACATCATCGCCGCCGGTATCATCCCCGGCGGCCTGGAAATGATGGATAACCTGGCCATTCGCGCCGCCGAAGATTTCATCCATGCCGGCTACCCGGTGGAGGCCGAAGCCATCCTGCTCTGCGAGCTGGACGGTGTGGAGGCCGACGTCGCCGACGACTGCGAGCGCGTGCGTGAGGTGCTGGAAAAGGCCGGCGCCACCGAAGTGCGCCTGGCTCGCGACGAAGCCGAGCGGGTGAAATTCTGGGCCGGGCGCAAGAACGCCTTCCCCGCAGTCGGACGCATCTCGCCGGACTACTACTGCATGGACGGCACCATCCCGCGCCGCGAGCTGCCCGGCGTGTTGCGCGGCATTGCCGAGCTATCCGAGGAGTACGGCCTGCGCGTGGCCAACGTGTTCCACGCCGGCGACGGCAACATGCACCCGCTGATCCTCTTCGATGCCAACGTACCCGGCGAGCTGGAGCGCGCCGAGGCCATCGGCGGCAAGATCCTCGAACTCTGCGTCAAGGTCGGCGGCAGCATCACCGGCGAGCACGGCGTGGGCCGCGAGAAGATCAACCAGATGTGCGCGCAGTTCAATAGCGACGAAATCACCCTGTTCCACGCGGTGAAGGCGGCGTTCGACCCCAGCGGTCTGCTCAATCCGGGCAAGAACATCCCCACCCTGCACCGCTGCGCCGAGTTCGGCGCCATGCACGTGCACCACGGCCAACTGCCCTTCCCGGAACTGGAGCGTTTTTGATGTCGCATGATTTCGACGCCAGCGCCGCGTTGCTGGAACAGGTCAACCACGCACTGAACAGTGCCACACCGCTGCGCATCCAGGGCAGCGGCAGCAAGGCCCATCTGGGTCGTGCCACCACGGGCGAAGTGCTGGATACCCGCCTGCATCGTGGCATCGTCAGCTATGACCCCACCGAGTTGGTACTTACCGCCCGCGCCGGTACGCCGCTGGCCGAGATCGAGGCAGCGCTGGAGGCCAACCACCAGATGCTGCCGTGCGAACCCCCTCACCTGGGCGATGGTGCCACCCTCGGCGGCATGGTTGCCGCCGGGCTGTCCGGCCCGCGCCGGCCCTGGGCCGGTTCGGTGCGCGATCAGGTGCTCGGCACCCGTGTGATCACCGGCCAGGGCAAGCTGCTGCGCTTCGGCGGCGAGGTGATGAAGAACGTCGCCGGCTACGACCTGTCGCGACTGATGGCCGGCAGCTTCGGCTGCCTCGGCCTGCTCGCCGAAGTGTCGCTCAAGGTGCTGCCCAAACCGCGCCAGGTACTCAGTTTGCGCCTGGAAGTGGACGCTCTGCACGCCCTGAACAAGCTCGCCGAATGGGGCCAGCAGCCGCTGCCGATCAGCGCCGCCAGCCACGACGGTGCGGCGCTGCACCTGCGCCTGGAGGGTGGCCAAGGCTCGGTTCAGGCCGCGCGCCAACGCCTCGGTGGCGAAGAGATCGACAACGGCTACTGGCATGAACTGCGCGAACAGCGCCTGCCGTTCTTCAGTGCCAGCGGCACGCTCTGGCGTCTGTCGCTGCCAGCCAACAGTGGTCTGCTCGACCTGCCCGGCCGCCAGTTGATCGACTGGGGCGGCGCGCAGCGCTGGCTGAAAACCGACGCCGATGGCGAACTGATCCAGCGCGTAACGGCCAAGCTCGGCGGCCATGCCACCTGCTTCGCCGCCGGCCAGGCACAACCTTTCCAGCCGCTGGCTGCAACGCTGCTGCGCTACCAGCGCCAGCTGAAGAACCAGCTCGACCCCCAGGGTATTTTCAACCCTGGCCGCCTATACGCCGAGGTATAAGACGTGCAGACCAATTTGAGTGAACAGGCCAAACGCCTGCCGCGCGCCGAGGAAGCCGAACGCATCCTGCGCTCCTGCGTGCATTGCGGCTTCTGCAACGCCACCTGCCCGACCTATCAGTTGCTCGGCGACGAGCTGGACGGCCCGCGCGGGCGCATCTATCTGATCAAGCAGATGCTCGAAGGCAACGAAGTCACGGCCAAGACCCAACAGCACCTGGATCGCTGCCTGACCTGCCGCAACTGTGAAACCACCTGCCCCTCCGGCGTGCAGTACCACAATCTGCTGGATATCGGCCGCGAAGTGGTCGAGCAGGCGGTGCCGCGGCCACTGAACGAACGCCTGCTGCGTCAGGGCCTGCGTACCGTGGTGCCACGGCCGGCGCTGTTCAAGACGCTGACCCAGACTGGCCTGGCCCTGCGCCCGCTGCTGCCGGCCGCGCTCAAGGCCAAACTGCCGCGCGAGATTCGCCCGGCCAAGCCACGTCCGACGCAGCAGCACACGCGCCGCGTGTTGATGCTCGAAGGCTGCGTGCAGCCGGGGCTGTCGCCCAACACCAACGCCGCCACCGCGCGCGTGCTCGATCGCCTGGGCATCAGCGTCACACCAATCCGCGAGGCCGGCTGCTGCGGCGCCGTGGACTATCACCTCAATGCTCAGGAAGCCGGCCTGCAACGCGCCCGACAGAACATCGACGCCTGGTGGCCGGCCATCGAGGCCGGCATTGAGGCCATCGTGCAGACCGCCAGCGGCTGCGGCGCCTTCGTCAAGGACTATGGCCACCTGCTCGCCAGCGACCCGGCGTACTCGGCCAAGGCGGCGCGAGTCGGCGCCCTGGCCAAGGACCTGGTCGAGGTGCTGCAAAGCGAGGCGCTGGAAAAGCTGCAGGTACGTGCCGAGCAGCGCCTGGCCTTCCATTGCCCCTGCACGCTGCAGCATGCACAGAAGCTCGGCGGCGCGGTTGAAGTCGTGCTGACACGCCTCGGTTTCGGCCTCACTGCCGTGCCGGACAGCCATCTGTGCTGCGGCTCGGCCGGCACCTATTCGCTGACCCAGCCGGCGCTGTCACGCCAGCTGCGCGACAACAAGCTCAACGCCCTGGAAAGCGGCAAACCGGACGCCATCGTCACCGCCAATATCGGCTGCCAGACCCATCTGGACGGCGCCGGGCGTACGCCGGTAAGGCACTGGATCGAAATAGTCGAAGAGGCCATGGCGTGAAAGCCTGAACCCTCTCCCCCGGCCCCTCTCCCATAAATGGGCGAGGGGAGAAAAGCCAAGAATGAGGTATGCCATGCAACACAAAGCCGTACTCAGCCAGAACGAAGTTGCCCAGATCCTCCAGGCGGCCCGCAGCGAAGCGCAGCAACAGGGCTGGGCTGTGGCCATCGCCGTGGTCGATGACGGCGGTCACCCGCTGGCACTGGAACGCCTCGACGGCTGCGCGCCGATCGGCGCCTATATCGCCACCGAGAAAGCGCGCAGCGCCGCCATCGGTCGCCGCGAAACCAAGGGTTACGAGGACATGGTCAATGGCGGGCGCAACGCCTTCCTCAGCGCGCCGCTGATTACCTCGCTTGAGGGTGGCGTGCCGGTGCTGGTGGATGGCCAGGTGGTGGGTGCCGTGGGCGTGTCCGGGGTCAAGGCCGAGCAGGATGCGCAGGTGGCCAAGGCGGGTATTGCGGCCCTTTGAACATGCGGCGTAGCCGCCAACTGATGCCCTTCTCCCTCCGGGAGAAGGTGGCACGAAGTGCCGGATGAGGGCGTTACGGCGCACAGCCAGGAACCCTCACCCCCAGCCCCTCTCCCAAAGGGAGAGGGGAGCGAATGACAGGAGAACAGAAAAATGACCGAACGCGTGCAATGTCAGCGCCTGCAGGTAGCCGCCGAGCTCAAGCAATTCATCGAAAGCGAAGTGCTGCCCGGCAGCGGGATCGAGGCGGCAGCCTTCTGGAGTGGTTTTGACGCGCTGGTGCATGACCTGGCACCGCGCAACCGTGCCCTGCTGGCCGAGCGCGACCGTCTGCAGACCGAACTGGATGCCTGGCATCGCGCCAACCCCGGCCCGATCCGCGACATGAACGCTTACCGCGCCTTCCTCGGCGCCATCGGCTATCTGCTGCCGCAGCCGGAGAAGGTCAAGGCGACCACCGCCAACGTCGACAGCGAAATCGCCACCCAGGCCGGCCCGCAACTGGTGGTGCCGGTAATGAATGCACGTTACTCGCTCAACGCTGCCAACGCCCGTTGGGGCTCGCTGTACGACGCCCTGTACGGCACCGACGCGATCAGCGAAGAGGGTGGTGCCAGCAAGGGCCCGGGCTACAACGAAGTACGCGGCGCCAAGGTGATCGCCTTCGCCCGCGCCTTCCTCGACCAGGCCGCACCGCTGGCCAAGGGCTCGCACGCAGACGCCAGTGCCTATGCCGTGGTCGCCAGCCAGATGAAGGTGACCCTGAGCAGCGGCGCGCAGACCTCCCTGGCGCAACCGGAGAAGTTCGTCGGTTTCCAAGGCGAGGCCGCCACGCCGAGCGCCGTGCTGCTGAAAAACAACGGCCTGCACTTCGAGATTCAGATCGACGCGGGCAGCCCCATCGGCCGCACTGATGCCGCCGGTGTGAAGGACGTGCTGATGGAAGCGGCGCTGTCGACCATCATGGACTGCGAGGACTCGGTGGCCGCCGTCGACGCCGCCGACAAGGTAGTGATCTATCGCAATTGGCTGGGCCTGATGAAAGGCGACCTGGCCGAGGAGCTGGACAAGGGCGGCAAGCGCATCACCCGCCGCCTCAACCCCGATCGCACCTACACCGCTGCAGATGGCAGCGAACTGAGCCTGCACGGTCGCTCGCTGCTGTTCGTGCGCAACGTCGGCCACCTGATGAGCAACCCGGCCATCCTCGATGGCGAAGGTCATGAAATTCCCGAGGGCATCCTCGATGCGGTGGTCACCAGCCTGATCGCCTTGCACGACCTCAAGCGTCGCGGTAACTCGCGCACCGGCAGCGTCTATATCGTCAAACCGAAGATGCACGGCCCGTTCGAAGTGGCCTTCGCCAACGAGCTGTTCGGTCGCGTCGAACAGCTGCTGGGCATGCCGGCCAATACCCTGAAGATGGGCATCATGGACGAGGAACGGCGCACCAGCGTCAACCTCAAGGCCTGCATCGAGGCCGCCAGCGCGCGGGTGGCCTTCATCAACACCGGCTTTCTCGACCGCACCGGTGACGAGATGCACACGGCCATGGAAGCCGGCGCCATGCTGCGCAAGGGCGATATGAAATCCAGCGCCTGGATCCAGGCCTACGAGCGCAACAACGTGCTGGTCGGCCTGGCCTGCGGACTTCGCGGCAAGGCGCAGATCGGCAAAGGCATGTGGGCCATGCCGGACCTGATGGCGGCCATGCTCGAACAGAAGATCGGCCACCCGAAAGCCGGCGCCAACACCGCCTGGGTGCCGTCGCCGACCGCCGCCGTGCTGCACGCCCTGCACTACCACCAGATCGACGTGCAGGCGGTGCAGAGCGAGCTGGAGCTGATCGACCTGGCCAGTCAGCGCGACAGCCTGCTGAATGACCTGCTCAGCGTACCGGTCAGCGCCGAACGCCCCTGGAGCGCCAGCGATATCCAGCAGGAACTGGACAACAACTGCCAGGGCATCCTCGGTTACGTGGTGCGCTGGGTCGAGCAGGGCGTCGGCTGCTCCAAGGTGCCGGATATCCACAACGTCGGCCTGATGGAAGACCGCGCCACCCTGCGCATCTCCGCCCAGCACATCGCCAACTGGCTGCACCACGGCGTGGTCAGCGAGGCCCAGGTACGCGAGACGCTGCAGCGCATGGCGCAGGTGGTCGACGGGCAGAACGCCGGCGATGCGGCCTACCGCCCGATGGCACCGAACTTCGAGCAATCCCACGCCTTCCGCGCCGCCAGTGACCTGGTGTTCAAGGGCCGCGAGCAGCCGTCCGGCTACACCGAGCCGCTGCTGCATGCCTGGCGTTTGCGCTTCAAGCAGGAGGCCTAAGTAATGTGGGAGGGGCTTTAGCCGCGACAAACCAACTACAAAAAGCTCGCGGCTAAAGCCCCTCCCACTGAGCAGTAGCAAGCCCTGACGGTTTCTGACCGTCGGGGCTTTCGAGCATGAGCGCGGCGGCTGCCGTCGCGGCTCGCGGAAAGGCCGGTGCCGTGGCGCCCGGTCCTTCCAGATGCGTGGCGCCGGGTGTCCCCGGAAAACTGTGGTTCACAAGAAAAAGAAGGAACCAACCCATGAGTCAAACGCTGCTGTCCATCCTGGCCTTCGTGCCACTGGTACTAGCGGGTGTACTGCTGATCGGCTTTCGCTGGCCGGCCAAGTACGCGATGCCGCTGGTGTTCGTCCTCACCGCCCTGATCGGCCTGCTGGCCTGGGACATGTCCCTCAACCGGGTCATCGCCTCCAGCCTGCAGGGGCTGATTCTCACGGCCTCGATCCTGTGGATCATCTTCGGCGCGATCCTGCTGCTGAACACCCTCAAGCACTCCGGAGGTATCTCGGCGATCCGCCGGGGCTTCTCCAATATCAGTCCGGATCGCCGCGTACAGGCGCTGATCGTCGCCTGGCTGTTCGGCTGCTTCATCGAGGGCGCCTCCGGTTTCGGCACCCCGGCTGCCGTGGCCGCACCGCTGCTGGTAGCCCTGGGCTTCCCGGCACTGGCCGCGGTGGTACTGGGGATGATGGTGCAGTCCACACCTGTCTCCTTCGGTGCGGTGGGTACGCCGATCCTGGTGGGTGTCGGCGCCGGCCTGGACAGAACCGGCATCACCGAACAACTGGTGGCCACCGGCAGCACCTGGGAAACCTTCTTCCACCTGATCTACTCGCGGGTGGCCATCACCCACGGCCTGATCGGCCTGCTGATGCCGCTGATCATGGTGATGATCATGACGCGCTTCTTCGGCAAGAATCAGAGCTGGAAGGAAGGCCTGGCCATCGCGCCGTTCGCCATCTTCACCGCCTTCGCCTTCTCCCTGCCGTACATGGCCGCCGGCGTGTTCCTCGGCCCGGAATTCCCCTCGATGATCGGCGCCCTGGTTGGCCTGGCCATCGTGGTGCCGGCGGCCAAGGCCGGCTTCCTGCTGCCGAAGGAAAGCTGGGACTTTGCCGATCCCAAGGACTGGCCGTCCGACTGGATGGGCAAGATCGAGATGAAGCTGGATGAGGTGGCCGGCAAGGCGCCGATCTCGGTGCCCATGGCCTGGGCGCCCTATCTGCTGCTGGCGGTGTTCCTGGTCATCTCGCGAACCTTCCCCGAGGTGAAAGCGGCGCTGATGAGCCTGAGCTTCGGCTGGAAGGACATCCTCGGTGAGACCGGCGTATCCGGCACCATCGAGCCGCTGTATCTGCCAGGGGGCATCCTGTGCATGGTGGTGCTGGTGACCTTCTTCCTGCACCGCATGCGCTTGACCGAGCTCAAGGCGGCGGTAGGCGAGTCGAGCAAGACCCTGCTCGGCGCCGGCTTCGTGTTGATCTTCACCATTCCCATGGTGCGTATCCTGATCAACTCGGGGGTCAACGGCAGTGACCTGATGTCGATGCCGGTGGCGATGGCGCAACTGGTGGCCGACAGCGTCGGCGGCGTGTATCCCTTCTTCGCCCCGGCGGTCGGCGCCCTGGGCGCCTTTATCGCCGGCTCCAACACCGTATCCAACCTGATGCTGTCGCAGTTCCAGCTCAATGCTGCCGAGCTGATCGGCGTATCCGGGGCGATGATGGTGGCGGTGCAGTCGGTCGGTGCGGCGGCGGGCAACATGATCGCCATCCACAACGTGGTAGCGGCCTCGGCGACCGTTGGTCTGCTCGGGCGCGAAGGTATCACCCTGCGCAAGACCATCCTGCCGACGCTCTACTACCTCGCTGCAGCCGGCCTGATCGCGCTGGTGGCGATGTACGGCATGGCGCTGACCGATCCGCTGATGACCAGTCGCTGACCTCTGACGGGTCGTGCACTGTGCGACCCGACTTTGGTTGGTCCCTGGCTGGCGGCGATTGCCGCCAGCCAGCTTGGCGCGTCAGTGCAATTGCGGTAGCTTGCGTCGCGCAACACCGTGAGATTGGCCTGAGGTTTATATGAAAAAGTGGCAATGCGTGGTCTGTGGACTGATTTACGACGAGAGCCAGGGCTGGCCGGATGACGGCATCGCTCCCGGCACCCGCTGGGAAGACGTGCCGGAAGACTGGCTATGCCCTGACTGCGGCGTCGGCAAGATGGATTTCGAGATGATCGAAATCGGCTGATCACGCCTGGTTTTCAAAAAAACGGCGACCCGAGGGTCGCCGTTTTTCATTTCAGTCCGCATGCCAGAGCGACTCCTGAGTCAGGATCGAAAAAAACTCCAACGCCATTTAATCAGCGCCAGAAGCCGGTCGCCCTTCACTTACAGCAGGCAATCACAGCCAGCTTCACTCAACTGAAGGAATATCATCATGGCTCTGTCGATTCATACCAACTACTCCTCGCTGATCACCCAGACCAACCTGGGCAAGACCAACAACGCCCTGGGCACCAACCAGCAGCGTCTGGGCACTGGCTTCCGCATCAACTCCGCTGCCGACGACGCCGCCGGCCTGCAGATCGCTACCCGTCTGAACGCCCAGTCCCGCGGTATGGACGTGGCCATGCGCAACACCAGCGACGCCGTATCGCTGCTGCAGACCGCCGAAGGCGCCTTCAGCGAAATGACCGATATCGTTCAGCGCATGAAAGATCTCTCCACTCAGGCGGCGAACGACACCAACAGCGCAGACGACCGTCTGGCTCTCTCGGCCGAGTTCAACGAACTGGGCAAAGAGCTGGCCAACATCATGACCAATACCAAGTACGCTGGTGAGGCCCTGTTCGACATCGCCGGTACCGGCGGCAAGTTCGGTACCGCTGGCGGCATGAGCTTCCAGATCGGCGCCAGCGCCACCGAAACCCTTGCTCTGGATGTCAGCGCCGACGTCGGCACCCTGACCGCAGCTCTGGGTGCGCTGAACTCTCAGTTCGCCGCTGCTCCGGCCGCCGACCAGCAGCTTGAGACCCAGGCCGGCGCCAACGCCGCAATCACCCTGGCAGAGACCGCTCTGGACGAGATCGGTGCGCTGCGCGCTCAGTTCGGCGCCAACATCAACCGCCTGAACCACACCGCCAACAACCTCGGCAACATGAAGGACAACACTGACATGGCCAAGGGTCGCATCATGGACGCCGACTTCGCCAAGGAAAGCGCCAACATGAGCAAGAACTCCATGCTGCTGCAGTCGGGCATCTCCATGCTCAAACAAGCCGGCCAGATGCCGGGCATGGTCATGTCCCTGCTGGGCTGATCCCGCGTCATCCAGGCGCAAAGGATGGCGCCGCCCCCAACGCCCCGTCTCGACGGGGCGTTTTCATTTCCCCCGCCGTAATTCCCCGCCCTCTCGCATGCCCAAATGAGCAACCGTCATCTGGCTCCGGCATGATCGACGCAGCCTCGATGAGCCTCGCTAAACGCACAGGCTTCCGCCCAAGACGGCTAGTATTGAATCAATCCCGGCTGCGATAAACAGCCCGCTCTCTCAGGTAACAACTGGCACAAGACTTGCCACTGCATTTCCCTGGCGCCAGAATGCCGACCGTCTGTCGCCGGAAAACTTCCCGCATGGAATTGCCGCTCGCCTCAAGGACCGCATGAACACCAGCCCCGAAACGCCGCTAGCCGAGCCGGAAAGCAACATTGCGTGCCTGATCATCAGAACCGGGCGCAGCGATTGTTACGCGCATTTCTACCCGGCGCTGTATCAGCTGACCCTGGTAAAGAGCGGCATCGAAGAGAAGATCGATCTGGGCTACTCCGGCAGCCGTCTGCTCGAGCGTTTGCTGCGCGAGCCTGGTGAAGTGGTTTCGCGCGAGGAACTGATGAGCCACGCCTGGGCCGACCGGGTGGTCGGCCAGGGCAGCCTCAACCAGCAGATCTACACCCTGCGCCAGGTACTGGGCGACGAGAAGAGCCGCGAGATCATCCAGACCCTGCCGCGCCGCGGCTATCTGCTGAACCCCAACTATCTGGTCTATCCACCGAGCATCGACGACATCGGCGCAGTCAGCGAAGCACTCGATACGCCGCCCCCACAGCCAGCCTTTCTGCGCCGCCACAGTCGTCAGCGGGCATCCTGGCTGCTTCTGCTGAGCCTGTTCAGCATCATCGGTATCGCCTTGTTCACGGTGCTGTACACCATCAGCCAACCCAAGGACCTGCACAGCAGCGAAATGAATCTGGGCTCACTGCAGGTGCGCTACATCGATCAAGACCCACAAAGGCTGCAGCAGCTGATTCTGCAGACTCACGGCCTGACCAGCCGGCTTACGGTACTGGCCAGCAAACCGGCCAACCTGGTACTGAGCCTGCGCGGCGGTTTCTATGAACTGCTGTGCTTGCAGGCCAATGGTGGTGCACGCTCGCTGATGTTGCACGAAAGCCAGCTGAATCAGGTGGCCGATGCCCAACTGAGCAGGTGTCTGCCATGAGCCAGGGCAAACAGTGCGGCATCAGCGGCGGTTGGTTGCTGACCATGCTCGCCACGGCCTTGGCGATGCTGCTGAGCATGCTCGTGCTGTGGCTGAACTTCATTTCCAGCGCCGAGCTCGACGGTCGTTACCAGTCCACCGGTCAGGTTCATCTGAGCAACGGCCAGGTGTTGGAAATCAGCCACAGCCTGCAGGTCAACCATGGTCGTTTCTATGCCATGACCCGGCAGGGCGACAGCATCCTGGAGACGTCGGGGGTGGTGGAGTACGGCTTCCTCGGCAACTACCGGCTGCGCGTCGAAGACGGTCAGGTCACCGGGCTGGCCAGCGAACTCGACGACGAACTGGTGTTCAACCTGCTCTACGGTCGACACAAGGGTTCGACCATTCGCCTGACCAGCCTCGATGGCTGTCTCTATGCGCTGGAGACTCGGCAGATCTACTGCCCGGCGCGCAATCTGTAGAGCGAAGCTGGTCACGACTCAAGACTCTGGCGCGCTGAGCTGCGCACCCTCGGCACGGTACTCCACGCGCACCTGGGCCTCGCCGAACAACTCGCGGTACAGGCCTTCGGCCTGACTGGTCAGCAACAGCAGCTCGATACGCCGGTTGGCGCCGTTCTCCGGATCACTGGGCAACAAGGGCATGCCATCCGCCTGAGCAGCGACCTGCAGCACGTTGCCACTCGGCAGGCCAGCCTCGACCAGCACGTTGCGGGCACGCAGCGCGCGGTCGCCGGAGAGGTTCCAGTTGTTGTAACCACCGACCACGCCGCGATAGGGCATGGAGTCGGTGTGGCCGCTGATGATCAGATGGTTTTCCACCCGCGCCAGAATCCCAGCCAGACGCTGCAGCAGCTTTTCGAAGTGCGGATTCAGGTGGGAACTGCCGCGGTTGAACATGAAGCGCTGGGCATCGTCCTTGACCAGGATACGCAAGCCCTGCGGCACCACCTGCACTTCGATGTTGGCCTCGGCATCCAGTTGTAGCGCCAGCGTCTCCATCAGCTTGGCCAGATCCTGCATCTGCTGCGACTCGGCATAGTGTGGCCGGCGAGCGGGTCCCGGCTGGCCATCGCCCTGTTCCGCGCCCGGATCTTCCTCGGGAGTGCGGGCCTGATTTTCCCGATCCTGACGCGGGCTGACCTGCACCGGCACACCATCGAGGTCCAGCGGCGTGGTGCTGGTGCCATCGAAGATGCCGGCACCACCATCGACCAATGGATTGTTCAGCTGGTCGGCATTGGCGCGGCTGGCGTCCTGGGTCTGCGGCTGGATGATCCACAGCACCATGAACAGCGCCATCATGGCCATGGTGAAATCGGCGAAGGCTACCTTCCAGGCACCGCCATGCCCGTCGTGGCCACCCTTCTTGCTACGACGTTTGATGATGATTTCATGGCCTTCACCGGCACGCGGTTTCATGCCGCGTCCCTTTCATCTTCGTAACGGTTGACCCAGATCTCCAGCTGCTTGAACGCCGGTTTGACGTCCTGCTCGATCAGCTTGCGCCCGGCGTCCACCGCCAGCAACGTGGGCTTGCCAGCAACGTGGGCAACCAGGGTGGTGCGCACGCATTCGAGCGCCGACATCTCGGTCTTGATGCACTGGCCCATGGCACTGGAAAGAGGCTCCATCACGCAGTAGCACATGAAGATACCGAGGAAGGTGCCCACCAGCGCCGCCGCCACGTGCGCGCCGATCTCGGCCACCGAACCGCCGATATTGCCCATGGTGATGACGATGCCGAGGATCGCCGCGAGGATGCCGAAGCCCGGCATGGCTTCGCCGATCTTGTGCAGCGAGCGCGACGGCTGCATCAGCACATGCTCCATCGCCTCCAGCTCCTGCTCGAGGAAGCCTTCGAGTTCATGGGCGCTGATCTTGCCCATGGCCATCAGGCGGAAGTTGTCGGCGATGAAGGCCATCAGGTTCTTCTCCTGACGGATCAGCGGGTACTTGGCGAACAGCTCGCTCTGCTCGGGCTCCTCGATATGCGCGTCGAGCACCTTGAGGCCGCCGACATCGACCATCTCCAGCAACTCATAGAGCAGCATCAACAACTGGCGCTGGAATTCCTCGCCACGTTTCTTGTAGACGAACACGCCTTTGATCTGATGCAGCATCTCGATCAGCACGTCCTTGGGATTGGCCACCACCAGAGCACCAAAGCCCGCCCCGACGATGATGATCACCTCGGCCGGCTGCCAGAGCATGGCCAGCTCGCCATGGGCCATGACGTAGCCACCGAGCACGCAGGCGACGATGATCAATGCACCTAATAACTTCTGCACCCTAGCCTCTCTCGTTCAGGTAGCGGCTGGCCTTGGCGATCGCCTGCTTGCTCAACTGGCAGACGCGCGCGTCGCTCAGCTCCAGCACCAGGGCGATTTCCTTGAGGCTCAGCTCATGTTGGTAGTAAAGGGTCAGCACCAGCCGTTCGCGCTCGCTGAGCTGGCTCAGCGCCTGAGTCAGCAGGCGCTCCTTGAGCACGCGGTCCTCGACCGCACTGCTGCCACAGGCGAAGCCCTCGTGGCCGTTCTGCAGCAACTCATCGAGGCTTTCGATGGCTTCGCAGGCATCGGCCTGGAGAAACTCCTGATAATCCTTGGCACTGATTCCGGTCGCCTGGAGGATCTCTTCCTCCTGCGGCACACGACCCAGTTGCCGCGCCAACTGGCGAATGGCGTCGCGAATCCTGTGGGTCTGCTGGCGCACCTGGCGCGGCCGCCAGTCCTGGCGGCGCAGTTCATCGAGAATCGCACCACGGATGCGTAGCGCGGCGAAGCGACCGAACTGCTCGTCCGGTGTGCCATAGCGGCGCAGGCATTCGAGCAAGCCCATCAGACCGATCTGCTCCATGTCTTCGCGGTCGAGCACCTGGTTGGCCTGCAACGCCAGCTGACTGACGATGCGCTTGACCAGCGGCAGGTACTGCAACAGCCACTTCTGCTCGGCCCCCGGGGCGAACAGCGCAGCCCCGCCCTGTTCGGCGGCGTAGCGATAGTCAATGGCGCAGTTGGCGTTCATGGCAAAGGTACCTACTGGACGATCAGTTTGCTGACCAGCACATTGGCGAACGGCATCGCCAGCTTCTTGCTGGCGAAGTCATCGAACAGCGCGCTTTCCAGCGTGCCCTGCAGCTCTGGAATGGGCATGCCACGCAGCTTCTCGAAGGTCATGGCAGACAGGTGGGCGACCACTGAATTGCGCACCATCGGGTCGATCTGCTCGAGCTTCTTCGGATCGGTTTCGAGGTCGGCCTGCAGCACCAGGTCGAGTACGAAGTAGTGCTCGCGGTGCTCGCCCTTGAGGCTGACGATGACCTTCTCGATGGGGAAGAAGCGGTATTCGCTGTTGGCTTCCTCCACTTCGCTGCCGGCATTGCCAGCAGAAATGCCGAGCACGGCCTGGCCGGTCTGCATGGACTTGAGCGTGGCGTAATTGAAGATGGTGCCGCCAACCACCACCAGGGTGTTGAAGATAACCAGCAGCAGGAGGACGCGCGGCATTGTCATGACTACTCTCGATTCACTAACGGGAAATTAAACGGTGACCAGCACATCGCTGGTCGATTGCACGCCATTGCGCTCGCCGCTGGCGGGTAGCGCGACGGCAGCGGCCACCTCATCCTCGGCGATCCAGCGCTGCGCTTGCGCCTGTTGCTGCTGACGACCGCCCTGAGCATCGGCGGAGACCTGCACGTTGACCTGCACGAAGTTCTGCCCGACCAGCTCCTGACGTAGGCGCTCGCTGGTCTGCTGCAACAGGCGGGCGACATCGGCGTTGGCGGCCGAGAGCTGCACGCTGAGGCGGCCGGACTCATGACTGAGGAAAATTTCCAGGCTGCCCAGCTCCGGCGGGTCGAGGCGGATGGTGGCGTTCTGTATGCGCTGGTTGATCTGCAGCTCCACATGCTCACGTAGGCTGGCCAGCATTTGCTCGCCCCACTGCGTCTGTGGTGCATGCAGCTTGAGCGGACGCTCGGCCGTCAGCGGCGTAGCAGTCGCGGCGGAGGATGTTGCGCTGCCGGGAATGGTTTTATCTGCGTCCGTGCTGATGCTCGGCAGGCGTTCGAGATCGCTCGTCTCGATGACCTCGGTCGCCATGGCCGGCGCCGCAGTCTGTATCGCGATCTCGGCTGCCATCTGCGGCATGGGCGCCGCTACCTGGGGTGACAACGATTGCTGGCTGAGCGCTGGAGCACTGGCGCTGGGCGACGGTTGAGCGGGCAACGGCTCACGCGGCTGCGGCTGCGGCTGCGGCTGCGGCTGCGGCTGCGGCTGCGGCTGCGGCTGCGGCTGCGGCTGCGGCTGCGGCTGCGTCTGGCCGAGGAGCTCGGCAGGCAACACGCCAGCCTGCTCGCTCTGTTCCGAGCCGTCCTGATGCAGCGGTTCATGCAGCGCCTGCTCGGGTGTTTCACGCGCCTCGATTCGCACGGCCTGCTGGTCCAGCACGCTGGCCAGCCACTGCTCGGCATCCGCTTCGCTGAGGGTGACCTTCACGGCAGCGGCCTCTTCACTCAGCGGTGCCCGTAGCTCGGCGGTGAAGCCCTGTACGGCCAGTTGCAGATCGAACGGCGGCGTTTCACCGCCAGCGCTCCGAGCCTGGGCAAAACCGGCCGGCAGAGTTTGCCCGGCGGAGTCCGTCAGGTTCACCTGAGCATTGGCATTGATCGCTTGCAGCACCTTTTATCTCCCACCTTGATACAGATCGACGCGCATGTATGCGCTGCGCCCTTCGGCGTATTCCAGGTGCGTCAGCAGTAGCCGACGCACCCGCTCGCACTCTTGCGCGCAGGCGATGCGCGCCTGTCCGTGCAACTGCTGCAGATGCCGCTTGGCCTCGCGCACTTCGTCGCTCAGCGTCGGCAGTCCGGCCAGCAGTTGCAGGCACGAGCGGATCAGCGCATCGATCTCACCGATGCGCGTCCAGTCGCCCTGCTCCAGCGCCTCGGCCAACTGGCCATGCAGGTGCTGCAGGGCGCGCAGTTCACTTGCGCGTTGCATTCACGCCTTCCCAGCCTTCGCGCAGCACACCGAGCAAGCCGACCACTTCGTCCAACCCCTCCAGCGACAGGCTCACGCTGACATCGGAGAGGCGATAGATGCAGTAGTCGTAGAGCCGCGCCAGCCCCTGCACCAACTCGCCGCCGTTCTCATAATCGAGGGCACCATTGAGACCGCCGAGGATGTTCAGGCATTTCTCCAGGGACTGGCCCTTCTGCTGGTAACGCTTGGCCTCGATATGACCACGAGCACGCGCCAGCTCGTCGAGCAGGCCGTCGAACAGCACCAGCACCAGTTCGTAGGGCGAGGCCGCAGCAGCGCGCGCCTCGAGGTCCACGGTGCGATAGCTGTCGTAACTTTCGTTGAGGTTGTAGGCACTCATCAGAACATTCCGTAGGTCTGCTCCATCGCCGCCATGGTCTGCATGAGACCGGTGTACTGACGGAGATAGCGGCTGTAGTAGGAGTCGTACTGCTTCTGGATGGTGTCGAACTGCTGATCGACACGGCGCAGCTGGGTGTTGAGGGTGTCCTTGCGATTGGTCAGCAGGCCGCCGGCGCTGCTGGTGTAGACCGCCAGGTTCTTGTCCAGGGTATCGAGCAGGTTGCCCTTGTCGGTAAACAGCTTCTCGAAGCCTTCCGGGTTGGCTGCCACGGCCTTCTCGAAGCGGGCGTTGTCGATGGTCAGCTTGCCGTTGCGGTCGGCGACGATGCCGAACTCGGTGAGGCTCACACCGCCGAACGAGGTGCGCACCAACTGGTTGAGCATGGTCTCGATGGCGCGCACGCTGGCATCGCCAGCCAGAGGCCCGCGACCACCACTCTCGCTACCGCTGGAGGTGAGCGAGTCGAAACTGGTCATCAGCGCATTGAAGGCGCTGACGAAGGTTTGCGCCTTCTCCTTGGTGGCTTTCTGGTCCTGGCCGACTTCCATGGTCAGCGGCGCGTCACCGCTCTTGTGCGCCTTGTTGAAGGTCAGGCTGACGCCGTCGATGATGTTGTCGAAGGTGTTGCTGGTGCTGGTCAGCTCGATACCGGTCTCGCCACCCAGACGCACGATGGCGTCCTTGGCCACGGACAGCTCCTGCCTGCTGGCCACCGCACCTTCAACCGCGGCATTGCCACTGGCGCTCAGGCTGATGGCCTGGTCGGCGCCGGTTTTCTCGCTGGTCAGCACCAGGTTGACCTGGCCATTGCTGCGTACCAGGGTCGCCTTGACGCCATTGTTGTCACTCGCGCCGTTGATCGCTGCGGCCAGCTCATCGAGTGTGGCGACGGCGCCGAGGTCGACATTGAACGCATCACCGCCCTGGCCGATGGTCAGGCTGCCACTGCCGAGGTCGCCGTCCTGCAGCCCTTGCAGGGCAACCTGGCTCTTGCTGGCCAATTGCTGAACGAAAAAGTCGTAACTGCCGGCCACAGCCTTGGAGCCCACCGTAGCGCTGGCATAACCTTCCTGGCTGAAGCTCGCACTGTTGACCAGCATGCTGCTGCCGGCCAGCTTGAGGCCGCTGGCAGCCGTCTTGAAGGTCTTCAGCGCAGTATCCAGGCTGGTCAGGGCACTGAGCTGCGCCTTGTATGCGGCCTGGTTGCGGTTGGCCTTGGCCAACTGGCCCTGAATTTCGTATTGGGCCAGCTGGGTCGCCATGCTTTGAACGTAATCTGAATCGATAGCCATAGTCGGACACCCGTTTTCCTGTGAGATAGCAATAGCGGTGCCAACAGCTGAAACCCTTGATCTAGAGGGCTTTAGGCGTTCCGCCAGGTGAAAGATCCTTTCCGCTTGCACACTGCTGAACGACGAGCGGAAGGCCAACTTCCGCCTGCGTCGCGCTGGCGGCGGACGTACCGATTACAAAGGCGACAGCACAGGGGGGTGACTTAAGGAAAACACTGCAGGGAGCAGGCAAACCACAGCATCGGCAGTAACGCGGTGCGCGCGGCGCACCCTACCAATGGCGCTCAGGCACCAGCCCCGTTCGCGGTACACGCATGCCCCGTAGGGTGCGCCATGCGCACCGGCGCCACTGCGCAACAACGGAAACACCAGAAATGCGCGAGCGCGCGACAGTGTTGCGGCGGGATATCCGCAGAAGGAGCGTAGCCGGCAGGCCTTGCCGAGCTATTCGCCGCCGACGGCGAAGTTCGGCAGGCTGTTGACCGGCTGACGGAAGTTGAAGGGAATGGACTCGACGGCCAGACCGACGTTGCGCTGCACCACGAAATGCAGGTGCGGACCGGTGCTGTTGCCGGTGTTGCCGGAGCGCGCCAACAGGCTGCCGGTTTCCACCCGCTGGCCTTCACGCACGCTGACCGAGCCCTTCATCAGATGCAGGTAGACGCCCATGGTGCCGTCGTCATGCAGGATGCGCACGAAGTTGCCGGCCGGATTGTTGCCGCGGCCGCTCTGCTGGTTCTCGGTCTTGACTACCACACCACCGCGCGCGGCGACGATGGGCGTGCCCTCGGGCATGGCGATGTCCACCGCATAGCGGCCCTTGGGCGTGAAATGGCTGTAGGTGCCATTGGCGCCCTGAGTCTGACGGAACGGGCCACCGCGCCAAGGTAGCGGATAACGATGGATGCTCGGCTGCAGGCGCGGATCACCGAGGGCGTAGCGCAACCTGGGTTTGTAGCGCAGCGGCTTGGAGGCGTCCTGCGGGGCGAGGGTGGCCAGGCGGATATTGCTGCGCGGTGGCAGCACCCAGCGAATCGGTTTGTCCGGCGCACCGACGGCGTTCTGTACCTGCTCCAGCTTCAGTTCGATTTCCACCGGGGCATACAGGTCATTGCGAATCAGTAGGGTCTCGCCGGCTTCGTGCTTCTTGGTTTCCAGCTTCACCTGGTTGTCCAGGCGCTCGACCATGCGGTCATTGAAGACGAACACCTGCGCGCCAGGCGTAGCCTGATCGCTATAGGTCACCACGCCGTTCTTGTCGACGTACTTGTAGATGGTCAGCGCAGCGGCCTGGCCGCAAAAGACCAGCAGACTGCAGAGAATAATCAGACGCCCTAGCATAACGACTCGGATCTTATGGCTTTTTGATATCCGGGTTAGCAAGACTAGCAGCGCAGCACGGAGCGCGCGAGACACCGACCGTCAGGCTGTGAACCGGCTCACCGCCATTGGTCGGCACAGCGCACTGGATTACCCCGGGCGACGGGCTGGCAAGCCCAGCAGCGTGCCGGCGAGGGGGATAACGGCTTACGCCGAGGCAGGGCCTACCAGAAGCAGCGGCGTCGATGGTGCGGGGACATCGCCCGAAAACCTCCGAGCAGATACAGATGATCCCTGTCGTACCACTACGCGCCGGGACTGAAATGCTTCTGCGCGGTACCACGGGCGATCAGCCGCGACAGGTAGTCGAGCTTCTGCGGATCGCGGTCGACGAAGCGAAAGGTCAGTTGCAGCCATTCGCTGTCGGGTTTGGGTTCGAATGCCGCCACCGCATGCAGGTAGCCATTGAGCCGCGCGGTCTCCGCTGCTTCGCCCTGTTCCAGGTCGAGCACCGCACTCTCCAGCACCTGCGGCAGCTGCTCGGTGCGTTTGACCACCAGCAGTGCCTCCTTGAGGCTCAGCGCCTTGATCACGCAGGCCATACTGCCCGCCGGTAAACGTAGCTGCCCCTGGCCACGACCGGCCGGCGACTTGCTTGCCGCGGCAGGCGCGGCACTCGGTGCAGCAGGGGCGGCAGGGGCGGCAGCTGCCGGGGTTGGTGCACTGGTCTTTACCACCTCGGCCTTGCCGCCGGTGAGTGCAGCCAGCGAGTCGTTGGCGAAGCCGCCCGTGCTCAGCATCTTGGGCGGCGCACTGGACATCAGCGCCTGCAGCTTGCCAGCACGTTGCAGGGCCTTTTTGACCTTGGTCACCAGCTGTTCGTTGGAGAAGGGTTTACCGATGTAGTCGGAAACACCGGCCTGGATCGCCTGCACCACGTTCTCCTTGTCACCACGGCTGGTCACCATGATGAAGGGCGTAGTTTTCAGGTTGTCCTGCTCGCGGCACCAGGTCAGCAGCTCGAGACCGGACATCTCCGGCATTTCCCAGTCACAGAGGATCAGGTCGACCACCTGACGGCTCAACATCTGCTGTGCCTTGCGGCCATTGATCGCTTCCTCGATCTGTACGCCGGGGAAATTATCGCGCAGCCCTTTCTTGACCAGATCACGGATAAAGGTCGCGTCATCCACCACCAGCACACTGACTTTGCTCATCGGCCACTCCTGTTCGAATGGCAGTAAGCATAGTCATGGCCAGTGGCCTAAGGCCAACGGAAAACGCCGGACGTGCAACAAATCGCGCAAACGAAACGGCCCGGGAAGTCCCGGGCCGCCAGTACGAAGCAGGCGTCAGTCCCCGGACTTGCCCTCGACCTCTTCACGCATGCGGGTCAGGCCGATATGGCGCACATCGGTGCCACGCACCAGATAGATCACCAGTTCGGCGATGTTGCGCGCATGATCGCCGATGCGTTCCAGCGAGCGCAGCGCCCAGATCACGTTGAGCACGCGGGAGATCGAACGCGGATCTTCCATCATGTAGGTGACCAGCTCACGCAACGCAGTCTTGTACTCGCGGTCGACGGTCTTGTCGTACTGCGCCACCGACAGGGCCAGGTCGGCATCGAAACGGGCGAAGGCGTCCAGCGCCTCCTGCACCATCTTGCGCACCTGATCGCCGATGTGACGAACCTCGACATAGCCACGCGGCGACTCACCTTCCTCACACAGCTGGATGGCGCGCTTGGCGATCTTGGTCGACTCGTCGCCGATGCGCTCGAGGTCGATCACCGACTTGGAGATGCTGATGATCAGGCGCAGGTCGGAGGCCGCCGGCTGGCGACGGGCGAGAATACGCACGCATTCCTCGTCGATGTTGCGCTCCATCTGGTTGATCTGGTCATCGATCTCGCGCACCTGCTGGGCCAAGCCGGAGTCGGCCTCGATCAGCGCGGTGACAGCGTCGTTGACCTGCTTTTCCACCAGGCCGCCCATGGCCAGCAGGTGGCTGCGCACTTCTTCCAGTTCGGCGTTGAATTGCTGGGAGATGTGCTGGGTAAGGTTGTCTTTGTTGATCATGTTTCGCTCCGCGAAAGCTGCCGGCTTGGATGGCCATGGTGCGCACAGCGCACCCTACTGGTGGTTAAGGGATGGGCTTTGGCAGAGGGTGCTGGGCAAGGAGGCGGAACGCAGACAGTACCGGTTCCGCCGACGCAGTCCAGCGCCCTCCGACATGGCCATCAGCCGTAACGACCGGTGATGTAGTCTTCAGTCTGCTTCTTGGCCGGGTTGGTGAACAGGGTGTCGGTGTCGCCGAACTCGATCAGCTTGCCCATGTACATGAACGCGGTGTAGTCGGAGACGCGCGCCGCCTGCTGCATGTTGTGGGTAACGATGACGATGGTGTACTTGCTCTTGAGCTCGTAGATCAGCTCTTCGACCTTAAGCGTGGAGATCGGGTCGAGCGCCGAGCAGGGTTCGTCGAGCAGCAGCACTTCCGGCTGCACGGCCACGGTACGAGCGATCACCAGACGCTGTTGCTGACCACCGGACAGGCCAAGGGCCGAGTCGTGCAGACGGTCCTTGACCTCGTCCCACAACGCCGCGCTCTTCAGTGCCCACTCCACCGCCTCGTCGAGTACGCGCTTGCTGTTGATGCCCTGGATACGCAGGCCATACACCACGTTCTCGTAGATGCTCTTGGGGAAGGGGTTGGGCTTCTGGAACACCATGCCGACGCGGCGACGCAGCTCGGCCACGTCCTCGCCCTTGCGGTAGATGTTGCGCCCGTCGATGTTGATCTCGCCTTCCACACGGCAACCGTCGACCAGGTCGTTCATGCGGTTGAAGGTGCGCAGCAGGGTCGACTTGCCGCAGCCGGACGGGCCGATGAAGGCGGTCACGCGCTGCTTGGGGATATCCATCTTGACGTCGAACAGCGCCTGCTTCTGGCCGTAGTACAGGTTCAGACCCGGCACTTCGATGGCCGTGGTCTCGTTGGCCAGATTGAGGCTCTGCTTGTCGCGGCCGAGGGCGGCCAGATCGATACCGTGGGTATGGGTTTCGTGTTGCATAAACTCACTCCGTTCGTAGCTACAAGCTGCAAGCTGCGCACCGGCGGTGCGCGACTCGTAGCTGCGTTAGTGATCCAGCGCCTTGTACTTCTCGCGCAGGTGGTTACGGATATAGACCGCGGTCAGGTTGAGCAGGGCGATAACGATCACCAGCAGCAGCGCAGTGGCGTAAACCAGCGGGCGCGCGGCCTCGACGTTGGGGCTCTGGAAGCCGACGTCGTAGATGTGGAAGCCCAGGTGCATGATCTTCTGATCCAGGTGCAGGTATGGGTAGTTACCGTTGAGCGGCAGGGTCGGCGCCAGTTTCACCACACCCACCAGCATCAGCGGCGCCACCTCACCGGCGGCACGTGCCACGGCGAGAATCAGGCCGGTCATCATCGCCGGGCTGGCCATCGGGATGACCACCTTCCACAGCGTCTCGGCCTTGGTCGCGCCAAGCGCCAGCGAACCTTCACGTACTGCACGCGGAATACGCGCCAGGCCTTCCTCGGTGGCGACGATGACCACAGGCAGGGTGAGGATCGCCAGGGTCAGCGAGGCCCACATCAGGCCCGGAGTGCCGAAGGTCGGCGCCGGGGCGGACTCGGGGAAGAACAGCTGGTCGATCGAGCCACCCAGCACGTAGACGAAGAAGCCCAGACCGAACACGCCGTAGACGATCGAAGGTACGCCGGCCAGGTTGTTCACCGCGATGCGGATCACCCGGGTCAGTGCGCCCTGATGCGCGTATTCGCGCAGGTAGACCGCGGCGATCACGCCAAATGGGGTAACGATCACCGCCATCAGCATGACCATCAGCACGGTGCCGAAGATCGCCGGGAAGATACCGCCTTCGGTGTTGGCCTCACGCGGCTCGTCGCTGACGAATTCCCACAGCTTCATGGCATAGAAGCCGAGCTTGTCGACGATGCCCATGGCGTTCGGGCGGAAGGCGCGGACGATCTTGCCCAGTTCGATTTCGGTCTGGCGTCCATCGCTGGCTGTCAGGGTCACGCTGTCGCGATTGATCTGCTGGGTCAGCGCCACCATGCGCTCTTCGAGCACCTTGTACTCGGCATTCAGTGCATCGCGACGGGCATCCATGTCAGCCTGGGCAGCAGCGTCCAGCTTGTCCTGCAACTGCAGCTTGCGGCCTTCCAGACGAATGCGCTCCAGGCCATGGTTGATACGGCCGATGTCCTTCTTCTCCAGACGCACCAGCTGTGCGTGCAGATCGTCGACGCGATCCAGGCGCTCCTGCAATGCAGCCCAGGCCGCATCGCCCTCGGCGACCACCTGGCCACTTTCCTTGACGTTGACCAGGTTGCCGTAGAAGTTGCCCCACTCGCGGCGCTCCAACACGGTGATGCCGGCCGGCTTGCGCGGGTTGCTCAGCCACTCGCCAACCACCCAGGTGAAGTCGGCACCGAACAGCTCGCGGTTACCCACCTTGAGCAATTCGCGGGTCATGAATTCGCCGCCTTCGGCCACCGGCAGGCCGGCTGCGGCGAGACGTGCACGTGGCACTTCCTCGACCTGCACCACCTCACCCAGCATCACGCGTGCTTCCTGACCAGGCACCTGGTAGTCGGCTTCAAGAATATCTGCTGGCCAGAAGTGCCCCAGGCCACGGGTGGCGATCACTGCCAGCAGACCGAGGGTCATGATGATGGCGATGGCAACGGCGCCTCCGCTCATCCACACGCCTGGGGCGCCGCTCTTGTACCAGGATTTCAGGTTGTTCTGTTTCACGGCATCACACCTTGAATGAAATCATTCTTTACCTCCCCTCTCCCGCTTGCGGGAGAGGGGCCGGGGGTGAGGGTTATGGCACGCGGCCGTAACGCCCTCTCCCGCCCTTCGGGCACCCTCTCCCGGAGGGAGAGGGGCATCAGTTGGCCTGCTGCGCAGGCATGTTTTATAGACTCGAATACTTGGTGCGTAGGCGCTGACGAATCAGCTCGGCCAGGGTGTTCATCACGAAGGTGAACAAGAGCAGCACCATCGCCGCCAGGAACAGCACACGGTAGTGGGTGCCGCCGACTTCCGACTCGGGCATTTCCACGGCTACGTTGGCCGCCAGGGTGCGCATGCCTTCGAAGATATTCATGTCCATGATCGGCGTGTTGCCGGTGGCCATCAGTACGATCATGGTCTCGCCCACCGCACGGCCCATGCCGATCATCAGCGCCGAGAAAATGCCCGGGCTGGCGGTGAGAATCACCACGCGGGTCAGGGTCTGCCAGGGAGTGGCACCCAGCGCCAGGGAACCGAAAGTCAGGCTCTTCGGCACGCTGAACACGGCGTCTTCGGCGATCGAGTAGATATTCGGAATCACCGCGAAGCCCATCGCCAGGCCCACCACCAGAGCGTTGCGCTGGTCGAAGGGAATGCCCAGGTCGTTGGACAGCCACAGGCGCATGTTGCCGTCGAACAGCCAGTTTTCCAGATGCCCACTGATCGTGATGGAGAACCAGCCCACGGCGACCACCACCGGAATCAGCAGTGCTGCTTCCCAGCCTTCGGGAACACGGTGGCGGATGGACTCAGGCAGCTTGGTCCAGAGGAAACCGAACAGCAGGATGCCCACCGGTGTCAGCAACAAGAGGCTGAAGATGCCGGGTAAGTGGTTCTCCAGAAACGGCGCGAGGAACAAGCCGGCGAAGAAACCGAGGATCACCGTCGGCAACGCTTCCATCAGCTCGATCACCGGCTTGACCTTGGTGCGCATGCGCGGCGCCATGAAGTAGGCGGTATAGATCGCTGCAGCCACGGCCAGCGGCGCGGCCAGCAGCATGGCGTAAAACGCCGCCTTGAGGGTACCGAAGGCCAGAGGCGACAGGCTCAGCTTGGCTTCGAAGTCGGTGTTGGCGGAAGTCGACTGCCAGACGTAGTCAGGCTCCGGGTAGCTTTCGTACCAGACCTTGCCCCACAGCGAGCTCCAAGAAATTTCCGGGTGCGGGTTATCCACCACGAAGCGCTGCAGCTTGCCGTCCGACTCGACCAGCACACGACTGGCACGCGGCGACAGGGCGGCGATGGCGCTGCCTTCGGCGACCTGCTCCTTGAGCAGGGTGCGGTGCGCGGTGCTATGGAAGATGCCCAGGCGCCCATCGGCATCCAGGGCCATGAAGCCTTTGCGGCGCTCTTCGGGAAGAATCTGGGTGATTGCGCTGTCGCCGAGTTGGAAGCTGCGGATCGACTGGAAGGTGGACTTGCCATCCTGGTCGCGCACCATGAACCACTGCTGGATGCCACCCTTGGCATCGCCGATCATGATCGAGATGCCACCGAGCAGGCTGGTGGCGCTGGTCACGCGATTGGAACCACCCTTGAGCAGTTCGTAGCGGCCGTTGAGGCTACGCTTGCGCAGATCGAAAACATCGGCACTGGAATCGCCGTTGAACACGTACAGCCACATCTGCCGCGGGTCGAGAATCAGCTGACTGATCGGCTCGCCGATCTGCGGCAGGTTGATGCGCTCCTCGCTGACGTTCACCTCACCGGTGAACAGGTTCTCCTCGCGAGCGAGGCTGATCAGGTGCAGCTCGTTGCCCGTGGAGCCAGCCAGCATCAGCGTGCCGCTGTTGAGATTGACGGCGATGTGCTCGAGCGGACGCCCCTGCGGATCGACCTCGATCGGTGCTTCACCGTAGGGGTATTCGATCTGCGGCGCGATGGCCCGCACGTTATCCGGGTAGGTGATCTTGTAACTGTGCTGAATGATCAGCGCTTGGCCGTTGGACAGGCCCAGTACCACGCGGCGCGTACCCGGCTGATCCTGACCGACGGAGGCGACACTAACGCCTTGTGGCAGTGGCAACTGCAAGCGCTGCAGGGCTTCGCCACTCTTGAGTTCGAAGAACTGCACGGCGCCGGAAGTATCCAGGCGCATGGCGACCTGGTTCTGCTCTTCCACGGCGAGAAGCAATGGTGCCTGAGCCTCGGCCAGCCAGGCCGGTTGCTGAGCCTTGCGCGACTCGAGCTCGGCGCCCTGGAACATGGGCAGCACGACATGGGCGAGGTAGAAGAAGATCAGGGTGATGGCACCGAGCACCGCCAGACCACCGACGGAGACGTACCAACGCGCCATGCGGTCCTTCAACGCGCGCAGGCGGCGCTTGCGTTGCAGGGCAGGCGTATTGAAGTCGATCCCCAGAGGGTTCTGCGAACGGTTCATGGATTCGTTTGCCAAGTCATTCATGCGAGAAGTCTCTGCGCGGGCTTGATTGCAGCGCATACGGCTGCCCAGGCTTGTCAATTTAGCGGGCTTGTATGACAGAAAGATTACAGTCTACTGACATGACAAAGCCCGCCACCCATGGGGTGGCGGGTTCGTCGAATGGCCTCGCTAGCTAGAGCCAGGCCATCAGGCTGGAAGCCTTACAGGCCCAGGTCCTTCATCGCTTTCTCGGCGACCTTGGACGGCAGCGGGATGTAACCATCCTTCATCACGACGTCCTGGCCCTGCTTGGACAGCACCAGCTTGATGAACTCGGCATCCAGCGGGCTCAGCGGCTGGTTCGGCGCCTTGTTGACGTAGACGTAGAAGAAGCGAGCCAGCGGGAACTTGCCAGCCAGAGCGTTCTCTTCCGAAGCTTCGAAGGCTTCACCGCCCTTCTTCGACAGCGGCACGGCGCGGACGCTGGAGGTCTTGTAGCCGATGCCCGAGTAACCAATGGCGTTCAGGGTGCTGGAGATCGACTGAACAACCGAAGCCGAACCCGGCTGCTCGTTGACGTTGGACTTGAAGTCGCCTTTGCACAGGGCTTCTTCCTTGAAGTAGCCGTAGGTGCCGGATACCGAGTTACGACCGAACAGCTGCAGCGGCTTGCCAGCCCACTCGCCGGTCAGACCGAGGTCACCCCAGGTCTTGATGTCCTTGTCGCCACCGCACAGGCGGGTGCTGGAGAAGATCGCATCGACCTGCTCGATCGACAGCGACTTGATCGGGTTGTCCTTGTGTACGAACACGGCCAGGGCGTCGATGGCAACCGGAACGGCGGTCGGCTTGTAGCCGTACTTCTCTTCGAAGGCCTGGATTTCGCTGTCCTTCATCGGACGGCTCATCGGGCCCATGTTGGCGGTGCCTTCGGTCAGCGCGGGTGGCGCAGTGGAGGAACCAGCGGCCTGGATCTGGATGTTGACGTTGGGGTAGTTCTTCTTGAACTCTTCTGCCCACAGGGTCATCAGGTTGGCCAGCGAGTCGGAACCGACGCTGGACAGGTTGCCCGACACACCGGAAGTCTTTTCGTAGTTCGGCAGAGCCGGGTCGACGGCGGCTACAGCAGATACGGCGCTTACGCCAGCGGCGGCGAAAGTCAGGGCCGCCATCAAACGCTTCAGTTTCATGCCTTGCTCCTAGCAGGATAGTGTTGGATGGAACGGGCCCAAGTATCTGCAGGCCACGTGACCACTCTATGAAACGAATGTGACAGTTAAATGAACGTCGACGAGTTTCGGTTGCGGCAGAGAGAGAAAGTACTTCGGATGGTCTGGGGGAAGTGTGAGTGATACCGGACTGGCAAATAAGTGTGTGCTCCGATGGCTTGGCCTTCTGACGGGACCGGGTCGCAAGCTTGCTTAAGCTTCGCGAAGTTGAAATTGGCGGCGTCTAGCTTTTGCCTTTGCTCTTCAACTGCGATGGAACAGACGACGCCCAAGTCCCCTTCAGGAGGCCGAGTGGAATCGCCACGTAAGGGGTTGAGCGACATGGATGTCGCGAGAGCCACGATGGGCCAGGGATGGCCCTTCGTCGGTGGGCCGCATCCGGTCGGGCCCCTGGAGTGGTGATGGAGCGAGGGAACCCCGGCGCAGCAGGGCGGGGGCGCCTAGCTCGGATGTCGGGGTACCCTTCTCTTTGGTTACTTTCTCTTGGGCAAGCAAGAGCTACGAAGCGCAGCGAAGTAACAGCCGCAGGCTGGCCCGAAGGGTGAGCGCAGCGAATCAAGTGACTCGCCCGTAAGGGGCGAAACCTAAACGTTCAGACGACGCGCTAACGGATAGTGCTGGCACCGAAAGCACACACTTATTTACCAGTCCGGTCTACTCAGCTCCAATAAAAAGCCCCCACACGCAGTGCGTGCAGGGGCTCGTAACAGCGCCGCAGTGATTACTGCATGTTCTGCTTCAGCGCCCGCATACGGTCGTGGCAAGCCCGCACCTTGGGCATCTCCACGGCCAGCAGCACGCGAACATCATTGTCCGCACTTTCCAGCGCATCTTCGAAGGCATGCAAAATGCGGTCTTCCGCTTCCTCCAGCTGCGCGACGTAGGTGGCGTCCTCATCCTTGGCCAGGGTCGCGCGGGTGTCGGCGTAGAACTGGCGCAGTTTGCCCAGCATGGTGCCGCCAGACGCCGGCTCACTCTGGTTGGCCGCGACCTTGACGCTCAGGGCGTCGATCACTTCGGTCTTGGCGCGCACCATGTCGCGGAACAGCGCCTGCAGGCGGATGTCCTTGACCTCTTCGTGGGCATGCTCATAGAAGCGCTTGCCGTCACGGGTAATTTCGATCAGTTCATTGAGTTGTGCGGTCTTGCTGCTCATGGATTCACTCCTTGGCGATGGGACTTGCGGGTTGATGGCCATTCCAGTGGCCGGGATTGCTTGAGTTTCAGCTGCTGATGCGCAAGGCGTCGGCATCGACACCACGCACACCGCGAATGTTGCGGGCGATCTCGACCGCCAGGCGCTTCTCAGCACTGCTCAGCACGCTGCCGCGCAGGCTGACCAGGCCGTCGTCGGTGTTCACCGCAATGTTCATGGCATCCAGGTTGCGGCTGTAGAGGAAGCTGGCCTTGACCTTGCTGGTGATCCAGCTGTCACTGATGTTCTCGCGCGCTTCGTCGAGTGTGGTTTGCACTTCGCTGCTACTGCTATCGGCAGTGCTGATGCTGAGGTGGTTGAACACTTCGCGCACGCCATCGGTATTGGCTGCCAGCTGGCCTGCCAACTCCTTGGCCGCCGGCGTCTGCGCATGGCCACTGAGGGTGATGTTGCCGGTTTCGCTCTTGACCTGGATGTCCAGGCCGCGGGTGTTGCTGTTCCACAGCAACTTGGATTTCACCGTGGCGGCGAGGCTGGCGTCCTCCAGACGCTGCACCATGCTCGGCGCATCGCCCTCGACCGCGTCACCGCTGACCTCGATGCGATTGTCCACCGAATCGATGCCATCTATGCTCAGCGCCACCTGCTCGGCCAGCTCTTTCTGAACATCGTTCTCGACCTTGCCGTTGAGGGTGGCCGCGCCATCCTCAACGTCGATATCGAGCTTGAAAGGGTTGAGATGCCGGTTGAGGGCGAAGGCTGTCCAGATCGAACCTTCCTGGCGGGCCGCATCCAGCTGTGCAGATAACTGACCTTCGGCAGCGTGGCTGGCCACAGGCGTCAGGCCGATCATCAGCGCGGTGCTGGCGGCCAGTAACAAAGGCTTGAACGGGGGCATGAGTTCACTCCTGTTCGTGAGACGATACAGGCAATATCGCAAGCCCCGTGCCAGCCAGCAGAAAATAGAATTTCCTTTTAAAACAAACTCTTATCAACAATAAAGGCACCCTGCCTGCATGCAGGGTGCAGTATCGGCACAGTCGAGCCGTGCAACTTGCATGGTTTTTACCTGACTAAGCTGCATTGACCCGTCAGATGGAGCACATACATGGCAGTTGCAGAGCAAACCAGTGGACGCATTCTGCTGGTGGACGACGAAGCGGCAATCCTGCGTACCTTCCGTTACTGCCTTGAAGACGAAGGCTATGACGTCGCCGGCGCCAGCAGTGCGACCCAAGCCGAGGCGCTGCTGCAGCGACAGGTGTTCGACCTGTGCTTTCTCGACCTGCGCCTGGGCGAGGACAACGGCCTGGACCTGTTGGCGCAGATGCGTATCCAGGCACCCTGGATGCGCGTGGTGATCGTCACCGCCCACTCGGCCGTGGACACCGCGGTCGATGCCATCCAGGCCGGCGCCGCCGATTATCTGGTCAAACCCTGCACCCCCGATCAACTGCGCCTGGCCGCCGCCAAGCAACTGGAAGTGCGTACGTTGGCTGCACGCCTGGAGGCTCTGGAAGGTGAGGTACGCAAGGCCAAGGACGGCCTCGACTCGCACAGCCCGGCGATGATGGCGATCCTGGAAACCGCACGGCAGGTCGCCGCTACCGACGCCAACATCCTCATTCTCGGCGAATCCGGCACCGGCAAGGGCGAACTGGCCCGCGCCATCCACGGCTGGAGCCGCCGCGCCAAGCGCACCTGCGTGACCATCAACTGCCCATCGCTGACGGCCGAGCTGATGGAAAGCGAGCTGTTCGGTCACGCCCGCGGCTCCTTCACCGGTGCCAGCGAAAGCACCCAGGGCCGCGTCAGTCAGGCCGACGGCGGCACCCTGTTCCTCGACGAGATCGGCGACTTCCCACTGGCCCTGCAACCCAAGCTGCTGCGCTTCATTCAGGACAAGGAGTACGAGCGCGTCGGCGATCCGGTGACCCGGCGTGCCGATGTGCGCATCGTCGCCGCTACCAACCTGGACCTCGACGAAATGGTGCGCGAGGGCCGCTTCCGTGAAGACCTGCTGTACCGCCTCAACGTCATCACCCTCAAGCTGCCACCGTTGCGCGAACGTCACGAAGACGTGATGGGCCTGGCCGAACGCTTTCTCGCCCGCTTCGTCAGCGACTACGGGCGCCCGGCGTGCGGTTTCAGCCCCGAGGCTGCCGCCGCGCTGCAGGCTTATCACTGGCCAGGCAATATCCGCGAGCTGCGCAACGTCATCGAGCGCGCCAGCATCATCTGCCAGAGCGACGTGGTGGAGGTTAGCCATCTCGGCCTGGGCGGCAACGGCGAAGCGCCGAACAACGCCGTGCGTGTCGGCGCAGCGATGAGCCTCGAAGAACTGGAAAAAGCGCATATTGCCGCCGTGCTGGCCAGCAGCAACACCCTCGACATGGCGGCCAAGACGCTGGGTATCGATACCTCGACCCTCTACCGCAAACGCAAGCAGTACAACCTCTGACCACGGGATTTCCATGAAGCTGTCGATGAAGCTTCGCACGCGACTGTTCCTTAGCATCTCCGCGCTGATCACCGTTGCACTGCTGGGCCTGCTGCTCGGCCTGTTCAGCGTCACACAGATGGCGCGCAGCCAGAGCGACCTGATCCAGCGCGGCTTCGACGCCGTACAGATCGGCCAGAAGCTGCGCCAGCACCTGGGCGACGAACTGATCGTGCTGATCGATCAGCAGCCCGATGCACAGCGCCTCGAAGCCATCCGCCAGTCGTTCCGTGCCACCTTCGACGAAGGCCTGAGGGCCAACCTCGGCAAAGACTACGCCAGCGGACTGGAGCAAGCGGCAGCGCTTTACGACGAGATGGAACAGGCTGCCAGTAGCGCGATGGCGGACGGCCAGACACCCCATAACCTGGGTGCTCACAAACCCTTCACCGAGGCCTTCCAGCGTCTGCGCAACCATCTGCTGGAACAGCAGGACCAGGTCGTCGACTGGGTCATCTCGGCCGAGAGCAAAGCAGCCGAGCGCTCTCAACTGATCGCCGGGCTGCTGGTGCTCATCGGCCTCGCGGTACTGGCGATCGGTGTACTCACTGCCCACGGCATCGCCCGCCGCTTCGGCGCCCCGATCGACATGCTGGCACGAGCCGCCGACCAGATCGGCCAGGGCAAGTACGACGTGGTGCTGCCGGTATCGCCGGTGCTCGAACTGGCCGTGCTGAGCCGCCGCTTCGGCCTGATGACCGAGGCGCTGCGCGAATACCATTCGAGCAACCTCAACCAGTTGCTCAGCAGCGAGGGCCGTCTGAAGGCAGTGCTCGACAGCATCGATGATGGCCTGGTCATTCTCGACACCCAGGGCAGCATCGAACACGCCAATCCGGTGGCGCTGCGCCAGCTGTCCTGGTCGGCCGAAATCGTGGGCCAGCCCATCGGCCCGCTGTTGCCCGAGCATGCGGTGGACGAAGCACTGCGCCGGGTGCTGGCAGGCGAACTGCTGCAGGAGCCGCCGGCCGACCTGCAGATCGAACGCGACGGCGAGACCCGACTACTGGCCTGGGCTCTGACCCCGGTACAGGTGCGCGAGGGCGGTAGCGCGGGGGCGGTGATGGTGCTGCGTGACGTCACCAAGCAACGTGCCTTCGACCGGGTGCGCAGCGAGTTCATCCTGCGCGCCTCCCACGAACTGCGCACACCGATCACCGGTATTCATATGGCTTTCAGCCTGCTACGCGAACGTCTCTCACTGCCGCCAGGCGGACGCGAGCGGGAACTGATACGCACCGTCGACGAGGAGATGCACCGCCTGGTGCAGTTGATCGACGACCTGCTCAACTTCTCGCGCTACCAGAATGGCGTGCAAACCCTGCAGCGCCGCCCCTGCGACCTAGGCGAAATGATCCAACAGCTGTCTCAACGTTTTACCGAGAGAGCCGCGGAACGCGAGGTGACGGTGCTCTGCGAGGTCCACGAGCCCCTGCCGCAGCTTGAGCTCGATGCCGCGCAGTTGCAGCGACTACTCGATAACCTGACCGACAACGCCCTGCGCTACAGCAACCCGGGTGACACGATACGTCTACAGGCGCGCCGCCAGGGCGAACAGGTGATCGTCAGCGTGCAGGACGAAGGCGAAGGGATCCCCTTCGAACAACAGGCGCGGATCTTCGAACCCTTCGTTCAGGTCGGCAGGCGCAAGGGTGGCGTCGGCCTCGGCCTGGCGCTGGCAAGGGAGATCGTGCAGTTGCACGGCGGCCAGCTGAGGGTTCATTCGCGCCCGGGCGAAGGCGCCAACTTCTATTTCAGCTTGCCGGTCTGAGGTAGACGACTGGGGGTACTGGCCTATTCACGCGCAATAAAAAAACGCCACGGTCTTCGTGGCGTTTTCTTGTTTCCTTGGCGCGGGATCAGCTTCAGCGCAGCACCGGATCGAACTTGATCCGACGCCCGGCCATCAGCGCGACCAGAAAGCCCGCACCAAGGACGACGCTGCCACCCTTGAGCAGCAGGGCGATACCCTCGTCCAGAGCGGGGCTCAGCCACAACACGGCCAGGCTCGACAGGGTCATGATCAACAACAGGACGGCACTTCTGGACATGGCAGGACTCCTTGTCGGTCAGAACACCCAGCGCGGGGTGCTGTTGGCAGGGCGTGGCTCACGGTTTGCGGTATCGGTGTCGCCCTCGTTGGAAATGCGCAGCCACTGCGCATCGTCACCGATGGCACCGACAGCGCGGGTGGGCTGAGTACGCAGTTCGGCGGAGCCTTCCTGCTGTACAGCGGCACGCGATTGCCACACCGGCGAGTTGGAAAGGGTGAACTCGGCCGTTTTCGCAACGGCTCCGGCCGAACCACTGAAATCTTTGGCGTAAGCCCCGTTGACCAGCAGTGCAGCTACGCAAAACAGGCTCACTCGGACGATGTTCATGACGCTTCTCCATCAGCAGGTCAGTCGGGGGGCTTACATGACTGGTTCTGCAGCGCTCATGCCAACATCAATTACTCTAAAATATCCTTATAAATCAATAGCTTAAAATTAAAATCGACACCTTCTTCCATGCACTTTGCAAGATGCATGAATTACGACACGTGCAATTTGCACGATCAGCTGCGTAATGGCAGCAGGATGCTGAAACAGGAACCTTCGCCGAGACGGCTGCTGAGCTCGATGCGACCGCCATGGGCCTGGACGATCTGCTCGCTGATGAACAAGCCGAGCCCAAGCCCCTGCGCGACGCTGGTTCCGGAGACGCGCTCGAACTGCTCGAATACCCGCCGCTGATCGGCCTCGGAGATGCCCAGGCCCTGGTCACGCACCTCGGCGCGGGCCATATCGTCTACCACCCGCACACGCACCGACACGGGTTTACCATCACCGTAGCGCAGGGCATTGGTCAGCAGGTTGGCCAACACCTGCTCGATGCGGAACTCGTCCATCATCACCGGCGCCGGACCCTCGACGTGCAACTCGATATGGCTGCCGGTATTGGTGAACTGCGCGGCCAGGCTCTCCACCACGTTACCAGCCAGCACGCCGAGGTCGCCGGGTTCTGGACGCACGGAAAGCTTGCCGGTGCGAATGCGCGAAACATCCAGCATGTCGTCGATCAGGCGGCTCAGGCTACGGATCTGCCGCTCGTCGCGGCTGACCATCTCCTGCAGCTTTTCCGGGGTGAAGGCGTCCATGCGCCCCTGCTCCAGGCGCAACCGGCGCAGTTGCACGTCGAGGATCAGACCGTTGAGTGGCGTGCGCAGCTCGTGCGAGGCGATGGACATGAACACGTCGCGCATCTGCACCGCTTTCTGCAACTCGCCCTGAGTCTCGCGCAGCTCGGCGAGCAGTGCCTCCTGCTCACGACGCGCCGCCTCGACCACCTCCAGTTGCATGCTCAACGCCTTGCGATGGCGGTACAGCTCGACGAACATCGCCACCTTGCTGCGCACCTCGAAGGGCGACAGCGGCTTGTGCAGGAAGTCCACCGCACCGCTCTCGTAGCCGCGGAAGGCGTAGTCCATGTCGCGGCCGACCGCGCTGACGAAGATGATCGGGATATGCTTGGTCTTCTCCGTGCCGCGCATCAGCTCGGCCAGTTCGAAGCCGTTCATGCCCGGCATCTTGACGTCGAGAATGGCCAGGGCGAACTCGTGCTCGAGCAGCAGCGACAGCGCCTCGTCGGCGCTGCTGGCCTGGAACACGGTGCGGTCCTCGCTCTGGATCAACGAACGCAACGCCAGCAGGTTTTCCGGCAGGTCGTCGACGATCAATACCTTGGCTTCAATCTTCCTCAGCATGGCAGGGCATCCAGTTCAGCCAGCAGCAGGCGCATGGCATTGATAGACAGGAGAAAATCCGGTTTCAGCAGGGCCAGCGCGGCATTCGGCATGGTGGGCACCTGCGCGTCGGCCGGCTCCTGCACCAGCGTCAGGCCGCCAGCCTGTTTGATCGCCAGCAGACCAGCCGCACCATCCTCGTTGGCGCCGGTGAGCAGCGCGGCAGCCAGCTGCTCGCCATAGGCGTCGGCAGCGGACTCGAAAAGAATATCGATCGATGGCCGGGAGAAATGCCGCGGCTCCTCACGACTGAGGGAGAAGCTACGATCGGTTTCGATGGACAGGTGGTAACCCGCGGGCGCCACGTAGACCACGCCGCCACTGAGGTACTCCTTGTCCTCGGCTTCCTTGGCAGGCAGCTTCAGGCGGCGCTGCAGCAGATCGGCCAGCAGACTGTCGCTGCGATCGGGCTGATGCAGCAGGCAGACCACCGGCAACCGGTAGTCCGGCGGCAGGTCTTCGAGCAGGCTCAACAGCGCCTCGACACCACCGGCCGAGGCGCCAATCAGCAGGGCCTGCAGCGGCGCCCGCACCTGGCCGCGGAGGTTGATCCGTTGGCTGCTCATCGCTTGCGGAAAATCCGCTCGGGCCGCGACACCGCTTCGAACTGCCGGGCATAGGCAGAGAAATCCAGACTTTCCTTGCTGCCCAGACCGAGAAAACCGCGGTGGCAAAGGGAGTCGTGGAACAGGCCCAGTGCACGGTCCTGCAGGTCGCGGTTGAAATAGATCAGCACGTTGCGGCACGACACCAGATGGGTTTCGGCGAACACGCTGTCGGTGGCCAGGCTGTGATCGGCGAAAGTCACGTTGGCGCGCAACGACTTGTCGAACAGCACCCGATCGTAGGCCGCCGAGTAGTAGTCGGAGAACGCCCGCTTGCCGCCGGACAGCTGGTAGTTCTGGGTGTAAGTGCGCAGGTTGTCGAGGGCGAAGATGCCCTGCTCGGCCTTCTCCAGCGAGTGCGGATTGATGTCGGTGGCGTAGATCATGGTGCGTTCCAGCAGGCCTTCCTCGTGCAGCAGAATAGCCAGGGAATACACCTCTTCGCCCGTGCTGCAGCCAGCCACCCAGACCTTCAGCGAGGGATAGGTGTGCAGCAGCGGCACCACCTGCTCGCGCAGGGCGAGGAAGTATTCGGGGTCGCGGAACATCTCGCTGACCGGGATGGTGAGGTACTGCAGCAGCTGCATGAACGCCTGCGGCTCGTGCAGGATACGCGCCTGCAACGCCGAGATGGTCGGGCAATCCAGCTGAGTCTGCGCCTGACGCACGCGGCGCTTGAGCGAGGCTTTCGAGTAGTCACGAAAGTCGTAGCTGTAGCGCAGGTAGATCGCCTCGATCAGCAGGCGCAGCTCGATTTCGTCAGGCATCACAGACGCTCCAGCTTGGGCATCCATACGCGGATCAGGGAGAACAGGCGATCCAGGTCGATGGGTTTGGCCAGGTAATCGTTGGCGCCAACCTCGCGGCAGCGCTCCTGGTCATCCTTCATCGCCTTGGCCGTCACCGCAATGATCGGCAGGTTCTTCCAACGGTCTTCCAGACGAATCTGCCGGGTGGCTTCGTAGCCGTCCATCTCCGGCATCATCACGTCCATCAACACCAGGTCGATGTCTTCACGCTCGCGCAGCTTGTCCAGTGCTTCGAAACCGTTGCGCGCGACTTCGACCGTGGCGCCCTTCTGCTCCAGCGCGCTGGACAGGGCGAAGATGTTGCGCACGTCATCGTCCACCAGCAGCAGGCGCCGGCCCTCGAACAGCTTGTCGCGGCTGCGCGCGGTCTTGAGCATGCGCTGGTGCTCGCTGGACAGCTCGGCCTCGACCTTGTGCAGGAACAGGGTGACCTCGTCCAGCAAACGCTCCGGCGATCGCGCGCCCTTGATGATGATCGAGCGCGAGTACTTGAGCAGCTCGGCTTCCTCGTCGCGGGTCAGGTTGCGCCCGGTGTAGACGATCACCGGCGGGAAGGAGCAGATGTCCTCCTCGGCCATGCGCCGCAGCAGCTCGTTGCCCTGCATGTCGGGCAGCTTGAGGTCGATGATCATGCAGTCGAACACCGTGTCGCGCAGCTTTTCCAGCGCATCGCCAGCCAGTGCGACGGCGGTGATCTCGATGTCTTCGTCGCTGATCAGGCGGGCAACGCTGTCGCGTTGCAGCGGGTCGTCCTCGACCAGCAGTACGCGCTTGACCTGCTGATTGAGCTTGGCCTCGAGCCTGCCGAAGACGTCCTTGAGCTGATCGCGGCTGGTGGGCTTGAGCGCATAGCCAACCGCCCCCAGGTGCAGCGCGGCCTCGCTCTGATCCTCTACCGAGACCACATGCACCGGGATGTGACGGGTCTGCGGGTCGTCCTTCAGACGTTGCAACACACCGAGGCCTGAGCCGTCGGGCAGGCGCATGTCGAGCAGGATGGCATCCGGGCGGTACTGCCGCGCCAGTTCCAGGCCTTCATCGGCGCAGGTAGCCACCAGGCAGGCGTAGCCCAGTTCGTGAGCCAGATCGAAGAGGATGCGGGCGAAGCGTACTTCGTCCTCGACCACCAGCACGCGACGGCCGCCACGCTCGTCGAGGTGCTCGCGGTCATCGGCGAAAGGCGCTGGCGCTCGCGGCATCGCCGGGGCGGCAGCGACAGCGGCGACCGGTAGTGGCGACTCAGCCACCACCAGAGGCGCGGCAATCGGCTGGCTCGGGGCAGCGCCCTCGACCAAGCGCTCGGGCAGCAGCAGGGTGAAGGTACTGCCCTCGCCCGGCACGCTGCTGACCGTGATCGAGCCTCCGAGCAACCCGGCCAGGTCACGCGAGATGGACAGTCCTAGGCCAGTACCTCCATAACGGCGATTGGTGGTGCCATCTGCCTGGCGGAAGGCCTCGAAGATCGCCTGCTGCTGATCCGCAGCGATGCCAATGCCGGTATCGCGCACGGCGAAGGCCAGGTACTGGTCATCCTGCCGCGATACGCTGAGGGTCACGCCGCCGCGGTCAGTGAACTTGAAGGCGTTGGACAACAGGTTGCGCAGGATCTGCTCGGCGCGCTGGCGGTCGGTGAACAGCACCTGCGGCAGCTCGCCCTGCTGTTCGATCTCGAAACTCAGGCTGCGCTCGCCCGCCAGCGGTACGAACACATCCCGCAAGCCTTCGAGCAGGCTTGCCAGCGGCGTGCGCTCGGGGCGTATCTCGAGCTTGCCGGCCTCGACCTTGGCGATGTCGAGAATGTCGTTGATCAGGTTGAGCAGATCGTTACCGGCCGAGTAGATCGACTCGGCGAACTTGACCTGTTCGTCGTTGAGATTGCCGTTGCCGTTTTCCGCCAACAGCTTGGCCAGGATCAGCGAGCTATTGAGCGGCGTGCGCAGCTCGTGGCTCATGTTGGCAAGGAACTCGGACTTGTAGCGGCTGGCGCGCTGCAGCTCCTCGGCACGCTCTTCCAGCTGCGCCTGGATGCGGCCAAGGGTGGTGTTGCGCTGGTCCAGCTCGTCGCGCTGATCGGCCAGCGTCTGCGCCTGCTCGGAGAGCTTCTCGTTGGTCTGCTCCAGCTCGGCCTGCTGGGTTTCCAGGTGCGCCTGAGACTCCTTGAGCACGCGCGCCTGCTGCTCCAGCTCCTCGTTGGCGGCACGCAGCTCTTCCTGCTGGGTCTGCAGTTCCTCGTTGAGTTGCTGAGTCTGGCCGAGCACCTCTTGCAGACGCTGGCGATAGCGCGCCGCTTCAAGTGCCATCCCGACATTGCTGGCGATGGCCTCGAGGAACTCGCGCTCACGCGGTTCCAGTACACGCATGAAGGCCAATTCGACCACACCGTTGACGCGATCTTCGGACTGCAGCGGCACCAGGGCAACGCTCACTGGCCGGCCTTCGCCGAGACTCGAAGCGACCTTGATGTAATCCGCCGGCAGATCATCCAGGCAGACCAGACGACGGCCGCGAGCGGCCTGTCCGATCAGCCCCTCACCGCGGTAGAAATGCTCCTTGAGGCTGGCGTCCTCGCTGAAGCCATAGCCGGCAACGCGCGTGAGGTCGCCTGTCTGAGCATCACGCAGATACAGGGCGGCCACCACGCAATTGAGATACTCGGCGAGAAACTCAAGGGAGCGATCGGCCAATTCCTGCACCTGCGGCTGGCCGAGTAGACGCTCGGCCAGCAGGGTCTGGCCGCCGCCCAGCCAGGCACGGCGACGCTGCTCATCGGCGTAATCGGACTGCTTGGCCATCGCCAATGAATAGGTCTGCGAGAGATTCATCAGCTCACGGCGACCGAACAACGCCAACAGGGCACTGAACAGGATGCTGATCACCAGATAGATGCCAGCCCCCCAGAGCGTGGTGCTGCTTACTTCGGTATTGCGCTGCCGCCGCAGCTCGCGTTCGCTGTTGATGAAGGTGTCGAGCTCACGGCGCATGCCATCGGTGAGGTTCTTGCCACGCCCGCGCCCAACTTCAGCCAGATAATTGCCACCGTCACGGCGGCTGCCTATGACCTCCTGGGCGAACAGATCCCACTGCTCCTGCAACGCCAGTAGGCGTTCGAGCCGCTGCACCTGTAGCGGGTTGTCGCCGACCATGCCGATGAGCTGCTCGGTCAGCGGACGATACTTACCGCGCGCCTGCTCGTAGGGCGCGAGGTAGTCCTCGTCACCGCTGAGCAGGAAGCCGCGCATGCCGGTTTCCAAGTCCAGCGTCAGCTTGTACACCTCGCTGGCTCTGTTGAGCACCTGGTCGGTGTGCTCGACCCAGCGGATCACATTGAGCAGGTAGCCGATCAACAGCGCGAAGAAGAGCGCGCCGACCAGCCCCAGGCCGAGCGGCAGCCCGACGTTACGGTTGAGAATCCGGCGAAACCCTTTTTCGTCCATTGCGGACTCATTCGACATTGGGACGTCCATTCGATGATTGTCTCGCTTGTTCTTATCTGTCCGGGGAAGGCGTATGGCACACTGACCGCGTACCGATTCCGAAGTTTGCCAAACATTCGCGCATTCTGCGCGCTGAAACAGAGAGCCCCATGACCGAAATCGACTGCGCCAGTACCAAGACCATCCTGCTGGTCGAGGATGACGATGTCGTACGCCAACTCACCGCTGAAGTCCTCGGGGAGTTCGGCTATCGCGTCCTTGCCCTGCGCGACGGGCACAGCGCCCTGGAACGGCTGCGCAGCGAACAGCACTTCGATCTGCTGATGAGCGACATCGGTCTGCCCGGGATGGACGGACGCGAACTGGTGGAAGCCGCGCGCCAGTTGCGACCGACCCTGCCGGTGCTGTTCGCCAGCGGCTATTACGAACGCGAACTGCTCGAAGAGGTGCGCGCCCGCGACAGCGCGGCAGCCACCGAGAGCATCGTAAAACCCTATGACTTCAAGCTTCTTGCTCAACGATTGAGCGAACTGGCGGGCTGACGAAGCGGCATCTAGGCTGATTGCAGGTCCCTGGACAGGAGAGTCCGCCGATGCGTTACGCCAACCCGCTTTGCCTGGCTCTACTCACTGCGCTGCTGCTCAGCGGCTGCGCCAGCCAGACCACCAAACCCACACAGTTCTCCGGCTACCTCGCCGACTATTCCCAGCTCCAGCCAGCCACTTCAGCCACTGGCGCACCTGTGCTGCGCTGGATTTCGCCGCAGTTCAGGAGCGAGCGCTACACGGCGGTGTATGTGGAGAAGCCGACCTTCTATCCAGAGCCAGTTCCCAGCGATCAGGTCAGCGCGCAAACGCTGGAAAGTGTCCGTGATTACCTGCATCAGGCGTTGATCCGTGAGTTGCAGGGACGCATGACGGTGGTCAACGAACCGACCATGGACAGCCTGGTGCTGCGCAGCGCGATCACTGGCGTGACGGTTTCCACCGAAGGGCTCAAGGCCTATGAGGTGATTCCTGTCGCCCTGGTGCTGGCGGCAGCGACCACAGCCGCAGGCACCCGTGACCGCGACAGCGCCATCTTCATCGAGCTGGAGGGCCTCGATGCCCGCACCAGCGAACCGGTGCTGCGCGTGGTGCGCAAGGGGCACGGCCTGACGCTGGAGAACAGCAGCACGCAACTGACCCTGGAAGATCTCAAACCGGTGCTGGATGTCTGGGCGCGTGATGCGCGTGATTTCCAACCTGGCCCACGCTGATCGACCTGCCGGTACAGCAACCGTAGCGCAGCACCATGCTGAGTAGATGATCGGCTATCAGGCGGATCGATAGCACTTGCCGTACACGGTTTCAGGCGAGAGGCTCAGGAAAAACGCCAGCCGAGGAACGTATATGCCGAGCATCGACCCTGCCCGCGAGGATCTGCTGGCGTTCGCCGAGCGCATGCCCAGTGATACACCGATCCTGATGCTCAATCTGCTGCGCTTCAACAGCCAAGCTGCGTACGGCGCAGGCAGCCCCCATGCGTCCTGCAGCGGGCGCGAAGCCTATGCGCGCTACAGCCGCACCGCACTGAGCAAGGTCCGTGAAGTGGGTGGTGAGGTGCAGGTGATGGCAGACGTCCACCTGGCTTTGATCGCACCGAAGGAAGAGCAGTGGGATCTGCTTCTGCTGGTGCGCTATCCCTCGTCAGCAGCCTTTTTGAGCATGCTCGCGGACCCCGAATACCAGGCCGCCACCGTTCATCGCAGCGCAGCGCTGGCCGACTCTCGGCTGATCGGCACAACGCCTAGCTGAGCGCTATCCTGCCGCCTGCAGATTGAGCACCAGTAACCGCGCTGCAGTTTCGGCGTCCGGCTGGCCGTCGTAGTTGGCCGGGCGATACTTCATCTGGAAGGCGGCGATGACATTGCGCGTCGCCTCATCCAGCTCACCGTGCTGCGGCACCGTGTAGCCATTTTGCGCCAACTGCTCCTGGAACCACTGCACGCTGGGCAGGCTGGTGCTGAACAGCGCCTGTTGGCGCGCCACGGCGTCCTCGTTCGGCCAGGGCACCAGGCCCTCGTCGGCCAGACGCTTCCAGGGGAACAATGGGCCCGGATCGACCTTGCGCTGCGGCGCCACATCGCTGTGCGCGATGATCGAGCCCAGCGGTAGCTGGTGACGCTTGACGATGTCCTTGAGCAGCACGATCAGGGTGTCGATCTGCTGCGGCGCGAAAGGTTGCCAGTAGCGCCCCGCTGGCGTCTGGTAGTACCCCTGATTGACCAGCTCGATGCCGATGGTCGAAGCGTTGAGCCAGGTTCGCCCCTGCCACTCGCTGACGCCGACGTGCCAGGCACGGCGGTTCTCGTCAACCAGGCGGTAGACGGTTGGCGGTGCATCACCGATCAGGTAGTGGCTGCTCACCTCGGTCTGCGTCAGCAGATCGAGCGAGCGTTGCAGGTCAGCAGAGGTGTAGTGCAACACGACGTATTGCACCCGGCTGTTCTGACCGGTCGCGGTGTGACTGTCATCGATACGTAGGCCACCGATGCAACCGGCGAGCAGAACAAGAACAAGGGCAAGGCAAAGAGACTTCATGCGTGACCGAATACGCTTTGCAGGTTGTCCAGCAGCATGTCGACGCTGAGCATGATCAACAGCATGCCCATCAATCGTTCTACCGCCATCAACCCGCGATTACCGAGAAAACGCTGCAGGAACGAAGCCTGCAACAGAATGAATGCCGTCGCCGCCCAGGCCAGGATGACCGCCAGGTAGAGCTCCCAGAGCGGCCCGGTGTGGGTGTTGCGCAGAGTCATCAGCACCGCAAGCGCTGAAGGTCCGGCGACCGCCGGCGTGGCCAACGGCACCAGCATCGGCTCGCCATCCGGCACGTCGCCGAGCAGGCCCTGCGGGCTGGGGAAGATCAGGCGCATGGCGATGACGAACAGGATGATACCGCCGGCAATCGCGGTTGCCTCGCGTGACAGCCCGAGGCTGGTGAGGAATTTGTCACCAAAGGTGAGGAACAGCAGCAACAGGCCAAGGGCGAACAGCAGTTCGCGCGCGGCGATCCACAACCGTCTGCGCGGCTCGACGTTCTTCAGCGCGGCAATGTAGATGGCGATATTGCCGAAAGGGTCGGTGACCAAAAAGATCAGCACGGCAATGCTGAAGATGTCCATGGGCGTCTCCGGTGGCTAGTGCGCATAGTCTAGGGCCTGAAGGGGTCGCCTCGCGAGTCGGGGCCACGGTCAGATTCGGGCATCTTCAGCGCGCGTGGAAATTTTATGACCAGTAGCGCTGTAATGGTTCCAGGAAACAACACTCGAAAAAATGTATACAAAGTAGTAGCCAATATGACAACAAAATGTCTACATTGACCGCACAAGAACAACACGAGTAGCTTTCCCATGACCTCCACCCCCCAGCGCCCCGAGGACGAGAACCTCGGCCTCGGCTCCAATCTGCTCTACGGCCTGCAGCACGTACTGACCATGTACGGCGGCATCGTCGCGGTACCCCTGATCGTCGGCCAGGCGGCCGGTCTGTCGCCTGCCGATATCGGCCTGCTGATCGCCGCCTCGCTTTTCGTCGGTGGCGCTGCCACTTTGCTGCAGACCATCGGCTTGCCGTTCTTCGGCTGTCAGTTACCGCTGGTGCAGGGCGTGTCGTTCGCCAGCGTCGCCACCATCGTGGCGATAGTCGGCGCCAATGGCGGTGAAGGCGGGCTGCCGGTGGTATTCGGCGCGGTGATAGGCGCAGCGGCGATCGGGCTGTTGATCACGCCGATCTTTTCCAAGATCACCAAGTTCTTCCCACCGCTGGTGACCGGCATCGTCATCACCACCATCGGCCTGACGCTGATGCCTGTAGCCGCGCGCTGGGCCATGGGCGGTAATAGCAGTGCAGCTGACTTCGGCAGCATGGCCAACATCGGCCTGGCCGCCTTCACCCTGACCACCGTGCTGCTGCTGAGCAAGGTCGGCAGCGCCACCATCTCGCGCCTGTCGATCCTGCTGGCCATGGTGATCGGCACTCTGGTGGCGGTGGCATTCGGCATGGCCGATTTTTCCAAGGTCAGCGAAGGGCCGGTGCTGGCCTTCCCGGCACCGCTACATTTCGGCATGCCGGTGTTCGAGGTGGCAGCGATCATCTCGATGCTGATCGTGGTGATGGTGATCCTGGTGGAAACCTCGGCCGACATCCTCGCCGTCGGCGACATCATCGACACCAAGGTCGACTCCAGACGCCTCGGCAACGGTTTGCGCGCGGACATGATCGCCAGTGTCGTTGCGCCGCTATTCGGCTCCTTCACCCAGAGCGCCTTCGCCCAGAACGTCGGCCTGGTTGCCGTGACTGGCGTGAAGAGCCGCTACGTGGTCGCCACCGGCGGGCTGATTCTGGTCACCCTCGGCTTGCTGCCGATCATGGGCCGAGTGATCGCCGCAGTGCCGACCTCGGTGCTGGGTGGTGCCGGCATCGTGCTGTTCGGCACCGTCGCCGCCAGCGGCATCCGCACCCTGGCCAAGGTCGACTACCGCAACAACATGAACCTGGTGATCGTCGCTACTTCCATCGGCTTCGGCATGATCCCCATCGCCATGCCCAGCTTCTACCATCACTTCCCGGCCTGGTTCGAGACCATCTTCCACTCCGGCATCAGCTCGGCGGCGATCATGGCGATCCTGCTCAACCTGCTGTTCAACCATTTCACCGCCGGCAACTCGGATCAGCAGTCGGTATTCGTCGCCGGCACCGAGCGCAGCCTGCGCTACCGCGACATCGCCGCCCTGCACGATGGCGACCACTTCATCGGCGGCAAGCTGTATGACGCTCAGGGCAATGAGGTGCCGTTGCAGGACGAGGACGATCACGCGCCACGGGCACGAACCGCTGGGGCAACCAGCAGGGACCCGGCCGAGGCAACATCCTAGAAGGAGTGAGTGGTTCGTACGGGAGCCGCGGCGCCTGCCGCTGCGGCTCGACGTAGAAGGGATCAGGCAGCCTGCTCGACTCGGTTACGCCCCGCGCCCTTGGCGCGATATAGCGCCTGGTCGGCACGTTCGAAGGTGACCTCGGTCGCCTCGCCATTGCGAAACTCGGCGATACCGGCAGAGAAGGTGATGGTCACCGGCTCACCCTTGAAGTGGAACGGGCAGGCCTCGATTGCCGCGCGCAGGGTTTCCAGAAGCTGGGCACCTCCCTCCAGCGGCGTTGCAGGAATCAGCAGAACGAACTCCTCGCCACCAAAACGGGCGATGAAGTCGGTCTTGCGCAAACGCTTGCTGAGCTCACCGGCGATGATCTTAAGCACTCGATCACCTGCCAGGTGGCCGTAGCCGTCGTTGATCCGCTTGAAGTGATCGACGTCCAGTACCGCCAACAACAACTGGCCGCCATAGCGTTGGCAACGAGCGACTTCCAGGTCGAGACGCTCGCTCCAGGCGGCACGGTTGGGCAGCCCAGTCAGGGGGTCCAGCAAGGACTTCTGTCGCTGCTCCTCGATATGCTCGCGAAATTGCTGCGCTTCCTGCTCCATCTCGGCGACACGCTTGACCAGGCCCTGCAGCCGCTCGGCCACGTCGTCTTCACTGCTGTCGCGCTGACGCTGATGGCTGCTGACACTTTGCAAGAGCCCTTCCAGACGCTGTTCCAGAGCCTGCTTGAGCGATTCCAGATCGGCAGCTTCCTGCACGCTGTTCTGCAGATCGCTGACCTGATCCCGCAGCTGCTGGTTGAAACTGCGCGCATTTTCCACTGAAGCGCTATAGCCCTCGTGCGCCTCGCTGAGGGTTTCGATGAAGGCAGCCAGGCGCTCGTTGAGCTGCTTGAGATAGCCGGCGAACTCGCGCTGGCCGCTATCGGTGACGGCAAGCACCAGCACGGCCAGGTCATCCAGCACCGGCACCAGCTCGTACCAGTTGAGATTGCCCTCGAGTCGCAGGCGCAGCGCTTCGCCTTGCGGCAGATGGCGCGCCGGCAGCTCGAGCTCGTCGAGCAGGTTACGCAGACTGCTGGCGATATGCGGCGCCACTGCGCTGTATCCGGGTTCGCTGCTGGGCAACGAGAAGGGGCTGTCGCCGGCTTGCTCCTGCCGTACCAGACCCGGCGGCAGCGGCAGGCTGTCGAGCACAGGCGAGACGTCGTGGACCTGGTGCCGGGCTGGTACGCTGACCACGTTGGAGACACTGGGAGGTGGCTCGTTCGCCACCGCTACGGGCGTTGGCGTTGGCGTTGGCGTTGGCGTTGGCGTTGGCGTCAACTCTGCTGCGGGCTCCTCGGTAACGCCAGTGGTCTCGGCGACACTACCCGGCGCCTGCGCAGTGCTTTCGCTGGTCTCGCCGCGCGAACCGAACAGACGCTGGAGCAGGCCCGGCTGCTCCTGCACCGGTGCCTGCAGAACGGTCAGCGCCTGCCCCTGCAGGTTGCTCAGCTGGCTGAGCAGCGCCGGCAGCAGATACTGATGAGTGGTGGCGTCCTCTAGCTGTTTGCCTAGCGATTTGAGCGCCTTGCGCACCTCGCGCGGCGGCTGCAGACGCTGCAGTTGCTCGATCAAGCTCGCCAACGCAGTCGCCGCCTCGCCAGCGCGCTGCTGACGACGCTGCTCGGAATCCAGCACGGCCTTTTCCAGGCGCGGAATAAGGCCGCCCAATGCTGCGTCCATATCGTCGCGACGAAGGATTTCGCGCATTTCCTGCATGCATTGATCGACCGCCTTGTCCGCGCCCTCGGCTGCCAGGCTGCTGCGCACCAGACCACGGCGCAACAGATCCAGGCGCGACTCCCACCGGCGGTCGAGCTTTTCCTGCTGCTCCAGGCTACTCAGGTATTTGTCTTTCCAGCGTTGCGCGTCATCGCTCATACGGCTTACTCGGGAGATGGCGTGTTCAGCATAGGCATCTGCGCAGCATTCTGTGCTTCCGGCAGGCGGATTTCCACGGCCACGGGAAGGTGATCGGAAATCGGCTGGCTGAGCACATCGACGCGCCCCAGTTCGAGCTCGGAACTGAGCAGGATATGATCGAGACAGCGCTGCGGTCGCCAGCTGGGGAAGGTTGCCTCGACCTGCGGCGCGATCAGGCCGAGGTCGCGCAGCGGGGAGTTCTCCAGCAGATCGACAGCATGGGTGTTCATGTCGCCCATCAGCACCAGATGGCGAAACTCACTGACGCGCTCACGAATGTAAGCGAGTTGCCGCGTACGGGTGCGCGCACCCAGCGCCAGATGCATCATCACCACGCCCAGCGCATGCTCGCCCTCACCGAGACGCAGGAAAATCGCACCACGCCCAGGCGGACCGGGGAGCGGATGATCTTCCAGCAGGGTGGGCCGCAAGCGACTGAGCACGCCATTGCTATGCTGGGCGAAGCGCCCGAGATTGCGATTGAGCTGTTGATACCAGTAGGGAAAGGCGCCCTGCTGGGCCAGGTACTCGACCTGATTGATGTAGCCCGAGCGCAGGCTGCCACCATCGACCTCCTGCAACGCCACCAGATCGAAGTCGGCGAGCAGATCACCGATGCGCTGCAGGTTGCCGGCACGCCCGGCATGGGGCAACAGGTGCTGCCAGCTGCGAGTCAGGTAGTGGTGGTAGCGCTGGGTATTGATGCCGACCTGGACGTTGAAACTGAGTAGACGCAGGAGGCCATCGGCTGGCCAATCGCTCTCGGGCGAGCAGTGCGGGTTGATCTGTGGATCGCACAGACCAACCGCACGTGTCTTTCGCCAGCGGCGCAGCATGCTTCGCGCCTGAGGCCGCTTAGAGCGCCTCGCGCTCCTTGGCGATCAGATGGTCAGCGACCTGCAGGGTCTGTTGCGGGCCACCGGCCGAGCCCAGATCGAAGCGATACTTGCCACCGACAACCATCACCGGTACGCCAGTGATCTGGTAAGCCATGGCCAGTTTCTTGGCCTTTTCCATCTGGCCTTTGACCGCGAAGGAATTGAAGGTCTTGAGGAAGGCATCGCGATCAACGCCCTGGGTGGCGACGAAGTCGGCGAACTCTTCAGCCGAGGCCAGCTTCTTCTTCTCCTGGTGGATGGCGGTGAACACGGCGTCATGCACCTTGTGCTCGACCTTCATGCTTTCCAGGGTGATGAACGCCTGGCCATGCACGTTCCAGATGCCACCGAACAGCGCCGGCACGCGCACGAAATTGACGTCTTCCGGCAGCTTCTCGACCCAGGGGTTGAGGGTCGCTTCGAACTGATAGCAGTGCGGGCAGCCGTACCAGAACAGCTCCACCACTTCGACCTTGCCAGGCTTGGACACCGGCACCGGGCTCTTCAGCTCGACATACTGCTGGCCGGCTACCGGTTCGGCATGGGCAGCAAGGCCGAACAGGCTGCTGATCGCCAGAGCGGCGCCAAAAATCAGGTTACGCATGGGGGTACTCCTCGACTGGATAAGCGTCGCCCTAGTGGCGATTCGAGACTATGACTCGCTACCGCTGGGCCGGTTCCGCCCATTGTAGCCATGGCGCCTATGAAAAAGGGTGGCCGCGGCCACCCTTTGTCTTACTAACTGCAACAGTGGTCGCTTGGAAATACTTCTTAGTGCAGACCCTGGATGAAGCTGGACACCGCTTCAATATCCTTGTTGCTCAGCTTGGCCGCAATGGCACGCATGATCATCGCGTCACCGTCGTTGGTGCGGTCACCCTCGCGGAAGTCGGTCAGCTGCTTGGCCACGTACTGAGCGTGTTGACCACCCAGGTGCGGGAAGCCAGCGGCAGCCAGACCTGCGCCATCAGGCGAGTGGCAACCGGTGCAGGCCGGCATGCCTTCTTCCAGCTTGCCGCCGCGGAACAACGCTTCACCACGCTCGACCAGCTTGGGATCGGCAGCACCAACGCTCATCTTTTGGCTGGCGAAGTAAGCGGCGATGTCAGCCATGTCCTGATCGCTGAGGTTATCCAGCATGCCGGTCATCTCGACCACCGGACGGGCACCGGACTTGATGTCGTGCAGCTGCTTGAGCAAGTAACGCTCGCCCTGACCGGCCAGCTTGGGGAAGTTTGGTGCAGGGCTGTTGCCATCGGCGCCATGACAGGCACCACAGACAGCGACTTTGCCCTGACCGGCTTCGGCATCGCCAGCAGCCTGTGCCACGCCAGTGAGGCCCAGGGTCAACAGCAGACTCACGAGTACTTTGTTCATCAGCTAATCCAATTACGGCTAAGAGAGAAAGGGTTATCGAGCGGGCTCACTCATTCGGTCATCAGCTTGATGACCGCCTGGTAATCCTCGGCCGAGCAGTCCATGCACAGGCCGCGCGGCGGCATGGCATTCAAACCATTGGTGACGCTCTGCACCAGTGTATCCATGCCCTTGGCCAGACGCGGCTCCCATGCGGCCTTGTCGCCCTTCAGGGGCGCCGTGGGAATCTGGCCGTTGTGGCATACGCCACAGGAACGGTCATACACAGCTTGCGGATCCTGAGCAGCATAGCCGTTGAACGACAACATCATAACGGCAGCAGCAAGCAGCATTTTCTTCATCAGATCAACCTCATCAGGGTTGGGAGCGTCCTGCTTTCTATCGAGCAGAGATGTAATCGCTCCCGGCAATTGGGTTCCTGCGGGTGGGACAAAGCGCACACAAAATCTGCGGCATTATATACTGGCAACACTGAAACGGAAACGACGCCCCCTGCCGCTCCCTCTGGAGCGCAGCAGGTGCGCGGAAATGTCGCAATCCCTCGAACGGTCAAGAGGGTGTCTACAAAGCAGCAAGCAAAGGTCAGGCAAGGCGGAGTCAACCGAAAAAGCGGAGTGTACGAGTAGTACATGAGCATTTTGAGGTTGTTTCCAACGCAGCATGGCCGCGCGCAGCCATTTGTAGACACCCTCTCTGCGGATTGAGGTAACCACCGGATACCCCATGCTCCCGAAAAATCCCATTATCGGTCTGTGCCAGCAGGCCAGCTTCCTCATCAGTGCCGCCAAGGTCGATCAGTGCCCCGAGGACAGCGGCCTGGAGGTCGCCTTCGCCGGCCGTTCCAACGCCGGCAAGTCGAGCGCGCTCAATACCCTGACCCATGCCAGTCTGGCGCGAACGTCGAAAACCCCCGGGCGCACGCAGCTACTCAATTTCTTCCGCCTGGACGACGAGCGTCGCCTGGTCGACCTGCCCGGCTACGGTTATGCCAAGGTGCCAATCCCGCTCAAGCAGCACTGGCAGAAACATCTGGAAGCGTATCTGGGCAGCCGCGAGAGCCTGAGCGGCCTGGTGTTGATGATGGATATCCGTCATCCGCTGACCGAGTTCGACTGCATGATGCTGGACTGGTCGGTGGCCAGCGGCATGCCGCTGCATATCCTGCTGACCAAGGCCGACAAGCTGGCCTTCGGCGCGGCGAAGACCGCGCTGCTCAAGGTGCGCCAGGAAATTCACAAGCAGTGGGGCGATGCCATCAGCATCCAGCTGTTCTCGGCACCCAAGCGCATGGGCGTGGAAGAGGCGCAGATGGTGCTGGCCGGTTGGTTGGATCTGTTGCCGGAAGAGGGTGAAGAAAACGCTGAGGAGGCCTGAAGTAGGGTGCGCTGTGCGCACCGGGAACGACTCGTAATGGGCGCACAAGCTCCCTCTCCCGCCCTTCGGGCACCCTCTCCCGGAGGGAGAGGGTCATCAGAATGCCGCTAGCGGCAGCTTTTTTTGGGCAAAAAAAACCCCGAGCTTCGTATGGGGAGGGAGAAGTTCGGGGTTCAAGGTCTGAACCGCTAGGGCGGGGTTCAGATGTCTGCCAACACTTAACACAACAAAGGAGCATTGAAGGGCTTTGCGGCCATTCATGAACTCTGACCGGGTGGGTTTGCGGAAAGTTCATCGCCTTCTTAAAAACCATTTGCAATAAAAAAGCGCCTTTTGATTCCCTGAAACCCCAAAGCTAGAGCGGCCGCGGCTTTACACCGCGGCGACGGGGCTTAATGCGCTTCGTCCCAGTTGGCGCCGACACCCACTTCCACCAACAGCGGTACGTCCAAGTCGGCGGCACCACTCATCAGGCTCTTGAGTTTGGCGCTGACCTCGTCGATCAGTTCCTCGCGTACCTCCAGCACCAGTTCGTCGTGCACCTGCAGGATGATGCGAGCGTCGATGCCGCTGTCCTGCAGCCAACCGTCCACTTTGATCATGGCGCGCTTGATGATGTCCGCCGCCGTGCCCTGCATCGGTGCGTTGATCGCCGCGCGCTCGGCGCCCTTGCGCATGGCCTGGTTCTGCGCGTGGATTTCCGGCAGGTACAGGCGACGGCCGTAGACCGTCTCGACATAGCCCTGCTCGGCAGCCTGCGCGCGGGTGCTTTCCATGTAGGTCAGCACCCCCGGATAACGGGCGAAGTAGCGGTCGATGTAGGCCTGCGCCTCCTTGCGTTCGACATCGATCTGCTTGGCCAGGCCAAAGGCGCTCATACCGTAGATCAGGCCGAAGTTGATAGCCTTGGCCTTGCGCCGCTGGTCGCTGGTCACTTCTTCCAGCGCCACGCCGAACACCTCGGCAGCGGTGGCCCTGTGCACGTCCAGGTCATGGTGGAAGGCATCGAGCAGGCCTTTGTCCTTGGCCAGGTGGGCCATGATGCGCAGCTCGATCTGCGAGTAGTCCGCGGCCATCATCTTGTAGCCCTGCGGCGCGACGAAGGCCTGGCGGATGCGCCTTCCTTCGGCGGTGCGGATCGGGATGTTCTGCAGGTTCGGGTCGCTCGAGGACAGGCGGCCAGTAGCGGCCACTGCCTGGTGATAACTGGTGTGGATACGCCCGGTGCGTGGGTTGATCTGCTCCGGCAGCTTGTCGGTGTAGGTGCTCTTGAGCTTGCTCAGGGAGCGGTACTGCATCAACACCTTGGGCAGCTCGTAGTCCTGCTCGGCCAGCTCGGCGAGCACCGCCTCGGCGGTGGAGGGCTGACCCTTGGCGGTCTTGCTGATCACCGGATAACCGAGTTTCTCGTAGAGGATCACGCCCAGCTGCTTGGGTGAGGCAAGGTTGAATTCCTCGCCAGCGATTTCGAAGGCCTTGCGCTCCAGCTCCACCAGTTTTTCGCCCAGTTCGACACTTTGCTCGCCAAGCAGCTTGGCGTCGACCAGCGCGCCGTTGCGCTCGATGCGCGCCAGCACCGGCACCAGCGGGATCTCGATTTCGCGCAGCACCTTGGCCAAGGAGGGCACGGCTTCGAGGCGCCCCCAAAGCTCCTGATGCAGACGCAAGGTCACGTCGGCATCTTCGGCGGCGTAGGGGCCGGCCTGCTCCAGAGCGATCTGGTCGAAGGTCAGTTGCTTGGCGCCCTTGCCGGCGATGTCCTCGAAGCGAATGGTGCTGTGGTTCAGGTACTTCAGCGCCAGGCTGTCCATGTCGTGACGGGTGGCTGTCGAGTCCAGCACATAGGATTCGAGCATGGTGTCAAAGGCCACGCCCTGCACCATGATCGGTGTGCTGGCGTTGGCCAGGACATTGATGTCGTACTTGGCGTGCTGGCCGACCTTGGCTTTGGCCGGGTCTTCGAGAATCGGCTTGAGCGCCTTGAGCACCGCATCGCGATCGAGCTGCTGCGGCACGCCCATGTAGCTGTGCGCCAGCGGGATATAGGCCGCTTCGCCGGCCTTGACCGCGAAGGACAGGCCGACCAGCTGCGCCTGCTGGGCGTCGATGCTGGTGGTCTCGCTGTCGAAGGCGATCAGCTCGGCCTGCTCCAGCTTCCGCAGCCAGGCATCGAACTGCGCCTGTTCCAGCACAAGCTGGTAATCACCGGTGCTTGCCAGTGCGGGTTCAGCGGCCTCTTCGGCGGCTTCGCCAGTCGGTTCGGCGAACAGATCGCCAGCCGGCGCAGCAGCCTTGGCCGCCAGCGCCTTGTTCTGCCGCAGCAGTTCGTCCAACCAGTTCTTGAACTCCAGCTGGCCGTACAGCTCGACCAATGCAGCCTGATCAGGCTCGCCGGGATGCAGCGATTCGATCTCGATATTCAGCGGCACGTCGGTCTTGATGGTCGCCAGCTGATACGACAGGTAGGCCATCTCGCGGTGTTCTTCGAGCTTGGCCGGCAAGCCCTTGGCGCCGCGAATCGGCAGCTCGGGGACCTTGTCGAGGTTGGCGTAGAGCACGTCGAGGCCGCCGCCAACGCCGACCAGCAGGCCGAGGGCGGTTTTTTCACCCACGCCGGGTACGCCGGGGATGTTGTCGACCTTGTCGCCCATTAGGGCCAGGTAGTCGATGATCAGCTCAGGGCCGACACCGAACTTCTCCTTTACGCCATCGGCATCGTAGACGCTTCCAGTCATGGTATTGACCAGCGTAACGTGCGGGCAGACCAGTTGCGCCATGTCCTTGTCGCCGGTGGAGATCACCACGTCGCGTTTTTCCCCGGCCGCCTGGCGCGCCAGGGTGCCGATCACGTCGTCAGCCTCAACGCCTTCGACGCACAGCAGCGGCAAACCCAGGGCGCGCACGCTGGCATGCAGCGGCTCGACCTGCACGCGCAGTTCGTCCGGCATGGACGGGCGATTGGCCTTGTACTCGGCGAACAGCTCGTCGCGAAAGGTGCCGCCCTTGGCGTCGAAGACCACGGCGAAGGGGCTGTTCGGGTACTGCTTGCGCAGGCTCTTGAGCATGTTCAGCACGCCTTTTACCGCTCCGGTGGGCACGCCCTTGGAAGTGGTCAGCGGCGGCAGGGCATGGAAGGCGCGGTACAGGTACGAGGAACCGTCGACCAGAACGAGGGGAGCTTGGCTCATGCGCGGGATCAACCTTTTCGGCGGGTGCAGCGGTAGAATGGCTGCATCATTGAATACAAGGAGCAAGGTTACCATGGGTACAGCCAAACGCCTTTTGCTGGTCGGCCTGCTGGCCTGTCTTCCGCTTGCCGCACATGCCGAGGATCCGGTCTCGGGTGATCCGGACGTGACCATCCGCCAGGACGGCGACCGCACCATTCAGGAATACCGGGTCAATGGCTTCCTCTATGCCATCAAGGTCATCCCGAAGAACGGTAAACCCTACTTTCTCGTTCGCGCCGATGGCAGCGACGGCAACTTCGTACGTTCGGACGATCCGGACATGCTGATCCCATCGTGGGAAATCTTTAGCTGGTAAGCGATTAAGGTCTGATATGTCGGTATTCACCCCCCTGGAGCGTCATGAGCTCGAAGTCTTCCTGGCGCCCTACGGGCTTGGTCGGTTGCGTGATTTCCAGGGCATTGCTGCGGGCAGCGAAAACAGCAACTTCTTCGTCAGCCTGGAGCAGGGTGAGTACGTTCTGACCCTGGTCGAACGCGGCCCGGTGGCCGACCTGCCGTTCTTCATCGAATTACTCGATGTGCTACACGATGCCGGCCTGCCGGTGCCCTACGCCCTGCGCACGCAGGATGGAGAGGCGCTGCGCAGCCTGGCGGAGAAGCCGGCGCTGCTGCAGCCCCGGCTGTCCGGCAAGCATGTGCGCGAGGCCAACGCGCATCACTGTCAGGAAGTGGGTAGCCTGCTGGCCCGCATCCACCTGGCGACTCGCGAACAGCCGGTGGAACGTCGCAGCGACCGCGGCCTGGACTGGATGCTCGCCGAAGGTCCGAGCCAGGCGCTGAAGCTCGATGAACAGGCGTTACCGCTACTGCGTGATGCGCTGGTCGAGATCGCCGAGCTGAAGCCGCGCATCCTCGCCCTGCCGCGTGCCAACCTGCATGCCGACCTGTTCCGCGACAACGTGCTGTTCGACGGCAACCACCTGGCTGGGGTGATCGACTTCTACAACGCGTGCTCCGGGCCGATGCTCTATGACCTGGCGATTACCCTGAACGACTGGTGCTCGCACGAGGACGGCAGCCTCGATGGCGCTCGCGCCCGTGCGCTGCTCGGCGCTTATGCGGCGCTGCGGCCCTTCAGCGCTGCCGAGGCAGAGCTGTGGCAGGCCATGCTGCGCGTGGCCTGTGTGCGTTTCTGGCTATCGCGCCTGATCGCCGCCGAATCCTTCGCCGGGCAGGAAGTGCTGATCCATGATCCGGCAGAATTCCAGCGGCGCCTGGCACAGCGTCAGCAGGTCAACTTGCCGCTGCCATTCGCGCTGTAGCTAGATCGGCGCGTTTCGTAGGGTGGGTTAGCCGCCTGTGACACATCGCTGAATCACACTCGGTGCCTGCTGCGGCGTAACCCACCGTCGGCGCAACGCCGCCCTCCATCGCCTGGTGGCTTACGCGGCGCGCCAAGTACAACTGCGTATACGCGTCCGAGGCATTGCGCCGCTAACCCACCCTACGCGTCGTGGCCGTAGCCCGGATGAAATCCGGGAAATGCTGTGCCATGCAACCTGGATGATGGTGGTGCGTAGGCGCCCCCCAGCGGATCAGCTACCCGAAACCAGCCCTGGCAGTTGCGCCGCCAGCTTGGCGTTGTTGATCGGCGCGCGGATGAAACCGCGCTGGGTACCATCCGGGCCGATGATCACCAGATTGCCGCTGTGGTCGACGGTGTAGTTTTCCTTGCTGGTGTCAGCCGGGATGTAGGGAATGCTCACCGAGTTGGCAAATTTCTGCAGGGTTTCCTCTTCACCGGTCAGGCCTTTGAAGCCGGCATTGAAGAAGCCCAGGTACTTGCTCAGTTGCTCCGGTGTATCGCGATGCGGGTCGACGCTGACCATCACCACGTTCAGCCGTGCGCGAGTTTCTTCGGGCAGCTGAGTCTGCAGTTGGCGCAGCTGGGCGAGGGTCGCCGGGCAAATGTCCGGGCAGAAGGTGTAGCCGAAGAACAGCAGCGTCCAGTCGCCCTTGAGCTGATCCACCGCGACCTCCTTGCCGTCCTGATCGATCAGGCTCAGCGCTGGCAGGCTGCGGTTCTGCGGCAGCAGGACGATACCGGCATCGAGCAGTGCCGCCGGGTCACCCTGGCTTTTGCTGCTCAGCACCTTGTTGACGGTCAGCCCCAGCACCAGGGCCACAATAGCGACAAGAACGAAAACCGTTGTGTGGGTGCGCGTCATGAAAAACCTTAGATATTCAGCAACAGATAATGATCCGCCAGCAGCGCGATAAACAGCAGGAACAGGTACCAGATACTGTACTTGAAGGTGTTGATCGCTGCGTGCGGTTTGCTGTCACGGTACAGCACCCAGGCCCAGTGCAGGAAGCGCCCGCCGAGCAGCAGGGCACAGACCAGGTACAGCGGCCCGCTCATGTGGATGGCGTAGGGCAGCAGGGTCACCGCGAACATCACCAGGGTGTAGAGCAGGATATGCACCTTGGTGTAGTGCTCGCCGTGGGTCACCGGCAGCATGGGGATGTCGGCCTTGGCGTATTCGGCCTTGCGGTGGATGGCCAGGGCCCAGAAGTGCGGCGGCGTCCAGGCGAAGATGATCAACACCAGCAGCAGCGGCTCGGCACTCAGGTGACCGGTGACGGCGACCCAGCCCAGTAGCGGCGGCGCGGCGCCAGCCAGGCCACCGATAACGATGTTCTGCGGCGTGGCACGCTTGAGAAAGCCGGTGTAGATCACCGCATACCCAAGCAATGAGGCCAATGTCAGCCAGGCGGCCAGCTCGTTGGTGAACACCATCAGCAGGCTCATGCCGGCGATGGCCAGCAGCAGCGCGAAGGCCAGCGCCGCCACCGGCGAGACCCGCCCGGCTGTGACCGGACGTTTGTGCGTGCGCGCCATGATCGAGTCGATACGCCGGTCAACCACATGGTTGACCGCCGCCGCCGCGCCGGCGCACAGACCGATGCCGAGGTTACCGAACAGCAGCACGGTCCAGGGCACACCCGCACGGGTGGCGAGAAACATGCCGACCAGCGAGGTGATCAGCATCAGCATCACCACCCGCGGTTTGGTCAGCTCCAGATAGTCGCGCCAGGTGGCGTGTTCGGAGTGAGCTCGCAGCATTGTCGCCATGGCATTGCTCCTTGATTCGTTATTTACCGGCCTTGAACCAGACCGTTGGAAACCAGAGTCGTGCGCCTGCCCGCCAGATCGGATGCTTCGCGAGTCGCCGCAGAAACAGCCCTCAGGCGATAGTTGATCAGCACCATAACCAGCAGCAGAGCAGCGCCACCTGCGTTGTGCGCCACCGCCACCAGCAGCGGCAGATGGAAGATCACGTTGCTGATGCCCAAGCCAACCTGCAGGGCCAGCGCCAGCAGTAGCAGACCGGCCAGGCGCGGTAGCTTGGCAATGCTCAGTTGCCAGGCCAGTGCCAATAGCGCCAGCGTTACCAGCAGCGCCCCGATGCGATGGCTCATGTGAATGGCGGTGCGCGCGTCGCTGTCGAGTTGTCCGCCCAGGTAGTTGGGGCCGATGTGCTGGGTCAGGTGAAAACCCTTGCCGAAATCCATCGTCGGCCACCACTCGCCGTGACAGGTAGGCAGGTCGACGCAGGCGACGGCAGCGTAGTTGGAACTGACCCAGCCGCCGAGGGTGATCTGCGCGATCACCAGCAGCAGGCACGCCGCCGCCAATGTCCGCAGGCGCCCTGGCAGCTGCAGCGGGGCGAAGCGTCCAGACAGACGCAAAGTGAGCAAGGTCAACAGACTGAGGGTGGCGAAACCACCGAGCAGATGAGCGGTAACCACCTGCGGCCACAGCTGCAGGGTGACCGTCCACATGCCGAATGCGCCCTGCAGGATCACCAGCGCCAGAATCGCCAGCGGCAGCTTGAGCGGCTGGGTGGGCTCCGCGCGACGGCGCACGGCCTGGGCAGCGATGACGAGAATCACCAGCCCCAGGGCGCCGGCGAAGTAGCGATGGATCATCTCGTACCAGCCCTTGGCGACCTCCACCGGTGCCTCGGGAAAACGCGCCTCGGCGATGGCCTGTTTGTGCTCGCTCATCGGCACGCCGAGAAAACCATAGCAACCCGGCCAATCCGGACAGCCCAGGCCGGCATGGGTAAGGCGGGTGTAGGCACCTAGCAGCACCACCACCACGGTCAGGAGGGTCGCGAACAACGCTAGACGGTAACCGGGCTTGTGCATGTCTACTCCTTGGGCACTGGGCCTGACGCTCTGTCGATATGGACAGAGCGCGGCGTCAACCGATCAGGGAAATTTTCAGCAGATAGCGCAGATCATCGAGAATGGCCTTGCCCTTGCTGCCGGCCGGATAGCGCAGCACCAGGTTGCCGTGTGGATCGACCAGCCACAGCTGTGCACCCGGTAACGCCTCGGCGGCCTTGTCGTAGGCCTGCAGATCCAGCTGATAGCGTCCAAGCTGCGGGTACTCGCGCTTGAGCGTGGCGTCGTACTCGGCCGGCAATGGTTCGGCCAGCGCCAGGCCGTGACTGGCGCGGGCAGTCTCGCGATTGAGGCCAATCTGGATCTGCCGCGCCAGGTAAACCAGCTGCTGACAGTCGGCCTCACATGCGCCCGGTGCTGTCACCAGAATCTGCCACAGCGGCTCCACCTCACCCTGCACGCCGAGATCGGCGAGGGTGCGCCCATCGCCGATCAGCACGCCGTGATAGCTGCGCGTCTCCGGTACCCAGAAGCGCCACTGGTACATGGCGCTGGCCAGGAACATCGGACCGATGGCAATGGCCAGGATCAACAACAACTGCAGGCGACCACGCCCCTTGCGCGGTGCCTCAGGCATGGCGATGGCTGGGTTCATGACGACGCTCCCGTGCATTGTGAATTCCGAGATAGATGAACAGACCAAGCAGCGCGGCAGCCAAGGAGAACCACTGCACCGCATAGCCCAGATGCTTGCTGGGACTCATGGCCACGATTGGCCAGTCGACGCGATAACTGGCCGGCCCGGACTCCAGGCGCACCTCGAAAGGCAGGCCGCCACGGCCCAGCTGACGCCAGAGGCTGTCGGCCTCGACCTGCGTGATCAGTCGCGGCCAGCCTTCGGATGCCGCGCCGGAGCGCAAATTCAAACCACCAGAAGGCGCTACGTAGACCCAGGCAGTGAGTTGCAGCACGCCGTCGGGGCTATCGAAATGCGGCGGCGTGCGCCGGTCCGGCCAGGGTAGCCAGCCACGGTTGAGCAACACCCAGAGGCCGCTGGACTGATCGTAAAAAGGCTGCAGCAACTCGACACCGGCATGGCCATCACGGATGCGGCTATCGAGCAGCAGGCTGTGCTCGGTATCGAAGTGTCCGCGCAGGTGGACGCGGCGGTAGGCGGGGTCCGGCATAGGCTCGAGCTGCTCGAGACTGATCGGCTCTGCCTGGCGCCGCGCCTCGAAACTGGCCAGCAGCGCGCGCTTCTCATCGCCACGCTGCAGCTGCCAGAAGCCCAGCCAGAGCAACCCTGGCAGCAGCAGGGCAACCAGCACGCTGGGCAACCACCCGGGACGGAAGGCGCTCATTGCGCCCTGCCGTTACGATCGGGGTTGCTGGCTATACTGCAATGCATCACTCGAATCCCCCGGAGTCTCACATGCTCAAGGCCGCGATCGTCCTCATGCTGCTGGCAACCATCGCCAGCCTGTTCAGCGGCCTGTTCTTCCTGGTCAAGGATGAGGGCCATGGTTCCCGCGTGGTTGGCGCGCTGACTGTCCGTGTCGGCCTGACCGCCATTACCGTCGCCCTGGTCGCCTGGGGCTTCTACTCAGGGCAACTGGTGTCCCACGTTACGTGGTAGCCCCCGCTACAGTACGTAGACGAAGACGAACAATCCCAGCCAGACCACATCGACGAAGTGCCAATACCAGGCAGCCGCCTCGAAGCCGAAGTGCTGATCGGCGTCGAAATGCCCACGCGTGATGCGCACCAGCATCACGATCAGGATGATGGTGCCCAAGGTCACATGCGCGCCGTGGAAGCCGGTGAGCATGAAGAAGGTGGCGCCGTAGATACCTGAGCCCAGGGTCAGCCCCAGTTCGGTGTAAGCCTCGATGTATTCCTCGACCTGAAAGAACAGGAACGCCAGGGCGAGGACGATGGTCGCCGCCAGCCAGGCCTTGAGCGGGCCACGGTGGTTCTTCTTCAGCGCGTGGTGAGCCAGGGTGATGGTGAAGCTGGATGACACCAGCAAGATGGTGTTGACCAGCGGCAGGTGCCAGGGGTCGATCACTCCGGTTGGCGGCGGGAACAGCTTGGAGTCGGGGTTCTGCAGCAGCGGCCAGCTGTATTCGAAACCTTCCCAGAGCATGTTGGCCACGCCCTTGGAACCCTCACCGCCGAGCCATGGCCCCGACCACATGCGGATATAGAACAGCGCACCGAAGAAGGCGGCGAAGAACATCACCTCGGAGAAGATGAACCAGCTCATGCCCCAGCGGAAGGAGCGGTCCATCTGCGCGCTGTACAGACCGCTGCGGCTTTCCTTGATGACGTTACCGAACCAGCCGAACAGCATCCAGGCCAGGATCAGCCCGCCGACGAAGAAGATCAGCGGCCCGTTGGAACCGTCGCGACCTGCCGACAGGTCGTTGAACCAGGTGCCGACACCGTAGAAGCTGACCAGCAGACCGATGGTGGCGACGATAGGCCACTTGCTCTGCGCCGGTACGTAATAGTTCTCGTGACTTTCGTGACTCGACATTGTTGTTCTCCTTATGGAGCCTGTGCCACTGGCGGTTTGCGCGCGGTGATATCGAACAGGGTGTAGCCCAGGGTCAGGTGCTTCACGTCCTTGGGTAGATCCCTGTCGACGATGAAACGCACCGGCATCTCGATGCGCTCGCCCGGTTGCAACACCTGCTGGGTGAAGCAGAAACACTCGGTCTTGTGAAAGAAGGCCGCCGCCTTCGAGGGCGATACGCTGGGAATCGCCTGCGCGCTCATCGGCTGGTCGCTGGGGTTGTAAGCGACGAACAGCATGTCGCGCGCCTCGCCCGGGTGAACCAGGATCTCGTCAGCCTGCGGGCCGAACTCCCAGACCATGCCGGCGGCGTTGGTGGCGAGAAACTGCACGCGCACCTGACGCTGCTCATCCACCATTTGCTCGCCCTGGTAGGCCCCGGCCGTCTTGCCGTTGATACCGAACACCCGGCACATGGCGTCGTAGAACGGCGGCAGGATGAAGATGCCGAAGCAGAACATCACCACCACCACGAGCAGCAGACGGGTAACCAGGCGACGAGTCGCGATGACCTCGCTCACGGCAGATCTCCTATTTCACTTCCGGCGGCGTGCTGAAGGTGTGGTAAGGCGCCGGTGACGGCACCGTCCACTCCAGGCCTTCGGCCCCGTCCCAGGGTTTCGCCGGGGCCGGCTTGCCGCCACGGATGCACTTGATGACGATGAACAGGAACAGCAGCTGGGTGGCCCCGAACATGAAGGCACCGATGCTGGAGACCATGTTGAAGTTGGCGAACATCATGTTGTAGTCCGGGATGCGCCGCGGCATGCCGGCCAGGCCAACGAAGTGCATCGGGAAGAACGCCAGGTTCATGCCGATGAAGCTCATCCAGAAATGCAGCTTGGCCAGGGTTTCGTCATACATGTGGCCGGTCCACTTCGGCAGCCAGTAGTAGGCCGAGGCGAAGATGCCGAAGATCGCACCGGGTACCAGCACGTAGTGGAAGTGCGCCACCACGAAGTAGGTGTCGTGGTACTGGAAGTCCGCCGGGGCGATGGCCAGCATCAGCCCGGAGAAGCCGCCGATGGTGAACAGGATGACGAAGGCCACCGAGAACAGCATCGGCGCCTCGAAGGTCATCGAGCCCTGCCACATGGTGCTGGCCCAGTTGAACACTTTCACCCCGGTGGGCACGGCGATCAGCATGGTGGCGTACATGAAGAACAGCTCGCCGGTCAGCGGGATGCCGACGGTGAACATGTGGTGTGCCCAGACGATGAACGAGAGGAAGGCGATCGCCGCCGTGGCATAGACCATCGAGGTGTAACCGAACAGCGGCTTGCGCGCGAAGGCCGGGATGATCGAGCTGACCGCACCGAAGGCGGGCAGGATCATGATGTACACCTCGGGGTGGCCGAAGAACCAGAACACGTGCTGGAACAGCACCGGATCACCACCACCGGCAGCATTGAAGAAGCTGGTGCCGAAGTGGATGTCCATCAGCATCATGGTCACGCAGCCAGCCAGTACCGGCATCACCGCGATCAGCAGGAAGGCGGTGATCAGCCAGGTCCAGACGAACAACGGCATCTTCATCAGGGTCATGCCGGGGGCGCGCAGGTTGAGGATGGTGGCGACCACGTTGATCGCCCCCATGATCGAGCTGATGCCCATCAGGTGCACGGCGAAGATAAAGAAGGTGGTGCTCTCCGGCCCATAGGTGGTCGACAGCGGGGCGTAGAAGGTCCAGCCGAAGTTCGGCCCGCCGCCTTCCATGAACAGCGTCGAAACCAGCAGACCGAAGGCCGCCGGCAGCAGCCAGAAGCTGAAGTTGTTCATCCGTGGCAGGGCCATGTCTGGCGCGCCGATCATCAGCGGGATCATCCAGTTGGCCAGGCCGACGAACGCCGGCATCACCGCGCCAAAGACCATGATCAGGCCGTGCATGGTGGTCATCTGGTTGAAGAATTCCGGCTGCACGATCTGCAGGCCCGGCTGGAACAGCTCGGCGCGGATGACCATGGCCATCGAGCCGCCCAGCAGGAACATGCAGAAGCTGAACCACAGGTACATCGTGCCGATGTCCTTGTGGTTGGTGGTCAGCACCCAGCGCATCAGGCCCTTGGCCGGGCCATGGTGGTGGTCAGTATGACCGTGGTCGATCACTGCACTCATGTCCTTACTCCTGCGCCTTGGAGAAATCGAGAATGTCCTTGGGCGTGACCATGTCACCGACATTGTTGCCCCAGGCGTTGCGCTCGTAGGTGATGATGGCGGCCAGATCGACCGGCGACAGCTGCTTGCCGAAGGCGGCCATGGAGGTGCCCGGCTTGCCGTTGTAGACAATGTCGATATGGCCCTCGGCTGGCCCCTTGGCGATGGCCGAGCCCTTGAGCGCCGGGAACATCGGTGGCAAACCTTCACCGGTAGGCTGGTGGCAGGCGGCGCAGGCCGTGACGTAGGCTTTCTCGCCACGCGCCATCAGCTCTTCCATGGTCCATTCCTTGCTGGTCAGCTCACGCTCGGCGGCAGCAGCCTCCTTGCGCTCGGCCAGCCAGACATCGAAGTCTTCCTTGGACTTGGCCTCGACCACCACCGGCATGAAGCCGTGGTCCTTGCCGCACAGCTCGGTGCACTGGCCACGGTAGATGCCGGGTTCCTCGATGCGCGTCCAGGATTCGTTGATGAACCCGGGGATGGCGTCCTTCTTCACCGCCAGTGCCGGCACCCACCAGGAGTGGATGACATCGGCGGCGGTGATCAGGAAACGCACCTTGGTGCCCACCGGTACCACCAGCGGCTCATCGACTTCCAGCAGGTAGTGTTCGCCCTTGGCTTCGCGGTTGTTGATCTGCGAACGCGGCGTGGTCAGGTTGCTGAAGAACTCGACGTCCTGACCCAGGTACTTGTAGTGCCACTTCCATTGGTAGCCAGTGACCTGGATATCCAGCTCGGACTCGGAAGTGTCGTAGATCTCGATCAGCGTCTTGGTGGCCGGGATCGCCATCACCACCAGAATGGCCAGCGGCACCACGGTCCAGAGAATCTCGACGGTTGTACTTTCGTGAAAATGCGCGGGTTTCTGGCCGGTGGAGCGGCGGTGCATGATCATCGACCAGAACATGGCACCGAACACGATCACACCGATCACAACGCAGATCCAGAAAATGGTCATGTGCAGATCGAAGACGGAGCGGCTGACGTCGGTTACACCGGGCGCCATATTGACCGTCCACTGCGCGTGTGCCGAGCCTAATGCCAGCCACAGCAGGAGGCCCATCCAGACTCGTGGATGTCGCATCATTGCGGGTTCCCCTTGATTGTTCTTTTTATCCCGCCGGCTGAGCCTGCGGCTAAGGGATCGACTGCCATAGAGCGACATGGCGGACTCACTGTCCGCGCACCGCGCTCAACTGCTGGCGACTACTGCCGAAACCTCTCCGTGCCTGAGCTCGTCCGGTTCCATCAGGTACTGCCTTTCGAACTCGAGTATAGACGGCGAGTTTCACCTCGCAACGTGCGTGCAAAAATGGCCGAAGGCGCGCAAGCCTTGTCCTAAACGCCCCGACTGACGCGGGGTGTAGCCGTTCTGAGACAGGTCTTTATAGCGAACTCGCATAAGTATGAAAAAATTATGACAATCGCGTCTTAGCCGACCGTAGGAGCCGGCTAAGGTTCACGTCCATGTCCTGAATTGTGGGAGCAGTCATGAACACCGCCGCCGTCCGCCAGTCCATCGCCCAGGCGCAACAACACGAAATCAGCAGCCAGGCCCTCGCCCGGTTTCTGCAGGCCCAGCTCGAACGCCTGCACCCGTCCATTCGCCTGCCCGAGGAGGACGCGTCGGGCGCCCTGAGCGCGTTCGTCAGCGCCTATATCGAGCAGGTGCCCGAGGTGCTCGACGCCGCGGTGGCAGTCGCGCGGGAGGCCGGCATCGAGGATGCGGTCAAGCCCGTGCTGAAGATTGCCGAGCATTTCTTCCTCCAGCCGCCGCCGCTGATCGATGGCCATGAGGGGCTCGAAGGGCTGCTCGACGAGGCCTATCTGGCCCATCGCCTGGTGGAGGAGGTCAATGACCGCTATATCGCCCACCTCGGCCAGCCGCTGATCCCGCTGGACACTACGCGCGCCAACCTGATCGCCCACCAACTGATCGGCGAACCCTTCGCCAATCAGCTCGATGAGGCTGTGCATCATGCCCTGACCGGTATGCTCGACGACGCCAGTTTCGACCAACCCTCGGTGCAGGCCTACCGCGAGCGCCTGGCGGCGCCGGATACCGCATCAGCCTGGCAGCGCTGGCCCTGCCTGTCACAGCAACTGGGTGTGGAGCTGCAGCTCAAGGGCTGATCGCCAGCAGGATCAGCGACAGGGTCAGCAGCGAACCGAGGGTGGAAAACAGGATCGCCCGCGACACCAGCGCCGCCTGGCGCTGGTAGTACTCGGCGAGCATGAACGGCCCTGTGCCGGTCGGCAGTGCGCTGAGCAGCAGCGCGGCATGCGCCCAGAAGGCTGGCAGGTCGAGCAGCACGAAAGCGATGAACCAGGTCACCAGCGGTTGCAGTACCAGCTTCAGGGCCACCAGCGGCCAGGCGCCTTCGCTCGGACCGCTCTGGCGCTGCGCCAGGAACAACCCCAGCGACACCAGCGCACAAGGTACGGTGGCCGCGCCGAGCAGACGCAGAAACTCGTCCAGTGCCGCGGGCATCTGCACGCCACCAAAGGCCCAGGCAGCACCGAGCAGTGGCGCAACCACCAGCGGGTTCTTCAACAACGCGGTGACTACCTGAACGATGGCACCACCCAGCCCCTTCTTGCTCTGCAGACCTACTTCGATGCACACCACCGCCAGGCCGAACAGCACGCAGACCACCAGCAGCGAGGCGATCAGCGCGGGCGCCATGCCGTCCTCACCCAGTACCAGCACGCACAGCGGAATGCCGATATAGCCGGTGTTGGCATAACCGGCACTGAGCCCATCGATGCTGGCGTCGACCAGGTTGCCGGTGGTTTTCCAGCGGTATGCCAGGGTGACCAGAAACACCGCGAGCATGCCGCCGGTGAAGGCGAGCAGGAACCCCGGCTGCCAGATCTGCGCCCAGTCGGCCTTGGCCGTGAGGCTGAAGAGCAGGGCCGGCAGGCCGAGCCAGACCACGAAGCGATTCATCTCCGATGCCGCAGTCGGCCCCAGGCGATTGGTTCGCCGGCAGATGTAGCCGACCAGAATCAGACCGAAGATCGGCAACAGGACGTTGAGAACGGTGGACATCAGGCTACGCCGTCGACAGGAAGAGGCCGAGACTAGGGCGCAGAACCGTGCAGAGCAAGCCGCGCGCTGTGATTCGTGTCCGTCAATGGGCGTCTAGCTCAGACCTGCCGGGCAATGCCCGACGCCCTCGCGAGCCTGAACATGCAAGCGTTGTTGAACGAAATTCTTGATGAAGTCCGCCCACTGATCGGCCAGGGCAAGGTGGCCGACTACATTCCCGCGCTGGCCAGCGTGGTGCCCGATCAACTGGGCATCGCCGTGTATGGCAACGACGGCCAGGTGCATGTCGCCGGCGATGCCCGTACGCCCTTCTCGATCCAGAGCATTTCCAAGGTGTTCAGCCTGGTCCAGGCCATCGGCCACAGCGGCGAAAGCATCTGGCAGCGCCTCGGCCACGAGCCGTCCGGGCAGCCGTTCAACTCGCTGGTGCAGCTGGAGTTCGAGCGTGGCAAGCCGCGCAATCCGTTCATCAATGCCGGCGCCCTGGTGATCTGCGACATCAACCAGTCGCGCTACGCCGCACCGGCGCTGTCGATGCGCGACTTCGTCCGGCGCCTGTCGGGCAACCCCGAAGTGACGGTGGACAACCACGTCGCCGAATCGGAATACCAGCACCGTGCGCGAAACGCGGCAGCAGCCTACCTGATGCAATCGTTCGGCAATTTTCACAACGAAGTCGAGGCTGTACTGCGCAGCTACTTCAGCTGCTGCGCGCTGCGCATGAGCTGCATCGACCTGGCGCGTGCCTTCGGTTTTCTGGCCAATGAAGGCTTCTGCCAGCACAGCGGCGAACAGGTGCTGTCGCCCCGCCAAACCAAACAGATCAACGCCATCATGGCCACCAGCGGCCTGTACGACGAGGCGGGCAACTTCGCCTACCGCGTCGGCCTGCCTGGCAAGAGCGGCGTCGGCGGCGGCATCGTCGCGGTGGTACCAGGGCAGTTCAGTGTCTGTGTGTGGTCACCGGAGTTGAACGCCGCGGGTAACTCCCTGGCCGGGATCAAGGCGCTGGAACTGCTCAGCGAGCGCATCGGCTGGTCGGTATTCTGAGGTATGGTCACAGGGGCCGGTGCCATGCTGCGTCGGTGACCTTGATCAGCCCTGGAGTGCTTATGCCGTTGCCTGAATACCATATGTTCGCCGGTGCCCCAGCGCCGGTTGCGCCGTTCTCCCACGCCTGCGAAGCCGACGGCTGGGTGTTCGTCACCGGGCAGTTGCCCATCGATCCGGGTAACGAGTCCGCGCCCCTGCCCGAGGGCATCGAGGCGCAAACCCACAAGACCTTCGACAACCTGCTGGTGGTCTTGAAAGGCTTGGGGCTGGGCCTGGAAAATGTTGTTTCGGCGCGGGCGTTCCTCACCGATTTCTATGGTGACTACGAGCGCTTCAATGCGGTCTACGCCAGCTATTTCCCCGAAGGTAAACGCCCGGCACGCACCTGCATCGGCACCACCGGACTGGCGCGGCACGCGCTGGTGGAGATCGACTTTATTGCGCGCCGGCCATAGGGGCTGTTGAGCTTTTGTAGGAGTCGCGCCCCGCGACGAATGCGGTGCACACCATCGGTTTCACTGAATGACTGCAACCGCTTCGCCCCGAGGCGGGGCTCCTACAGGTGTGCGTTATGGTCTGCACAGGGTAGCCATAACCTTCTACAAGCCGCAGACGCTGCCGTCGCTACGTGGGTCCGCAGCGCCTTCGAGTACGCCGCTGGGGTGGCGCAGCAGCGCGCCAGCGTGGCCCATGGTGTCGCTGAAGGCCTCGTCCAGCACCTCGATCACATGGCCGGCGGCGCGCAACTGCTCGACCAGTTCGGCCGGGAAACGATTCTCCAGCTTGAGGCTGGTGCTGACGTCGCCCCAGGTGCGTCCCAGCAACCAGCGTGGCGCGGTGATGGCGGCCTGCAGGTCGCTGCCCAGGCGATAGCGGCTGAACAGCGCGGCCTGGGTTTGCGGCTGGCCTTCGCCGCCCATGGTGCCGTAGCTCAGCACGCGGCCGTCGTCGAACAGCGCCAGCGCCGGGTTTAGGGTGTGGAACGGCTTGCGCCCCGGCTCCAGCGCCTGCAGCGCGGTCGGGTCGAGGGAGAAGCTGATGCCGCGGTTCTGCCAGGCCACGCCGCTGGACGGCAGCACCATGCCAGAGCCGAACTCCCAGTACACACTCTGGATAAAGCTCACCGCGCGGCCTTCGCTGTCGATGCAGCCCATCCAGATGGTGTCGCCGGGCGAGGTCGGGCGCGGCCATTCCAGGGCGCGGTCAGGGTCGACAGCCGCCGCCAGGGCGTCGAGGTTTTCCGGGGCGAGGAAGCCTTGCGGGTCGGCCGGCACGCGGCGCGGGTCGGTGACCACACGATCACGAATCATGAATGCCTGCTTGGTCGATTCGACCAGGCCATGCACATGGGCGAAGCCTTCGGCCTCGGCGACCTTGAGGCGCTCGAACACGCCGAGGATCAGTAGCGAGGCCAGGCCCTGGGTTGGCGGTGGCATGTTATACAGGGTGGCGTCGCCCAAACGCACCTGCAGCGGGGTAACCACCTGGGCCTGGTAGGCCTGCAGATCGGCCAGGCGCAGCGGGCTGCCCAGTTGTTCCAGCTCGGCAGCCATGCGCGTGGCCAGCTCACCTCGGTAGAAATCATCCAGGCCTTTTTCTGCCAGGTGCGCCAGGGTGTCGCCCAAAGCCGTCTGCTTCATCAGGCTGCCTTCGGCAGGCACCTGACCGTTGTTCAGATAGACATCGGCGAAACCCGGCACGCCCTTGAGTTCATCGAACTTGACCCGCGTCAGATGCGCCTGGCTGCGGCTGACAACGATACCGTTGCGCGCCTGGCCAATAGCCTCGGCGAGCAAGTCGCGCAGCGGCAGCGGAGTGCCCCAGCCGGACGCCACTTCCAGAGCCTTGGCCCAGCCGCCGATGGTCCCGGCGACGGTAAGCGCGGCCGTCGGACCACGGCTGGGGATCGCCTCGAGACCAGCGTAGAACTCGCGATCAGCCAGGGCCGCGCTGCTACCGCAGGCGTCGATGGCCACCGGGGCCTTGCCCGGCTCATGGATCAGCCAGAAGCCGTCACCGCCAATGGCGTTCATATGCGGATAGACCACGGCGATGCTGGCGGCCGCGGCGACCATGGCTTCGACGGCGTTGCCGCCGGCCTTGAGCACGTCACGGCCGGCCTGGGCGGCCAGGTGATGGGGGGCGACGAAAATGCCGCGAGTGGCGTGGGTACTTTTCAGCATGGTCGATCCTCAAAGGGCAAAGGCACCGAACAGCATGCGTACTGCTGTAAGGGCCAGAAACAGGGCGAACAGGCGGCGCAACAGGCGCGCGTTGATGGCATGGGCGATGCGCGCGCCCCAGGGCGCGGTGAGCATGGTCACCGGCACGATCATGGCCAGGCCTAGCAGGTTGACATAGCCCAGGGTGGCCGGTGGCAGGTTGCCCGCGCCCAGACCGTTGATCAGGTATGCCAGGGCGCCGGGCAGGCTGATCACCACACCCAAAGCGGCACCGGTGCCGACGGCAATGTGCATGGGTGTGCGGCAGGCATTGAGGATCGGCACGCTGAGGGTGCCGCCGCCAATGCCCATCAGGGTCGACAGGCTGCCGATAAACACCCCGAGCACACCGGTACCGGCTGTGCCGGGCAGCCCGTCGCGCAGGCTCAGGTTGCGCTCGACCGCCATGTTCAGCGCCACCAGCAGGGCGATCACGGCGAAGATCGCCGCCAGCACCTGGCCGCTCAGATAGCCGCTTAGCAATGCACCGATCAGCACGCCAACCAGGGTGCCGGGGATCAGCGGCTTGAGCAGTTCGGGCTTGAGCCCGCCGCGCTTGTAGTGCGCCCTGGCGGAGATGATCGAGGTCGGCACGATGGCCGCCAGCGAGGTGCCGACCGCGACGTGCATGCGCACCTCGGGGTCGATGCCGAGCAGGGTGAACAGGTGATACAGCACCGGCACGATGACGATACCGCCACCGACGCCGAGCAGGCCGGCGAGAATGCCGGCCACCGCGCCGGTCAGCAGCAGGGCGCAGACCAGCCCGGCCAGCCACAGCGGGCTGTAGGCAGAGAAAAAATCCATAGGCGTTCTCTTATGTGAGGGTTACCAGCCAATGGCCTTGGGCAGCCAGGTGGCGAGAGTGGGGAAGGCGAACACCAGGGCCACAGCGAGCATTTGCAGCGCCACGAAGGGCAGTGCGCCGATGTAGATGTCCTTGGTGCTGATGCCTGGTGGCGCCACGCCCTTGAGGAAGAACAGCGCCCAACCGAACGGTGGCGTGAGGAACGACATCTGCAGGTTCAACGCCACCAGAATCGCCAGCCACACCATGTCGGTGCCATAGCCCATGAACACCGGCAGGAACATCGGCAGGGCGATGTAGGAGATCTCGATCCACTCCAGAAAGAAACCGAGCACGAACAGCAGCACCATGAGAAACAGGATCGCGCCCAGTTCGCCGCCCGGCAGCAGGCTGAACAGATCATGCACCAGGGCTTCGCCGCCCAGACCGCGGAAGGCCAGGGAGAACGGCTGCGAGCAGAGCAGGATGAGGAAGATCATCGCGCTGATGCTCAGGGTGCCGTGCAGGGTCTGCTTGAGGGTGTCGCGGTTCAGACGTCCGGCGCAGCCGGCGATGACCAGCGCGCCAAGGGCGCCAACGGAGGCCGCTTCGGTCGGTGCGGCCAGGCCGCCGATGATCGAGCCGAGCACACAGACCACCAGCAGCAGCGGCGGCAATACCGATTTGGCGATGTTCTGCCACAGCTGTTTGCGGCTGATCAGCGCGCGCTCTTCGGCAGGAATCGCCGGTACCCACTGCGGGCGCAGCCAGCCGAGCAGCAGCATGTAGGCGATGTAGACACCGGCCAGCATCAGGCTGGGAACAAAGGCGGCGGCGAAGATCGAACCCACCGACTCGCCGAGAATATCGGCCAGCAGAATCAGCACCAGGCTCGGCGGAATGATCTGCCCCAGGGTGCCGGAGGCGCAGATGGTGCCGCAGGCCACGCTGGGTTTGTAGCCGCGGCGCAGCAGCACCGGCAGGGTCAGCAGGCCGATGGTCACCACAGTGGCGCCAACGATACCGGTCGAGGCACCGAGCAGCACGCCGACCAGCACGATGGCCAGGCCCATGCCGCCGTTGAGGCCACCCATGGCCTGGCCAACCGTCTCCAGCATGTCCTCGGCGACCCTGGATTTCTCCAGCATCACCCCCATGAAGGTAAACAGCGGAATCGCCAGCAACGTGTAGTTGCTGACCACGCCAAACATGCGCGCCGGTAGCAGGCTGAACAGCATCGGGCCGAAACCGATCAGGCCGGCGGCGAAACCGGACACAGCCAGGGAGATGGCCACCGGTACGCCAACCATCATCATCGAGAAAAAGGCGAGCACCATCAGGATTGCCAGCCATTCATTGGGGCTCATGGCAAGGCCTCCTCAGGTGTAGGGTTGGATGCGAGCAGGCCCTTGAGGGCACGCAGGGTGTCAGCAACACCTTGCAGGGCAAACAGGGCAAAGCCCAGCGGCAGGAAGGCCTTGACCAGAAAGCGATGGGGCAGGCCGCCGGGGTCCGGCGAACCTTCGCCGATGGCGTAGGACTGCATCATGTAATGCCAGCAGACCCAGGCCAGGAACGCGCCGATCAGGCAGGTCGCCAGGGCACTGAACAGATCCACCGCAGCCTGGGTGCGCGGCTGGAATTTCTCGTAGATGAAGTCCACCCGCACATCGGCGCGGTGTTTCAACACGTAGGAGATGCCGAGCAGCACGATGGGCGAAATCAGAAACCATTCAAGCTCCTGCAACGCCACCGGGCTCACGGAAAAGCCATAGCGGATCAGCACGTTGGCCGATACCAGCAGGACCAGCACCAGCACGCAGCCGCGTGCCAGACTGCCCAGGGTCTCGACCAACTGCTCGATGCGGTTGATCACGGCATGCATCGCCTCACACCCCCAGGTCCATGAAGCCTTTCTCTCCGGTGGCCGACCAGGTGCTGTACTTCTTGCGGAACGCCATGAAGTGATCATGCACCTTGCGTGTTGCCGGATCGGCGGCAGCCATGCTGGCGAGGGTGTCGTTGGTGACCTCGCGCAGGCGGGTGATGATGTCGGTGGGCAGCGGTTTGGCGATCACACCTTCATTGGTCACCAGATCTTCGAGTGCATCGGCGTTGACCGCATCGGACCAGGCCAGGCTCTCGGCATTGCAGGCCTGGGCGCAGATGCGCACGATGGCTTGTAGGTCGGCTGGCAGGCTGTCCCAGGCCTTCTTGTTGATGATCAGCTCGGTGACGTTGGTCGGCTCGTGCCAGCCGGTGGTGTAGTAGTTCTTCGCGGCTTTATGCAGGCCCATGCGGCGGTCCTGGTAGGGCCCGACGAATTCGGCAGCGTCGATCACTCCGCGCTCCAGCGCCGGGAAAATCTCGCCGCCGGGCAGCAACCGTACGGCCACGCCCAGTTCGCTGTAGACCTTGCCGGCCAGGCCCGGCACACGCATTTTCAGGCCCTTGAGGCTGTCGACATTTTCCAGTGGCTGACGGAACCAGCCGGTCATCTGGGTGCCGGTATTGCCCATGGGCATCGGCACCAGGCCATGGGGCTCGTAGAGTTCTTCCCAGAGTTGCAGCGCGCCGCCGTTGTACAACCAGGCGTTCATACCCTGGGTATTCATGCCGAAGGGCACGGCAGTGAAGAACTGCGCGGCGGGGATCTTGCCGGCCCAGAAGAAGGCATTGGCGGCGTTCATTTCGACCATGCCGCTGGATACCGCATCGAAACCTTCGAGCGCCGGGATCAGCTCGCCAGCAGCGAAATGCTGGATCTTCAGGCGGCCATTGGACATGGCCTCGACGCGCTTGCAGAAATCGGTCGGGCTGCCCGGCCCCTGCACATAGAACGGTGAGCCGGGCGCGTAGGCGTTGGTCATCTTCCAGTTGAAGGTTTTCTCGCTGGCAGCGGCGATGCCGGAGGCACCCAGGGTCAGGCCTGCGCCTGCGGCAACGGCTCCAGCACCGAGGAATTTACGACGGTTAAGGCTCATGGGGCGGTCTCCAGTTACACAGTGGCTCCAATCGGCGCAATGGCCTATCGGATGTAAAGTGGTCTGGAAGCCCTAGAGCAACACGCGTGCCAGTAGAAAATATATATAAATTATTGTTTTATAAGGATTTATTTATTTTTTGAAGAATATGGCCGTTAGCCAGACTGCACAAAAAATAAGCACCTCCGGGCTGTTGCTCGCGACGAATCGTCAATACGCCGCGGGGAATGAATACATTTGTCAGCAGTGCCAAACCATTTGCATACGATCGGTCCGCTGACCTTGCCTTCAACTGACGAATGTCAGTTATGCACTAGATGAGCGCACTGAGCGCTTTTTTAAGGCGCCGACGCCTCCGGAACAGTGAGAAATAGCTCGATGTATCAGGATGTTACAGACGAGCACCGCCACGACGGTGCTTCACCCGCGTCATCAGTGCCTTGCAGTCAACCGTGAGAATCTCCGGGTGGTTGAAGATATGCTCGCGCACGAAAGCATCGAAGGTCTCGTAGCTGTCGGTCAACGTGTGGATGTGCAGGCTTTTCAGATCACTCATGATGTACAGGCTGACCACCTCCACGGTGGCCGAGAGTCGCTCGGCGACGGCTTCGATAGCATGCGGCGCGACAGTAAGATCGACGAAGGTGGAAATACCCTTGCCGAGTTTTTCCGGATTCACCACAGCGGTGAATTTCTCGATGACGCCGGTATCGACCAGGGCCTGTACCCGAGTGCGTGCGTGGGCTCTGGATATATTGAGCTGGCGAGCGATATCGGCAAAAGAGGTGCGCGAATCCTTGATCAGGATGTTCAGCAGAGCGTTGTCGAGCTTGTTCATGGCTGTCAGCTTGAAGACGAGGGAGCACTGGCGATGCGCAATGCATGCCAACCTCCCTCTCTCGCCCCCACCTACAGCAGCTTGCGGTACTGCACGAATCCCGAGCGCTCACCGATGCGCTCGTACAGCAGCTTGGCCTGGCTGTTGCTCTCGTGAGTCAGCCAGTGCACCCGTGAACAGCCGGCAGCACGGGCCTGCTCGTAGACATGCTGGATCAGCTGACGACCAACGCCGCCACTGCGCTGGCCCTTGGCGACGAACAGGTCCTGCAGGTAGCAATAGTCGCCGGTGGTCCAGGTCGAGCGGTGGATGACCCAGTGCACCAGGCCAATGGCCTGGTCACCCTGCCAGGCCAGGGCGGCGCCCATGGGCTCGGCGGGGTCGAGAAAGCGCTGCCAGGTAACGGCGCTGGTCTCGGCTGGAATCTCGGTCATATAGAAGCGCTGGTAGCCCTGCCACAAGGGCAACCAGGCTTGGTGATCGGCAGCGACTACAGGGCGAATTTCGATGCTCATCGTCCTTCCTCTGTTCGGGCAGGTGGATCAGTCGCTCATCTCACCACAGAGATCGCGCGCCAGCCAGTGTTCAACCTCGGCTTGTGGCAAACCGGCGCCGAGCAGGGCGAACAGCTTGCCCAGTGCCGCCTCGCGGGTCATGCCGCCACAGGACACCAGGCCGACCTCGGCCAGACGGCTGCCGGCCGCATACACACCGAACTGCACATGGCCCTGCGGGCACTGGCTGATTGCCGCCAGCACCACGCCGCGCTGATGCGCCTCACGCAGCACGCTCATCAATTGCGCGTCGCCGGCCGGGCCGGTGCCACTGCCGTAGCACTCCAGCAGCAGCCCCTGCACGCCGCTGGCCAGCAGAGCTTGCAGTTGCCCGGCCTGCACCGCTGGATGCAGTGGCAGCACGGCAAGATTGACCGGCTGGCGCGGCTGGCGGAAGTCGATCCGCGCATCGACCGTGGCCCGTTCGGCCTGACGCTGACGCGGCAGCACCTGGAAGGCATCGAAGGCGTCGCTGCGCAACTTCGAGCAACGTGCGCCATGCAGCAGCTGGCCGTTGAAGTAGAGGTGCACGCCAGGCGCGACGCCGCGATACAGCGCGCGCATGGCGCCGAACAGGTTGGGCCAGGCATCACCGCCATCGACACCGGCCGGCTGCATGGCGCCGGTCAGCACCACCGGCACGTCGAGGCCGAGCAGCAGGAAGCTCAGCGCGGCGGCGCTGTAGGCCAGGGTATCGGTACCATGCAGTACCAGCACGGCGTCGTGGCCATGGGTCTGCACGGCGGTGACGATCTCGTCACGCAGCGCCAGCCAGTGGCCGGTGTTCATGTTGGCGCTGTCGATCAGCGGCAGCAGCTCGCGGAAGGTCCATTGCGGCAGTTCGTTGGCGTTCTCGCTGGCTTGTTGGGTGCGCATGCGCGCCTCGAAACCCGAGGCCGGCGCCAGGCCGTCTGCGCTCATCTGCATGCCGATGGTGCCGCCTGTGTACAGCACCAGGAGTTTTTCTGGGGTCGCCATGGGCTCTCCTCACAATTCACGGGCCTGCGCGACATTCGCAACGTCGCTTACGACTGCCCGAACAATGGCTGCCAAAGCTGGCAGGCAAGAAAAAGGGGGCCTCGCCCCCTTCTTCCATCTGAGTCAGATCAACGCTGGTAGACGCGATCACCGATTTCCGCCTGGTCGGCGGTTTTACCTGGCTGACTACCCCAGACGGCAGGGTCGAGGTCCAGATCAGCGAACTGCTTGGCGTCCAGCACCGGCGACTCAACACCCGCCTTGATCTGGCTATCGTAGTCGCGCATCAGGCGCAGGCCCACCTTGAACAGCAGCGCCAGGGCAATCAGGTTGGCGATGGCCAGCAGCCCCATGGTCACGTCGGCGAAGGCGAACACGGTGCCCAGATCCTGCACCGAACCCCACAGCACCAGGCCGACCACCAGCACGCGGTAGATCATCACCGGGCCGCGCTTCTGGCTGAAGAAGCCCAGGGCGTTCTCACCCAGGTAGTAGTTGTAGATCAGGGTGGTGAAGACGAACAGCAGCAGCGCCAGGCTGACGAACACCCGGCCCCACTCGCCGACCACGGCCGCAACGGCGCTCTGGGTCAGCACCACACCGGCCTGTTCCATGCCCGGCTGATACACGCCCGACAGCAGGATGATCAGCGCGGTGCAGCTGCACAGGATCAGGGTATCTATGAATACGCTGAGCGACTGCACGATGCCCTGCGCAGCCGGGTGCTTGACCTCGGCGACCGCGGCCACGTTCGGCGCACTGCCCAGGCCGGCTTCGTTGGAGAACAGGCCGCGCTTGACGCCCATGATGATGGCCGCGCCGATGCCACCAGCGAAGGCCGGCTCGAGGCCGAAGGCGCTCTTGAAGATCAGGGCGAAGGTGGCTGGAACTTCGGTGATGTTCAGACCGATCACCAGCAGCGCCATGGCCAGGTAGGAGAAGGCCATCACCGGCACCAGCACGTCGGCGAACTTGGCGATGCGCTTGATGCCACCGAAGATGATCAGACCGATCACCACGGTCAGGGCAATGCCACTGGCCAGGGTCGGGATGCCGAAGGTGTCATGCAGCGAACTGGCGACGGTGAAGGACTGCACGGCGTTGAAGCCGAAGCCGAAGGTCACCAGCAGCAGGATCGATACGACGATACCCAGCCAGCGCTGACCGAGGCCATGCTGGATGTAGAACGCCGGGCCGCCGCGGTAGCCGCCATCGGCTTCGCGCCGCTTGTACAGCTGCGCCAGCGAGCACTCGAAGTAGCTGGTGGCCATGCCGACCAGGGCCACGACCCACATCCAGAAGATGGCGCCCGGGCCACCGAGCATGATCGCCACCGATACACCGGCGATATTGCCGGCGCCCACGCGGCCGGCCACCGACAGCATCAGCGCCTGGAACGAGCTGAGCTGGCCCGGCTGACGCTGGAATGCCTCGCTGAAGATACGGAACATGCTGCCGAAGTAGCGAAACTGGACGAAGCGTGAGGCGATGGTGAAGAACAGACCAAGGCCGATCAGCATCACGATCAGCAGCTTGCTCCAGATGAGGTCATTGAGAAGATCGAGCATGGAGGCTTTCTCTCTTGTTGTTCTGAATGGGAATGCGCCGCGCCGGGCGGGTGGCGCAATCTTTGGTGAAGGCGCCGCGCGGGACAATTTCGCAGGTCGCGGCGACCTGATGCGAGTTGATGCTAGAATCGCGTCATTCGCATCAGCTGGAGCGGCCATATGTCAGATTCCCTTGGCAGCAATCTGAAATTGCTTTGCAGCCATTACCGCTCGATTGCCGAGGTGTGTCGCAAACTGTCGATCAACCGCGCACAGTTCAACCGCTACCTGGCCGGGCAGAGCCGACCGACCACGCATAACCTCAAGCGCATCTGCGATTTCTTCGGCGTCGAACCCTTCGAGCTGGCCATGCCGGCCGAGCAGTTCACCCGCCTGATCGGTGCACGCAGCGGCGATGCGCAGCAGCCAAGTGGCAACGATCCACTGCTGGACCTGTTCGCCCCACTGCGCCGTCAGGCCAGCCCGATGGAGCGCTACTGCGGCTACTACTTCGAATACTCCAATTGCATGTCGGTACCGGGGCACGTACTGCTGTCACTGGTGCACCTGCGCGAGGAGCGCGGCAACTACCTGTTCGAGCGCCAGGAACGCCAGGAGCGTCAGGAGCCCACACGCGGCGGCAGTGAGGACTGGGTGCGCTGTCGCTACCTGGGCACGGCGTTCTTCCTGCAGGACCGCCTGTTTCTGGTGGACTACGAGTCGCTCACCAGCAACGAGATGAGCCAGACCATCCTCATTCCCAGCTTCAAGAGCCGCATCATCCGCCTCA
>NZ_PGLR01000020.1 GCF_002803095.1 Pseudomonas sp. ZH-FAD | reverse complement strand
GGATTCTGGTTGCCGGTGGGCTGCTGGCGCAGGTAGCGGCCGTCGGACTGCAGCACCCAGGCCTGGGTGTTGTCGGTCAGGTAGCTTTCCAGCTCCTTCTTGACCCGGGTGATGAGCTTCTTGCCCTCCACCGGGAAGCAGGTTTCCACGCGCTTGTCGAGGTTGCGCTCCATCCAGTCGGCGCTGGACAGGTAAATCTGCTCGTCACCGCCATTGAGGAAGTAGAACACCCGCGTGTGCTCGAGGAAGCGACCGATGATCGAGCGCACCTGGATGTTGTGCGAGACCCCGGCAATACCCGGTCGCAGGCAGCACATCCCACGCACCACCAGGTCGATCTTCACCCCGGTCTGGCTGGCCTTGTATAGCGCGCGGATGACCTTGGGGTCGGTCAGCGAGTTGAACTTGGCGATGATGTGTGCCGGCTTGCCCTCGGCCGCCGCAGTGGTTTCCTTGGCGATCAGGTCGAGCAGGGTCTTCTTCAAGGTGAAGGGTGCATGCAGCAGCTTCTTCATGCGCAGGGTCTTGCCCATGCCAATCAGCTGGCTGAACAGCTTGGACACGTCCTCGCCCAGGGCCACGTCGGCGGTGAGCAGGCTGTAGTCGGTATACAGCTTGGCGTTGCCAGCGTGGTAGTTGCCGGTGCCAAGGTGCGCGTAGCGAACGATTTCGCCGTTCTCGCGGCGCAGGATCAGCATCATCTTGGCGTGGGTCTTGAAGCCGACCACACCGTAGATCACCACTGCACCGGCGGCCTGCAGACGGCTGGCCAGGGCCAGGTTGGATTCTTCGTCGAAGCGCGCACGCAGCTCGATCACCGCCGTGACTTCCTTGCCGTTACGCGCTGCTTCCACCAGGGCGTCGACGATCTCCGAGTTGGCGCCAGAACGATACAGGGTCTGCTTGATCGCCAGCACGTGAGGGTCCTTCGCCGCCTGGCGCAGCAGGTCCACTACCGGGGTGAAGGACTCGAAGGGATGCAGCAGGAGGATGTCCTGCTTGCTGACCACGCTGAAGATGTTCTCGGCGTTCTGCAGCAGCTTGGGGATCACCGGAGTGAACGGCGCGTACTGCAGGTCCGAGTGGTTATCCAGGCCAGTAATGCTGAACAGGCGGGTCAGGTTGACCGGGCCGTTGACCTGGTACAGCTCGCCCTCAGTCAGGCCGAATTGCTTGAGCAGATAATCGCGCAGGTGTTTCGGGCAGGTGTCGACCACTTCCAGGCGCACCGCATCGCCATAACGACGGCTGAACAGCTCGCCACGCAGGGCACGCGCCAGGTCCTCGACGTCCTCGGTGTCCACCGACAGGTCGGCGTTGCGGGTCAGGCGGAACTGGTAGCAGCCCTTGACCTTCATGCCCTGGAACAGATCATCGGCGTGAGCGTGGATCATCGACGACAGGAACACGTAGTTGTCGCCAGGGCCACCAACGTCCTCCGGCACCTTGATGATGCGCGGCAGCAGGCGCGGCGCCGGGATGATGGCCAGACCGGAATCGCGACCGAAGGCATCGACGCCTTCCAGCTCGACGATGAAGTTCAGGCTCTTGTTCACCAGCAGCGGGAAGGGGTGCGTCGGGTCGAGGCCGATGGGGGTGATGATCGGCGCGATCTCGTCGCGGAAGTAACGGCGCACCCAGGCCTTGAGCTTGGTGGTCCAGAACCGCCGGCGAATGAAGGTGATGTTGTGCTTGGCCAGCGCCGGGAACAGGGTGTCGTTGAGGATGGCGTACTGCCGCTCGACCTGCTCGTGTACCAGCTCGCTGATGCGCGCCAGTGCCTGGTGCGGCTGCAGGCCATCCGCGCCGGCCTGTTCACGCGCGAAGTTGATCTGCTTCTTCAACCCGGCGACGCGGATCTCGAAGAACTCGTCGAGGTTGCTGGAGAAGATCAGCAGGAACTTCAGGCGTTCGAGCAAGGGATAGGACTCGTCCAGCGCCTGCTCCAGCACCCGGATATTGAACTGCAGCTGCGACAGTTCACGGTGGATGTACAGGCTGCTGTCATCCAGGCTGGGAATCGGAGCCGGCGGTGGGGTTTCCACCACGGGCATCTCGGCGACCACCTCGGCCTGAGGCGGGTTGTTGTCGAGCACTTCGCTGTTGAGTCCTTCGCTGTTCATCGCTGAGTTCCTGAGGGCATCATCGCCCTTGTTTTAGCAGTTCTGCCGCCCGTACGGCGAAATAGGTGAGGATGCCATCGGCACCGGCACGTTTGAAGGCGGTGAGCGACTCCAGTATGACCGCCTCGCTGAGCCAGCCGTTCTGGATCGCGGCCATGTGCATGGCGTACTCGCCACTGACCTGGTAGACGAAGGTCGGCACCTTGTAGGCATCCTTCACCCGCCAGAGGATGTCCAGGTAGGGCATGCCGGGTTTGACCATGACCATGTCGGCGCCCTCGGCCAGGTCGGCCGCCACTTCATGCAGCGCCTCGTTGCCGTTGGCCGGGTCCATCTGGTAGCCGAGCTTGTTGCCCTTGCCGAGGTTGGCGGCCGAGCCCACCGCATCGCGGAACGGGCCGTAGTAGGCGCTGGCGTACTTGGCCGAGTAGGCCATGATGCGCACGTTGACGTGCTCGGCCAGTTCCAGCGCCTCGCGGATCGCCTGTACGCGGCCATCCATCATGTCCGACGGGGCCACCACCTGGGCACCAGCCTCGGCATGCGATAGCGCCTGCTTGACCAGCGCATCGACGGTGATGTCGTTCTGCACGTAGCCGGACTCGTCGAGGATGCCGTCCTGACCGTGGGTGGTGAAAGGGTCGAGGGCGACGTCACTGATCACGCCGAGCTCGGGGAATTTCGCACGCAGGGCACGGATCGCGCGCTGGGCGATACCGTCCGGGTTCCAGGCCTCGGCCCCATCGAGGGATTTCTTCTCCAGCGGCGTCACCGGAAACAGTGCCAGCGCCGGAATGCCCAGCTCGACCCAGTGCTCCGCTTCCTTGAGCAGCAGGTCGATGGACAGGCGCTCGACGCCCGGCATCGACGGCACGGTTTCGCGACGGTTTTCGCCGTCGAGGACGAACACTGGCAGAATCAGATCATCGACGCTCAGGCGATTTTCGCGAACCAGACGGCGGGAGAAATCGTCGCGGCGATTGCGACGCAGGCGGGTGGCAGGGAACAGACGATTGGCGGGGGTAACGCTCACGGCAGACTCCAGAGCCCGCACGGGCGGGCCAGTGTGACGGTTATAAGCGACCATTATGACCAAATGATGACGGTCAAATGACCGCGTGCGACGGCGGGTCGCACAGCCAGTCGCGCATTGTGGCATGACGCGCCACCTTCCGGCTTCCTCGCGGTCAGAGTAGTCTTCAGCACCTCCTCATCGGGCGCACGGTATGCTCCAAGACCTGATCCGCCAGTTCGGCTATCCAGCATTGGTACTCGGCACCTTCCTCGAAGGTGAAGTATCCCTACTGCTGGCCGCCTACATGGCCGTGCGCAACGTGCTGGAGATCGAATGGGTGGCGCTGTGCGCGTTTCTCGGCACCTTCGCCAGCGATCAGCTGTGGTACTACCTGGGCCGCCGTCACGGCCGCGCGTTGCTAGAACGCAAACCGCGCTGGCAACCGCTAGGTGATCGCGCCAGCGCGCTGATCAAGCGTTACCCGGATCTATGGGTGCTGTGCTTTCGCTTTCTCTACGGCCTGCGCACGGTGATGCCGCTGACCATCGGCCTGTCCGGCTATTCCTGGCGCCGCTACCTGCTGCTCGACGCCATCGGTGCCGGTGTCTGGGCCGGCGGCATCAGCTTGCTGGCCTACAGCCTAGGCAACGCCATGAGCGGCCTTCTTGAAGAACTGCGCAACTACCAGGTCATCCTGCTCGCGGCCGTGGTGCTGCTGCTTTCTCTCGCCTGGCTATACCGGTGGCGTCAGCGCCGGCGCGGCTGAGCCACGCGCCAGCCAGCGCGTAGGGCGTACTCGCCGCAGGCAGTACGCCGCTGCAGCTTCACGACTCATGTGGATATCAGGTCATGCACCAATGGCGGACTGTTCGCTTCGCTCCTGAGTCCGCCATACGCGCGGCACCAGCCACAATCCAAGCATGCTGACCAGGCTGTAGGCGATCAGCCAGGCCCAGGCGCAGGCATCCAACGTCAGCATGCCGAGTTCACCGGCCAGCCAGAATGCCGGCAGATTGATCGCCAGGCGCAGGCACTCCAGGCGCCAGGCATTGCTGCGATTCTCCAGCCACATGCCGATACTGCACAGGCCCAGAGCCATCCACAGGCACGCCAGCAGCACTGCGCCTATCGCCAGTGAATCTCCCTGCGCCAGCAGCCACACGCCGGCCAGCAGATAGCAGACGAACTGCAGTAGCGCGTAGACCTGCGCGCCACGCCCCAGCGGTACCTCGAACTTGCGGAAGTGGCTCAGGTCCGCCTTGGCCTGTGGATAACGCGCCGCGACGTCGGCCGGGCGCCAACCGGTGGGCATGAACCAGATGCGCAGGCGGTCCCACCAGGCGCCGGCGCGTCTGGCATCGTTCCACAGCCCGGCGTAAACCTGCAGGTTGGCCCACAGCGGGTTCCAGCTTGCCAGCGGCACGGTCACGCCGAAGACCACCGGCTCTTCGTCGAGCTCCTCCTGGAAGGTGCCAAAAATTCGATCCCAGACAATGAACACACCGCCGTAATTGCGATCCATGTAGATAGGATTCTGTGCATGGTGCACGCGGTGGTTGGACGGGGTGATGAACAGCCACTCGAACCAGCCCAGCTTGGGGATATGCCGGGTATGCACCCAGAACTGATACAGCAGGTTCAGGGCGGCAACGCTGAGGAAGACCAGCGGCGGCACGCCGACCAGCGCCATCGGCAAGTAGAAGATCCAGCCGAAGATGAAACCGGTGCTGGTTTGCCGTAACGCGGTGGAGAGGTTGTAGTCCTCGCTCTGGTGGTGCACCGCATGCGCGGCCCAGAGCACGTTGCGCTCATGGCCCAGGCGGTGGTTCCAGTAGTAGCAGAAATCGTAGAAGACGAAGGCGAAGAGCCACACCCAGAGACTGCTTTCGGAAAATTCGAACAGCGCCAAATGCTCCCAGGCGAAGGCGTAGGTCAGCAGGCCGACCACCTTGGTGAGAATCCCGGTGGCCTGGGACAATACGCCGGCACTTAGACTGTTAAGGGCATCAGCCAGGCGATAGGTACGCATGCCGCGCCAGCGGTCAGCGAGCAATTCCAGGCCGATCAGCAGGAAAAAGAAGGGCACTGCGTAGAGAACATAATTCATGACTGCGCCGTATCGTTGTACTTGTGTCGGGAATGAGCTGTTATTCATCCTATGCGCAGCTTCGCCAGGCTTCGCGGCGGCAAATGACAGTCCGAGTGGCATTTGGCGACAACCCACGAATTGGTAGTACCCGCGCCCGCTTCACGGTCGCGTCTTTCCTCATCAGGAGTCGAGCATGAGCAAGAAAGTGGCAGTGATTCTGTCCGGCTGTGGCGTCTACGATGGCGCCGAGATCCATGAAAGCGTGATCACCCTGCTGCGCCTCGACCAGCGTGGCGCCGAGGTGCAGTGCTTCGCCCCCAACGTGCCTCAACTGCACGTGGTCGATCACTACAGCGGCGACGAGATGGACGAGACGCGCAACGTCCTGGTGGAGTCGGCGCGCATTGCCCGCGGCAAGATCAAGGACGTGAAAGAGCTGCATGTGGCCGAGTTCGACGCACTGATCCTGCCGGGCGGCTTCGGCGTGGCGAAGAACCTCTCCGACTTCGCCACCAGTGGCGCGGGCTGTACCGTACAACCGGACGTACTGGCCGCCTGCAAGGCCTTCGTCGATGCCGGCAAGCCGGTCGGTCTGATGTGCATCGCCCCGGCACTGGCGGCGAAGATCTTCGGCGCCGGCGTGGTCTGCACCATCGGCAACGATCACGACACCGCCGCCGCCATGACCCAGATGGGCGCCGAGCACCATGAGTGCGAGGTCAGCGACATCATCGAAGACAGCCAGCGCAAGCTGGTGAGCACGCCAGCCTACATGCTCGCCCAGTCCATCGCCGAGGCAGCGTCGGGCATCAACAAGATGGTCGACCGCGTGCTGGAGCTGGCGCACCACTGATTTTCAGGCGTCGGCATGTGGCGTTGCGCCTGAATTGACGCTGGGGTCCCGTGGGGAGGGTTGGGCGGCGTTCCGTTTTAGCCCACCTTGATTGCCATTGGTGGGCTGAAGCCCACCCTACGGGCTGGAGTCTTGAACTTTGTAGGGTGGGCTTCAGCCCACGCTCATCGATACTGAAGCTGAAGCGGAACGCACCCGAATCCTCCCACAGGAGTCAGGCCGATCCGGCCAATGCTCACGACACTCCCGCCGCGCCGCTGGCCAAACCGGCCAGCCTGCGGCAGCGTGGCGGTCAGATTCCCGGAGCCCCTGCCATGCCACAGCCCTTCGTCCTCAGCCCCGACCTGCAGCAGGCGGTGGCCAGTTTCTTCCAGCGCATTCCCTTCAATCAGGTGCTCGGCATCGAGCTCGATGAGCTAAGCCCCGAACGGGTGACCATGCACCTGCCGATGAAGCCCGAACTGATCGGCAACTTCGTCCACGGCATCCTTCACGGCGGGGTGATTTCCTCGCTGCTCGACGTCTGTGGCGGCGCCATGGCGCTGATCGGCGCCTTCGCCAACCACCAGCACCTGCCGCCAGCCGAACGCATGAGCAAGCTGTCCAAGCTCGGCACCATCGACCTGCGCATCGACTACCTGCGTCCAGGCCGCGGCCAGCGCTTCACTGCCACGGCCACGCCACTGCGCGCCGGCAACAAGGTGGCGGTGATTCGAATGGAGCTGCACAACGACGAGGGTGTACTGGTAGCCGTTGGCACTGGCACCTATCTGTGTGGGTAGCCATAGCGCAAATTGTGGGAGGGGCTTTAGCCGCGATTGACGCCGCTCGCAGGGCGGACTCAGGAGCGCCGGCGAACTGTCCGCCAATCCATGCCGGGCCTAGTACAACGATCCACGCCCAGCACGCTCATCACCGGCGTACTGCTTCGCGAGTACGCCCTACGCGCTGTATAACGACGAGGGTGTGCTGGTGGCGGTGGGCATCGGTACCTATCTGTGTGGCTGACGGAGTCCGCCCTCCCCGGATTTCATCCGGGTTACAACGCTGAAAATGGGTTTGCCATACGCCCTGTAGCCCGGATGCAATCCGGGGCAGCTAACGACTCAAACGCGTGAGAATCCGATCCAGCGCATTGGCGAAGGCCTGCCGATCCTTCTCCGAATAGGGCGCCTGACCGCCGCCGACCTGGCCCTGCTCGCGCAGATCGGTGAACAGGTTACGTACCGCCAGGCGCTCGCCCATGTTGCGTTCGTCGAACTCGCGGCCGCGCGGATCGAGCGCCGCCACGCCCTTCTTCACCAGGCGGTCGGCCAGTGGTACGTCGCTGCAGATCACCAGCTCGCCGGGCATGGCATGCTCGACCAGGTGATCGTCCGCCGCATCCGGTCCGCTGGGCACCACGATCAGTTTCACGCAGGCGAAATTCGGCCGCGCCACGGCCTGGCCCGCTACCAGCACCACTTCGAAACCCCGTTTGAGGGCGAACTTGACCACTTGATCGCGCGCCGCCCTCGGGCAGGCGTCGGCGTCTATCCAGACACGCATGCAGCACCTTCCAGCAGAAATCGGCCGCCAGTATGCCAGCCCGCGTGGGCAGAGAGGCGCTTCAAGCGTTGTAGAAGGCCTGGCAGCGCTCGCGCACCGCACGCGACAGGTTGTCGTCGGCCAGCTCGATCAGATCCAGCTCGACCTCATCCGGCAGCAGCTCGGCCACCAATGCCGCCAGCCGGCGTTGCACCTGCACATTGGCGCCCTCCACCGCCAGCAGCAGACGCGGCTGCGGGCCAATGGCCGGATCGCGCAGTGCGGCCAGATAGGCCTGCTGCACCGAGAGCTCGGCACAGGCTGCGGCCAGCGCCTGTTCCAGGGGCGGATGGCGCAGGGCCGCCAGCGCCAGATCGGGGCTGTCGGCGTAATGGGTGGAATGAACAGTGGAGGACATGCGTGCACTCGTCAGAGGGAAAATGGGCTCAGCCTAGGCCCACTCTGACCCTCTGTCGTGGTGACGGTTCACGCTATGGAGGATCGAAGTCACCGCGCGGCCCTCGACCCTCCGTCGCCGGCTTAGGCCTGCCCGGCAAGCCGACGGCGCTCGCCGCGCAGGCTGCGCCCATACAGCAGGGCGATGCCGGCCAGCGCCAGCCCCTGCGCCGACAGGCTCCAAGTATCGGCGTGGATGCCCAGCCAGTCGAATTCGAAGAAGGCCACCGGACGCGTGCCGAGCACGCCGGCCTCCTGCAACGCGGCCACGCCATGGCCAGCGAAGACCACGGACAGCACGCACAGCAACACCGCGTTGACGCCGAAGAAGGTCGCCAGCGGCAGTTTGCGCGAACCGCGCAGGATCACCCAGGCCAGGCCGATCAGCAGCACTAGCGCGGCAGCGGCGCCGGCCAGCACCGCACCGTGCCCGGCAGGGCCGGCCTGCAGCCAGAGGGTTTCGTAGAACAGGATTACTTCGAACAACTCGCGATACACCGAGAAGAACGCCAGCATGGCGAAGCCGAAACGGCCACCACCGCCGACCAGGCTGCTCTTGATGTAATCCTGCCAGGCCGCAGCGTGGCGGCGATCATGCATCCACACACCGACCCACAGCAGCACCACGCTGGCGAACAGCGCCGTGGCGCCCTCCAGCAGCTCGCGCTGGGCGCCGCTGATGTCGATCAGGTAGGCCGCCACCGCCCAGGTCGCGACACCGGCGAGCAGCGCCAGCCCCCAGCCAATGTGCACACTGCGTACCGCCTGCTGCTGCCCGGTATTGCGCAGGAAGGCGAGAATCGCCGCCAGCACCAGAATCGCCTCCAACCCCTCGCGCAGCAGAATCAGCAGACTGGCGAAGAAGCTCAGGCTGTCGTCCATTGCGCCATCGGCCAGCAGCGCAGCGGACTTGTCCAGCTCCACCTTGGCCTGCTCCAGTGCCTGGGCAGCCTGCGCGACGCTGGCACCATCCTGCAGCGCCTGCCGATAGGCCATCAGGGCGCGCTCGGTGGTCTTGCGCTGCACCGCATCAAGGTTGTCGAGAGCGCTTTCGACCAGTTCAAAGCCTTCCAGATAAGCGCCTACGGAGAGGTCATAGGCCTGCTCGCGATCACCTTCGCGATAGGACTGCAGGCTGCGCTCCAGGGTCGAGCGGGTGTAGCCGATCAGTTGCTGCGGGCCGCGCTGTTCCAGCACCGGATGCGCGCGCTGAGCGCGGAACGCGGCGACATCGCCACCGGCGGCAGCAATTTCGGCGGGCGTGCGCCCTGCCAGATCGTTCACGGCAAAGCGTGTCTGGCCCTGCACCGGTGCTGCTGTGAAACCGGCGATGTAGGCCGCCAGATCCCAGCGTTGACGCTCGTCGAGCTGATCGGCGAAGGCCGGCATATCGGTGCCTTCGATGCCCAGACCGAGGGTGTTGAAGAGATCGTAAAGGCTCAGCCGATCCAGACGCGCGGCATCACGCAGATTGGCCGGTGCTGGCTCCAGGCCGATACCGGCAGGACCGTCGCCCAGGCCGGTATCGCCGTGGCACACCGAGCAATGCTGAGCGTAGAGTGGCGCGCCGCGTTCCGGGTCCGGCGTCAGCACTGGGCTCTGCGCCACCTGATAAAGCTCAGCCAGACGTGCGCCCAGTTTGCGGGCGGCGCCAGCAACCTCCTCGCCCGGCTGGCGCTGAGCAATTGCCTGACGCAGATTGCTGACGCCCTCCTCCAGCTCGGCGCGGCCGGCCTGAGCGGGCAAGGCGACAATCAGGCTCTGCAGTACATCGAGAAACTCCAGTTGCTCCTGATATTCACCGGCATCGATAACCTGACCGCCCACTACGGTGGCCGGGTAATCAGCACCGATGTAACCGATCAGGTGCAATGCCTGTGCGGCGCCGTCGAGGGGCTCGCCAATGGCGAGAAAGCTCAGGCTGGCCAGCAAGGGCAGCATCAGCCAGGAAAGAGAGAAGCGAAAGCGGGTCATTAATGCATCCCAAACGAGAATGGGTGGCATTAAATTGTTGCTGGCCTAACGATTGAGCACAAGAAGAATATGAAATATTCAGTAACAAACTGCCGAATGGAACCTGAAAGACCGTCTTGCTCGCACAGGCGAGCATTCAGAATCTTCGAATCACCTGGGCTCCCGCCTTCGCGGGAGTGGCGATGAATGGCTTTTTCAGAACATCCCTGGCAAACGCTCGGCCAGCGTTGAACGATACGAACGAGGCTCAGACTGCCGCGCGCTTGACCGTCGCCAACAGGCCAGCCGCAGCGGCGAACAGTGCGGCGAAACTGCGATTCATCACCCGCTGCTGGCGAGGTGTGCGCAGCAGGCGCAGCACTCGCGAGGCAAGGCCGGTGTAACCGGCCATGACGATCAGATCGACGATAATCATGGTCACGCCCATGACCAGATACTGCGCCACCAGCGGCGCATGCGGATTGATGAACTGCGGCAGCACCGCGAGCATGAAGACGATGGCCTTGGGGTTGCTGAAGTTGACCAGAAAGCCACGCAACACCAGGGTCAGCGGCCGGCCGATAGGACGCTCGGCCGCGCCGGCATCCAGATCGCTGGGCAGGGCGACCCACTGTTTGTAAGCGAGGAACACCAGATAGGCCACGCCGAACCACTTGATCAGGCTGAAGGCCAGGGCCGAGGCCGCCAGGACGGCGCCTACACCCGCGGCGACGATGGCGATCTGCAGCGCCAGACCGAGCTGCAAGCCGAGCGCGTTCCAGTAGCCGCGCCAGAAGCCGTACTGCATACCGGCCGACATCGAGGCCACGGCACCAGCACCCGGCGACAGGCTGATCACCCAGCAGGCAACGAAGAAAGCGAGCCAGGTTTCCAATGCCATGATGCGTACCTCGAGAAGCTGAATTCAGGGGAAGAGCAGCACAGCCTACTCCTGCTCCAGCGCCTCGACCAGTCGGTCAGCGCCAGCGGCGCACCGACCTCTGGAAGAACAGGCTGTTGGGCACCTGCAATACGGCGCCGGCAGCCTCCTCACTGAGGTCCTGCAGGGTGGTGTAGAACAGGTTGATGGCAATGACTCGGCCTTTGACGCCCGGTTTGTCGGCACTGTCGATCACCTCGACCGTATCGCCGATACGAAACGGCCCCATGGTGAAGATCAGCAGCGCGCAGAACATGTTCGACAGCACGCTCCAGATGGCGAAGAACGCCACCGCGGCGACAGCGGTGAAGCCGGTCAGCGCCGTCCACAGCACAGTCGCGGAAACACCCAGGCGCTCCAATACCATGAGCAGAGCGCTGCCCATGATCAGCCAACGCACCAGCCCGCGCAGCGGCTGCAGCACTTCTGGCGGCAGCAGGCTGTAACGCGCCCCGAGGCGGCTGATGGCGCGGGTGAGAATGCGCTGGGCGATCCACGCCAGCAGGATGATCAGCAGTACCTGGCCGGTGCGAATCAATGGGTCGCGCCAGGCCGCCAGCAGTTCAAGCTGTTCCATTACTCGGCTTCCTCCAGTTGCTGCTGCAACGCCTCCAGGGTTTCCAGCGCCAGCAGCCAGGCTTCCTCCAGCTCGGCCTCGCGGGCCTTGAGCTGCGCCTGTTCAGCCAGACGCTGGCGCAGCTCATCCTTGCGTGCGGACTCGTACAGGCCGCTGTCGCCCAGCTGGGTTTCCACGGCGGCGAGCTTTTCCTGCACCTTGCCCAGTTCCTGCTCGAGCTTGTCGGCCTGCTTCTTGTGCGGCGCCAGTTGCTGACGCAGCGCGGCGGCGGCCTGGCGCTGGGCGCGCTTGTCGGTCTTGTCCGCCGCCCCTTCAGCCGGTGCGCTCGGTGGCGCCTGGCGCTGGCGGTAATCGACCAGCCAGCGCGCGTAGTCGTCGAGGTCGCCGTCGAATGGCACCACGCGGCCTTCGGCAACCAGCAGGAATTCATCGGTGGTGCTCTTGAGCAGATGACGATCGTGCGAGACCACCACCACAGCACCGGCGAACTCCTGCAGGGCCATGGTCAGGGCCAGGCGCATTTCCAGGTCGAGGTGGTTGGTCGGCTCGTCGAGCAGCAGCAGGTTGGGCTTGCCCCAGGCGATCAACGCCAGGGCCAGGCGCGCCTTCTCGCCACCGGAGAAATTCACCACCGGCTCGTCGCAGCGCGCGCCACGGAAATCGAAGCCACCGAGAAAATCACGCAGGGTCTGCTCGCGCTCGGCCGGTGCCAGGCGCTGCAGGTGCAGCAGCGGGCTGGCCTTGTCATCCAGGGCGTCTAGCTGATGCTGGGCGAAATAGCCGATCACCAGGTTCTCGCCACGGGTCAGGCTGCCACCGAGCGGCTGCAATTCGGCCGACAGGTTCTTGATCAGCGTCGACTTGCCCGCGCCGTTGGGGCCGAGCAGGCCAATACTTGCGCCCGGCACCAGGCTCAGCTTGACCTGCTGCAGCACGGTCTTGTCGCCATAACCCAGGCGACCTTCGCTGAGGCTGAGCAGTGGCGTGGAGATCTTCTCGGCTTCGCGGAAGACGAAGTCGAAGGGCGAGTCGACATGCGCCGCGCTCAGCTCTTCCATGCGCTCCAGGGCCTTGATCCGGCTCTGCGCCTGACGGGCCTTGGTGGCCTGGGCCTTGAAGCGGGCGATGTACTTTTCCATGTGCGCGCGCTGCGCCTGCTGCTTCTCGTAGGCCTGTTGCTGCTGGGCCAGACGTTCGGCACGGGTACGCTCGAAGGCAGTGTAGCCTCCACGATAAAGCGTGAGCTTGCGCTGCTCGACATGGGCGACGTGGTCGACCACGGCATCAAGAAAATCGCGGTCGTGGGAAATCAGCAGCAAGGTGCCGGGGTAGCTTTGCAGCCAGCCTTCCAGCCAGAGAATGGCGTCCAGATCCAGGTGGTTGGTCGGCTCATCCAGCAGCAACAGGTCGGACGGGCACATCAGTGCCTGGGCCAGGTTCAGGCGCATGCGCCAGCCACCGGAGAAGTCGCCGACACGGCGATCCATCTGCGCGTTCTCGAAGCCCAGGCCGGCCAGCAGCTTGCGCGCGCGAGCGTCGGCGGTATAGCCGTCGGCGCTGTCCAGCTCGCTGTGCAGGCGAGCGATGGCCGCACCATCATGCGCCTGCTCGGCGGCAGCCAGTTCGGCCTGTACGCGGCGCAGGTTGTGATCGCCGTCGAGCACATAGTCCACCGCCAGCCGATCGAGGGTATCGACCTCCTGGCGCATATGGGCGATGCGCCAGTCACCGGGCAGCAGGCAATCGCCGGCATCAGGCGTCAGCTCGCCACGCAACAGGGCGAAAAGGCTGGATTTACCGGCGCCATTGGCACCGATCAGACCGGCCTTGTGACCGGCGTGCAGGGTCAGCTCGGCGCCTTCGAGAAGACGCTGCGGGCCACGCTGTAGAGTGAGGTTCTGGAGTCGGATCATAATGGCGGCGGAGTCTACCAAATCGCCCCGGAGGCCGCGTGCAGGATCTGTGGAATTTCGCCCTCGAACTCTACGCCAGAGCAGGCGTGGAAAAGGCCTGCCTTGAGTTGCAGGACACAGGTAGTGACGTTTGCCTGCTGCTGACCGGTGCCTGGTTGCAGCGGCGCGGTGTGCGCTGCCTGGATGAGCGCCTGCAAGCACTGCAGCAAGCGACTGCCCCCTGGCAACGCGAGGTGATCACGCCTTTGCGTCAGGTACGCCAGGACTGGCGCGCGAACGCAAGCCAGGATGCGGAACTGGCAGCCTTGCGTGAGCAGGTCAAGAAACTGGAACTGCAGGCCGAGCGGGTATTGCTCGATCGTTTGCAGGCGCTGGCCGAGAACTGGCCAAACGAGGCAGGCGAAAACGATTGGTTGATTCGCCTGGCCGGAGGGAACAGCGCCGCGCTGCAGGTACTACGCGGCGCCGTTGATCACCCTTAGGAAGCGCTCGGAGTAACCGGGGCGGTGGCTCCATTGGTGGTCGCAGGAGCAGCAGGGGCTGCCGGAGCAACCGGCGCGGCGACTGGCTTGGCAACTGCTGGCTTGGCCGGAGCCTTCTTCGCCGGAGCCTTGGCAGCGGCTGGTTTCTTCACCGCAGCCGGTTTGCTGACCGGTTTGCTCGCGGGTTTTGCAGGCGTGGCCTTGGCAGCCGGCTTAGCAGCGGGTTTGGCGACAGGTTTACTGGCTGCTGCGGGCTTGGCCGGTGCTTTTGCTGCTGCAGGCTTGGCTGCCGGCTTGGTGGCTGGCTTGACTGCAGCGGGTTTGGCGGCAGCTTTCGGCGCAGCGGGTTTTGCCGCAACGGCCTTGCTGGCAGTTGGCTTAGCCGCAGGTTTGCTGGCTGCTGCCGGTTTCGCTACTGGCTTGGCGACGGGTTTGCTTGCCGGTTTGGCAGCAGCCGGTTTGGCCGGGGCCTTCTTCACCGGCGTCTTCGCAGCAGCAGGCTTCTTCGCCGCGACCGGCTTGCTGGTTGGCTTGGCGGCCGGAGCAGCGGCTTTGGCCTCACGTACATCCAGCGCCTTACCAGCGGCTTCCTTCACTTTGCCTACGCCCTGTGCCAGCTTCAGGCTTTCCTGAGCATCACGCTTGAGCTGGGCGATGTAGGTGCGGGTTTCGCTCTGGCTGGCCTTGAGCGAGTCGAGCAGCTCCTCCAATTCGGCGACTGCGTCCTTGGCTTTGGCTTGCGCCTTGGCCTTGCCGGCAACAGCAGCGTCCTGCAGCTTGCTGCGAGCCTTGTGCAGTTTTTCCTGCGCCTTGCCGCGCTGCTTCTCCAGCTTGGCGAGCAGTTTCTCGGCGTCGATCAGCGCTTGCGAGCAGGCATTTTCCAGGTGTTCGAGCAGGCTGGCAGACAGTTGGTGCAGCAGGTGCAACGGGGTAGTGATGGACTTCTTCTTGGCCGACATGGCGCGCCTCCAGGCGGATGTGAACGCGCCCATACTAGACGCAGCCGCGAGGGCTCGCCATAGGCCTTTTGGCGAACCGAGCAGATGCCGAACCGCGCTGGCATAATCGTCGAGGCCTTTTGCCGTTTCAGCGCAGGCTGCGGCGCAGCGTAACCTCAACAGCCCCTAAGCATCTTGATCGGGAGACACCGTAATGAGCCGCGCCGTACTAGCCACCCTCGCCATCTGCTGCAGCCTGGGCGTACAGGCTGACCAGCACCAGCAGGATCTGGCCTACAGCCTCGGCGTGCGTCTTGGCGAGCGCCTGCACGACGAGGTGCCAGACCTGCCGCTGAGCGAGCTGCTCGAAGGCTTGCGCCAGGCCTACGAGGGCAAGCCCTTGCGCCTCGACGCCAGCCGGATCGAGCAACTGCTCGATGAGCACGAAGCGCGCATCGAAGCCTCGCCACAGCGCCAGAGCAAATCTATCGAGGCCGAGCAGCGTTTTCTCGCCGAGCAACGTCGCCGCCCTGACGTGCGGGCGCTGGCCAACGGCGTACTGGTGACCGAGCTCAGCCCTGGCAGCGGCCCCATGCCCACCGCTCGCAGCCGAGTACAAGTGAGCTACCGCGGCGAACTGGCGGACGGCAGCGTCTTCGACGAGAGCAGCACGCCGCAGTGGTTTCGCCTGGACAGCCTGATCGGCGGCTGGCGCAGCGCACTGCTGCAAATGCCGAAAGGCGCTCACTGGCGCCTGGTGATTCCATCGGATCAGGCTTATGGGGAGGAGGGTGCGGGCGACCTGATACCGCCCTATGCGCCACTGGTGTTCGATCTACGCCTACTCGACGTGGCCGACTGATGGCCTTTCGATAAGCAGCCTTACGTAGGAGCCCCGCCCCGGGGCGAAGCTTTTCAAGTGCGTTCAAGTGCGCACCGTCCTGATTCGCGGCGAGGCGCCGCTCCTACAAACTTGATGCGTCGACGCTTGACTGACTGGCGTCAGCCTGACGGCCCGGAGTGCTCCGGACCATTGCCAACACGGGCTCAGAGCGCTTCGGCGGCCTGTTCCTGATGGGCGTTGTGCAGCACTTCGATCAGACAGTCTTCCAGCTCGAAACGCTCGTGCAGCAACTGCCCCAGATGATTGAGCTCTGCCACCAGCGACGTACTGTCGCGACAATCGCCATTGTCGCAGTGGTCATTGAACGCCAGAGCGACCGCCGTAATGGCTTCGATGCGCGGGTAGATCTGCTTGGCCAGTTCCAGACCACGTTGGTCGTTGAAGGCCTTGGCCTCGTTGGTCAGCTGCTCGTAGACCTCGAAGTGACCAGCAGACACGTAGTCCACCAGCAACTCGCAGAAGCCCTGCAGAGACTCACAGTTGATGGCTGGCGCCTGCGGCGCCTTGGTGAGGGCGGTGTAAGCCAGCACAAGTTCGCGGCGTTCACCCAGCCAGCGATCGATCAGCTGGTGAACCCCACCCCAACGTTCCTGTGCGTTCCGGCAACTCTCAAGCATGATGAACCTCGCTTCCCTTATCGATAATGCCTGTTATACGTCCGCTCCCGAGACGTTTTTCTGTCAATCGGTGCTTGGCCTTGGGAAGGCAACCGCAAAATGGCATTTTTCCGGCGGTGCGTGCGAGCCAGATTATGCTCGTGGGCACCCACCATCAAGGCATCGTCGCGAGAAACTTTCATACGAGCGTTTAATCTCGAAGCCACGACCCGCGTGGCTTCATGCAATTCGCATTCTCAATTGCGACGCAGCAGCTGGAACAGGCAGAAACCGAGCATACCGATGAAACCGAGCAGGCTCCACTCGGGGATGCTCATGCCAAACAGCGTCCACTTCACCTCGGCACAGTCCGCGCTACCTTGGAACACCAGACGCACGATGTCCTGCATCGGCAGGGCTTCCATCATGAACTCGAGGCTGGGCAGACAGGCTTCGAGCTGATCGGCCGGCACGCTCTGCAACCAGATCTGCCGGCCAGCGGTAGCGGCGCCAGCACCGGCGAACAGCAGTGCCAGCACCGCATAGATGCGACGACCGAGACTCCCCGGCCCATGGATCGCAGCGAGCAGGCAGACCACGCCGAACAGAATCACGCAGATTCGCTGCAGCACGCACATCGGACAGGGTTCCAGGCCGACGACATGTTCCAGGTACAACGCAGCCGCCATCAGCAGTACGCAGCCGATGAATGCCAAGAAAAACAGGGGACGCGGACTGGCCAAGTGCATGGTGGCTCCGGGAGGGAAATCGAGGGCAGTACGGTAGAGGAAAGCGAGGGCGCCTTTCAAGGCGCCCCATGACTCAGAGCAGGCTGTTCATCATGCCCGAACGCCCCTCCGTCCGCACGGCGAGTGCGCTGCGGCAATCAGCCGCATCCATTCAGGCTGTCACGCCCTGCGGTTGCGGCAGCGGTGGCAGGCCCTGATGCAACAGACCGAGGCTCTCCAGCAACAGCTGATTGCTGCGTTCCAACTCGCCCAATTGCGCCAGCAGACGCGCCAGCTCGGCGCAGGTCTCCGGGTGCCGCTCGAGCTTCAGACTGGTCTCGAAATAGTCTCGCGCCTTGCCCCACAACTGGTTCTGCAGGCTCAGACGGCCCAGGGTCAACAACAGGGCAGGATCCTGCGGATGCTGCTTGAGCCAGAGTTCGGCAGTTTGCAGCTGACGCGCTGGGTCGGCGCCACGCAGCACGCCGTAGAAGCGCGCCAGACGGCTGTCGTAACCACGTTTGAGCGCGCTGCGCAGCACTTCCTCGGCTTCTTCCTGCGCGCCCAGTCGACGCAGTTGCTCGACATAGGTGGCGATCAGCTCAGGCTCCTGACGCAGTGGCGCGGAAAGCTGCTGCCAGGCTTGCGTCAGCGGCTGAAGTGCAGTTTCGCCATGGCCCTGACCAGCCAAGCCGGCATCGGCCAGGCGACCACGCCAGGTCTCGCGCTCCAGTGCGTCGAGTTCTGCGGCGGGCAGCGCCTTTTCCTTGCGCAACTCGGGCAGCAAGCCAAGCAGTGCCGACCAGTCCTGACGCTGCAGATACAGGCGCTGCAACTGACGCAGCACCAGGTGATGGCCTGGGTGTCGCTCACGCATGGCCTGCAGGGTTTCCAGTGCCGCGTCGCTGTCGCCACGGTTACGCTGCAGCTCGGCGTGGGTCAGGGCAATCGCCAGTTCGGCCTGGGGTTGCTTGTTCAGTGCGCGTTCGAGCAATGCGTCGCTCTGCTCGTGGTCGCCAAGCTTGCTGGCGGCACGAGCAGCGCCGAGGTAGTACATCAACGGCTGACTGTCGGCTTCGGCGGCACGGGTCAGTTGACGCTGGGCACGCGCCCAGCGACCTTCGGCCAGGTCGAGCATGCCCTGCTCGGAAGCCAGGCGCACACGGCGGTTGCGATGCAGACGCGACCAGGGGTTGGCCAGCCGTGTCGAGCTGAGCAACAAACGCAGTGTCCACTTGATCAGGTAGTACAGCACCACCACGACCACCAGCAGGCCAAGGAATGCCCACAGGCCGGACTGATAGCGAAAGCCCTGGTAGGCGAACAGCACATAACCGCGGTCGGCCTCGATGGCCAGACTGAGCAGATACAGCCCGGCGGCGATGGCCAGCAATAACAGGAGCCAGATCAGGCGTCTCATTGCGCCTCCTCGGCCGCCGCGGCCCCCTGCCGACGTTGCGCCTGTTTGCGTTGCAGGTAGGCCTGCAGCGCATCGAGTGAGTCGCTCAGGTCCGGCACCTTGACCTCGATGCTGGCATCGGCCAGCTCGCCGAAGCGCTGGCGCAGGGCGCGACTGTCCGGGTTGTCCAGGTTGAAGTGGGCATCGAGGATTTCCTCGGCCTGTTTCAGCGACTGCTTGTACACACCGGTCTGGCCATGCAGCGCGGCCCACTGCGCCTGTTCCAGCGCCAGCGACAGGCTCAGGCGCACCTGCGACAGGCTTTGCCCGGACAGCAGCGGACGCACGTTGCGATCGGCGTCGAACTCGATACGGAAGTACTCCGAAAGCTTCTTCGCCCACTCGCTCCACCAGGCACTGCCGTCGCCTTCGGCTGCCAGGTCGGAGAGCACGTCACCCTGCCCTTCGAAGGTCGGCGCCAGTGGATTGAGGGTGGCAGCCTGCTCACGCAAGGCGCCCAGCTGCAGGAACAGGCCGACGCGATCCGGGCGCTCGGTGGTGCGCAGGGCTTCGAGACTACGGCTGAGCTGCTCGCGGGCAGCAAAGGCGGCAGGGTCGTCCTGTTCGCGAAGGATGTCATCGGCAGCCGCCACCAGTGCCTCGGCACTGGCGACGTCCTGCAGCGCAGACAGTCTCAAGGTGGCCAAGCGCAGCAGGTGTTCGGCCTCGTCCAGGCGCCAATCCTGGCGGCTACCATCGAGCACGCTTTCCAGGCGCTGACTCAGGCGCTGCTGATCGCTCTGCAGATTGGCCAGCAGGCGACGGCGCTCGTCCAGCTCGCTGGCACTGGGTAACTCGGAGAGACGCTTATCCAGTTGCCGGGACAAGTCAGACACTTGCTTGGCATTGTCGTCGCGGGTGCTTTGCAGGTCTTCGGCCTGCTGCTGGTCCCTGCCCTGCATTTCATGCAGTTGCCAGAGGCTCCAGCCGCCAGCACCGGCGCCAGCCAGGCCAATCAGCAAGGCGAATGCGGCAAGGCCGCTGCCAGCGCCACTGCGTGGTGCCTTCACCGGTGGCGGTACAGGTGTGGGTTTCACGGCTTCGCTGGCCGGTTTTTCTTCTGGCGTGTTCGGGGTGGATGCTTCGCTCACGTATCCGTCCTTTTAGAGGGCGGCAGCCGGAAACTGCTCCAAAGCTGCCTGCAAGGCCGCGGCACTGGCGCCGCGACAGTCCACAACGATCTGGGCACCCGCAGCGCGGGCCTGTTCGGCGACGCGCGGGCTGGGTACGAACAAGGGTAGCCGAGCCAACGCCGGCCAGTCATCGCCGGCTAGCTGCAGCAGATGTTCGAAACCCTGCCCACTGCTGACAACCAGGCCATTCAGGCGTTCCGCTCGCACTTGTCGGCTCAGCTCGCCCGGCGCGTAATGCGGCAGTACGCGGCGATACAGTGGCAGATAGTCGACGCTCACACCTTGGCTGCGCAAGCGCTCGGCGAGGAATTCTCGGCCACCTTCGCCACGCAGGATCAGCACGCGCGGTGCAGGTGCCGCGATGGCCTGCTGCAGTGCAGGCAGAGCGAACAACGCCTCGCTGTCATCGCCCGAATCGGGAAAATGCACGCTCAAGCCTTGCTCGGCGAGTACCGCAGCGGTAGCCGCACCGACACTGAACCAGGGTAGATCGGCCGTCGACGCCCCATGCTGCGCCAAGAGCTGCAGGCCAATTCGGGCTGCCGGCTTGCTGACCACGATCACCGCGCAGTAACGCTGCAAATCGGCAAAGGCGCTGCGCTGCTCGGGTGTCTCATCCAGCGTCTCGATGGCCAGCAGCGGCATGCAGTGGCTGGCGACACCCTGCGCGGCCAGGGTCTGCGCCAGCGCCGCACAATCCTCGGCAGGACGCGTCAGCAACAGGCGCCAAGCGCTCAAGGGTGACCGGCCTCACCATAAACGGCCTGGAGAATGGCGTCAGCCCCTTGCGCCAGCAGCGCCTCGGCGACACGCACACCCAGAGCCTCGGCATCGCTACTGGCGGCGCGATCTTCGGCGCGCAGCAACAGGCCGCCGTCAGGTTGGCCGACCAGGCCGCGCAACCACAGCTGGTCATCTTCGAGCAGGGCGTAGCAGGCGATGGGAACCTGGCAGCCGCCGTTGAGGTGCTTGTTCAGTGCGCGCTCGGCGGTGACGCGTAAAGCGGTGTCACGGTGATGCAGCGGCGCCAGCAGGGCATGCACGTCGCTGTCGGCACTGCGGCATTCGATACCCACAGCGCCCTGGCCACCGGCCGGCAGGCTGTCCTCGGCGCTGATCGAACTGCGGATACGGTCTTCGAAACCCAGGCGAATCAGGCCGGCTGCGGCAAGGATGATGGCGTCGTACTCGCCGGCATCGAGCTTGGCCAGGCGGGTATTGACGTTGCCGCGCAGGAACTGGATTTTCAGGTCCGGCCGACGCGCCAGCAACTGGGCCTGACGGCGCAGGCTGGACGTGCCGACCACGCTGCCGGGCGGCAGCGCATCGAGGCTGGCATAGGTGTTGGAGACGAAGGCGTCGCGCGGGTCTTCACGCTCGCAGATGCAGTACAGGCCCAGCCCTTCGGGAAAGTCCATCGGCACGTCCTTCATCGAGTGCACGGCAATGTCGGCCTCGTTTTCCAGCAGTGCGGTTTCCAGCTCCTTGACGAACAGCCCCTTGCCGCCGATCTTCGCCAGCGGCGCGTCGAGCAGCTTGTCACCGCGACTGACCATGGGCACCAGGCTGACCTTCAGACCGGGATGAGCCTGTTCCAGACGGGCTTTGACATGTTCGGCCTGCCACAGGGCCAGGGCGCTCTTACGGGTGGCGATGCGAATTTCGCGGGACATGGGGCAATTCCAGAAAACCGATTGCCGCGAATCATAACAGGCTCGCCCGACGCCGGCGGAAGGAGGCGGCCATAGGCCGCAGCCGGCGCTCCCCTTACAGAGACTGCATCAGTTTGCGTACACCGGCCACATGACGGCGGCTGACCACCAGCGAGTCGCCGCCCAGACCTTTGAGGAACAGTTGAAAGTGTCCGAGCGGGGTGCGCTGCAGGCGCTCGATGCGCTCGCGCGCCACCAGCGCATTGCGATGGATGCGCACGAAGCGATCACCGAACTCGTCTTCCAGCGCCTTCAACGGCTCATCCAGCAGGACTTCACCGCCCTCGTGACGCAGGGTGACGTATTTGTGGTCGGCGATGAAGTAGACCACGTGATCCAGCGGAATCAGCTCGATGCCCTTGCGGGTACGGGCACTGATATGGGTACGCGGGCCACCGCCAGTCTCCGCTGCGGGACGAGTCAGGGCGGCCAACTGCACACGATTGGGCCGCTCGGCCTTTTTCAGCGCTTCGCTCAGGCTCTCAGGCCGCACCGGTTTGACCAGATAGCCCACTGCACTGACCTGGAAGGCTTCCAGGGCGAACTCATCATGAGCCGTGCAAAAGATCACTGCTGGCGGCGCTTCGCGCTCGCACAATTTGGCAGCCACCTGCAGGCCGTCGAGGCCGGGCATGCGGATATCCAGCAGGACCACATCCGGCTTGAGGCTATCGATAAGGGTCAGGGCTTCCTCGCCATTGCTGGCGGCGGGCTCCAGGACCCGGTAACCCTCGAGCTCACCGACCATGCGGCTGAGGCGCTCGCGGGCAAGGGGTTCGTCATCGACGATCAGGACATTCATATTGCTCTGGCTTCCTGCGTGAGTCTCGCACAAGGATAGCGTAGACAGCTGTAATGACGGCCGTCACGGCGCTCCACGCTGAGACTCGCGCGCGGCCCAAAAAGTGCCGCCAGGCGCGCATCGATATTACTCAGCGCTTGCTGCGTTCCCCGTGACGGATGCTGCTCGCCCCGCTCTTCATACGGATTGCTGACACACAAGCTGAACACACCATCCTGGTAATCCGCCTCGACCCGCACCAGGCCGCCTTCGATACGCGGCGCGATGCCATAGATCAGCGCATTCTCCAACAGAGGCTGCAGGGTTAGCTGGGGAATCGGCAGATCCTCCGGCACACCTTCTACCTCCCACTGCAACTGTAGTCGCTCGCCGAGCCGATAGTGCTCGATTGATAGATATCGTTTCGCCAGTTCCAGTTCCTCCTTCCACGGCACCAGCGTGCCAGGTTTGGCCAGGCTGGCGCGAAACAGATCGGACAGATCCAGCACCGCCTGCTCGGCCTTGTACGGATCGAGCGTGACCAGGCTGGCGATGCTGTTGAGGCTGTTGAACAGAAAGTGCGGGCGAATCCGTGCTTGTAACGATTCGATCCGCGCACGCAGCTCGGCCTGCTCCTGCCGACGCCATTGGCTCTGCAGATAGAAATAGCGTAGCAGCAGTGCGGACATGATCAGGCTGATCAACGCATGACGCAGATAAAGATTCACTTCACCACTGCGCGGCAGCGGCCCACCCAGCTCGTAGTAGTCGGCCACCGCCGTACAACCCAGGGTCAGCAGCACAACAAGACCACAGCACAGACCACCTGCCAGCGCCGGTCGCAAGCGCGCCAGCAAGGGTCGCAAGCGGCACAATACTGCAGCCGACAGCAGCACGATCCACTGCACGAACAGTGAAGTCAGGGCCAGGCGTACCCAGTCGAAACCCGGCGTCATCGGTTCGGCGAGCACCAATACCAATACCAGCAACTCGGCCAACAGCACCATGCTCAGCAGCGCTTCGGGCTGACACAGTTCCGGGACGAAGAAGTCGTCGATAACGGCGTTGTATTTGTTCTTGGTAGAGGATTGTCTGTGCATCGACGCAGTTTCCTTGTCGCCCCACGAGCCGGCAAGCCAGACGGCCCCAGCCGGACAAAATAAAGCACCGAAATGCCGCCTTCAGGGCAAAATTGTGAAGCAGCCGACAACGCCATCGAACGCCCAACGGCGAACGCGCCCCGGCGAAACGCCTGCCGACCCTGTTATTATCGACGCACTTTGTCCGCCATGCCGGCCGCCGACGCGGCCGCCCGATCCAGAGCCCGAACCAGAGCAAGTGCCATGAGCAGCGAAAAAACCAACCAATCCTGGGGCGGCCGCTTCAGCGAACCTGTCGACGCCTTCGTCGCCCGCTTCACCGCCTCGGTCGAATTCGACAAGCGCCTGTACCGCCACGACATCATGGGCTCCATCGCCCACGCCAGCATGCTGGCCAAGGTCGGCGTCCTCACCGATGCCGAGCGTGACGCCATCATTGATGGGCTCAAGCAGATCCAGGGCGAGATCGAAGCCGGCCAGTTCGACTGGCGCGTCGATCTGGAAGACGTGCACATGAACATCGAAGCGCGTCTGACCGACCGCATCGGCGTTACTGGCAAGAAGCTGCACACCGGTCGTTCGCGCAACGATCAAGTGGCCACCGATATCCGCCTGTGGCTGCGCGACGAAATCGACCTGATCCTCGCCGAGATCACTCGCCTGCAGCAGGGCCTGCTGGGATTGGCCGAAGCCGAAGCGGACACCATCATGCCGGGGTTCACCCACCTGCAGACCGCCCAGCCGGTGACCTTCGGTCATCATCTGCTGGCCTGGTTCGAAATGCTGTCGCGCGACTACGAACGCCTGGTCGACTGCCGCAAGCGCACCAACCGCATGCCGCTGGGCTCGGCGGCACTGGCAGGCACCACCTATCCGATCCAGCGTGAAATCACTTCACAACTGCTGGGTTTCGACGCCGTTGGCGGCAACTCGCTGGACGGTGTATCGGATCGCGACTTCGCCATCGAATTCTGCGCCGCCGCCTCCCTGGCGATGATGCATCTGTCGCGCTTCTCCGAAGAGCTGGTGCTGTGGACCAGCGCCCAGTTCCAGTTCATCGACCTGCCGGATCGCTTCTGCACTGGCTCCTCGATCATGCCGCAAAAGAAGAACCCGGACGTGCCCGAGCTGGTGCGCGGCAAGACCGGCCGCGTGTTCGGCGCCCTGACCGGCCTGCTGACCCTGATGAAAGGCCAGCCGCTGGCCTACAACAAGGACAACCAGGAAGACAAGGAACCGCTGTTCGACGCCGCCGACACCCTGCGCGACAGCCTGCGCGCCTTCGCTGATATGGTCCCGGCGATCAAACCCAAGCGCGAGATCATGCGCGAAGCCGCGCTGCGCGGTTTCTCCACCGCCACCGACCTGGCCGATTATCTGGTACGCAAGGGCCTGCCGTTTCGTGACTGCCACGAGATCGTCGGCCACGCGGTGAAATATGGCGTGCAGACCGGCAAGGACCTGGCCGAGATGAGCCTGGACGAACTGCACCAGTTCAGCGACCAGATCGGTGATGACGTGTTCGCCGTGCTGACCCTGGAAGGCTCGGTAGGCGCACGCGACCATATCGGTGGCACGGCGCCGAATCAGGTGCGTGCGGCGGTAGCGCGCGGTCGGGAACTGCTGGCTAGCCGCTAAGCGACTTCTCGGAGAAAACTGGGGAAAAGGAGTTCCCATGGCAGAATTGTTGCTGCGCGGCTTGGCGTTAATCGCCGAGATCGCGCTTGAAATCATCATCGGCTACGTCTTCTACACCACCGGCTGGCTGGCACTACGACTTTTGACTCTGGGCCACTACCCGAATCTGCCGCTGCGCGTGGCCGACCCGATGGGTTCACGCAGCGCCTGGGTCGCCACGTTCGGTTTTCTCTGCCTGGTTGGCCTGCCCCTGACGTGGCTCACCGTCACTTACAGCTGAACACTGCCGCGAGACATTCCATGGCTATAAATATCCGCCCTGCCACCCCTGACGACGCCGAGCTGATCCTGCGTTTCATCACCGACCTGGCCATCTACGAAAAGGCCGAGCACGAGGTGAAGACCGACGCGGCCGGCATCCGCGACAGCCTGTTCGCCGAAGCCAGCACTGCCCACGGTCTGATCTGCGAGAACGACGGCCAGCCCATCGGCTATGCGGTGTACTTCTTCAACTACTCCACCTGGCTGGGCAAGCACGGCCTGTACCTCGAAGACCTCTACGTCAGCCCCGAGGCTCGCGGACTGGGCGCTGGCAAGGCGCTGCTGCGCCACCTGGCACAACTGGCCGTGGCGAGAGGCTGCGGTCGCTTCGAGTGGTCAGTGCTGGACTGGAACACCCCGGCCATCGACTTCTACGAATCCTTCGGCGCCCGCCCGCAGAGCGAATGGACGACCTATCGCCTCACCGGCCAGGCCTTGCTGGACTTCGCCGCAGGCTGAGCAAGCCAGCGTCTGGCCAGGGCAACACCTCTCGCCTAAGGTAATTACACCTCCACCTGCCCCGGACCATCATGCGCACACTCCTTGCACTGCTCAGCGTTATCGCCCCGGCACTGACGGCGGCTACACCGGTCACCATTCCCGTCAATGCATCCTGGCATATGCAGCTCGATGGCAAACTGCAAACACCCAATCGCCTGGTCTATGACATCGACCTGTACGACACGCCCAAGCAAACCATCGCCAATCTCAAGGCGGGTGGCCGTATCGTCATCTGCTATTTCAGCGCGGGCACCTGGGAAGACTGGCGCAGCGACGCTCAGGCCTACCCCACGGCAGCGCTGGGCAAAGCATTACCTGATTGGCCTGGCGAGCGTTGGCTCGACTATCGCCGTGACGATGTACGCCAACTGCTCGCCAAACGCCTGGACCTGGCCGTCGACAAGGGCTGCGACGCTGTCGATCCGGACAACGTGGACGGCTACAGCAATGACAATGGCCTGAGCCTGACGGAAGCCGAGCAAATAGACTTCAACCGCTGGCTGGCCAGCGAGGCGCACAGCCGCGACCTGAGCATCGGCCTGAAGAATGCCGTGGAACTGCTGCCTGAGCTTGGCGACTACTTCGACTTTGCCATCAACGAGAGCTGCTATCGCTACAACGAATGCGACGGTTACAGTCACATGCGCAGCCAAGGCAAACCGATCTTCATTGCCGAATACCGCACCCTCAATACGAGTCTTTGCAGTCGAGCCGCGAACTCCGGCTTTCGTCTGCAATTCTTCAAAGTCAGCCTGAAAGGCGTTGGCGTCCCCTGCGACTGAGCCTGGGCCAGAACACGAGAGGAACCATGAGTCAAAACAACGAGCAAGAAGACGAAGACTTCGCCGAAGCCACCCTGATTCAGGCCATCGAAAACCAGTTGGAAAGCGGTGAGCCCGCTGCAGCCAAGGCGGTTTACAACAAGCTGACGCTGGTCGGTTACGAGCGCGAGGAGATCCTCGAGCTGATGGCGCTGGTCCTGGCCCATGAAGTCGACGCCATGCTGCGCGAGGATCGCCCCTTCGATGGCGCCTGGTATGAGCAGGCCCTGCGCGCCCTGCCGGAGCTGCCGGAAGAAAACTGAGCAAGGATTGATCCAGGCCACTGGCCGGACTGGCAAGCAGATTGCTACTGTCACTGCCAACTCCGACCAGGAAGGCACCGTCTTCGATGGCCTGTCAGTCGACTCGAACTCTCGCTCTGCTTGTCTTCACGCTCTGCTTGAGCGGAGCGTGCATTGCTCGAGCCGAAACGCCGCGTATTGGTGCCGAGGATGACTGGTACCCCTACACCGCTCTGCGCAATGACAGGATCGAGGGCATGTCGGCAGACATAGTCCGCGCCGCTTTCAGTGCCAGCGACACGTCCGTCGAGCTGACGCCCTACCCCTATTCGCGCTGCATGGAGCTGGCGCGTTCAGGCAGCCTGGCAGGCTGCTTCAACACCACGCCTGACGCGCACATCCGTGCGGAGTTCCTGTTACCGCAGGAGGTGCTGTTCAGCGACGATATTCTGCTCTGGGGCCATGCAGGGGACGCGGCAATAGATGACCTGGACGCCATCCGCAGCAAACGCGTGGCAGTCACCATCGGCTATACCTACGGCGAGTACTTCGACAGCTATGCAGATATCCAGCGCATTGCGGTGCGGCGAGATATCAATGGTTTTCGCATGCTGCAGCGCGGGCGCGTGGACTACGTCATCGCCTTTCGCGGCACCACCGACGCACTGCTGCGCGACAACCCCGAACTGGTCGGCCAATTCCAGGCGCTAACCAGGGTACATCGCCCGCGACTCTACTTGACCTTCTCCCGCCACCATCCTCGGGCTGCTGCCTTGCTGCGAAACTTCGACGCAGGCATGCGACAGATCAGGCAGGATGGTACCTATCAACGAATTCTCGGCAACTGGCAGCTCAGCGATGGGCAGAGCGCGGCACATGGCTCTACACTGCAAGAGCGCCATAACAACAAGACGGAGTCACCATGAAGTCATTCACCGCTGACCTGATCGACGAGCTGGAAATCCTCGCCCTGTACAACCTGGACAACCATCAGGAGGGGCTAAAGGTGCACAACAACGCCTCATTCAAGGCGCAAGGCGCCATTACCCGTCTTCACGAAAAAGGCCTGGTGAGCCAAGCCGACGGCGGCTATCTGACCAGCCTGGGCATCGATGCCGCCGAGCATGCGCAAGCCCTGTTGACCATTCTCTCGGCCCGTCAGACCACCTCCGCTTGATCTCGGTTGCCCGCCGGCCGCCCTTAAGGGAAAGGCGCGGCGGGCGATATAGCGTCAAAGGCACTGCACTGGCGAGCCTGCCGCTGATAGGCTTGCCGGATCTGCAGTAGAGTTCGAGCATGACGCGCACGCAGGAAATACGCCCCGATATTGATGACGGCATCGACCGCAAGGTGCTGGCGCAATTGCGCGCGCGCTTTCTGCAGATCAATCAGGGCCGCCTGCTGCGGGCCATGGAGGCGCTGTCCACACGCCAGCAACTGGTCCTCAAGCTGTTGCCATTGCTGCTGCACGTCAATCATCCACTGCTGCCTGGCTATGTCTCGGCCAGCACGCCGGCCGGCCTCAGCGGCTTCGAGCCGGATGATGCCAGCCTCGCCGAAGTCCAGCGCCTGACCCGCTCCTTCGTCTACAAGCCACGTCGTGGCCAGGGCGCCGCGCCGCTGCATGGGCTGTTCCTGATGGGTAGCCTGGGCACCGTGGCGCAAGCCGAGCAGAGCGATATGGACCTGTGGTTATGCCACTCGCCCAACCTCACGGCGCAGGAACTGCAGGACCTGCGCAAGAAGTGCGATCAACTGGAAAGCTGGGCCGCCACCCAGGGCGCCGAAGTGCATGTCTTTCTGGTCGACCCGCAGCGCTTCACCCAGGGCGCGCGTGAGGCGCAACTAACCTCCGATGATTGCGGCACCACCCAGCATTATCTGCTGCTCGACGAGTTCTACCGCACCGCCATCTGGCTAGGCGGTCGTACGCCGCTCTGGTGGCTGGTGCCGGTCTACGAGGAAAGGCGCTACCACGACTATTGCCGCACCCTACTGAGCAAACGCTTTGTACGTGCAGAGGACGTACTCGACCTCGGCAACCTGGCACATATCCCACCGGAAGAGTTTATCGGCGCCGGCATGTGGCAGCTGTACAAGGGCATCGAGTCGCCCTACAAGTCGGTACTCAAGCTATTGCTGACCGAGGTCTACGCCAGCGAGCATCCCAAGGTCGAGTGCCTGGCGCTGCGTTTCAAACGGGCGGTGTTCGAAGGCCGCCTGGACCTCGACGAACTGGACCCCTACATCGTCGTCTACCGTCGCCTGGAAGAGTATCTGAGCGCGCGCGGCGATCAGGAAAGGCTGGAGCTGATTCGCCGCTGCCTGTACCTGAAGGTGAACAAGAAGGTCAGCCGCCCACCGACGCGCGGCCGCGCCAAAAGCTGGCAGCGCCTGCTGCTCGAGCGTCTGACTGCTGAATGGGGCTGGCACAGCCGCCAGCTCAACGTGCTCGACAGTCGCAGCCAGTGGAAGGTGCGCCAGGTCGCCGCCGAGCGCCGCGTGCTGGTCAACGAGCTGACCTACAGCTACCGCTTTCTCTCGCAGTTCGCCCGCAGTGCCGAGACCGGCAGTTCGCTGAACAACCGTGACCTCAACGTGCTGGGCCGGCGCCTGTATGCAGCCTTCGAGCGCAAGGCCGGCAAGGTGGAGTACATCAACCCCGGCATCGCCCCGGACCTGGCCGAAGACACCCTGACCCTGGTCCAACACCCCAGTCCCGAGGCGCCCAACGAATACCAGTGGGCGCTGTTCAACGGCAGCCTGGGCGCCCAGGAGTGGAACGACTTTGCCCCGCTAAAGCGCTCGCGCGAACTGATCGAACTGCTCGCCTGGTGCCATCGCAACGGCGTGATCGACAGCAGCACGCGCCTGTCGCTGCATCCGGGCGCCAGCGACCTGACCGATTTCGAACTGTCCAACCTGATCGCCAGCCTGCAGCAAAGCTTCCCCTTGCCGCAGCCCAGCGTCGAAGAGGCCGCCCTGTTGCGCGCCAGCATCCCCAGCCAGGTACTGTTGCTGGTCAATGTCGGGGTAGACCCGCTCAGGCAGCACAGCCAGATGAACGTGCACATGACCACCGGGCGCACCGATGCGCTGGGCTATTCGGGGGTGCGCGAGAACCTGGTATTGACCCTCGATCAGGTGGTGCTCAACAGCTGGAACGAACTGCAGGTCAGCCGCCATGACGGCACCGACGCCCTGCTCGACTGCCTGCGCGATCTGCTCAACAGCTTGCCGATCGGCGGCCCGCAACCCCAGGTACAGGTGCGCTGCTACTGTCGTAATCGCGCCCAGCCGATTGCCGAACGCGTTGACGAGTTGCTGCGCGACCTGCTCAACACCTATGCCGAAGGTCGCCAATCACGCTATCTGGTGCAGGTACGTCAGCATTACCACGTGTTGCAGCTGACGCCCGGCCAGGTCAGCCACACTGCTCTGGGTGATCTGCCAGCACTGCTGGAGCACCTCGGCGCCGAACAGGAGCTCTACAGCCCCCTGCACCTGGACCGCCATGCCCTCGATGGCGACGACCTCGCGCTGATCCTGCCCATGGGCCGCCCACAGTGCATCCAGGTGTTCTATCGCCTGCACGAAACCAGCGGCGAAGCGGAACTGACCCTGCTCGATGAACGCAATGCACTCTGGCGCCGGCGCCTGCCATTTCGCGATGAGCAGAGCCTGCTGACGCCGATCCATCGCTTCCTGCAGTCACTGCTGTATAGGCGCAATGCCATGCTGCCGCTCGATGGCGCCGACAACCAGCCGCCCCTGGAAATTCTCTACTACCAACTGCTGCCGGCGGCGCCATTACGGGCTCAGCGCCTCGAGCGCAGACCGGCGCCCGAGGCGCAGGTCAGCCATCCGTTCTACGATGTGCAGGCCATCGTCGAGCCAGGCGACGGTCGTCAGCGCCACGTCACCCTGTACTGCAACCATCGCGAATTCTCCGAGCTGGAGTACGGCCGCGAGCTGTATCGCGCCGTGGCGCAGCACATCCTCGCCCAGCGTGCCGGCGGCGAACGCTATCCCTGCTACATCACCGACCTCGACCTGTCCGCCGTACTGGCCGGGCAACAGGCGCAAACGGTGCATTACCTGCACTCCAAGAGCGGGCTGGAAGATGCCCTCAATACGGCGCTGCAGCAGGTCTAGCCCTTCATCGGCGCATCCGGATTATTCAGTGCATAGAGGTAGCAGCCGCCCATGCTGTGGTTGGCGGCGACACCTCCGTAAGTGGCGGTGAAGGTCACCGGCAAGCCCAGGTGCTGATAGAACCAGCGATCACTGTCCGCCGCTGGCACCTCGGGCACCAGGTCGCTGTCGTTGACCAACCGGTAAGTCGGCACGGCCAGCCCGTTGTAATAGCTGGCGAACGCCGGGGACGCCAGACGCGGGCTGGCAAAGTTGTAATGCTGCAGCGGCAATGCAGGCCAGCGCAGCAGCAGATCCGGCACCACCAGCGTACTCAAGGTGCTGCCCAGGCTGTGACCACAGGCCCAGAGCCGCGCCTGCGGCTGCAAGCCGTCCAGTGCCAGCAGAGCCTGGTCACGCAACGAGGTGTAGAGTTTCAGAAAGCCGTCGTGCACCAGACCCGCCCCAGCCTGCCAGGGGTAGTCGCGCTGATCCAGGTCGACGTCATCGAGCCAGTCCTGCACCGACTCGGTGCCGCGAAACACCAGGTAGCAATCACCCTGCGGATCCCGCGCGGCGAAGCCGAAGGGCTCGGACTCATTGAACACATGCCACTCGCTGAGCACGCTCCAGATTGGCGCGGAAAGCTGCCAGCCCTCCAGATCAGGCTGTTGCCAATGAAAGTGCTCGGGCGTGCGCGGGCACTGCTGCGCCAGCCATTGCTCGTACTGGTCGTAGGCGGCCATCAGCAGCTCGGCGCAAAGCAAGGCGCGCGACAACTGGTAGGACGGCGGGAAATACAGCGGCAGACTCGGCATGGCGAGGCCTCCTTGCCATTAGCGGAAACCTCACTCTAGCCCAGCCTGGAGAAAGGCGTCAGCGGTCGTATTCGCCTGCTGCTTCCGGTTGGTATTCGACTTCCAGCAGGGTCAATTTGAGCTGCTTGCCGCCCGGCGCCGGCCAGTCGATGTGCTGACCGACGGACAGACCGAGCAAGGCGCTGCCGACTGGCGCGAGGATGCTGACCTTGCCTTCGCCACCGGCATCCTGCGGGTAGACCAGGGTCAGGTGATAGTCCTTGCCGCTGCTCTCCTCGCGGCAGTGCACGCGCGAATTCATGGTCACCACACCAGCCGGCACCTCGTCGTGCCCCACCACTTCGGCGCGATCCAGCTCAGCCTGCAGCGCCTGGGCGCCAGGGCCGAACTCGTCCAGGCTGTCGAGCAGGCGCTCCAGACGCTGCAGATCGAGGCGAGTAATGGTGATGGTCGGTGAGCTGTTCATGATGCCGGGCGGACTCCTTGCGTAAACCGTAAAAAAGCAAAACCCCGCCCGAAGGCGGGGTTCAGCTGAATGTTCTGTCGACCCTAACACAGCCGGACAAATAAACAAGACCGCCGGGTCAGTGCGCCCGTTTGCGCTCGCGCAACCGCTGCTCGGCGGCCTGGCAGATCAAGCGGCGCCGCGCGTTATCGGCCGCGCCCCAGTCGAGAATCTCCTGCAGGGTACGACCGCAACCGAGGCACTGCTCGTGTTCGTCGAGGCAACACTGGCGCCGGCACGGCGAAGCCAGCGGCGCCACGTTCGGCTCAGAGCTCATCGAACTCCAGCTCGGCGCCCGACTGCTCGAGCGTGATGCGTACCAGCATTTCACCCAGCTGTTCGTCGCTGGTATCGCAGATCCAGCGGCCGTCGGCCTCGTCGTAGTCGAAGTGGAAGCCACCGGAGCGCGCGGCCAGCCACAGCTGACGAATCGGCTCCTGACGGCTGAAGATCAGCTGGCTGCCATTGTCGAAACGCACCGTCAGCACACCGGCGCTGTTTTCCAGATCGACGTCCAGACCGCTGTCGTCGAAGATGTCCTCCACCGCCTGCTGGGTGGCATCGACCAGGTCGTGAAAGCGGGCTTCGCTCAGGCTCATCGGGGTGTCCTCACTAGATGCAGCGACTGCAGAAAAATTAGGCGAAAACGCAAGACCAGGCTAGCGGCCTAGGCGCAAAGGTGGCGACGGTACTCGCCCGGACTCGTTCCCGTCCAGCGACGAAATGCGCGCGCCAGCGAACCCGGCTCGCTGAAACCGACCAGAAAGGCGATTTCCGCCAGCTCCAGTGCGGGGTCTCGCAGGTAGTGCAGCACCAGTTGCTGGCGGGTTTCGTCGACCAATTGGCTGAACGATAGCCCGCCCTCACGCAAGCGCCGCTGCAAGGTCCTTGGGCTTAGCGCCAGAGCAGCGGCGATGGCCTCCAGATCAGGCCCCTGCTCCGGCAACTGGCGCGCCAGCTCCAGGCGCGCGCGATCGAGCACGCTGTTGCCCTGATTGAGCTCGGCCAGCAGGCGATCAGCGTAGGCATCGAGCATGCCACGCACCTGGGCGTCGGCCTGGTTCAGCGGCGCCGCCAGCAGGCGTTTGGGAAAGATCAGGGCATTGTCGGGTTGATCGAATAGCACCGGGCAGCGAAAGATGCGCGCGTGCTCAGAGGTATCCGCCGGCGCCGGATGCTGGAAGCGCACCTCGGTCGGCGCGATATCCAGACCGCTGATCCAGCGTCCAAAACTGACCCAGCCGGCCAGGGTTTCTTCACTCAGCTGGCGCTGCTGCTGCGCCAGCAACGGCTGCCAGCTGTGGGCGACCAGCGCCTCGCTGTCGGGCCGAGCGGGCTCGTCGTCGAGCACGACCAGCCCCAGGTTGCCAACCAGCGAGGCATAGCGCGCCTGGCGATGCAGCGCGTCGGCCAGGGTCGCGCAGCTCATGATCAGGTAACCGAGCACGCCGTAATAACCCGGCCGCACCGATTCCCCCAGATGCAGGCCCAGGTCCGGGTCGCCGGTCAGGCGCACGCCTTCGCCCAGCAGCGTCAGGTAAGCACTGGCCGCGATACGCTGATCGCGCTGGCTCAGCGCTTCAGGGCTGAGCTGGGCATGGGCGAGCAGCGCGTCGGCCGCCACCCCGTGGCGCTGCAGGTGTTCGATAAGACCTTGCAGGTAGGCTACCGAGACCGAGCCGGCCAGAATCGCGGGATTGTCCATCGAGGCTCCTCGTTACTCGCCGCATGCTAACCCAAGCCGGCACGAATGCCTTCGGCACACACGCCAGATGCAGACGCAAATCGAGCCAGCGCCCCGCCAGGCGGGCGCCGGGCGCATAGGCAAGGTGGCAGGGGGTCGGTATACTCCGGCGCAATTCACGCTTATTTTCAAGGACTGCCCCATGAAGCGACTGACCCTCGCGCTCCTCGCCGCCGTTTGCCTGCTGGCTGGCTGCGGTCAGAAAGGCCCGCTGTACCTGCCGGGCGACGACAACGCCGGCAACAGCCGAGACCGTTTCGAACTCTGACAGGAGCTGCCCCATGGAAGCCTTCAACTACCGCGACGGCGAGCTGTTCGCGGAAGGCGTTGCCTTGTCTGCGCTGGCCCAGCGCTTCGGCACGCCCACTTATGTCTATTCCCGCGCCCATATCGAAGGGCAGTATCGCGCCTATGCCGATGCCCTGGCCGGCATGCCGCACCTGGTCTGCTTCGCGGTCAAGGCCAACTCCAATATCGGCGTGCTGAACGTGCTGGCGCGCCTCGGTGCCGGCTTCGACATCGTCTCCAGCGGTGAGTTGGAGCGCGTCCTGGCCGCCGGTGGCGAGCCTAGCCGCATCGTCTTCTCCGGCGTTGGCAAGAGCCGCGACGACATGCGCCGCGCGCTGGAAGTCGGCGTGCACTGCTTCAACGTCGAGTCCAGCGTCGAGCTGGAGCGCCTGCAGAAGGTCGCTGCCGAACTGGGCGTCAAGGCGCCCGTCTCGCTGCGGGTCAATCCGGACGTGGACGCCGGCACCCACCCGTACATTTCCACCGGCCTCAAGGAAAACAAGTTCGGCATCGACATCGAGCAGGCCGAGGCGGTCTACGCCCGCGCTGCCGAGTTGCCGAACCTGGAAGTGATCGGCGTCGACTGCCATATCGGTTCGCAGTTGACCACCCTCGAACCCTTCCTCGATGCCCTGGATCGCCTGTTGTTGCTGGTCGACAAGCTGGCCGCGCGCGGTATCACCATCAAGCATCTGGATCTCGGTGGTGGCCTTGGCGTGCAGTACCGCGACGAGCAGCCGCCGCTGGCCGGCGACTACATCACCGCCGTGCGCAAACGCCTGCAAGGTCGCGACCTGGGCCTGGTGTTCGAACCGGGCCGCTTCATCGTCGCCAACGCCGGCGTGCTGCTGACTCAGGTGGAATACCTCAAGCACACCGAGCACAAGGACTTCGCCATCGTCGATGCGGCGATGAACGACCTGATCCGCCCCGCTCTGTATCAGGCGTGGATGGACGTGTCGCCGGTGCAGCCGCGTGAAGGCGAGTCGCGTAACTACGACCTGGTCGGACCGATCTGCGAGACCGGCGACTTCCTGGCCAAGGATCGTCAGTTGGTGCTGGCCGAGGGTGACCTGCTGGCCGTGCGTTCGGCAGGCGCCTATGGCTTCGTCATGAGCTCCAACTACAATACCCGCGGCCGCGCCGCCGAGGTGCTGGTGGATGGCGAACAGGCTTATGAAGTGCGTCGTCGCGAGACAGTCCAAGAGCTCTATGCCGGCGAAAGCCTGCTGCCGGCCTGAGGGCGACGTCATGCTATTGCGCTTTACCAAGATGCACGGCCTGGGCAATGACTTCATGGTCCTCGACCTGATCAGTCAGCACGCCCACGTGCAACCCAAGCATGCCAAACAATGGGGCGACCGCCACATCGGTGTCGGTTTCGACCAACTGCTGATCGTCGAGCCGCCGAGTCACCCGGATGTCGACTTCCGTTACCGCATCTTCAATTCCGACGGCTCGGAAGTTGAGCAGTGCGGCAACGGCGCGCGCTGCTTCGCCCGCTTCGTGCTGGACAAGCGCCTGACCACCAAGAAGGTCATTCGCGTCGAGACCAAGAGCGGCATCATCGAGCTGCGCGTGCAGAACGATGGCCAGGTCTGCGTCAACATGGGCGCACCGCGCCTGCAGCCGGAACAGGTGCCGTTCCAGGCCGACCAGGCCGCGCTGACCTATCACGTCGACGTCGACGGCCAGAGCGTAGAGCTGTCCGCGCTGTCGATGGGCAACCCGCATGCGGTGTTGCGCGTCGACAACGTCGATGACGCGCCGGTGCACACGCTCGGGCCGAAGCTGGAACACCATCCGCGCTTCCCGCAGCGGGTCAACGTCGGCTTCCTGCAGATACAGGATCGTCAGCGTGCGCGCCTGCGCGTGTGGGAGCGTGGTGCCGGCGAAACCCTGGCCTGCGGCACAGGCGCCTGCGCCGCGGCCGTCGCGGCCATTCGCCAGGGCTGGATGGATTCGCCCGTGCAACTGGAACTGCCAGGCGGCAAACTGTCCATCGAATGGGCAGGCGAAGGTCAGCCGGTTATGATGACCGGGCCCGCTGCCCGCGTATACGAAGGACAGGTTCGCCTATGACCGACCAGCAGGATTCGCCCAAACCGCTCGATTCGGAAACGGTCGCGGCCTATCTGCGCCTGCACCCGGAGTTCTTCATCGACCATGAAGAACTGATCCCCGAGCTGCGTATTCCGCACCAGCCCGGCAACGCCGTGTCGCTGGTAGAACGCCAGGTCAAGCTGCTGCGCGAGCGCAACATCGAGATGCGCCACCGCCTTGGCCAGTTGATGGACGTGGCGCGCGACAACGACCGCCTGTTCGACAAGACCCGTCGCCTGGTGCTGGATCTGCTCGATGCCGGCAGCCTCGAGGAAGTGGTCGGCGTGGTCGAAGACAGCCTGCGCCATGAATTCCAGGTGCCCTTCGTCGGCTTGATCCTGTTCAGCGACAACAAGCTGCCGGTCGGCCGCTCGGTCAGCTCGGCCGAAGCGCATCAACAGGTCGGCGGCCTGCTCAGCGGCGGCAAGACCATCTGCGGCGTATTGCGCCCGCACGAGCTGGAGTTTCTCTTCGGCAAGGAAGACGCGGCGCAAGTTGGCTCCGCCGCCGTGGTCAGCCTCAACCATCAGGGCCTGCATGGCATTCTCGCCATCGGCAGCACCGACCCGCAGCACTACAAGAGTTCGCTCGGCACCTTGTTCCTCGGCTATATCGCCGAAGTGCTGGCACGTGTCGTGCCAGGTTTCTCCACACCGCTGCGTTCGGTACGCTAGGTCGTGTAGGGTGGATGACGAAGCTCATCCACCATTGGCCCGTTCGGAACCCGGCACGTGACACTTGAAGCCCACCTCGACGCGTACATCGAACACCTGCGCCGCGAGCGCCAGGTGTCGGCGCATACCCTCGACGGCTATCGCCGCGATCTCGGCAAGGTGCGGACATTCTGCGAAGCCGAAGGCCTGAGCGACTGGGCCGGGCTGGACACCCGCAACCTGCGCCGCCTGGTCGCCCGCCTGCATCAGCAGGGCCTGGCAAGCCGCAGCCTGGCGCGCCTGCTTTCGGCCACCCGCGGCCTCTATCAATATCTGTTGCGCGAAGGCCTGTGCCGTCACGATCCGGCGACCGGCCTGAGCCCGCCAAAACGCGAGCGCCGCCTTCCCCGCACCCTGGACGCCGACCGCAGCGCGCAACTGCTTGACGGCGCGGTGGAGGACGACTTCATCGCCCGCCGCGATCAGGCCATGCTCGAGCTGTTCTATTCCTCGGGCCTGCGCCTGTCCGAGCTGGTCGGACTCGATCTAGACGGCCTGGACCTGCCCGCCGGTCTGGTACGTGTGCGCGGCAAGGGCAACAAGGTGCGCGAACTGCCGGTCGGCAGCATGGCGCGACAGGCACTGGAACATTGGCTACCACTGCGCAAGCTGGCCAACCCTGGCGACGGCGCCGTGTTCATCAGCCAGCAGGGCCGACGCCTGGGGCCACGCGCCGTGCAGCTGCGCGTGCGCCAGGCCGGCGTACGCGAGCTGGGCCAGCACCTGCATCCACACATGCTGCGCCACAGCTTCGCCAGTCATATGCTGGAATCCTCGCAGGATCTGCGCGCGGTACAGGAGCTGCTCGGCCACGCCGATATCGCCACCACGCAGATCTACACCCACCTGGACTTCCAGCACCTGGCCAGCGTCTACGACCAGGCCCATCCACGTGCCAAGCGCAAAGGCGGTTCCGAATGAGCATTGAACTGATCACCTTCGACCTCGACGACACCCTGTGGGACGTCACTCCGGTGATGCAGGATGCCGAAGCCGCCCTGCGCAATTGGCTGGCTCTGCATGCGCCGCGCCTGGGGGCAGTGCCGGTCGAGCATCTGTGGGCGGTCCGCAGCCGTCTGCTCGACGCCGAGCCGATGCTCAAGCATCGCCTCAGCGAGCTGCGCCGGCGCATCCTATTCCATGCCCTGGAGGACGCCGGCTACCCGCACAGCGAAGCGCAGACGCTGGCCGAAGCAGGATTCCAGGTCTTTCTCAGCGCCCGCCATCAGGTCGAACTGTTCACCGAGGTACATCCGACGCTGGAGGCCCTGGCCGAGCGCTTCATGCTCGGCGTGATCACCAACGGCAATGCCGACGTGCGTCGCCTGGGCCTGTCGGACTACTTCCAGTTCGCCCTGTGCGCCGAAGAACTGGGCATCGGCAAACCCGACCCGAAACCTTTCCGTGAAGCGCTCAGCCGCGCAGGCGGCGTGGCGGCCGAGCGCGCCGTGCACATCGGCGATCACCCCAGTGACGACATTGCCGGTGCCCAGGCAGCCGGGATGCGTGCGATCTGGTTCAACCCGCAAGGGCGAACCTGGGAGGGTGAAACCACGCCGGATGCGCAAATCGCCAGCCTGGCCGAACTACCGGCACTGCTGGGCAGCTGGACACGCTGACCCGCAGGGCGTCGCGGCGCGTCTAGGCACGAACCACGCACGACATCGGCGCGCACGGCGCACCCTACGTCGTGCCATCGACGTCGGCAGCGTTTTTTGCGCGCAAGCCCTGAGGGATGCCGCCGGGGATATGGGCAACAAAAAACCCGCCACAGGGGCGGGTTCCTTGTAGCTAGCCGTCCTCAGATGGGGCGGCTGCCGTATTTGCTGTCAGGCTTCTTGGGTGGGTCGGCGACCACGTTGGGCTCCACCTCCTGCACCTTGCCACCACGGGAGAGAAACTCTTCCATGGCACGCGCCAGGGCATCGCGCTCCTTCTGCTTGGCTTCGATGCTGGGCAGCTCATCGACCTCAACGGCCTTGGCCTTGTTCTTCTTGCCGCTGGCTACGACCGCACCATCGACTTCATCGTCGCCGCTGTCGCCGTCATCGGCAGCAGCCAGCTCCTCACCATCGTCCTCTTCAGCCCCGTCCAGATCGTCTTGTTCCAGGTCTTCGTCGCTCATGTTCAACCTCATGACTTGCGAAAAGCAGGTTAGTTATAGCCCAGTCGCGCGATGTGCACCGCACGACCGGAAAAAATTCAAATAGCCTCGCCATGCAAGGTCGCTACCACTCGCCGAGCACCGCCATGATCGCGATGCTCACCAAGGTAGATCCCCTGCCAGGTCCCAAGTGCCAGCCGTCCCTGTTGTATCGGCAGCTGTAGCTGAAAGCCCAGCAAACTGCCCTTGAAGTGCGCCGGCAAATCATCCGGCCCTTCGTAATCGTGCTCGTAGCCCGCCTCCCCCTGCGGCACCAGACGGTTGAAGAAGCGCTCGAAATCGCGGCGTACCGCGGGATCGGCGTTCTCGTTGACCGTCAGCGATGCCGAGGTGTGCTGCAGCCACAGATGCAACAGACCAACACGTACCTGCGCCAGTTCCGGCAATGCTGCCAGTACTTCTTCGGTCACCAGATGAAAACCGCGCTCACGCGGGCGCAGACTGATGATGCGTTGCTGCCACATGCCGCTCTCACTCTCGATGGCTCCAGCGCGCGCATTCTAGCGTGCTGCCAGAAAAAACAAAGGGCGCCCGAAGGCGCCCTTTGCGATTTACCGGAGGATCACTTGTTGGTGAATTCCGGGTAGGCCTCCATACCGCACTCGGCGATATCCACACCCTCGTATTCTTCTTCTTCGCTGACGCGCAGACCGATCACCGCCTTGATGATGCTCCACACGATCAGGCTGGCGATGAATACCCAGGCGAAGATGCTGCCGATACCCAGCAACTGAGCACCCAGCGAAGCATCGCTGTTGGTCAGGCAGACAGCCAGCAGACCCCAGATGCCGACCACACCGTGTACGGAGATGGCACCAACCGGGTCGTCGATCTTGACCTTGTCCAGACCGAGGATGGCGAACACCACCAGCACACCACCCACGCCGCCAATCAGGGTCGCCTGCAGGCCGCTCGGGGTCAGCGGTTCGGCAGTGATGGCCACCAAGCCAGCCAGGGCACCGTTGAGCGCCATGGTCAGGTCAGCCTTGCCGAACAGAATGCGAGCAACGATCAGCGCGGCAATCAGGCCGCCGGCTGCTGCCATGTTGGTGTTGACGAACACCTGGGCTACGGCGTTGGCATCTTCGATGGTGCTCATCTTCAGCTGCGAGCCGCCGTTGAAACCGAACCAGCCCATCCACAGGATGAAAGTGCCGAGAGTCGCCAGTGGCAGGTTGGCCCCCGGGATGGCGTTGACCTGGCCGTTGGCGCCGTATTTGCCTTTACGTGCACCGAGCAGCAGAACGCCAGCCAGAGCAGCAGCGGCACCGGCCATGTGCACCACGCCGGAACCGGCGAAGTCGAGGAAACCAGCTTCGTTGAGGAAGCCCGAGCCCCATTTCCAGAACCCCTGAACCGGGTAGATGAAGCCGGTCATGACCACGGCGAAAGCCAGGAAGGCCCACAGCTTCATGCGCTCGGCAACGGCACCGGAAACGATCGACATGCAGGTCGCGGCGAACACCACCTGGAAGAAGAAGTCCGAACGCGCCGAGTAGTAAGGTGCATCGTCGCCACCGGCAAGCACCGACTCGACGCTGTTTTCGTCACCGATCAGGAAGCCCAGGCTCGGCAGAATGCCGCCTTCCGGGCTGGAGTACATGATGTGGTAGCCGATCACCAGGTACATGACGCTGGCCACGGCGTAGAGCGCCACGTTCTTGGTCAGGATCTCGGTGGTGTTCTTGGCACGCACCAGGCCGGATTCGAGCATGGCAAAACCCGCTGCCATCCACATCACCAGGGCACCACAGATCAGAAAGTAGAAGGTATCGAAGCCGTACTGCAATGCAGTCAATGCTGTGTTATCCATTTTTCACCTCTTGCCGGCGCTTTTGTTGTGCGCTGTTCGGTTGAAACGTCCAGGTTGGCTCAGGACGCGTTCCGCATGCTTTACAGGTCGTTGCCACGCTCGTTACTAGATCACCGGTACCCCTGCGCCGTGAGGCGACCAGGCATTCCCATCACTAGGCCGAGCGCAAGACCTGAAGAGGGTCTGGCACAGCAGAGCGGCGAAGGCATCGCCAACTCCGGCATTCACCCTCGAAAACTGCGCAAGGCCAGAATTCGAGGACGAAAGGGCTTCTAGCCCTGCGAAAGTTCGCAGAGTCATGGGTTTACTCCTGGGGCGTGGGGTTCGGAGGCTTGTTAGATCGCGTCGGTATCGGTTTCGCCGGTACGGATACGAATCGCCTGTTCCAGGTTGACTACGAAAATCTTGCCGTCGCCGATCTTGCCGGTGTTGGCAGCCTTGGTGATGGCCTCGATCACGCGATCGAGCTGATCGTCAGCGATGGCCACGTCGATCTTCACCTTGGGCAGGAAGTCGACCACATACTCGGCACCGCGATACAGCTCGGTATGGCCTTTCTGGCGGCCGAAGCCCTTGACCTCGGTAACGGTAATGCCCTGCACGCCGATCTCCGACAGCGACTCGCGCACGTCGTCCAGCTTGAACGGCTTGATGATGGCAGTGACTAGCTTCATGAAACTTTCTCCCGTGTAAGGTGGACTTGCCCCAGGAATTGCGAACCCGGCTCAAGTCTAAGCGCAGTGTCTGGCTTTTGTAATGCACCGACCGCTCCAGCCTGGCGTGGTCGATACCCACCAACCGCTCCCGACGAAGCACTCCCCCGCTTCGCCTGCAGCACCAGAACTGCATCGGTGCATGCGTCGCTGGGGTCTAAGCAGAAAGCTTGCCAGCTCACGCAAAAACGCTATCTATCAGGCCTTTAACCGCTTCCAGCCACGTCGACCGGTCATTCACGCCGAATGCAACGCACAAACTTGGTGCATCGACACATTGAGTAACGCTCAAAAATCGTGCAGCCAGTGCCAAACCGCCCCGTCGGTGGCTGCGTGCTACACTGCCGACCGTCTGTTTACGGAACCTGATCATGCTGCCGCCGAAAGCCTTGCTCGACACTCTCAGTAGCCACGCCTCGCGTCTTTTCAGCGGAGACAGCCCGCTGCCTCGCGCCGAACTGGAAGCACAGTTCAAAGCCCTGCTACAGAGCGGTTTCAGCAAGCTCGATCTGGTCAGCCGTGACGAATTCGACAGCCAGATGGTGGTCCTGGCCCGCACCCGCGCCCGCCTCGAGGCGCTGGAAGCGAAGGTCGCCGAACTGGAAGCCAAGCTCACTGCCGCAGACTAAGGTTATGTTGTAGGAGCGGCTTCAGCCGCTCCTACAGGCACTGCACCCCACTTGATCAAGGAGCGATCATGTCCCTGGCCATCGTCCACAGCCGTGCCCAGGTCGGCGTCGAAGCACCGGCCGTCACCGTCGAAGCGCACCTGGCCAATGGCCTGCCCTCTCTGACGCTGGTGGGCCTGCCAGAAACTGCAGTCAAGGAAAGCAAGGATCGCGTGCGCAGCGCCATCCTCAATGCCGCCTTCGAATTCCCCAGCAAACGCATCACCTTGAACCTCGCACCCGCCGATTTACCGAAAGACGGCGGCCGCTTCGATCTCGCCATCGCCCTGGGAGTTCTCGCGGCCAGCGGCCAGGTGCCGGCTCAATCCCTGGATGAATGCGAATGCCTGGGCGAACTGGCGCTGTCCGGCGCGGTGCGTCCCGTGCAGGGCGTATTGCCGGCAGCCCTGGCCGCGCGCGCAGCCGGGCGCACCCTATTGGTGCCACAGGCCAATGCCGAAGAGGCCAGCCTGGCCTCGGGGCTGAAGGTAATCGCCGTCGAGCACCTGCTGCAGATCGCCGCGCACCTCAACGGCAGTGCTCCTCTCGAACCCTACGCCGCCCAAGGTCTGCTCAGGCAGAGCCTGCCCTATCCGGATCTGGCCGAAGTGCAGGGCCAGTTGGCCGCCAAACGTGCGTTGCTGGTGGCCGCCGCTGGATCGCATAACTTGCTGCTCAGCGGCCCACCCGGTACCGGCAAGACGCTGCTGGCCAGCCGCCTGCCCGGCTTGCTGCCGCCGCTGGACGAGAGCGAGGCCCTGCAGGTCGCCGCCATCCATTCGGTAGCCAGCCATCTGCCGCTGCAGCACTGGCCGCAGCGCCCCTTTCGCACGCCGCACCACAGCGCCTCCGGGCCGGCATTGGTGGGGGGAGGCAGTCGCCCGCAGCCTGGCGAAATCACCTTGGCCCATATGGGCATCCTGTTCCTCGATGAGCTGCCGGAATTCGATAGGAAAGTGCTGGAGGTGCTGCGCGAACCGCTGGAAAGTGGCCATATCGTCATTGCCCGGGCACGCGACAAGGTACGTTTCCCCGCGCGCTTTCAGCTCGTTGCCGCTATGAACCCCTGCCCTTGCGGCTATCTGGGCGACCCGAGCAACCGCTGTCGCTGCACACCGGAGCAGATCCAGCGCTACCGCTCCAAGCTGTCCGGGCCACTGCTCGATCGCATCGACCTGCACCTGACGGTCGCCCGCGAAACGACGATATTGAACGCCCCAGCGCAAGACGGCGAAAGCACGGCGCAAGCAGCAGCGAAGGTCGCACGGGCTCGCGAGCGACAACTGCAACGCCAAGGGGTGGCCAACGCCTTTCTCGACCTGCCAGGCCTGCGTCGGCACTGCGCCCTGAGCGGCGCGGATCGTCAGTGGCTGGAAAGCGCCTGCGAACGTCTAGGCCTGTCGCTACGCGCCGCGCACCGAGTGCTCAAGGTGGCACGCACGCTGGCAGACCTGGCGGAGCAGCAGCAAATCAGCCGGGAACATCTGGCCGAAGCGCTGCAGTATCGCCCCGCCGCGGGATGAATCAGCGGAAGCGCTCGACCTCCTGACGCAGCTGAGCGGCCAGGCGATCCAGCTCGCGCGCAGTATCGGCCAGGTTGGCCACCACTTCACGCTGCTCGCCATTGACCTGGGCGATGCTCTGCAGGTTGGCGCTGAGCACGGTCGCAGTGCTGCTCTGCTCGCTGGTAGCCGTGGTGATGGCGGCAAATTGCTCTCCGGCCTCGGCGCTCTGCTCACTGATCTGCGCCAGTGCTGCAGCCACCTTGGCGTTACGTTCCAGACCATCCTGCATCAACTGTCGGCCGTGCTCCATGGTGGCGATGGCGCTGCTGGTCTCGCTCTGGATGCTGCCGATCATGGTGGAAATCTCGTTGGTCGCCTCACGGGTGCGTCCAGCCAGGTTGCGCACTTCATCGGCGACCACGGCAAAACCGCGGCCCTGCTCACCGGCCCGCGCTGCTTCGATGGCAGCGTTGAGCGCCAGCAGGTTGGTCTGGTCGGCGATCGCCGTGATGACGCTGACGATACCGCCAATCTCCTGGGAGCGCTGGCCGAGGCCGTTGATCGCCGTGGAGGTTTGCTCAAGCGCTTCGGCGATCTGCACCAGCGCTTCGGAAGCCTGATCCATCGAGCTACGCCCGATGCGGGTCTGCTGGGCATTGTCGCTGGCCAGGCGTTCGGTGCTGCGCATGTTGTCGGCGATGTTCTGTGAGGTGGCGCTGAATTCCTCTACCGCGCCGGCCATGCTGCTGATCTCGCCGGATTGCTGATCGATGCCCTGATAGGCGTCACGCGATAGCGTGGACATCCCCTGCGAGCGCGCGCTGACATCCTGAGCAGCGCTGCGAATACCCGCCACCATGCTCGCCAGCGCCTCGCCCATGCGGTTGAAGCTGCGCGCCAGCTCACCGATTTCATCGTCGCTGGATTGCGCCATACGCGCGCCGAGGTCACCGGCACCGAGCGCCTGCGCCTGCTGGACCAGATCGCCCAGCGGGCGCAGCTTGCGTCGCAACAGCCAGACCACGGCGATCACCGCCAGCAGCAGGGTTAGTGCACTGCCAATCGCCAGCTGGGTACCGACACGCCAGGTGACGGCCTGAATTTCCTCGCGCGGCATGCTCGCCAGCACCATCCAGGGGCCGCCGGTAAAGGGCATGGCCACGCTGTAGAACTCATTCTGGCCATCGCTCCAGAAACCGCCATTCCCCGAGTGAGCGATCAGCTCGCCGAGGGCTGCCGGCAGTGTATCCAGAGCGCCAGTGCCAGCGGGCTTGACCAGCCACTTGCCCTGCTCGTCGAGCAGGGCAAGTGAGCCCGTTTCGCCAATCCGAAATTCGCTCAGCTTGTTGAGTTGCAGCTTCTGCGCATCGGTGTAGTCGAAGCCGACGAACAGCACGGCAATGACCTGCCCGCTGCCATCACGGACGGGGGTGTACTGGGTCATGTAGTTGCGGTCGAAGAGCAAAGCCCGGCCCACGTAACTCTGCCCGGCCAACAGGCGCTGGTAGGCCGGGTGCTGGTGATCAAGCGCCGTTCCCAGAGCACGGGTGCCGTCCTGCTTGGTCAGCGAGGTGGTGATGCGAATGAATTCGCTACCGTCACGCACGAACACCGTGGCCACACCCGCAGTCATGCGCGTGAAGTCATCGACCTCGGTGAACTCGTTGTTCAAGCGCGTAGCCCCCAGGTAAAGCGCGGGTGTCTGCAGGCTGCCGACGCTCACACGCTCTTCACTGCGCACCTGCAGCCCTGTGTTGAAGCGCTGCTCGAACAATCCAGCCAGACGCTGCGTGCTCTCACGCAGGCTGCCGTGGAAGGTTTCGAGCTGGTCGGCCAGCAGCCCCGCCTCGCTGCCCAGGTGCTTTTCGCGAGTGACCAGATTGGCCTCGTTGAGTGAACGCAGGGCAAACAGGGTGCTGACGCTGATCAGCAGCACCAGCACCAAAGCCAGAATGGCAGCCAGTTGCAGGGCTATACGAGAGCGAGGAGGATTCATGAGGACTCCAGGTTTGCGCCCATGGGCATATGAGCAGATAACTCAGGCAATTTCGATACCACCCAGTCGTCATATGACTCGGCGAAAGGGCGCGAGGATACTTGAGCATTCAGCTCGGTCAATATTAAAGCGCCATATGGTCGTCATTTATTATCAAAATAGCGTTATAGAGCCGTGCTTGATAGGTTTTATCGATCACTCAATAGATGCTGGCACTCAAACCGACAGAGAGCAGCCTGGCCACACTACAGTCGGCCTGCCCGGTCTTTGATGGCAGTCAGCGCCCTGAGCGCTGGCCATGATCGTTCAGCGCAAACGTTCGACCCCAGGCAGCGCCAGCGCGGCGACCTCCGCCAGCAAGTAGTCACGCAAACGCTGCAGACGTGTCTGCGCACGATGTCCACGCGGCCACACCATATAGTAGCTGTCGCCACTGAATACCGCCGTCGGCCAGGGCACGCCGAGCCGGCCAGCACTCACGTCCTCAGCCACCATCAGCAGATCACCAATGGACACGCCATAGCCGCGTGCCGCCGCAACGATGCCCAACTCGAGCATGTCGAACAGCTGCCCGGTCTTCAGCGGCACCTGTTCGATCAGGCCTGTAGCTTGCAGCCAGCGCCGCCAGTCGCGGCGGTCCGGCGTCGGGTGCAGTTGCTCCGCCGCCCGCAGCCGCGCCAGCGACCAGGGGCCGGCCTCAGAATCACCGGCAGCGCACACCGGAATCAGCCACTCCTCGAACAGCAGCACGCTCTCCCACTCATCTGGAAACTGACCATCGGACAGCAGCACCGCGCAGTCGAAGGGTTCATGGCGGAAGTCGACCTTGTCCACGTCCATCCAGGCACTGGTGAGCTGCACTTCGCTGTCCGGGTTGGCCAGACGAAAGTGCGACAAGCGTGCCAACAGCCAACGCATGGTCAGGGTCGACGGTGCCTTCAAGCGCAGCACCTCATCGTCGGCGTGCAAGACAGCGCTGGCACGCTCCAGCGCATCGAAACCCTCACTCAGCCCCGGTAGCAGGGCACGGGCCGGATCGGTCAGGTGCAGGCTGCGGCCACGGCGCTCGAACAGACGGCAGGCGAAGTACTCTTCCAGCGTGCGGATATGCCGACTCACCGCGCTCTGGGTGATGGCCAGCTCTTCGGCGGCGCGCGTGAAGGAGGCATGCCGGGCTGCGGCCTCGAAGGCACGCAGGGCGTAAAGCGGTGGTAAACGACGACTCACCGCATCGAACCATGAGTTTTAATCATGCCTGGCATGGCTATTTTCCTTTTGTGAGCAATCGACAAGAACCACAGAATAGCGGTCATTGCTCATTCCCCGACAGCCTGGGGATGCTTACCCTGCCGAAGTTTTACTCATCATGAAGAATTCCCTTGGCCACGAGCTGGGTGCGCTGCTGCGCCTGGCCGGCCCGCTGATCTCCGCACAGCTGGCCCACGCGCTGATGATTTTCACCGACACGCTGATGATGGCCATGCTCGGCCCGCAGCAGTTGGCCGGCGGTGCGCTGGGCGCCACCTGCTATTTCATCTTCTCGATCTTCTGCACCGGGGTGATCGCCGCGGTGGGCAGCCTGATCGCCATCCGCCATGGCGCGGGCGATCCGCGTGGTATCACGCGCCTGATCCAGAATGGCTTGTGGCTGGCCATGCTGCTGGGCGTGGCCAGTGCGCTGTGCCTCAACAGTCTGGGCCCGTTGCTGCCGCAGCTGGGTCAAGACCCAGGCGCGGCCAGCCAGGCCATGGAATTCCTGCGCCCACTGTCACTGGCCCTGCCTGGCTATCTGTGCTTCATGGCGTTGCGCGGCTTCACCAGTGCCATCGGTCATCCCGGCCCGGTGATGGCCATCAGCATCGCCGGCACCATCGCCAACTTCGTCATCAACTACGCGCTGATCAAGGGCTGGTTCGGCCTGCCCAGCCTGGGCCTGAGCGGCATCGGTATGACCACTGCGCTGGTCAGTAGCACCATGGCACTGGCATTGGCGCTGTACATCCTGCTCTCGCCGACCTATCACCGCTACAAACTGCGGGGCGGTGTGGGCCGCCCACAAGGAGCGGAAATGCGCGCCCTGCTGCGCCTGGGCCTGCCCATTGGCGGTACCTACGCCGCCGAGCAGGGGCTGTTCACCTTCGCCACCCTGTGCATGGGCGCGCTTGGCAGTGTGCAACTGGCGGCACATCAGATCGCCATGCAGACAGTGGCGCTGGCGTTCATCGTGCCGCAAGGGCTGTCCTATGCGGTGACCTTCCGCGTCGGCCTGCATTACGGTGCCGGGCATCTGCACCTGTCGCGCCTCAGCGGCCATCTGGGCATGGCCCTGGGAGCGGCGTTGATGCTGCTGTTTGCCCTGCTGTTCTGGCTGCTGCCGGAGTGGATCATCGGTCTGTTCCTCGACCGTCACGACCCGGCGTTCGCCGATATCGTCACCCTCGCGGTCAGCCTGCTGGCGATCGCCGCCTGGTTCGAGCTGTTCGATGGTTTGCAGAGCATCGCCATGGGCGCGATCCGCGGGCTGAACGACGGCCGCACTACCCTGCTGATCGGTCTGACCGGCTACTGGTGCGTGGGCGCACCGCTGGTCTGGCTGTTCGCCTTCGCCCTTGGCTGGGGCGCAGAGGGCGTCTGGTGGGGCCTGGCTGCTGGCCTGGCGGTAACGGCGAGCGGTCTGGTGCTGGGCTTCCAATGGAAGACCGCACGGCTGCAGCGGCCGAACAGGATAGAGGGCGAGGTCTATCTGTCGTAGCCCGGATGCAATCCGGGGAATGCCCGGCACACGGCCCCGTATTGCATCCGGGCTACGGGTTACGATCCGGCGAGTAGCGGCTGGCGCAGGCCAAACACCAGAAAGCGTGCCAGCTCCGCCAGAGGTATGGCCTTGCTGATCAGGTAACCCTGTACCTGATCACAGCCAAACTGGCGCAGCATGTCGAGTTGCTCGATGTTCTCCACCCCTTCGGCCACCACCTCGAGATTCAGGTTGTGCGCCAGATTGATCATCGCCCGTACCAATTGACGGTTCTCGGCACGCTCGCCCATACCGCCAACAAAGCTCTTGTCGATCTTCAGCAGAGTGATCGGCAGGTTGTTCAGATGGACGAAAGACGAGAAGCCGGTGCCAAAGTCGTCCAGCGAGAAACGCACGCCGAGCCGCCCCAGCGCCAGCATGGTCTGCTGCACCTGATCGCTGCGGCGCATCACCGCTGTTTCGGTCAATTCGAACTCCAGCCACTGCGCATCGACCCCACGCTCTTCGATCAGGCGGCTGAGGGTCGGCAGCAACTGGCTGTCCTGAAACTGGCGGAACGACAGGTTGATCGCCATGTGCAGTGCCGGCAGGCCACGCCCACGCAGCCACTGCATATCGCGCAGAGCACGGGAGATGACCCAGTAACCGAGCGGTACGATCAGCCCGGTTTCTTCGGCCAGCGGTACGAATTCATTGGGCGAAAGCAGCCCACGCTCGCTGTGCTGCCAGCGCACCAGTGCCTCCAGGCCGACGATGCGCCCGCTCTTCAGACACAGGCGGGGCTGATAATGCAGCTCCAGTTCGTCACGGCGTAACGCACGCCGCAGCTCGCCTTCCAGATCGGCCTGGCTGCGTGCGCTGCGGTTCAGGCGTTCGTCATAGACATGAAACACGCAGCCTTGCTGATTCTTGGCCTGTTGCATGGCGATATGCGCGTGCCACAGCAGCGGATCGGCGCCCTCGCCCGCACGGGCATGGGCCAGGCCAAGGCTGCAACCGATCAGCAGACTCTCGCCGTCTACCCAGTAAGGCTCACCCAATACCTCGGTGACGCGCTCGGCGAGGCGCTCCACGCGCTGCGGATCGCGGCGTGCATCGAGCAACAGAGCGAATTCGTCGCTGCCCAGGCGGGCGATCTGATCGCAGGGCTGCAGCAACCCCTTGAGCCGCGCCACCACCTGCAGGATCAGGCGGTCTCCGGCCTGGTAGCCGAGGGCATCGTTGGCGTGGCGGAAGTTGTCCAGATCGAGATGACCCAGCACCAGGCCACGGCCGCCACACTCGGCCAGGCGCGCAGCGAGCAGGGTCTGGAAACCCTGGCGATTGGCGATGCCGGTCAAGGGGTCCTGTTCGGCCAGGCGCTGCAGGGTGTGCTTGAGGTTGCCCTGTTCGCGCACGTAGCGCAGGCAGCGACGCAGCACGTCGAGATTGAGGCTGCCGCGCACCAGCCAGTCGCTGACACCAGCTGGCTCTTCGACTGGCTCCTCGTCGAGCAGCAGGACGATGGGCAGGGGGCACTGATGGGGTTCGGGAAGGCGATCCGGGGTACTCAGCAACAGACCGCTGGCGTGATCATCGAACAGATTGCTGGCCGCTTCCCATGACGGCGCGGTAATCAGCGGGGATGGGCTGCCCAGGGCGCTCAACTGCTCGCGCAACAATTCGGCCCAGTCCGGCGTTTCCGCCAACAGGACCAACCGCAAGGGTTCGACGAGCGTGGACAAGCAACCTCCCCCAATGACCACAAGAATGATGGCGAATCGCGTCGCCTGAACGCGCCGTAATCGGCGTCTAATCAATCACATCCGTGCGAAAGGTAGTGCAGATCCTGAGGTATAGCCAGTAAACCGACAAGTGGCACCAGAGTACTGGAATAAAGTGATTAACCAAGTGCATGGCTATGCAATTTCGTGCGCTAGGCCACAGTTCCGGACGGTCGCGGCAGAAGTCGCCAGGCCTGTTAAAATGCGCGGCCCTTTTTCTGCGAACGATCCCATGTCCCGACTGAACCCCCGGCAACAAGAGGCCGTGAACTACGTCGACGGCCCGCTTCTGGTGCTCGCCGGTGCCGGTTCCGGCAAGACCAGCGTGATCACGCGCAAGATCGCCCACCTGGTGCAGAACTGCGGCATCCGCGCCCAGCACATCGTCGCCATGACCTTCACCAACAAGGCCGCGCGTGAGATGAAAGAGCGCGTCGGCACCCTGCTCAAGGGCAGTGAGGCGCGCGGCCTGACCGTGTCTACCTTCCATAACCTGGGCATGAACATCATCCGCAAGGAATACGCGCGCCTGGGCTACAAGCCTGGCTTCTCGATCTTCGATGACGGCGACATCAAGGCGCTGCTCAGCGACATCATGCAGAAGGAGTATTCCGGCGACGACGGCGCCGATGAGGTGAAGAACCTCATCGACAGCTGGAAGAACGACCTGATCCTGCCCGACGAAGCCCTGGCCAAGGCGCGCAATCCCAAGGAGCAGACTGCCGCCATCGTCTACTTGCACTACCAGCGCACGCTCAAGGCCTACAACGCGGTGGACTTCAACGACCTGATCCTGCTGCCGGTCAAGCTCTTTCAGGAGCACGCCGACATCCTGGAGAAATGGCAGAACCGCATCCGCTACCTGCTGGTGGACGAATACCAGGACACCAACGCCAGCCAGTACCTGCTGGTGAAGATGCTGGTGGGCATGCGCAACCAGTTCACCGTGGTCGGCGACGACGACCAGTCGATCTACGCCTGGCGTGGCGCGCGCCCGGAAAACCTGATGCTGCTCAAAGAGGACTATCCGTCGCTGAAAGTGGTGATGCTGGAGCAGAACTACCGCTCCACCAGCCGTATCCTCAAATGCGCCAACGTGCTGATCGCCAACAACCCGCACGTGTTCGAGAAGCAGCTGTGGAGCGAGATGGGCATGGGCGACGAGATTCGCGTGATCCGCACGCGCAATGAAGACGCCGAGTGCGAACGGGTGGCCCTGGAAATTCTCACCGAGCATCTGCGTACCCAGCGTCCCTACAGCGAATTCGCCATCCTCTATCGCGGCAACTACCAGGCCAAGCTGATGGAGCTGAAACTGCAGCACCACCAGATTCCCTATCGCCTGTCCGGCGGCACCAGCTTCTTCGCCCGCCAGGAGGTGAAGGACCTGATGAGTTACTTCCGCCTGCTGGTCAACCCGGACGACGACAACGCCTTCCTGCGCGTGATCAACGTGCCGCGCCGCGAGATCGGCTCGACCACCCTGGAGAAACTCGGCAACTACGCCAACGAGCGCAAGATCAGCATGTACGCCGCCGCTGGCGAGATGGGCCTCGGCGAACATCTCGATGCGCGCTTCACCGAGCGCCTGCAGCGCTTCACCCGCTGGATGGATCGGGTGCGCCAGGAGTGCGCGCAGAACGATCCGATCGCCGCCATCCGCAGCATGGTCATGGACATCGACTACGAGAACTGGCTACGCCAGAACGCCTCCAGCGACAAGGTGGCTGACGCGCGCATGGGTAACGTCTGGTTCCTCGTCGACGCGCTGAAGAGCACACTGGAGCGCGACGAAGACGGCGACATGACCATCGAAGACGCCATCGGCAAACTGGTACTGCGCGACATGCTCGAGCGCCAGCAGGAAGAGGAAGAAGGCGCCGAGGGCGTGCAGATGATGACCATGCACGCCTCCAAGGGCCTGGAGTTTCCGTCGGTGTACATCATCGGCTTCGAGGAGGAGATCCTGCCCCACCGCTCCAGTATCGAGGCCGACACCATCGAGGAAGAGCGGCGCCTGGCCTACGTCGGCATCACCCGCGCCAAGCGCAACCTGGCGCTGACCTTCGCCGCCAAGCGCAAGCAGTATGGCGAAGTGATCGACTGCTCGCCGAGCCGCTTCCTCGATGAGCTGCCGCCGGAGGACCTGGTCTGGGAAGGGCTGGAAGAGGCGCCAGTGGAGATCAAGGCAGCGCGCGGCAACGATGCCCTGGCCAATATGCGGGCGATGCTCAAGCGCTGAGGTCATGGCTGACTGGTGTATGGTCGGGTTATTCGGTGGGCTGAAGCCCACCCTACAGACCTGAAGCCCAGGTCTTGCTGTCTGGTGGACGAAAGCGGATCGCCGCCCGGTCCACCCTACCCCGCTCATGCATAGCGTAGGGTGGGCTTCAGCCCACCACTTCAATGCCACTGGCACCCTCGCCATATTTGCCAGTCAGAAGAGAAAATCGTTCAGACACAGAGGGCTGGAACCATGCGCACATTCACTCTCGACCTCGACGCCCTGACTCAGCTGATCAACGGCCGCGAACAGCAGGAAAACTGGTTGGACCTGGAGAGCGGTAGCGTGCTGAGCCTGTCGCCTGAGGATCAGCACAGCGAACAGCGCCAGCAGATCGAGCTCGATCCCGAGCGCTACAGCCAGGTGCCCAACCTCGACGTCCCCCAGCGCGTGGCCATGCGTGAATCCTTCCTGTTCACCCTCGACGATGTGCACGCCCACCCTCTGCTCAGCGCCGCGCTGACCGGCCGCAGGCCCCTACGCGCGTTCGACTACGAGATCGAGGCCTTCCCAGCGATTCGCGAACAGTGGCAGGCCTACGAGATCAAGCAACTGCGCGAGTACGTCCTAAACTGGCTCTACGAACTGGGCATTGAGCCCGCGCCGGACAAGCTGCCGCTGGATACGCGCGGCATTCCCAGGGACATTCTGCGGCGGCTGAGCAAGAGTGCCTGAGCGGAACACGCCCTCGGATTGCATCCGGCTACAGTCGGCAGCGGCTAACAACCTGTCTAACCGGTCAATTGGCCACGACTGTCGGGCAGGCTGCGGTTTCACTACACAATGCAGGGCATTTTGAGCGAAAATCCGCAGCTTTTCTGCTCAACCAGAGGATCGACCGTGGAGTCGTTGAAACAGAAGATTCGCAGCGAAGGCATCGTGCTGTCCGAGCATGTACTCAAGGTGGACGCCTTTCTCAACCACCAGATCGATCCACGCCTGATGCAGGAGATCGGCCACGAGTTCGCCCAGCGTTTCGCCGGCCAGGGCATCACCAAGATCGTCACCATCGAGGCCTCGGGCATCGCCCCGGCGGTGATGGCCGGCCTCGAGCTGGGCATTCCGGTGATCTTCGCGCGCAAGTTCCAGTCGCTGACGCTCAAGGACGACCTGCTGATCTCCAAGGTGTTCTCCTTCACCAAGCAGACCGAAAGCACCATCGCCATTTCCTCCCGTCACCTGACCGCCGCGGACCGCGTCCTGGTGATCGACGACTTCCTCGCCAACGGCCATGCCGCCAAGGCGCTGATAGACCTGATTCAGCAGGCCGGCGCACAGATTGCCGGTATCGGCATCGTCATCGAGAAATCCTTCCAGGACGGCCGCAACCTGCTGGAGAGCGAAGGCTACCGCGTCGAGTCTCTGGCCCGTGTTGCCGCGCTGGAAAACGGCCAGGTACGTTTCCTCGACTAAAGACGGTGCCCGGCCTCGCGCGCTTTAGGACGCGGCGGTAGCCAGCAGGCCCGCCAGCAGCAAACGCTGATAGAGGGCTTCACGCACACCGTCAGGCGCCTCCAGACTCATGCGCCGCAGATGCTCGGCATAGGCTGCCGGTTCGGGCGCATCGAGCGTGGCCTTGCCCAGTTCCAGTACCTCGCTCAGGCGCAGCTTGCTCTTGAGCCAGCTCAGCGCCCGCACCAGATCCTGCTCCACCGTGCTGAAGTCGCTGCCTAGCGGATATTCGGCGAACAGCGACGAATGCTCAGTACGCAACGCCTGCAGGCGTTCGGGCAGGTTGTTGCAAAAGCGCTCATCGAGCCGGAAATCCGCCGGCAGCTTGCCGGCCTGCTGGGCCTGCTCGATCAGCCCGTTCTGGAAGCGTGAATCGCTGATCTTGAGCAGCGCCTCGATCACCTGGGCGTCGGTCTTGCCACGCAGATCGGCGATACCGTATTCGCTCACCACGATATCGCGCAGGTGCCGAGGGATGGTGGCGTGGCCATAGTCCCAGACGATGTTCGAATTCACCTCACCGCCTGACTCGCGCCAGCTGCGCAGCAGCAGGATCGAGCGCGCATCCTCCAGCGCATGGGCCTGGGCGACGAAGTTGTATTGCCCGCCTACGCCGCTAAGCACCCGACCGTCCTCCAGTTGATCGGCCACACCCGCACCGAGCAGGGTCATGGTGAAGGCGGTATTGATGAAGCGTGCATCACGGCGCTGCAGACGCTTGAGTTCCTCTTCACCGTACAGCTCGTTGATATAGCGGATGCCAGTCATGGCAAAGCGCTGCCGTTCGCTGTCATCCAACTCGCGTAGACGCCGGTAGAAGCTTTCCGGGCCGAGGAAGAAACCACCATGCAGCACCACGCCGCCCTGCGCGCTGCCGAGGCAGGATTGCAGGCGAGCCTGCGTATCGGGATCACTGAGATCCGCGGCGACACGACCACCGTCGGGCAGGTGCAACTCGCCCGCCTCTACTCGCATATCGCCGCGCAGTAGGCCGCTATCGCGCAGCCAGGCCAGATCGCTCGGCTGCAACTTCGTCGGTAGCCCCGCGTCGACCAGCGCCTGAACGCTATGGGGCCGACCTTGTTCATCCAGCGCACCGTTACAGGCCAGACGCTGCAGACGCAGATCCGGGTAGACCCGACGCCGCAGCAGGCCGGCCTCAGCCAGTGCCAGCAAGCCGTTGACGAACATTTCGCTGCAGCCATAGAGCCCCTGATCGAGCGGTTCGACACCGCCGTTGGCGGCGATTTCCCCCGCCCACTCATCAGCACGCAGCGCCTGTAACAATGCGCGGTAGCGAGCATTGTCGTCCTGCCTGGCCATCAGCGCTGACGCCAGGGCATCCCCCATCGCACCAATGCCGATCTGCAGGGTGCCGCCATCGCGCACCAGCGTGCTGGCGAACAGGCCGATGCAATGATCCTGCAGGGTCACCGGCATGTTCGGCGTGGAGAACAGCGTGGTCCGCTCGTCCTCGCCGATATGGATATCGAAGGTATCGCGCGGCACCTGGGCATCGCCGGCCATGTAGGGCAGATCACTGTGGATCTGAGCGACGCTGAGCACGGTCTCGCCAGCCTTGCGGCGCTTGTCCAGCAGCGGCAGCAGATCGAGGGTGACGTCCGGGTTGCAGCTCAGGCTGAAATGCTCGGGCTGCGCGGCGTCGACGGCGACCAGTTGGGCGACCAGATTCAGGCCCTTGGCATTGAGGTCGCGGGCGACATGGCTGTAGTTGCTGCTGATGTAGTCCTGCTGCGCCGCCTCGCATTCGAGCAGGCTGCCGGGCTGGAAGAAGAACTGCTCGACGCGCACGTTGCTCGGCAGCTTGCCGCTGTGCAGATCGGCGAGAAAATCCAGCTCGGGATAATCGCCGTAGACCCGGTCGACGAAAGGTTCGAGAAAGCGTCGCTGCAGGTCCTGGCCGGCACGCGGACGCGCCAGGCACAGCGCGGTGTAGATGGTCAGTTGCCGCTCGGGCGTCTCCCGCACCCTTGCATACAGCGCGTTGACCCAGCGATTGGGCTTGCCCAGACCGAGCGGTAAACCCAGATGAATCGGCCCGGCGATCTCGCTCAGTACGCGGTCGACGGCTTGTTCGAGGGTACAGGTGTGCGGCATCTGACGCTCCTCGCGACATCCATGACGAATGCAGCTTGGACTGTGTAGCCACCGGCATGGTTGCATGCCGCCGCCAGAAACGAAAAAACCGCCCGGAGGGCGGTTTTTCAGGGAAGAGACGGGTCTTACAGACCGGACATCTTCTTGATCGCTTCGCGCAGTTCGTCATCCGAGCAATCAGCGCAGGTGCCTTTCGGCGGCATGGCGTTGATACCGGAGATGGCCTTGGCCAGGATGCCGTCGAGACCGCCCTGGTGGTCGGCACGCTCTTTCCAGGCAGCGGTGTCGCCGATCTTCGGCGCGTCCAGCACACCGGTGGCGTGGCAGGCATTGCAATGCTTGGCGATGATGTCGTCAGCGGTACGTGCACCACCACCGGCGGATGCGGCGACGGTTTCGACGCCCTTGCACTCTTCGCCCATGATGCACACCTCACCTACAGGCTTGAGGCGCTCGGCGATAGCTTCATCGGTCGTGGCCTGAGCAGTCACTGCCCACAGGGCCAATACGGCAGCCGGTACTGCCAGCATTTTCTTCATCAGATTCACGGTACACCCTCTTCGTGGCTAGTCACGCCCGCGGCCACGGTTTCGCGAGCGGGCGACAGTATAACGGCAAGCAGGCCAGGCCGAAACAACCCATATTGTCGCAGGGTTATTGATCAGAAGTTCGCTGGCGTCGTGGCACTGATCAACCGCGCCGGCACATCGAACGGATTGCGGAAGCGATGCGGCTTGCTGCTTTCGAAGTAATAGCTGTCGCCCGGTTCGAGGATGAACACCTCGTTGCCAACGGTCAGCTCCAGCTTGCCCTCGACCAGCATGCCAGCCTCTTCGCCTTCGTGGGCGTACATTTCGTCACCGGTGTCGGTGCCGGCCGGGTAGGTTTCGTCGAGGAAGGAAATGGCGCGACTCGGGTGGGCCTTGCCAATCAGCTTCATGGTGATGGCGCCACTACAGATATCGGTCAGTTCGGCGGCACGATAGACCACCTGGGTCTGGTTCTCCTGCTCCATGTCGAGCGAGAAGAATTCCACCAACGACATGGGAATGCCGCCGAGCACCTTTTTCAGCGAACTGATCGAGGGGCTGACGCTGTTCTTCTCGATCATGGAAATGGTGCTGTTGGTGACGCCCGCCCGCTTGGCGAGTTCACGCTGGGATAGGCCTTTGAGCTTACGAATCGATTGCAGTCGAACGCCGACGTCCAATGCTGGAATCCCCCTTGGGATAAGAGACGGAAAAGTGTCCGTATCATGGCATAGCGTTCGGAATTTACAACACTTGCGTTCACCCTTCGCCTACACGGAAAGCTCAGCCCCCGAGATAGAGCAGCGGCACTCGCCGTAGATTGCAAAAAATCTGATAGGGAATGCTACCTGCCGCCATGGCCACGTCGCTGGCCAGCACCTGCTTGCCCCATAGTTCGACATGGCTGCCGAGGCCGGCCTGTGGCAGATCGGTCAGGTCCACGGTCAGCATGTCCATCGACACGCGGCCGATCAGGCGGGTCAACTGGCCGTCCACCACCACTGGCGTGCCGCTCGGCGCGTGACGCGGATAGCCGTCGGCATAACCCATTGCGACCACACCGACGCGGGTCGGTCTTTCGGCGACGAAGCGCGCGCCATAACCCACCGGCTCGCCGGTCGGCAGTTCACGCACACTGATGACCTTCGATTCAAGGGTCATCACCGGCTGCAGGCGCGCGGCCTGCTCCTGAGCCTGCTCGAACGGCGTGGCGCCGTACAGCATGATGCCGGGGCGCACCCAGTCGCTTGGCACCTGTGGCCAGCCGAGCACGGCCGGCGAATTGCGCAGGCTGACCTCGGCACTGAGACCGTCGCGAGCCTGCTGGAACACCGCCAGTTGCTCGGCCGTGCGCTCGCACTCAGGCTCGTCGGCACGGGCGAAGTGGCTCATCAGCACGATCTTGCTGACCTTGCCGCTGGCCAGCAGGCGACGATAGGCATGCTGATAATCGGCCGGATGCAGGCCGACACGGTGCATGCCGCTGTCGAGTTTTAGCCACGCGGTCAGCGGCTTGCTCAGTTGGGCCTGCTCGATCGCATCGATCTGCCACTGTGCATGAATCACGCACCACAGGTCATGCTGGTCGATCAGCGCCAGCTCATCAGCCTCGAAGAAGCCTTCGAGCAGCAGGATCGGCGCGCGAATGCCCGCTTCGCGCAGTACCAGCGCCTCTTCGATGCAGGCCACGGCAAAACCGTCGGCCTCGGCTTCGAGTGCCTGCGCGCAACGCACCGAGCCATGTCCGTAAGCATCGGCCTTGACCACGGCGAGGGCTCGGGCGCCGCTCAGTTCGCGGGCCAGGCGGTAGTTATGACGCAGGGCATCGAGGTCGATCAGGGCACGGGCGGGACGCATGGTCGTTTATCTCTCAATCATTCGCTGATGCGACGGTTTTTTCGTAGCCCGGATGAAATCCGGAGTCATGCCGACAAGTCGCCATTCAAAAAAAACCCGGCGGGGGAGCCGGGTGAAAAGCCAACACAAAAAAATTCCGGGAGAATTTTTTGACGTCGCTTGCGACGGCCCGGAGGGTTGCCGCCATGGATGGCAGGCAACAAAAAGCTGTGGCCGCCTCAGACGGCAGCCACCACGCACATTTCCACCAGCACTTCAGGCTTGTACATCTTCGCTTCGACGCAGGCGCGGGCCGGTGCATGGCCGTCGGCGACCCAGGCGTCGTACTCGGCGTTGAGCCCATCGTAGTCGGCCATGTCCTTGAGGAAGATGGTCAGCGAGAGGATCTTGCTCTTGTCGCTGCCACCTTCGGCCAGCATCTTGTCGATGTTGGCCAGGGTCTGGCGGGTCTGCTCGCGGATGTCACCGTCGAAGTCATCAGCCAACTGGCCGGCGAGGTAAATCGTGCCGTTGTGGATCACCACTTCACTGTAGCGTTTGGCCACATGCAGGCGCTGAATCGACATAAAGCTAAAGCTCCTTGAATTGCGAAAGCGCGAAGGCTATCAGGTGCGCAGTGGCTGCGGTGCAGCTTGCACTTCACGCGCCTTGCGCGAGTAACGCGAGATATCCAGGCCGTCGGCGCTGATCTGCGGACGCTTGTTGGCCATCAGGTCGGCGAGCAGGCGACCGGAGCCGCAGGCCATGGTCCAGCCCAGGGTGCCGTGGCCGGTGTTGAGGAACAGGTTACGGAAGGCGGTGCCACCCACGATCGGTGTGCCGTCAGGCGTGGCCGGACGCAGGCCGGTCCAGAAATCGGCGCGTTGCAGATCGCCGCCTTGCGGGTAGAGGTCGGCGGTGATCATTTCCAGGGTTTCGCGACGACGCGGGTTGAGCGACAGGTCGAAACCGGCGATCTCGGCCATGCCACCGACGCGGATACGGCCATCGAAGCGAGTGATGGCGACCTTGTAGGTCTCGTCAAGAATGGTCGAGGTCGGCGCCATATCAGCGTTGATGATAGGCACGGTCAACGAATAACCCTTGAGCGGATACACCGGCGCACGCACGCCCAGCGGCTTGAGCAGTTGCGGGCTGTAGCTGCCGAGGGCGAGCACGTAGCGATCGGCGGTTTCCAGCTTGCCGTCGATCCACACGCCATTGATGCGGTCGCCCACGGCGTCCAGGCTCTGGATGTTCTGGCCGAAACGGAACTCGACGCCGAGCGCCTTGGCCATGTCCGCCAGCTTGGTGGTGAACATCTGGCAGTCGCCGGTCTGGTCGTTGGGCAGGCGCAGGGCACCGGCCAGCTTGTGTTTGACACCAGCCAGGGCCGGCTCGACGCGAGCGATGCCATCGCGGTCGAGCAGCTCGAACGGTACGCCGGAGGCCTCCAGCACGGCGATGTCCTTGGCAGCGGCATCGACCTGGGCCTGGGTACGGAACAGTTGGGTGGTACCGAGCTGGCGGCCTTCGTAGGCGATGCCGGTCTCGGCGCGCAGCTCGTCGAGGCAATCGCGGCTGTACTCGGACAGGCGCACCATGCGCTCCTTGTTGATCGCATAGCGACTGGCGGTGCAGTTGCGCAGCATCTGCGCCATCCACAGGTACTGGTCGACGTCGCCAGTGGCCTTGATCGCCAGCGGCGCGTGTTTCTGCAGCAGCCACTTGATGGCCTTCAGCGGCACGCCCGGGGCAGCCCAGGGCGAAGCGTAGCCCGGAGAAACCTGGCCAGCGTTGGCGAAGCTGGTTTCCAGCGCCGGGCCGTTCTGACGGTCGACCACCACCACCTCGAAGCCCTGACGGGCGAGGTAGTAAGCACTGGCGGTACCAATCACACCGCTGCCGAGAACCAGAACACGCATGTTTTTCTCCCCGCCGCGCCCAAGGCGCGTGCGTTACAGGCCATTGTTGTCGATGGGCGCAGTATAGGAAGAGCCGCGCAGTGCTTTTCACCATATACACGGCTATATTTGGCGAGAATTCTTGGCAAAAAGCCGTTTTGCAGAGGCGGATTCCCCATGAGAACCCAGCATCAAAGCCGTCGTGAACTGGACAAGATCGACCGTAACATCCTGCGCATCCTGCAGGAGGACGGGCGCATCAGCTTCACCGAACTGGGCGAGCGCGTGGGCCTGTCGACCACGCCCTGCACCGAGCGCGTACGCCGCCTGGAGCGCGAAGGCATCATCATGGGCTACCACGCCCGCCTCAATCCGCAGCACCTCAAGACCAACCTGCTGGTGTTCGTCGAGATCAGCCTGGACTACAAATCCGGCGACACCTTCGAGGAATTCCGCCGCGCCGTGCTCAAGCTGCCACACGTGCTGGAATGCCACCTGGTCTCCGGCGACTTCGACTACCTGGTGAAGGCGCGCATCAACGAGATGGCCAGCTACCGCAAGCTGCTCGGCGACATCCTCCTCAAGCTGCCGCACGTGCGCGAGTCGAAGAGCTATATCGTCATGGAAGAGGTGAAGGAGAGCCTGGCACTGCCGGTACCGGAGTGAATTGCAGGAGCGAGCTCTGCTCGCGAAGCTTTTGCTGGCCTGGTTCGCGAGCAGAGCTCGCTCCTACACAATGCTTGATCGTTCCCAGGCTCTGCGTGGGAATGCAGCCCCGGACGCTCTGCGTCAGCCTGCTGCACATGGCAAGTCGTGGCGCGGAGCGCCACTGCAGGGGCTACCACGCAGAGCGTAGGAGCCATCAGCCTAAACGAGTCGCTGCCGCGTGGTGGCGATCAGGCGGTGTACCTGACGCTCGACCGCAGGCTCGATCGGCTGCTCCGGTCCACGGCCATGTGGGCAGGGGAGATTGGGTGTGGTGCCGAACAGGCGACAGATCAGCGGGCGCTGGTCGTACACCTCGCAACCATTCGGCCCCAGGTGCACGCAGTTGTACTCGGCCAGCGCCGCGTCATGTTCGGCCTCGCTTTTCACCGGCAGGCGCGCCAGCTCCTCGGAGGACGCGGTGACCGGCCCGCAGCAGTCGTGACAGCCCGGCACGCAGTCGAAGCGAGGAATCTGTCGGCGCAGGTGATCGATCTTGCGGTCGGTGCAGCTCATGCTCGGGCATCCTGAAGTGATCACAATAGTGTACCCGCTCGACTTGGGGCACACGGCTCACGCTGAGGGAGCACTGCGTTTTTTTCCGCTGGCCTCTTGGCGTCGGACGGATCACGCGCTTATGCTGCGTTGAATTTTCCACACAGCAAAATCAGGATTTCGCACATGAACGCCCGCGTTCACCAGCCCGTCCACAGCCCGCAGCATGCCGCCTCGTATTACGCCGCCAGCGTCAATCGCCAGTTGGCCTACCCGCCCCTGGACGGTGAGCTGCAGGTGGACGTGTGCATCGTCGGTGGCGGTTTCAGCGGCCTGAACACCGCCATCGAGCTGGCTCAGAAAGGCCTGTCGGTGGCGCTGCTGGAGGCACGCAAGATCGGCTGGGGCGCCAGCGGGCGCAACGGCGGGCAGCTGATTCGCGGCGTTGGCCATGATGTCGAACAGTTCGAATCGGTGGTCGGCAAGGACGGCGTGCGTCAGTTCAAGCTGATGGGCCTGGAGGCGGTGGAGATCGTGCGCACACGCGTCGCCCAGTACCAGATCGATTGCGATCTGACCTGGGGCTACTGCGACCTGGCCAACAAGCCGGCGCACATGGAAGGCTTCGCCGAAGACAAGGCCGAGCTGGAAAGCCTCGGCTATCGTCACGAACTGCGCATGGTGCCGAAGGAGCGCATCCATGAAGTGGTTGGCTCCGACAACTATCACGGTGCCATGATCGACATGGGCTCGGGCCACCTGCACCCGCTCAACCTGGCGCTCGGCGAAGCCGCTGCCGCCCAATCGCTCGGCGTGCAGCTGTTCGAAGACTCGCCGGTGACACGCATCGACTACGGCAACGAGGTGCGCGTGCACACCGCCCAGGGCCAGGTGCGCGCCAAGTACCTGGTGCTGGCCTGCAATGCCTACATCAACGGTCTCAACCCGACCCTGAGCGGCAAGGTGCTACCGGCCGGCAGCTACATCATCGCCACCGAACAACTCTCCGAAGAGCAGGCGCGGCAACTGATTCCGCAGAACATGGCGCTGTGCGACCAGCGCGTGACAGTCGACTATTACCGACTCTCCGCCGACCGCCGCCTGCTGTTCGGCGGTGCCTGCCACTATTCCGGGCGTGATCCGGCCGATATCGCTGGCTACATGAAGCCAAAGATGCTCAAGGTGTTCCCGCAACTGACCGATGTGCGCATCGACTACCAATGGGGCGGGATGATCGGCATCGGCGCCAACCGCCTGCCGCAGATCGGCCGACTCAAGGATCAGCCCAACGTGTTCCACGCCCAGGCCTACGCCGGCCACGGCGTCAACGCCACGCACCTGGCTGGCAAGCTGCTCGCCGAGGCCATCGCCGGCCAGGAAAGCCGTGGCTTCGACCTGTTCGCCCAGGTGCCGCACATGACCTTCCCCGGCGGCAAGCACCTGCGCTCGCCGCTGCTGGCAATGGGCATGGCCTGGCACCGGCTGAAAGAGTTGCTGTAGGCATACACCCCTAAAATCGCGGCTGAGGCCGCTCCTACGGGCGTGCCATGCGGCGAAGTTATCCTTACAGCTTCCAGAATGGCAGGCTTGCCTCACGCTCGGCCTGGGCGCGGCTGAGGCCGATGTCGCGCAGCTGCTGGTCGTTGAGCTTGAGCAGCACGCGACGAGTGTTCAGGCGCCGCCAGAAGGCCGGCCAGTCACGGCCAAAATAGCGAACCTCGCCCTCGTGCGTCGCAATTCGCACGGCCTCGCCCACTGCTACGAAATCTGTATTGCTGAACCCAGTCATGGCTGTTCTCCCGTTGTCTTCTATCATGGGAGATCAGAATGCCGTCAGAAGAAAAGTCATGACAGATCCAAAAAACTCTTATTAACTCCATACAGATTCCGTCGTTTCCCCCCTGAATGGGAATTTTCGCGCCGATCTGTACTGGTTTCATTTCATACACTCCGCACAAGCCGGACGATTGCCATGACGCTCTATCTGAATCTGGCCGAGCTGCTCGGCACCCGCATCGAGCAGGGGCTGTACCGCCCCGGCGACCGCCTACCATCAGTACGCAGCCTGAGCCAGGAGCATGGCGTCAGCCTCAGCACGGTGCAGCAGGCCTACCGTCATCTGGAGGACATGGGGCTGGCCTCGCCGCGGCCGAAGTCCGGCTACTTCGTACCGCTGGGGCGACAAATGCCCGCGCTGCCGCAGATCAGCCGCACGGCGCAGAGGCCGGTGGAGGTTTCGCAGTGGGATCACGTACTGGAGCTGATCAGCAGCTCACCGCAGCACGACATGCTGCAGCTGGGCCGTGGCCGCCCGGATATCAGCAGCCCGACGCTCAAGCCGCTGCTGCGCAACCTGTCGCGCCAGGCGCGTCGCCAGGACCCGGACGTGCTCACCTACGGCGGCATTCGCGGTGACGCTCGCCTGCGCGAACAGATCGCCCGGCTGATGCTCGACTCCGGCTGCCAACTGGAGGCCGAAGATCTGGTGGTCACCACCGGTTGCCACGAGGCGCTGTCGGCGGCGGTACGCGCCATCTGCCAGCCCGGCGATATCGTTGCGGTCGACTCGCCGAGCTTCCACGGCGTGATGCAGGCGCTCAAGGGTTTCGGCATGAAGGCGCTGGAACTGCCCACCGACCCACTCACCGGAATCAACCTCGACGCCCTGGAAATGGCCCTGGAACAGTGGCCAATCAAGGCCATCCAGCTCACGCCCAACTGCAACAACCCGCTCGGTTACATCATGCCCGACGCCAACAAGCGCGCCCTGGTCACTCTGGCGCAGCGCTTCGACGTGGCCATCATCGAGGACGACGTCTACGCCGAGCTCGCCTACAGCTACCCACGCCCGCGCAGCATCAAGTCCTTCGATGAGGACGGCCGCGTACTGTTCTGCAGCTCCTTCTCCAAAACCCTGGCGCCGGGCCTGCGCGTCGGTTGGATCGCTCCAGGGCGCTATCTGGAGCAGGTGGTACACATGAAGTACCTGGGCACCGGCAGTACCGCGCAGCTACCGCAGCTGGCCCTGGCCGAGTTCCTCAAGGACGGGCACTACGAACCGCATCTGCGGCGCATGCGGGCGCAGTACCTGCGCAGTCGCGACCTGATGGTGGATTGGGTCAGCCGCTATTTCCCGGCCGGTACCCGGGTCAGCCGCCCGCAGGGCAGCTTCATGCTCTGGGCGGAAATGCCGCAGGGTTTCGACAGCCAGAAGCTCAACCGCGCCCTGCTGCCGCACAAGATCCAGATCGCGCCGGGCAGCATCTTCTCGGCGGCCGGCAAGTACCGTAACTGCATCCGCCTCAACTACGCCGAGCCGCCGAGCGATGTGATCGAGGCGGCGGTGAAACAGATCGGCGCGACCATCGCGGAGCTGATCGAAGAGGCCGACCTGCAGCACACGCAGGATCTCGGGCAGTGGCGCTGAGCCGGTTCAGGAACGCGCCGCTTCCATCTCGCTGAAGGCCCCGCGCTTGCTCGCCAGGATGATGAACACGAAGGCGCCAGTAGCCATCATCAGCGGCAGCGCATGGCCGCTCAGCCACTGGCTGACAGCGCCTGTGGTGAGTGGCCCGATCAGACAGCCCAGGCCCCACAACTGAGCAACATGGGCATTGGCGCGCACCAGTTCGTCGTCGCGGTAACGCTCGCCGATCATGATCAGCGACAGGGTGAACAGACCGCCCGCGCTGGCACCGAAGGCCACCAGCACCGGCCAGATCACTGGCGTATGCAACAACGGCGGAATTGCCAGGCTGGACAACAGCAGCACGATGCCGCAACCACGGAACAGCAACTGCCGCGACATGCGGTCAGCCAGCCAGCCGATGGGCAGCTGCAGCACCGCATCGCCCACCACCACCACGCTGACCATGAACAGCGCCACCTCCTGAGTGAAGCCCTGACGCAGCCCGTAGATCGGTAGCAGGGTCAGCATCATCGCTTCGAAGGCAGCGAACAACATCACCGCCCAGGCAATCGCTGGCAGCTTGCGACAGAACACCAACAGGCCGCGCCCAGAAGCGCTGTGCGCATCCACCTTGGGTGCGCCGGTGCGCCCTAGCAGAACCAGTGAGCCGCCGATCAGCAGGCACACGCCCGTCCAGAAACCGGCATCGGTGGTCGTACCGAGCGCCGTCAGCAGCAACGGGCCACTGAGCTGACTGAGGGCATAACCGGTGCCGTACAACGCCACCAGGCGACCACGCCACTTCTCCACCGCCAGCTGGTTGATCCAGCTTTCGCCGAGGATGAACACCACGGTCAGGGCCACGCCGATGAACAGGCGCAGACCGACCCAGACCGCGTAGTTCTGCACCAGCGCCAGCCCCGCCACCGATATCGCACCCAGCAGCAGACACAGCTGCATCAGCACGGTGGTGCCCAAGCGCGCCGCCAGACGCCCGGCCAGCAACGCACCGAGCAGCACGCCGACAGCCGGAGTCGCCGCCATCACGCCGATTGCGAAGGAGTCGTAGCCCCAGCTTTCCAGGCGCAGCGAAACCAGCGGCATGGTCACGCCGAGCGCCAGACCGATACTGATGACCGCCGCACAGACGGCGAAGTAGGTGCCCCAACGCATTGCCGAATTCCTTGGTTAACGAGTGGCTGCAAAGACAACGGCCGGGTTCCTCGGGAACCCGGCCGTAGGTTTCAGGAACGAGGGTAGCCGGCAGTTTCTCTGCGTTCTCGGCCCTCTCCCCCAGCCCCTCTCCCATAAATGGGAGAGGGGAACCGATTACCTGGCCGACGACCAGGAGATCGCCCCGCTATCGTTACAGTTTGATCCAGGTGGACTTCAGCTCGGTGTACTTGTCGAACGCGTGCAGCGACTTGTCGCGGCCGTTGCCGGACTGCTTGAAGCCGCCGAACGGCGCGGTCATGTCGCCGCCATCGTACTGGTTGATCCACACGCTGCCGGCACGCAGCGCCTTGCCCACCAGATGGGCGCGCGACAGGTTGCTGGTCCATACCGCGGCGGCCAGACCGTAGACGGTGTCATTGGCGATGGCAATGGCTTCGTCCTGATCGTCGAAACCGATCACCGACAGCACCGGGCCGAAGATCTCTTCCTTGGCGATGCGCATGGCGTTGTTCACGCCATCGAAGATGGTCGGCTCGACGTAGGTACCGCCGGTCTCTTCCATCACCCGCTTGCCGCCGGCCACCAGCTTGGCGCCGTCGTCATGGCCGGCCTGAATGTAGCTCAGCACGTTGTTCATCTGCGTGGTGTCGACCAGCGCGCCGACGTTGGTCGCCGGGTCCAGCGGGTTGCCCGGCTTCCAGGCCTTGATCGCCTCGACCACCATGGGCACGAAGGTGTCCTTGATGGCGTTCTCCACCAGCAGGCGCGAACCGGCGGTACAGACTTCGCCCTGGTTGAAGGCGATGGCGCTGGCAGCCGCTTCGGCAGCGGCCTGCAGGTCCGGCGCGTCGGCGAAGACGATGTTCGGGCTCTTGCCGCCTGCTTCCAGCCAGACGCGCTTCATGTTCGACTCGCCAGCGTAGATCATCAGCTGCTTGGCGATCTTGGTCGAACCGGTGAACACCAGGGTATCGACGTCCATGTGCAGAGCAAGGGCCTTGCCGACGGTGTGGCCAAAGCCTGGCAGCACGTTGAACACGCCCGCCGGAATGCCGGCCTCGATGGCCAGCTGGGCGATACGGATACCGGTCAGCGGCGACTTCTCGGACGGTTTGAGGATGATCGAGTTACCAGTGGCCAGCGCCGGGCCAAGCTTCCAGCAGCTCATCAGCAGCGGGAAGTTCCACGGCACGATGGCGGCGACCACACCGACCGGCTCGCGGGTGACCAGGCCCAGCTCGTCATGGGCGGTGGCGGCGACTTCGTCGTAGATCTTGTCGATGGCCTCGCCGCTCCAGCGGATGGCGTTGGCGGCGCTGCCGACGTCGATGCTCAGCGAGTCGCTGATCGGCTTGCCCATGTCCAGGGTTTCCAACAGGGCCAACTCCTGACCATGCTCTTCGATCAGCTCGGCGAAGCGGATCATCACCTTCTTGCGCTTGGCCGGGGCCATGCGCGACCACACACCGGATTCGAAGGTGGCACGGGCATCCTTGACCGCCACGTCAGCGTCAGCCTGGTCACAGCTGGCCACCATGCCAAGCAGGCGGCCGTCGACCGGGCTGATGCATTCGAAGGTAGCGCCAGACTCGGCGGCGCGGTACTCACCGTGTACGAACGCACGGGTTTCGATGGTCAGGGTCTTGGCACGCTGTTCCCAGTCGGCACGAGTCAGGCTAGTCATTCCGGCATCCTCTCAATGGGTGGAAGCGGCGTCCGCGAGGGCGCGCACTGTCAATAATTCTGCAAGGCCAGATCGCTGGCCAAATCCTGTCCGACACACTAAACCAGAGGGCTGTGGCTTTTCAATATTTTTGACATAGACCGGCAAAAGCCCTTGTCATGTTCGTTTTTTTAAACATAGACTGCTGCCACGACTTTCCCGCGAAGGCCCTCTGGTCGCGCGGTTGCCGCCACCGAAACCACGGAACAGCCAGATGAACATCGAACAGATCGTCGACTTCGCTCAGGCCGGCACGGCCGCCGAACACTATCGCCCAGCGCCGGAAAAAGTGCTCAAGGGCGACCCGGAGCAAAGCGTGCGCAACCACTACAGCAGCCCCTGCGGTCAGTTCAGCACCGGCATCTGGGAAGGCGCCGTGGGTCAGTGGACGGTGAGCTACACCGAGCACGAGTACTGCGAGATTCTCCAGGGCGTGTCCGTGCTGCGTGACGCTGACGGCAACGCCAAGACCGTGCGCGCTGGCGACCGTTTCGTGATTCCTGCCGGCTTCTCGGGTACCTGGGAAGTGCTCGAGGCCTGCCGCAAGGTCTACGTGATCTTCGAAGCCAAGTAAGCACCTGACTGGAAAACGCCAGGCAGGTTCCCGCCGCACCGAATCCTGTTGTTGCTTGTCACCCTTTGGCCCGTCTAGTACGGGCCTTTTTCTGGGCAACCGATGGGGTTCGAACGCATCGCCTCACCGACGTTCGAGCGCATCACCCCGGCAGCCAATGCCAGCAGCGCGAACAGACCCACGGCGTGGTCCATGCTCAGCCTGCTCATCAGCAGGCCGAAAATCGGCGCCCCCAGCGTCTGACCGATGGCGATGCCGAGAAAAGCGACGGTGAGCCCGGTCGCGGGCCGCTCGGGAAGCGCCGCCACGCCCCAGACCAGATAGATGCCGCTCAGGGTAATGTAGGCCGCTCCGAACAGCGCGCCGCCCAGCAGCGCCAATGCCGGCGTGTTACCCATGCCGACCAGGGCTATAGCTGCCGCCAGAGCGCCAAGACACAGACGATTCGCCCAGTCCACACCCAGCCGAGCGATCAGGCTGCCGGCACCCGCGCCAGCGATGCCGGCAGCACCAATCACCACCCAGAGCAACCCGGAACCAGCGCTGCCCCAACCCAGGCGCTGGGCGACGATCTGACTACCGAACGACCACAACGCCGTGCTTGCCGCTCCCATCAGCAACGAAGCGACGACGAGGCGCTTCAGCGTCACGCTGAACAGCGGCCCGGCCTTGGCAACTCGCGCTCGCGAGCCCGTGGCACTCGGCACGCAGAAGCTCGCAAACAACGCCAGGGCCAGTGCCGAGCAGGCAAACACGGCATAGGCCAGGCGCCATTCAGCGCCTAGCAACAGCGCGACAGGGCCGGAGAGAATCACTCCGCCACTGGTACCGGCATTGATCAGGGTGTTGCTGGTGTCCTGCCGCCGCGGCTCTATCACTGCCGCCACTGCTGCAGCCATGGGCGGGGACGCCAGCCCCGTGCTCATCCCCGCCAACAATACTGCAGCAGCGAGCCACGCAGCTGAAGGCGCCAGGGCGATACCCAGCATGCCCAGGGCGGCAACCAGCGCAGCGCACACCGCGACCGCCCGAGCACCGATGCGCTCGGTCAGTTGCGCGGCGACGACAATGGCCAGGCAGTAGCCAAGAAAGGAGCCGCCGGCGATCAGGCCACCGACAGCCTCCGGCAATACGAGGTCAGCTTCGATCTGCGGCAGGAACAGGCCGAAAGCGAAGCGGGCGAAACCGTAGCACACCGCGATCAGGCCGAAGCCCGTGGCACCCAGATTCAACGCGCGGCTCACGCCCGCGCTCGCTCGACAAGCAGTGTCGCGGCCCGGCCCGCCGTGGCCACCGCCGCCAGACCGCGGTAGCTGGCAGCGGCCGTCGCCCCCTCGAAGAGAATGACCACCTGCTCGATCAATTCCTCGTCGGGATCGGCACCCAACTGCCGAACGAGAATCCGCCTGACCGTCTCGCTGAAGCGCGCCTTGTAGGCCGTCAGGGCATCGGTGACTTCCGGCACCGCGCTGCCGATCTCGCCCTGGGCACGCAGGAACAGGCAACCGCGCGCGCCCTCCTCGCTCATCCAGCACGCCAGTGCATCGAACAGCGCCTTGACGCTGTCCAACTCCAGACGCTGCAGGAAGCGCTGCCCGCGCGTCATCAGCACGGCGGCGATCAGCTCGTTCTTGCTGCCCGCGTGCTTGTACAGCGTACGGCTGGACATCCCGGCGGCCTGGGCCAGTCGATCCATGCCCGTCGCGCTAAAGCCGTGGCGGTCGAACAGATCTTCGGCCGTGGAAATCAGCTTGGAATCAATATTCATGGGACAAAGGTAAAACTAGCGTTTTACCCAGTCAACCGTAATACCTAATCAAGCTATCGAGGGGATACCAAGACGATGCCCATACCACCTCCTCAGCTCTGCGCCCAGACTCTCGGTTCGTTGACGTCCGGATTGGACGCGACCCTAGGCGCGTTCTGGTTCAGAGCATTGCTCAAGCCATCCTTGGCAAAGTCCATGGCTTGATCCTTGGCATAGTCTTTCAAGCCATCCTTGGTGCCCTGAATCGCGGCATCCTTGAACTCGCGTTTCGCGGTTTCCTTGACCGTATCCTTGGCCACCTCCTTCACGGTGTGCTGGGCCGTCTGCTTGACGGCCTCCCTCGCTACCGCAGTAGCAGCTGTCCGCCCAACGTTTGCAGCAAGAGCAGCGGCACCCGCTCCCGGAATAAGCATCATCACCCCGGAGGCGACATAGCTGAATATCTCAAGGAACTTGAAGATTCCCCCGCCCTTTTCCTTCTTCTGATCGGGCTGCGTTTCCTGCCCCATGGCCATATCGTTCTGAGCCGAAACCGCAGCAATAGTCGTCGGCTTGGAGAGCTGCGGCGGAGCCGCGACCTCATTGGAGCCTTTCTGCAGGAAGGCATTCAGATCGCCCTTGCTGATGTTGCGATCATTGGCCTTGTTGAAGAAATTGCCACCAGCCCCATGCTTGGCATTGTCGAGCATGGAGAACAGCATCGAATTGGGCTGGCTGAGTAGGTTGGCGGTATCGCGAACCACCTGACTGTTCTTCTCGTCGTTGGCGATATCGGCCAGCTTGCCCGGCTTGAGGCCACCGCCCTTGAAGAAGATGTCCTGATTGTTCTTGAGCGTCTCCAGCGCCTTGCTCTCCTGCGGTGAGAGCTTGACGTTCTGGGCGGCCAGGTCGCACAGGCGATCACGGGAAATCTTCGCGTTGGGATCATCCTTGCCGCTGAATTGCTGCCATTTGTCCGGGTTCTGGACAAAGAACTTCGCCGCGGCTGCGACCTGCGGCGGGCACTTGCCCATCGACTGGGAACCATCGGCGATCTTGCCGAGGGTCTCCAGATTGAGTTTCTTGGGCAGGCTTTCCGAATAGAGATACAGCTCGCGCATCGCATCGTTTTCGGTCATCTCGCGAGCGGGCGAACCGGGTGCTGAATCGGAAGGCACGTAATTGTGGGTGTACTGCTCGGCCTTGGCGTCGGCGTACTGCCTGATCAGTGGATGCTCCTGCCACTTCTGCACATCCTTCGCGCTGATCTTGTCGTCTGATTTCCCCGTCTTTGCTGGATCCAAAGCCTCGAAGTAGTCAGAGTTTTTCAGTAGAGCAGCCAATGCCTTTCTCGCATCCGCGGGGGTATCGGGATCATCACGCAGCTCCTCCAATCCCTCGCGATCACGAGGTTTCTTCAGCAGGTCTTCGTTTCTACCCAGAATCGACACCACCTCCTCGAAGGGCATCTGCTCGCTCTCTTCTCGCGGAGCGGACTCAAGCGACGCACTTCGCATAGCGCCTGGCTGAGAGGCCGCTTGTACCTCAGAGGTATTGGGGAACAATAGAGCCCTGACAGCCGAGAGCACTTGGCTTGTTAAAGCCTCCAACCCCTGACCTCGGGAGCTCTCGGATTTCTGGGAGGAACTCTCGAACCTTGCCGAATGATTTTGCGTCTTCCCAGCACCATGCGGCGACCAGGAAATAGCCGAGTCAGCGGATGTCGACAGCTTGGCATTCGCTGGTGATTGGGGCTTTGCATCACCGGCAAAATCCCGATTGCTGATCGGCGGGGGAGTCGAGGGTGAAAAGCCTGAGAGACGCATCGTCTGTATCCTTCTCTGGATAGCCTGTTGCCGATGAGTGGTGGCAGGCCCCGAGCGGTTCCCATAGCAGACACAATTAATAGCGGACACGATTTGAAGGCTGCGGACGCAGTGACACCTCCCTGACCGCGCATGCAGGGGGTTACTCAGAAAAGAGACTCAGCCGGCGTCTCGTTGCGCTCAACGAACGGCTGCAAAGGCGGGGAAATCAGCGCAGGAAAGCAAGGCCCTAGAGCGGACAGCGAGCACGTCAGCAGACGTGCCCGCTGCTAACACTTAGGCCAGTTCGTCGAAGCACTCGGCAACGATGGCGATGCCTTTTTCCAATTGCGCGTCAGGGATGGTGACGGGCATCAGGAAACGGATGACGTTGTAGTAGGTACCGCACGACAGCAGGATCAGGCCCTTGTCGCGCGCACGGGCGACGATCTTGCCCACCAGCTCGGCAGCCGGCTTGCTGTGGTCGCCACCCTCGAACAGCTCGATGGCGACCATCGAACCCAGGCCACGTACGTCACCGATCACCTTGTGCTTCTCGGCGATGGTCTTCAGGCCGGCCTTGAGCTTCTCGCCCACGACGTTGGAACGCTCCAGCAGTTTCTCCTCGTCGAACACCTTGAGCACGGCCAGGGCCGCGGCGCAGGCAATCGGACTGCCGGCGTAGGTGCCGCCCAGACCGCCGGGGGCGATGGTGTCCATGATCTCGGCCTTGCCGCACACGCCGGAGATCGGGAAGCCGCCGCCGACGGACTTGGCGAAGGTGGTCAGGTCCGGCACCACGCCCAGTTGTTCGGTGGCGAAGAAGGTGCCGGTACGGCCCGCGCCGGTCTGCACTTCGTCAGCGATCAGGAGGATGCCGTGCTGGTCGCACAGGGCGCGCAGACGCTGCATGAAGGCCGGGGAGTTGACGTAGAAACCGCCCTCGCCCTGCACCGGCTCGATAATGATCGCGGCGATGTCCTGCGGCTGCGCGTCGTTCTTGAAGATGCGCTCGATGCTGGCGATGGACTCGTCCTCACTCACACCATGCAGCGGGCACGGCGCCTGGGCGCGGTACACACCAGCAGGCATCAGGCCCATGCCGGCGGAGTACGGCACCACCTTGCCGGTCAACGACAGGGTCATCATGGTGCGGCCGTGGTAGGCGCCGGTGAAGGCGATCACACCAGCGCGGCCGGTGGCGGCGCGGGCGATCTTCACGGCGTTTTCCACGGCTTCGGAGCCGGAGGTGACCAGCAGGGTCTTCTTGGCGAAGTTGCCCGGCACGCGCTTGGCGATTTCTTCGCACAGCTCGATGTAGGGCTCGTAGGCCAGCACCTGGAAGCAGGTGTGCGACAGCTTGGTCAGTTGCTCCTGAACGGCGGCGACCACCTTCGGATGCAGGTGGCCGGTGTTCAGCACGGCGATACCGCCGGCGAAGTCGATGTACTCGCGGCCTTCGACGTCCCACACGGTGGCATTCTCGGCGCGCTCGGCGACGATCGGGTGGATCTGGCCGACACCGCGCGGTACGGCGGCGGCACGGCGTTGCAGCAGGGATTCGTTGGTCTTGCTCATGGTGTCCTCATGGCCGTCATCGGGCGGCTCGGTTGCAAGGAAATGCCTCTGGAGGTGGTTCGCCGCAGCATACGATGATCGACTGCGTCGGGCCGCCGGAGGCGGGGAAATTCTGGCTCACGACGTTCCAGATCAGAACGCTAGGCGCGTCGCGAGCGATGGCCGGGCTAGGCGGTGCAAGCGGGAAAAACGGAGTTGGCTGTAGCCAATGAGCATTTTCCCGCTTGCGCCAACGACGTCCGGCCGAGTGCAGCAGCGACTAGATGCCGCCCAGGCACATGTACTTGATCTCGAGATAGTCCTCGATCCCGTACTTGGAGCCTTCGCGGCCCAGGCCGGAAGCCTTCACGCCGCCGAACGGCGCGACTTCGTTGGAGATCAGGCCGGTGTTGATGCCCACCATGCCGTACTCCAACGCCTCGGCCACGCGGAACACGCGGCCCAAGTCACGGGCATAGAAGTAGGAGGCCAGGCCGAACTCGGTATCGTTGGCCATGGCGATCACCTCGGCCTCGTCCTTGAAGCGGAACAGCGGCGCCAGCGGGCCGAAGGTCTCTTCCTTGGCCACGGCAGCGGTTTTCGGCACGTCCACCAGAATGGTCGGTTCGAAGAAGGTGCCACCCAGGGCATGCGGCTTGCCGCCCAGGGCCAGCTTGGCGCCCTTGTTCACCGCGTCGGCGATGTGCTCCTGCACCTTGGCCACGGCCTTCTCGTCGATCAGCGGACCGGTGGTGGTACCGTCTTCCAGACCGTTGCCAATCTTGAGCTTGCCCACGGCAGCGATCAGTTTCTCGGCGAAGGCGTCGTAGACGCCGTCCTGCACGTAGATACGGTTGGCGCAGACGCAGGTCTGGCCGTTGTTGCGGTACTTGGAGATCAGCGCGCCTTCGACGGCGGCATCCAGATCGGCGTCATCGAAGACGATGAACGGCGCATTGCCACCCAGCTCCAGCGATACCTTCTTGATGTCCTGGGCGCATTCGGCCATCAGCTGACGACCGATCTCGGTCGAGCCGGTGAAGCTCAGCTTGCGCACGATGGGGTTGCTGGTCAGCTCGCCACCCACTTCCCCGGCGCTGCCGGTAACCACGCTCAGCACACCTTTCGGGATGCCCGCGCGCTCTGCCAGCTCGACCAGGGCCAGGGCGGAGAACGGGGTCTGCGAAGCCGGCTTGATCACCATGGTGCAACCGGCGGCCAGTGCCGGGCCGGCCTTGCGGGTGATCATCGCGGCGGGGAAGTTCCACGGCGTGATGGCTGCGGTGACGCCGATCGGCTGCTTGATCACGATCAGGCGCTTGTCTGGCTGGTGACCGGGGATCACGTCACCGTAGACGCGTTTGGCTTCTTCGGCGAACCACTCGATGAAGGAGGCGGCGTAGGCAATCTCGCCCTTGGCTTCGGCCAGCGGCTTGCCCTGCTCCAGGGTCATCAGGCGACCCAGGTCATCCTGATTTTCCATCAGCAGCTCGAACCAGCGGCGCAGCTTGTTCGCGCGCTCCTTGGCAGTCAGTGCACGCCAGGCCGGCAGCGCCTTCTCGGCGGCCTCGATGGCACGGCGCGTCTCCGCACGGCCCATCTTCGGAACGTGGCCCATGATCTCGCCAGTCGCCGGGTTGTTCACGGCAATGGTCTGACCGCTGTCGGCGTCCAACCACTGGCCATCGATATAAGCCTGTTGGCGCAGCAGCTGGGGGTCTTTCAGTTGCATGGCAGTCTCCTTCAGTTCCGACACCCGGGCGTCGGCGTAAGTCGTTGGAGTCACGGGCAGAGCCCGCAGGCCGAAATTGAGCCGTGCGGGGCCTGGTAATGGATTCAGAGCCGTTGAACGTGCGAGGGTTCAGAATGACCGAACACACCGTTTGAAATCTCAAACGAATCCTAGGATCGGCAGGGGTAAAGGGCAATAGGTGGCCGGGCAAAATCCTTAAAATAATGGCAGAAACTTCTGAAATACAGGTTCTAGCGGCCCGAAAGTGTAAAGTCCGTTCTGAATAATGCACACTCATGCAGAATGGACGCTAACCGCCGAGATGCGTATGATTGCGCCCCGCAACGCATCCGTAGCTCAGCTGGATAGAGTACTGCCCTCCGAAGGCAGGGGTCGTGGGTTCGAATCCCGCCGGATGCGCCATTTTAGAAGCCCGCCACTGTGCGGGCTTTTTCGTTTCCATACGCCCGTTACGGCTTACTCTGTGCCCTCTGAGCTTTTAGCATTGGAGCCCGGCAATGGAGGGAAACGCATGGACATTCTGCCGCTGATCGCTATCGCATTCGTGGTGCTTTTCATCTATTCGTGGCAACGCTCAAGGTCCAAGTCACACGCAGGTAAAAGGAGGAGAGGCGGCCTGAGCGGGCAGGACTCCAACACCGACTTCGGCAACAGCGATTTCGGCGGCGGTGGTGATGGCGGTGGAGGCGGAGACTGAGCTGCAAAGTACAAGGCCCAGGTGTCGAACCCAAGCCTTGTGCATTATCGACGCTATCAGTTGCCCATCAGCGCCGGGGCATTCGCAGGCAAGCTAGAGGTCCCTGGAAGGATCATCCTCGCGTTGATCCGTGCCAGACCTGCGACGCAGCCAGCGGCGAATATCACCGATGATCATCACGACGGCACCAATGATGGTGAGCGCAACGAAGGCAAACACGAATTGGGCGAGCAGTTCCGTTGCGCTCGCGGCAAGACGCCGATTGCCATATTCGAAACTGGCCAGCGCCAGGTCGTGAAAACCCAGCATCAGCAGTACGGGAAGAGCTGCCTTGAATACTCGCAGGCTTTTCAAAACGACAGGGCTCATCGTGTTGCCTCGTAGATATCACGGGGCAGCATGACGGTATCGACAACGAAATCCACGGGCATCGAATAAACCGTCAACACCGGGCAGGCTATCGATGCCCAGCACCAGAGCGTGGCAGGAAAGTAGCCGCGATTGATGTCATCGGAGCCGAACAGCAGGCCAAAGTTGTAGGCAGTGCCGGAATAGTAATCGGGCCCGTAAGAGCCGCCTGAGGATCGTCCGAACAGAGTGCCGCAGCCAGACAGTGCGCTCACCAGAACGGCCAGCGCGAAGATTCGATAAATACGCTTGAGCATGAAGTCCTTTTCCATTCGAGGCCATCATGGCCGCGAGGCAGGGTACGCATCTGTATGCCAGGCCACAACCTCGACTATCTCCTCCAAGCCTGAAGACGCGGCTTAGATCACGCCCAGCGTCAACGCCTTCAAGGTCGCCGCCGCGCGCGTCGAACACTGCAGCTTGCGGAACACGCTCTCGACATGAGTGCGCACCGTGCTCGGGCTGATGCCCAGGTCGCGCGCCACTTCCTTGTTGCTGGCTCCGCTGCTGATACGCTGCAGAATCTGCGTCTCGCGTTCACTGAGCAGGCCGTTGCCGGGTTTGCCGGCCAGCGGCGCCTGCTCGCCATGCGCGGCGCTGATCACCGCCTGGCAGGCGCGTGGGTCGAAGCGCCCCTGCTCGGCTTCATCCAGCAATACGCGGGAGGCCTGCTCATCGCTGAAGGCAGCGCGCCAGGGGCGTTCGCCACGCAGCGCCAGCCAGGCCAGCGCGGCGCTCAGCAGACGGTGTTCGGCCTGCAGGGCGTCGCCACTCAACGAGCGGAAATAGCCGCTGCCATCCAGTCGTTCGTAGGCATGCGCAGCCAGTTGTCCGGCTTCGTTCAGGCCGCCGATCTGGCTGCAGGCGCGGTGCGTCCAGTAGGGCACCAGGCGCACCGCTTCGAGATCACCATCGAGCAGCGGGCCGGGCGTGCTCCAGATTCGATTGGGCACGGCCGCCCGGCCCAGGCCATGGATCAACGCCGCCTTGGCCAGCAGTTCGATGCGCGCTTCGGGCAAGCCCCAGAGCCGAGCAGCGTCGCGCACCAGGCTCGCGGCCTGGCGTGAATAGCCGGCCAGCCAGGGCAGTTTGAGGTCGATCACATCGCCCACCAGGGTCAGGGAAACCTCCGCCCCTTCGACAGGCTGCACGCCCTCGGGGGTGCGCAGCGCTTGCAGCCAATCCGCTGCATGGCGGCAGAGCAGATCGACGAGAGCAGCGGGATAACGGCGATCGCCCTGCGCGCCGATCCACTCCAGCGCCGCGTCCAGGCCGTGGGCCCGCGAGAGGATTTCCAGATCGCCCGCCAACACGACCTGATACACCACCGGCGGGACATCGGGGTAGCGCAGGCCCAGCGGGCGACCGCTGCCGTCGAAGCACTCGAAGATATGGCGCAGACCTCGCTCGACCTCCACGCCCAGCGCCAGGGTGCGGGCGATATCGCCGGCGATCTCGCAATGCACCTGGGCCAGCGGCGTGGTGCGCAGCATGGCACGTTGGCCGGCAGCATCCAGGGTTTGCGCCAGCATGGCGCGGCGCCCGCCGACGTCGTCACCGAGCAGACGCATGAAGCCATCGGCGTTGGCGGTACAGCCAGACCAGCGCAGCAGCGCCACCTGCCGGGCTGCATCGATTTGCGCCTGATCACCGCCACCGACCTGCACCAGCCATTGCGCCAGGCGCGCGGTACGCCGCGACTGATCGATGGGCTGGCCCATGCTCAGATCGCCGACCATGGCCAGTGCCAGCATGACGTCTTCCAGCGCGACGGCGTCATTCACCTTGCAGCTCTCCTTTATTTGCAGGCCTCGGATAAACGACCGATACCGAGACACCGGCGCATTATCGACACTGAACTCCCCCAAGCACAGGAGATTCAATCATGTTCAATACCAAGCCGCTGATCCTCGCCCTCGCCATCGCCAGCCCCTTCTTCGCAGTCAGTGCCCAGGCCGCCGACGCCAAGCCTTCGGTAGTTATCGTTCACGGCGCCTTCGCCGACGGTTCCGACTGGGCCAAGGTCGTGCCGCTGCTGCAGGATAAGGGCATCAAGGTTACCGTGGTGCAGAACCCGCTGACCTCGCTGGCCGACGACGTCGCCGCCACCCAGCGCGTGCTGAACAACCAGGACGGCGACGTGGTACTGGTCGGCCACTCCTGGGGCGGCACGGTGATCAGCCAGGCCGGTAGCGACGACAAGGTGCGCAGCCTGGTCTATGTCGCGGCTTTCGCGCCGAATGCGGGCCAATCCACCGGCGAGCTCTACGGTGGCTATCCCACCGCGCCGGGCTCGAGCCAGATCGCGGCCGACAAGAACGGCTTCCTCTACCTGACGCCGCAGGGCATGGCCGCCGACTTCGCGCAGGATCTGCCTGCCAAGCAGACGGCGATCATGACCGCCACGCAGGGCCCGATCCGCGCGGCGGCGTTCGATGACCGCACCAGCGTCGCGGCCTGGAAGCAGAAGCCGTCCTGGTACCTCGTCGCCAGCGATGACCGCATGATCGTGCCGCAAATGCAGCGCGACTTCGCCAAGAAGATCGGCGCGCAGACCACCGAGGTCGTCGCCAGCCATGTGCCGCAGCAGTCGCGTCCGGGCGATGTGGCCAAGGTGATCATCCAGGCGGTGGAGAAAACCCAGGCCGCCGCCAAATAAGGACGCCGCCTGAATGAAAAATGCCGCACCCTAACGGGCGCGGCATTTTTCGTTGCAGCGTGCCGATTAGCTCAGCGCTTCACGGCTGTGCACGCCGTCCACCAGACGCTGGATGCCCAGCGGGTTGGCGTTCTGCAGCGCCTCCGGCAGTACCTCGTCCGGGTAGTTCTGGTAGCACACAGGACGCAGGAAGCGGTGGATCGCCAGGGTACCTACCGAGGTACCACGGGCATCGGAAGTCGCCGGGTACGGGCCGCCATGGACCATGGAATCGCAAACTTCCACGCCGGTCGGGTAACCGTTGAGCAGTACGCGGCCGGCTTTGACTTCCAGCAGCGGCAGCAGGTCGCGGAAGGCGCTGAGGTCGTCACGCTCGGCGATCAGGGTCGCGGTCAGCTGGCCGTGCATGCTCTGCAGGGCACGGGTCAGCTCGGCGCTGTCGGCGACTTCGACGACGATGGTGGTCGGGCCGAAGACCTCTTCCTGCAGCAGGTGGTCGCCTTCGAGCAGCATGCTCACGTCGGCCTTGAACAACTGCGGTTGCGCCTGGTTGCCGGTCTGCTCGTTGCCCGCCAGGTGGGTGACCTTGGCATGGCCGTTTAGCTGAGCCACGCCACCGGCGTAGCTGCGCAGGGTGCCGGCGTTGAGCATGGTCTGTGCCGGTTGCGCGCCGATGGCATCGGCCAGGCCGGCGACGAAGTCGCTGAACTCGGTGCTGCGAATACCGATGACCAGGCCTGGATTGGTGCAGAACTGACCACAACCCAGGACCACGGAACCAGCCAGCTCCTTGGCCACGGTGGCGCCACGCGCCTTCAGGGCGCCCGGCAGGACGATCACCGGGTTGACGCTGGACATCTCGGCGAACACCGGGATCGGCTGCGGACGAGCAGCGGCCATGTCGCACAGGGCACGACCGCCTTTCAGCGAACCGGTGAAGCCGACGGCCTGGATGGCCGGGTGCTTGACCAGAAGCTCGCCGACACCGCCGCCAAAGATCATGTTGAATACGCCCTTGGGCATGCCGGTTTTCTCGGCCGCGCGGATCACCGCATCGGCCACGCACTCGGCAGTGGCCATGTGGCCACTGTGCGCCTTGAACACCACCGGGCAACCGGCGGCCAGGGCCGACGCGGTATCGCCACCGGCGGTGGAGAAGGCCAGCGGGAAGTTGCTGGCACCGAACACGGCAACCGGGCCGACACCGATCTGGTACTGACGGATATCCGGGCGCGGCAGTGGCTGACGATCCGGCAGGGCGCGGTCGATCCGCGCGCCGTAGAAGTCGCCACGACGCAGCACCTTGGCGAACAGGCGCATCTGGCCACTTGTACGACCACGTTCGCCCTGGATGCGGGCAGCCGGCAGCGCGGTTTCGCGGCAGACCAGGGCAACGAAGTCGTCACCGAGGGCATCGATCTCGTCGGCAATCGCCTCGAGGAACTCGGCACGGCGCACGGCCGACAGGTTGCGATAGATCGGATAAGCGGCGGCAGCAGCCTGGGCGGCAGCGTCGACTTCTTCCGGCGTGGCCTGGATGAAGGTGTACGGCAGCGCTTCACCGCTGCTGGCGTCGAGGCTCTTGTGGAGGGCGGTGCCGGCGGCGCGGCGCTCACCGCCGATGTAATTGTGGCCAGTCAGACTCAGCATGGCGTTCTCCTGTCAGGAGGGGCGGCAACACCGCCCCGGACAATGAATGAGGCTCGACTTTTTGGGTCGAGGGGGTGACAACTCTACTGCAGTTGTCAGACGTATGATAAGTGATAACTTCGATATTCGTCCCTTTGTGAGGGCGCAATCCGCAATCTGCCGAGCGGAATGTCGACCCGACAGCCTGTTGTAGGGCGACCGCAAGCCAAACCACACTGGAGCATCTGCATGGTGTCGGTGAGCTTGCCTTGACCTGTGGTTTGCGGATCTGCGGCGAAACGGTGTAGGCCACTCTAAAACCCGGTGATGCTGCCTAATGAAAGCGTCTGATTGCGCGATGACTTTCCTAGAGCAGGCGACGCGCGCCGAGGTTATTGATCAGATCGCGCAGGCCGAAGGTCCAGGGCGCCACCTCATCGCTGCGACCGACCCTATTGTGCAGCACGCCCAGCTTGGCGCTGCCGATACTGACCCGGTCATGCAGCTTGTGGGTGAAGCCACCACCCGGCTGATCGCGATCCTCGGTGGGGGCAAAAAGGGTGCCCAGGAACAACAGGAAACCGTCCGGGTATTGATGGTTACGGTTCAGCGTCTGCGCCACTAGATCCAATGGGTCACGACTGATCTGCGCCATGGAGCTACTGCCGTCAAGAACGAAGCCGTCTTCACCCTCGACCCGCAACTCGACCACGCACTGGCGCACGTCATCAAGGCTGAAGCTATCGTCGAACAGGCGAATGAACGGGCCAATCGCGCACGAGCCATTGTTGTCCTTGGCCTTGCTCAGCAGCAGAGCGCTGCGTCCCTCGAAGTCGCGCAGGTTGACGTCGTTGCCCAGGGTCGCACCGAGAACCGTGCCACGGCTGTTGACCGCAAGCACCACCTCCGGCTCCGGATTGTTCCAGGCCGAGCCGGGATGAATACCAATCTCGCTGCCGCTACCAACTGCCGCCAGGACCGGCGCCTTGGTGAATATCTCGGCGTCCGGGCCGATACCCACCTCCAGGTACTGCGACCACAGGCCCTGCTCGATCAGTAGCGCCTTGAGCCGCTGCGCGCTCTTGGAGCCCGGCTGGACACTGGCCAGGTTGTCCCCGATCACCCCGCGCACCTTGCTGCGAATCTCCTCGGCACTCTGTGGATCACCGCCAGCGCGCTCCTCGATCACCCGCTCAAGCATGCTGGCAGCGAAGGTCACCCCCGCTGCCTTGATCACCTGCAGATCTGCCGGCGCCAGCAGACTCGGCAGCGCCGGGTTACGCAGGCTACCGCTGTTGGCCAGCAGTTCGGCAACGCTGGCGATGCGCCGGCCCGAAGATTCGCGCAAGCTGGCCAGCAGTTCGGGCAGTTCCAGAAGACCGCTGAGGGTCGGCGCCAACCCCGTCAGGTCGTACACTCCACCCTCGCGTAGCAGCACCGGAGACGGGCCCGCGACCTCACCGGGAATCCAGGCACGGCCGATCAGGGTGCCCCGCAAGCCATCTACGGGAAGTGTATTTTCAGGAGTAAGCAGCAGCTGACTGGGCATTGGCGTCTTTACCGTGGTGGGAGAATGCGAATGCCGCCTTCGGCAGCCCCGGAACCAATTGACCGGGAGCCGGACCTGCTGCCGCGCGCGATAAGGCACAGCAGACTTGTACGGCGGCGCGACGGATGCGACTTTAGGCACTCTGCACCTCGGGCTTCTAATGACATTTCCTCAAGGGCCGATATGACTTCGTTATCACTCCACTCGCCGGCCTGCCGACCATGAGCGGCGATTCCAGCAATCTGCCGGCCCTGAAGAATTGGCTAAAATTCCGCCATCTGTCGCTGATCGCGACACTCGCGCGCACTGCCAACATGCATGCCACCGCCGAACAGATGGGCCTCAGTCAACCTGCCGTGAGCAAGATGCTGCGAGACATCGAGGAGTTGTTCGGCTTCCCGCTGTTCGAGCGCCTGCCCCGGGAGTTGCAACCCAGCGAACTGGGCCTTGTGGTGATCCAGTACGCCGAGCTCACCCTGAACGACGCCCAGCGTTTCACTCACCAGCTCGATACCTTGCGCAAAGGCGGCCATGGCTACGTCAAGATCGGCGCGATCTTCGCAGCCACCGCTGCGGCGCTACCTGAGGCGCTGGCCGAGATCAAGCGCCGGCGACCACTGCTGGTGATTGAGCTGGTCGAGCAGACCAGCGACCACCTGCTGCACATGCTCGAGCACAAGCAACTGGATCTGGTGGTCGGGCGCTTCACCCAGGTGCGCCAACAACATCGCTTCGACTTTCAGCCGCTGGCCGAAGAGCCGTTCTGGCTGGTGGCCAACCGCACTCATCCACTGAGCGAAAGGCGCGACATCCCGGCGGCCGAGCTGACCCAATGGCCCTGGGTGCTGTACCCGCTGGACACGCCCATGCGGCAGATGCTCGAACAAGTCCTCAGCCAACTGCAGATCACGCCGCCGAACAACATCATCGAGACCACTTCGGTGCAAACCACCCAGCATCTGCTGCAGCACAGCCAGACCCTGGCCCTGCTGCCAGAGGCCGTCGCCCGGCAGCAGGTCGAACAGGGCCGCCTCTGCGTCTTGTCAACGCCGCTTATCACCCAGCCGCTGAGCTTCGGCATCCTCACGCGCAAGCACGAGACACCCTCGGGCAATGCCCAGGAACTCATCGATATCCTTCTCGCCGGACGCACGCAGGACTAGCACGCGCCGGCAGCACGAAACGCGCGGCCGGGCGCAGATAACCTACTGTTATTGCGCGATGAGCAAGCCTCATTAGACGCCCCGCGACACCTACCCTAACTTGATTTCTGCTGCCTGCCGGGCGACCGCGCAGCATCTGCATGGCCGTGCGCCCGGCATATCCCGATCCGCGGGCCAGAACCGCGCTCCACGCGCGGGACCAGGGCCCGGTGAGAACCATAACAACAACGCCAGACACTGGCAGGTAACTCGCCCTATGCCGACTATCACCCGCGTCGACGTGCAGGACATCCGCTTCCCGACCTCCCGCGAGCTCGACGGCTCGGATGCGATGAACGCCGCGCCCGACTACTCCGCTACCTACGTGACCCTGCACACGGATGCCGCCTCTGCCCTGCAAGGTCATGGCCTGACATTCACCATCGGTCGCGGCAACGAAATCTGCGTAGCCGCGGTGAAATCCCTGGCTCCGCTGATCGAGGGCCGCAGCCTGGCCTCGATCAGCGCCGACATGGGCGGCTTCTGGCGCCACATCACCAGCGGCGATAGCCAGCTGCGCTGGATCGGCCCGGACAAGGGAGCGATTCACCTGGCCACGGCCGCCATCGTCAACGCGCTCTGGGATCTGTGGGCCAAGGTCGAGGGCAAGCCGGTGTGGAAGCTGCTGTGCGATATGTCGCCGGAGCAATTGGTGAGCTGTCTGGACTTCCGCTTCGTCAGCGATGTCCTGACCCCGCAGGAAGCCCTGGCGATGCTCAAGCGCAAGGCCGCTGGCAAGGCCAAGCGCGAGGAAGAAATGCTCGAGCAGGGCTACCCTGGCTACACCACCTCGGCCGGCTGGCTCGGTTACTCAGACGACAAGATCCGCCGCCTGGCACGCGAGGCGCTGGCCGAGGGCTGGACCCACTTCAAGCAGAAGGTTGGCGGCGACCTGCAAGAAGACATACGCCGCGCCAGTATCCTGCGCGAGGAAATCGGCTGGGAGCGCGCGCTGATGATGGATGCCAACCAGATGTGGGATGTCGACGAGGCGGTGGCCAACATGCGCCAGCTCGCCCAGTTCGATCCGCTATGGATCGAGGAACCCACCAGCCCGGACGACATCCTTGGCCACGCCGAAATTCGCCGGCGCATCGGCCCAATCGGCGTGGCCACCGGCGAGCACTGCCACAACCGGATCATGTTCAAGCAGCTGCTGCAGGCCGGCGCCATCGACTACTGCCAGCTCGATGCCGCGCGCCTCGGTGGCCTCAATGAAGTCATTCTGGTGCTACTACTGGCAGCCAAGTACGACGTGCCGGTCTGCCCCCATGCTGGCGGTGTCGGCCTCTGCGAGTACGTGCAGCATATTGCGCTGTTCGACTATATCGCCGTTTCCGCGTCCCTTGAGAGGCGTGTACTGGAATACGTCGACCACCTGCACGAACACTTTCTCGATCCGGTACGGGTCCATCGCGGCCGCTACCAGGTGCCCACAGCACCGGGTTACAGCATCAGCATGCATCCCGAGTCGCTCGCCCGCCACCTTTACCCCAGCGGGGCGGCCTGGCAGGCCGAGTGAACCACTGAGCCCTTCAGAAGCCATGCATATCCCACGTACGGCAAACCTGTGCCGCTCAGGCTGAGCCCTCGGGTTTGGCCCGCAGGCCCGACGTCACACCCAGAAGTACCAAAACAAACAAGATCGGAGTGTCATCATGAAAACAACTACAAGAAAATCGCTCACTTCTCTCATCGCCGGCCTGGTCATAGGCCTGACCAGCGCTCAGGCGACCGCTGCCCCGCCATTTCCCCCCATACCAGAAGTGAATGGCGCGGTCGTCGCTGACCAGGGCGACTTCGAGCTTAAGTTCAGCATCGGTACTACCCAGGCCGGCGCACAGTATCGTGGCCTGGAATACTTCAAGAAGATCGTCGAAGAGCGCAGCGGCGGGCATATCCAGGTCAAGCTGTTCCACAGTGCCCAGCTTGGCGACGACCTGCAGGCGGTCAGCTCATTGCAGGCAGGTACCCTGGAGATGACCGCGCCCTCCACCTCGCCATTGGTCGGCATGCTCCCGGAGTTCGCAGTCTTCGACCTGCCGTTCCTTTTCCCAAACACCGAAGTGGCTGACCGAGTACTGGACGGTGAAATCGGTCAGAAGATCCTCGCCAACGCCTCAGGCAAGGGCTTCGTCGCTATCGGCTGGGCGGAAAACGGCTATCGCCAGCTGACCAACAAGAACAAGGCCGTGCAGTCGCCCGACGACCTGGCCGGCCTGAAGATCCGCACCATGCAGAATCCTATCCACATCGACATCTGGCGAACCCTGGGGGCGAACCCAACGCCCATGTCCTTCGCCGAGCTGTTCACCGCGCTAGAACAGGGCGTGGTTGACGGCCAGGAGAACCCCTGGATCACCATCTCGGCATCGCGCTTCAACGAAGTGCAGCCCTACGCCGTCGAAACCAATCACGTCTACACCCCCTTCATCACCCTGGTGTCCGAACGTTTCTGGAACAAGCTGCCAGCCGACTACCAGCAACTGATCGTAGAAGCCGCGCACGATATGGCGATCTACCAACGCCAGGTCAGCCGCTCGCTGAATAGTCAACTAAAGGCTGAGCTGAAGGCCGCCGGTATGAACATCAGCGAGCTGACGCCCGAGCAGGTGAAGGTCTTCCAGACCAAGCTACAGCCGGTCTACGACAAGTGGAAGGAACAGATCGGCGCCGAGCTGCTGGCCTCCATCCTGAAAGAGTCCTGATCCTCTGACCCGGCAAGCGCGGACGGTGGCGCCCGGCGGCCCCTCCGCGCCCGCTTTCGCGGGACAGACTCGTAGCGTGGAGACAATATGAAGGTCAATTCTGCAAACCCATTCCAGGCGTCCATGCAACTGCTGCGCTCGACGCTGGAAATCGCCATCGGCCTGCTGGTGCTGGGGGTCGTTTTCTGCGTGGCGGCCAACGTCTTCGGCCGCTTCGCCCTGAACTACTCGTTCGTCTGGGCCGAGGAGATATCGCGCATCCTGTTCATCTGGCTGGTGCTACTGGGCGCTGGCCTGGCCAGCCTCAACAACGAGCACGTCTCGGTGAGCTACTTCAAGAACCTGGTCAGCAGTCCCGTTCGCAAGGTCTTTGGCCTGCTCTCGATCGGGGTGATCTATGTCGTGTGCATCTGCATCCTGATTGGCTTCCGCGACATCATGACCGGTTTCATCAGCGTCACGCCGCTGCTGCAGATCCCCAAGACGTTGCTGTTCAGCGCCATGCCTGTGATGGCGGTGCTGACCTTGATCGCCAACAGTATCGCCCTCTTCAACCTGTTCGCGCGGAGCCCGACATGATTCTCTGGAGTATCCTGATCGGCCTGTTCGCCGCCATCATCGTCGGCATGCCGATCTCCTTCGGCCTGGCCGCCATCAGCCTGTTCATCTTCTTCTACGCCGACTACTCGCTGACGCCGATCGTCTCCGAGGCGGTCAATGGCCTGGACTCCTTTCCACTGCTGGCCATCCCGCTGTTCATTCTGGTCGGCGAGGTGATGAGTGAAGGCGGTATCGCCAAACGCCTGGTTCGCCTGGCCAGCGCCCTGGTCGGCTTCATCGCCGGCGGCCTGGGCCAGATCGCCGTACTGACGTCGATGTTCTTCGGTGGCATCAGCGGGTCGGCAGTCGCCGACGCCTCGGCGGTCGGTAGCATGATGATCGACCCGATGAAGCGCCATCATTATCCAGCCCCCCTGGCCACTGCCATCATAGTCGCCGCCTCGGTAGTCGGGATCATCATCCCGCCCTCCATTCCGATGATCCTCTACGGGGTGGTCACCAATACGTCCATCTCTCAGCTGTTCCTGGCCGGCATAGTGCCGGGCATCATTATCACTCTGGGCCTGGCCTGCACCACCTTCGTGCAGTCGAAGAAGATCGGCAAGGCACAGCCCTTCGACCTGCTTGAACTGGTCAAGGCGCTGCGTGGGGCGTTCTTGGCCCTGCTGCTACCGGTGATCATCGTCGGCGGCATCCTCAGCGGGGTATTCACGCCCACTGAGAGCGCGGCGTTCGCTCTGATCTATGCACTCGTCGTTTCGATGTTCGTGTATCGCAGCCTGTCGGCCAAGCGCTTCTTCCAGCTGTGCATCGCCACCGGCAAGCTGACCGGGGTGGTCATGCTGCTGCTGGCCTTCGCCAACGTGCTGGCCTGGCTACTGACTGCCAACATGATCCCGCAGCAACTGGTGGAGACACTCGGCGCGCTGTCCGACAACAAGTTCGTGATTCTTGGCATCCTCACGGCGTTCCTTCTGGTGGTTGGCTTCTTCATGGACCTCACCCCGGCGATGGTCATCCTCGCGCCGCTGATGACGCCGATCGTGGTCAAGCTCGGCATCGACCCGGTGTACTTCGGCGTGTTGATGTCCTTCGTCCTTGGCATTGGCCTGATCACCCCGCCGGTCGGCACCGTTCTCTACGTCGGCTGCGGCGTGGGCAAGGTAGGCATGGAGGCGCTGGTCAAAAGCCTGCTGCCGTTCTACCTGACTTTGCTCGGCCTGCTGGTGCTTTTCCTGGCATTCCCCGGCCTGGTGCTCTGGTACCGCTGACGCTGCAATTCGATACCGGGTCTGGAGCGGGAAACGCCCCCGCCCGGTTTTCCCTAGCCGATCCCTGAATAAGGACACCGACATGAACGCATCCAAGGCGGACGTGATAAACGAGCTGACTGCCCTGCTCGGTGAGCGGGACGTGCTCGACGATCCCCAAGACCTCGAACGCTATACCACTGACTGGGGCGGAGATCGCCTCGGCACACCGCTGGCAGTGGTACGCCCGCGGAGCACCGAGGAAGTCGCCGCGGTGGTTCGGTTCTGCCACGAACGACGTATCGCCATGGCCCCCCAAGGCGGCCATACCGGGTTGGTGGGCGGCGCCTTGCCAGACATGGATCGACCCGAGCTGATCATCAGCCTGGAGCGCCTGAGGCGTATCCGCCGACTCGACCCGCTCGGATTTACCATGACAGTCGACGCCGGCTGCATCCTCGAGGAGGTCAAGCGCGCAGCCGAGGCTGAGGACTGTTACTTTCCCCTCGCCTTGGGCGCACAGGGCAGTTGCCAGATAGGCGGCAACATCGCCACCAATGCAGGCGGGGTCAACGTGCTGCGCTACGGGATGATGCGCGAGCTGGTACTCGGCCTGGAGGTGGTATTGCCGGATGGGCGCATCTGGGACGGCCTGAAGGCCCTGCGCAAAGACAACCGCGGCTATCGCCTACAGCAGCTGTTCATCGGCAGCGAAGGCACCCTGGGCATCGTCACCGGCGCCGTGCTGAAGCTTCTGCCACGTCCCCAGCGCAGCCTGACTGCGCTGCTGGCCGTGGCATCGGTAGAGGCGGCCGTGCAGCTCTATGGGCGCGCCCGGCGCGAATGCAGCGACCTGTTGTCAGCATTTGAGTTGATCCCGCGCCTGGGCATGGAGCTGGCGTTCGAGGCCGCCAGCCAACTGACCGATCCTTTGGCAGCTCGCTACCCCTACTATGTGTTGCTGGAATTGTCCTCCTCCGGCCCGGTGGAACTCGACGGACTGTTCGAGCGCTTTCTCGAGCAGGGCATGCACAGCGGCCTGCTGCTCGACGGCGCGATGGCTGCCAACGTGGCCCAGGCGCAGCGTTTCTGGTTGATTCGCGAGGCCATGGTCGAAGGCCAGCGCATGCGTGGCGAGCACCTGCGCACAGACGTGTCGGTGCCGATCTCGCATATCGCGCAGTTCGTCGAACAAGCCAGCGCAGCAGTGGCAGAAACCTCGCCGCAAGCCACGGTGCTGGTCTACGGGCATGTCGGCGACGGCAACCTGCACTTCAACATACTGCCGCCGACCGATCTCGCCGCCGAGGAGGCCTCCTGCCTGTTGCAGCTTCTGGAAGGGATCATCTTCGCCGAGGTCGACCGCTTCGACGGCAGCATCAGTGCCGAACACGGCATCGGCCGGGCCAAGCAGGAAGCCTATCTGGCGCGCATCACCGAAACCGAACTGAGCCTGCTGGCCGGCATCAAGCGACTGTTCGATCCGTTGGTGCTGATGAATGCCGGCCGCATCATCCCGGCCCAGCCGCAGTCCTGAACCCGCTGCAGAGCAGCCTGCTTCGGCTGCTACTCACTGTTCGCGCACAACCAGCGAAATCGACAATCCGGTCACCTGCAACTTTCTCAGCAGACTGATCAACAGCATGGTGATGACCGCCGGACCGGCGCTGCGCCATTTCGATTTCAGCCATGTCCCATTGATGCTCGCCCTGAGGACCTGCGGCATGCTTTGCCACCTGTTGCTAACGCAGTCTTTCCGCTACGTCACGCCGGTGGTGCTGGGGTCAATCAGCTTGCATAGATCGTCTCCGCCCGCATGCTGAGCACGTTGTTCTTCGCCCATATTCCGGGCACCTGGGCTCTATGGGCATGCTGGTGATCCCCACCAGCAGCCTGACCATCGCCTTCAGTCAACGCGCCTGAACCCCTATCGCCATCGGCGACACTCAGTGCGAGTGGCGTGGTTCACCGTTGGCGATCACCTTCAGGTATAGCGTCGCCGGTTCGAGGCAACCGCCGGTCGAGACTTGACCAACCAACTTGCGGTAGAGCTCCTGCCATGGCGTCTGGGACGGCGGGATGGCTAGCACGCTTGTGGCTTGACGGCGGGCTAGATCCGCTTCGTCGACCAGCAGGTTGACGCTGCGCGCATTCAGGTCGATGCGCAGCCGGTCCCCGGTGCGCAGCAGTGCCAGGCCGCCTCCGATTGCCGCCTCCGGCGACATGTTGAGGATCGATGGGCTGGCCGAGGTACCGCTCTGGCGGCCGTCACCCATGCACGGTAGCGAGGTCACCCCGCGGCGGATGAGCTCAGCCGGCGGCGCCATATTGACCACTTCGGCACTACCCGGATAACCAACGGTGCCGCATCCACGAATCACCAGGATGCAGCGCTCGTCGATCTCCAGAGCCGGGTCATTGATCCGCGCGTGGTAGTCCTCGGGACCTTCGAACACGATGGCCCGCGCCTCGAAACTGTTTTCCGCACCGGGCTCGGAGAGGTAGGTCTGGCGAAAGGCTTCGCCGACAACCGACATCTTCATGATCGCGCTGTCGAAGAAGTTGCCACTGAGCACGATGAAACCGGCACGGTGCTTGAGCGGCTCTGCGTAGGGTCGGATCACGTCGGCGTCGTGCGCCTTCGCGGCGGCGACTATCTCGCCTATGCTCCTGCCAGCGACGCTGCGACACTCCTCATTCAGATGCCCGGCCTTGAGCAGCTCGTGCATCACCGCCGGCACACCGCCGGCTCGGTGGAAACCCTCGCCGAGGTACTTACCCGCTGGCATGCAATTGACCAGCAACGGGACGTCCTCGCCGATCCGTTGCCAGTCCTCCAGGCTCAACTCGACACCAGTGTGACGGGCGATGGCGATCAGGTGAGGCGGGCAGTTACTCGAAGCGCCCAGAGCCGAGGCCACGGCGATGGCATTCTCGAACGCGGCACGCGTCATGATCTGCGACGGGCGCAGGTCCTCGCGGACCAGGTCGACGATGCGCTTGCCGGTCAGGTAGGCCATCTGCCCGCGCTCGCGGTAGGGCGCCGGGATACTTGCGCATCCGGGGAGAGACATGCCCAGGGCTTCGGCCAGAGCATTCATCGACAGCGCCGTACCCATGGTGTTGCAGTGCCCCACCGAGGGCGAAGCGGCGGTGGTCATCTCCATAAAGCCTTCGTAGTCGATCTCGCCTGCCGAGAGCAGGTTGCGCGCATGCCAGAGCACGGTGCCGGAGCCGATCAGTTGCCCGTTGTGATGACCGTCCAGCATCGGCCCGCCGGACAGTACGATGGACGGCAGATCGGTGGTCGCCGCAGCCATCAGGCAGGCCGGGGTCGTCTTGTCGCACCCAGTGGTCAGCACCACGCCGTCGAGCGGGTAACCATGGAGGATCTCCACCAGCCCCAGGTACGCCAGGTTGCGGTCCAGGGCCGCGGTCGGCCGGCGTGTCTGCTCGGCCAGCGGGTGCACGGGAAACTCCATGGGAATGCCGCCCGCATCTCGGATCCCGGCCTTGACTCGCTCGGCCAGCTCCAGGTGGTGCCGGTTGCACGGTGCCAGGTCGCTGCCGGTCTGGGCGATACCAATGATCGGCCGGCCCGACTGCAGTTCTTCACGGGTCAGGCCATAGTTCATGTAGCGCTCAACATAGAGTGCGGTCATGTCGGCATGGCTAGGGTCGTCGAACCATTGTTGGCTGCGGAGCAGGCGTTTGGTCGGTGCAGTCATGAGCGCTATCTCTTCGGTGAGGACCGGCGCGGTGTTGCGCGCTTAATTGTTATTGGTATGGCGACCGGCCCAAGCAGCTGAGCGCCTATCAGCATGGAATGTTACCGGTAACATTCGTTTTGTAAAGCCTCCCGCAGCCATGCTCCCCACACAGAGGACGAGCCGCTGTCGCGGTACGCCGCATGTATACTCGCTGACGATGAGCAGTGGCCGTCGTGGCCAGCCACATCGACGAAACCAACCAGGTATATAAGGCCGTCATGAGTCACGAGGACATCCGCACATCCAGCACACCGCCACGGATGGCGGACGTCGCCAAACTAGCCGGGGTATCCAAGATGACGGTGTCCCGTGTGCTCGCCGGACGGGATGTGGCGCCGCATACCCGCCAGCGCGTGCAGGAGGCCATCGACAGCCTCGGCTACCTGCCGGATGCTTCGGCCGGCAGCCTATCGAGCGGCCGCTCGGAATTCATCGTGGCGCTGGTGCCCTCGCTGATTAGCTCCAACTTCGCGGACACCGTCCGCGGCCTCCACGATGCGGTCCGCCCGCAAGGGCTGTGCCTGCTGCTAGGTGACACCAACTATCAGCTGGAAGAAGAGGCGCTGCTGGTGCATACCCTGCTGCGCCACCGCCCGGTGGGTGTGATGCTAACCGGCAGCGTCCATCTGGCAAGTACCCGCAAGTTACTGCAGAGGGCCGCTGTGCCGGTAGTTGAGACCTGGGATCTGCCCGCCGAGCCAATCGAACAGGCGGTCGGTTTCTCCAATGCCGAGGCGGCCGCCGCCATGGTGGCCCACTTGCAGGCGCGCGGTTACCGGCGCATCGGTTTCATCGGCGGCGCCTCGGCGCGGGATGATCGCGGAGTGCAACGCCGCCTCGGCTACCTGCAGGCGATCACCACCTTGGACCTGGGCGAGCCGCGACTGGTAGAGCACGGCACCTCACCCATCACCATGAGTCATGGCGGCGAAGCCCTTCGCCGCCTGCTGGCGCACTGGCCGGATACCGACGCGGTGCTATGCGTGAGCGATCTGTCGGCCTTCGGCGCGATCATGGAGTGCCATCGTCAGGGGCTGAGAGTGCCGGATGACCTGGCCGTGGCCGGCTTCGGCGACTTCGAGGTGTCCCGCTACTGCACCCCCACCATCACCACGGTGGCGGTGGATCCCTACGGTATCGGCCAGCGCGCTGGAGAAATGCTCCTGGCCAGCGCCAAGGCGCAGCGCGAAGGCCTTCCACGGCCGCGCCATTGCGCGCGAATCGACTACCGCATACTGGCCCGCGAAAGCACCTGAGGCTAAGTTACGCACTCAGCCGATCCTCACGGCGAAGAGAACCTGCCGTTGTACCTCGGTGAGCAGGCCTCATTAGACAGACTCACGAACCGCATTCAGCTTCAAGCTCTGCTACAGGTGACCAGCCCCAAGCGGAAGCGTCACGCGGTACGCGCGCTCACTGACATAAGGTTAAACAAACGGGGGTGAAGTTCGCCGCATCAGGCACCCGACCACCGCTGCCAGCCATGAGTTGCCATGCCTTGCTATCGACCATGGGACATCGTAACGCGCTTCGTCTGGCTGAATTGCCGTACTCAGCGACTGAGCATGAAGGTTTCGAACTCGAGATCGTCCAGCGCCTCGTTGAGACGATACAACCCGAGGAGCACGCACAGCAGCAGCGACAGGGTGAAGCCATAGCCGAAGAATGTCGGGCCAAGCATCTGGCTGAACAGGGTCAATGCACCGTTCGCCAGGACGAAGAGAACGCAGAGCTCAAGGACGATGGCGCGCTTGTCCAGATAGAAGAACACGTTGAGCAAGGCCATGAACACCACCTGAATGCTCACGCCGATCACGTCGATGTAGAACAGCGGCAGGTAGTAGTGCGAGATACCGAGCCAGGACAATAACTGCGGCGCGAGCAGAAACAGCAGAACCAGGGTCAGCCCCTGCACCTTGCAGATTTCCATCAGGCCCTGGCGAATCGCCAGGATCATCTGCTCCTTGAGCCAGCCGATGTGCTGCAGGGTTTCCCCGCCGCGGATCGCGTCATAGACCCGCTCGTACCACTCGGCGAAGTCGGTTTCGATGCGCACCAGGAACACCGCCATGCCGGGGATGATCGACAGATAGGCGAGGAAGATCGGCAGGTCATAGAGGATCGATGCGCGCAATGGGCCGATCACGGCTTCGGAAGTCGAGGGGTTGAACCAGAAGATGAACTTGTCGATCCAGATGCCCAGGTTGTAGCACAGCCCTGTCAGCAGCAGGCTGCCGAATACCTGACGACGCTTGAGGAAATCGAACGCGACAAGGCGCTCGGCCGGGTACTCGCGAAGGATGTCGAAGAGGAAGATGAACAGCAGGCTGGAGTGACCGATCAGCAAGCCCAGCAGCAGGCCGTCGATATTGAGAAAGCGCAGCAGATAGGCCGAGGCGACCATCAGCGAGTAGCCGAGAAACATCACCCCGAGAATGCGGTTGTAGGCCTTCATCCCGGACAGGAAGATGATCACCAGCCACAGGTTGCACAGCACCACGAAGTTGGCCATCACCAGCAGGCGATAGGAAAACGACTGATCGAACAGCAGGCCCAGCACACAGATCGCCAGCAGCCCCGAGACGATCGTCACCAGCAGCAGTATGCCCACCAGGTTGGGCAGGATCAGATCCAGGCGCCGTTCGAACAGCCGATCGGAAACGAAGCGGGTGAAGAACAGCTGCAGCCCGCCGGTGAGGATCAGCGACGTGGCCATCAGGTAGGTCACGGTGACCAGGAACTGGCCGATCAGCGTTTCCGGTAGCACCGCACCCAGGCTCAGCACGCCGATGAGCATCACACTGATGATCGACAATACCCACGGGCCGGAACTGATCAGGCCGGCATACAGGTAGGCGCGCATCGTCGAGGTGTAGGAGTCCTTGGACAGGATCTTCCTCAGTTCAAAACCTATACCCGCCATTTACGCGCTCTCCGTGCCTTCGCGATACAACTCGCGATAGCGCGCGAGCATCAGTTCTTCGGTGTAGTAACGTCGCACACGCTCCAGGCCGACGGCCTGGGCCGCCTTCCAGCGCTCTGGATTGCGTAACAGCGAGAGGATGGCGCGCGAGGTGGCCTGCGGGTCGGCGATGGCCACCACCTCCCCCGCCGTACCGAGCTGGCGATCCTCCTGCGTGGAGCCTTCGACCAGCTCGCGACACGAGCCGACATCACTGGTCACCACCGGCGTGCCGGCGGCCCAGGCCTCGAGTACCACCAGCGGCTGCGCCTCACTGATCGACGTCAGCACCATAACGCCCAGTTGCGGTACGACTTCGCGCACCTGGCGGAAGCCGAGAAAGCGCACCTTGTCCTGCAGCCCCAGGCTGGCCACCAGGCTATGGCACTCGGCCGCGTAATCCGGATCTTCTTCTTCCGGCCCCACGATCCAGCCCTCGGCTTCGGGTATGACGCTGACCACACCACGGATGGCGCGGATGAAGGTTTTGACGTCCTTGATCGGTACCACCCGGCCAACCAGGCCGGCCACCGGCGGCACGCCTTCTGCCCGGCTGAGCAGCGCCTGATCCCAACTGGCCAGGTCGATGCCATTGGGGATGACCCGAGTACGCTCCTCGGGAGCGCCGTCGAGCACCTGACGCCGCCTGTTGCCCTCGTACAGCGCAATGATGGAGTGTGCGGATCGGTAGGTGATCAGCCCGATACGCTCGAAGAAGCGGATCCACAATCGGCGGATGTAGCTGACCTCCGCATCGAGGCCGGTGCTCAGGCGCTCGTCAGGGCTTTCGGCGATCCAGCCCGCCTGCGCCAGATCGATCTTGCGTTCCTTGGTATAGATGCCGTGCTCGCTGAGAAGGTAATGACAGCCCCAACGGCGCTGCAGGACGCTGCCCAACATGCCCGCATACCCAGTAGAGATGGAATGCAGCATGCGCGCGCGCGGCAGCGTTCTGGACACCTCCGCGAGCATGAACAGCGGCGCCTGCATGGAGCGCAGCGTCCAGAAGTAATTGACGAACGACGGATCGGCGCAATGCTGGGTATAGCCGTCGACGATGGCATCCCAGCTGGCACGACTTTGCAGGAAGGCCTCACGGCCGATGCGTCCGGCAGCCAGGGTGTCGACGAATGCATCGCCCTGCTCAGCGCTGGGTTCCTCCGGGTTGTGCAGGAAACGGTGCACATCCAGCATCAGCTCGGCCAGTTCCGCGCTCGCACGGGTACTGGTGGTGGGAATCGAACTCCAGGAGTCTTCGAGGAAATGCTCCTGAATGTGCACCACGTTGTCCGGGATGGCGTAGTGGCGCTTGCCGTAGGCCTCCTTCTGACCGCCGATGAACAGCACCGAAAAGGTCAGCTCCGGCAGCCCCAAGATCAGTTGGTTGATCCAGCTCGACACGCCCCCACGCACGTAGGGCCAAGTTCCCTCGAGCAACAGGCAGACATCGACGCTCAGCACGTCGGGAACAGCGGATTTCTCACTCATAACCAGTATCTAGCCAATGCAGCGAAGGGGGGACGTTGCAACAGTTCAGCCGGCATCGTCGCGAGCATGTCCGGGATGTCTTCATAGCGTTGACGCAGAAACGCGATTTCGGCCCGATACGGTGCCAATTGCACTGCATCCATACCGCGCTGGGCAGACAGATCGAACTGCACCGTTGCCTCATCGAGGTTGCCCTGCTCCATGGCGATACGCCCGGCAAGCAGATGCAGCTCACCACTTGCGTTGCCCAGCAGAGCAGCCGTCACGTGACCCCAGGCCTGCTGCAGCACGTGATCCAGAACACTGCCCTGGGCCAGGCCGACATAGGCAAGCTCCCAGTACCAACGCGCCAACTGCGCATGCAGGGCGAACTGGCGGTCCGTGCTTGCGCTTTCCATGTCTGCCAGAGCGCGTTCGATACGCTGGTTGATTCGGCTTTCACGTTGATCGAGCATCGAGTAGGCCAGCAAACGCACGTCGTCAGATGGGTCGCGCAGCGCCAGTTTCAGGATCGGAATGGCTTCCTTGCTGCGCATGCGTCGCGTCGCGAAGATTGCCGTCAGACGCTGATCGGGGTCACGCGCATGACGCAACACGTCCTGAAGGCCGCCATCGCTGAACATCAACTCCTGCTTGCGATCCCGCGGCCGGAAAGGCAGCTCGGGAACGGCGGTCGCCTCCCAGGGCTGCATCTTGCGCTTGCGCGGCAAGTAGAGGGCAGGAAACAACGCCAGCGCCACACCGATCATGCCGATCAAGGGGATGAAGAACGAGACGCTGAAAATGAACAGCAGGCTCCAAGGCAAGGGGTAGCGATAGCGGCGCGGCAGCAGCAGCCAGATCCCGGCAGCCAGCATCGCGCTACCCAGGCCATGCGCGGAGGCATAGAGCAACGCGGCCTGATGAGTCGGGAGATCGCTGACGGCACTGGCCCAGCTCCCGACCTCAAGCAGCGCAGCGCCACTAAACAGCCACTTGCTGATCATTCAAGGCGCACTCGTTGAAGAGGAAGTGTCTCAAGGCATCCCGCTCATCACCGCCCACGAACAGGAACTGATGCGTCTGTACACCCAGCGCATCAAGATCTCGGCCCTGGCCAAAGCGTTCTGCGAAAAGCTGACTGATACGTACCAGGTATCCCTGCGCGCCCTCACCCGAGGTCAGCGGCAGCAGCACCAGCACGAGGCGACTGCCGCGCCCGTTGATGACCTTGAGCTGGACATCAAGGCCACGCTGGCTGCCTTCCAGCAGACGCTGAATCTCTTCTCCATTTTCCTCGGAGAGTTCGAACGCATACAGGCTGGCCGGCAGGTCGTGATCACGCGCATCGGACAGCGAGCGCTTGAGCAATTGCGAGTAGTGCTGGGCATCGGCATCTGGCAGTTGCAGAGCCTGCGCATCGCTCATCAACAGATCGGCGATATGCCCGGCGAGAATCGCCAGCAGGCTGAAACTGCGTTCGTGGAACATGAAGAACGGCATCTGCTGAATCGCCAGCACGGCCAGAATGCGGTCTTCGGTATCGATCAGCGGCACGCAGACCTGCAACGCGGAATGCCGGGCGCCCTCGCCACGATCCAGCACCTCGGAGCGCACACTGACCAGTTCGCCGCGCTGCAGGCATTGGCGCAACAGCACATCGTTGCCGTTCAGCTCGCCCATTTCGCCCAGCGTGGCCATAGGTCGAGGGTCGACTTGAGCGCTGTCCGTAACCCGATAGAGCCCCGCCACTCGCAACGCCCCATACTGGGCAAGCAGGGAGATAATCGTATCGGCCAGGGTTTTCAGCGCATCGTGATCGCCAGGCAAGGCACGCAACTGTTCGCGCAAGCCGAGAAGCGAGCTGCGCAGACTCTGGTCGTTGCCCGCTACGCGTTGCTCCAGGCGATCATGCGAGATGCGCAGGATATGGTGGGAACGGGTGAATTCATCGAGCCGTAGCTGGCGATACTCGTTGGCCAGACTGAGCCGCTCGAGACGGCGCTCCCAGATGTCGCGGAACTCGCCTACCAGCATGCTGCAGAGCAACATGCCGACGATGAAGGACGCTGGCGTATCCAGATAGAGCTCCCACCCCGACAGACGAAACACGAACAGCGCAGCAATCAGCAATGCGGCGCTGAACAGCCCCTGCAGGAATCCGTAACGAACGCCGAGCAGGATCGGTACGAGAATCATCCAGGGGAACGACGCCACCACGAGCAGGGGGTCGTCCGGCGATAGCCAGTAGCCGAAACCTAGGGCGAGGAGGCTCAGCAGACAGGTTTCCCACCAGGAAACACGGCCACTGGCCCTCGGCGCTAGAATGAAATCCTTGTGGGCAGACTGCATTGTCATTACTCGAAGTCGAGGTTACCGACCAGCTCACGCAGCACCTTCTGCGCCGCCCCCGCCAGACTCTCGCGCGACCAACCCGCTCGGGCGCCACTCGAGCTCCAGACCACCCGCCCGGTAGCCGGCTCCAGCACCTGCAGGCTGACGCCCACGGCGGGTTCACCATCGAGGCCATTCTTGTACTGCCACTCCTCGACGCTACCGGTGATCACGTAAGCCAGACGCTGTTGGCGTGCCCAGTCGAGCGCCTGGATCTGGCGCTCACGGTCGTCCTGCAGCAACAGGTCCTGACGCGGCGGCTGGGGATACATCAGCGGACGCACGCCCTCTTCGGCCAGAATGCTGATCAGGATCTGCTCGGCGCGCTCACCGGCCTGCGGAGTCTGGGCGTAGTTGACCAGCGGCGCCACGCCCCAGGAGGCGTTGCGCGGCAGCGTCTGGCCACTTTCGCGGGTGAAGCTCGAGCACCCGGTCGCGAGTGCTGCAATGACCACCAGGGTCAGGCAACGGATGATTTGCATCGTCATTCCTCCTTTGAGAATCCTTGCTTAGCGCCCAAAACGGGTGCTGTAGGTAATACCCATGGACCCGCCGGCATCACCCTCTCCACCACGGGGAGCGGATTGATAGCCGAGGGTCACAGCCAACTCGTCATCACCGAACAACTCGACGCCAACGCCCAGGTTGATACCGTAGTTGAACTGCTTTTCCGTCCACTGCCAGCCGGCAATGGTGTCGACCATCCAGGTGAACTGTGGACGGGTTCGATTCAGTGCGCCGGGGAAGCCTCGGCGCCAGGTGCTGGCGACGTACACCTGGCCGTAACGATCCTGCATCAGCTCCTCGCCCTGGATCGTAGCCCCCGGCGTGGTATCGAAGGGTATGTAGGCGCCTCCGTTCGCGCTCAGAAGCTCACTGGGAACCTCGCTCTCGACACTGTTCTTCTGGTAATCGAGGCCGGTACGCAGCAGCCAGGAAGGATCGTCGAAGAACAGCATGTGCCCCCACTCGACGGATACGCCATTGCCAGTGCCGAGCGCATCACCGCTTCTCGAGCTGTAGCGGCTGTGAGTGATCGACCAGCTCAGCTGGTCACGCGCGGAAAAGCCGTGCTGACCTCTCAGGCCCAGGCCGTCACGCATACCCAGGGCGCGCAACAGCCCGGTGTCATCGGCCTGCCTGTGCCAATCCACGGCGATGCCCAGCTCGTCGCGCGAACTCAGGCGCCAGGTCCGCTCGACGCCAAGGCCATGGCGGTCATCGTCATCGCGCAGACTGCTGTCGAGATACAGGCTAAGGTCGCCATCGGACAGCTCTCGACGGGTATGCAGCTTGAGATTGCGCTCATTGCCCATCACCGCGTTGTCCAAGTTGGCGCTGTCATAGCGCATCTGGTCGAGTTGCAGATCGGCGTACCAGTCGTCGCCCAGATTGCGCGCAACGCGCAAACGAGGCCCGGACATATCCAGGTCGCCGAAGTCCATCTTGTGCCAGCCCAGCTGGATGCCCTGCGGTGAACGCTCCAGCATGCCGGTAGCCTGATAGAGCAGTTGCTGGCGAATGGACACCGGCTGCTCGTCGCCCTGAGCGCTGAGCGCGGTGGCCAATGCCTCGCCGTCATGCCCCAGGCGAGCGAGAACCTCGACCTGATGTGCCACGTCCAGGCCGCCGCGCTGCAGAAGACGCTGCATCTGCTCACGGTTATCGCTGCGTAGCGCCTGCTGAATCTGATCGTAATTGCCTGGCTCGAGGCCGCGTGCAGCACCCCACGCCAGCCAGTCGTCCTTGAGCGCCGCCTGGTTGCCCGCGTCCAGCCGCTCGAGGAAATGTTCGAACCAGAGTTGCAGCGTCGCCTGCTCGCCGTTCCACAACTGCCTGGCCTGCGCCAGCGAAACCAGCGAGCCCTGGCTGCCGGCGAGCAGGCGCAGATACATGGCATAGCCTTCCGGCGTCGCAATGATGCGCGTGCGGTCCGTATCCTTGAGCAATTGACGACGCAGGCGCCAGGCCAGGTCGGCATAACCAGCAGCCTCGGCAGCATCGGCATATGCAGCCAGCGCCAGACGATCTGATGGATTGGACTTGAGGTGCTGGCGGAACCAGAGCAAGGCCTCGCCTGTGTTGTTGAGCATCATGTGACCGGTGGCATAGGGCAGCCACAAACGACTGTCAGCAACGGCCCGTGAGCGCCACTGCGGCAGCAGTGCTGCAAGAACATCGCGCTGGGCGTTGTCGATGTAGAACCAGAGCATGCGCTGACGCACCAGGTTGTCTTCCGGGAACTGAGCCAGGGCCTGTTTGTAGAACTGGTTGGCCTGCTCGTACTGCCCATCTTCGGCAGCCAGCGCCGCACGAGCGAGCCAGTACTGCGAACTACCGCGCCCCGTCGGCGATTGCTCAGCCTCGGCCAGCAACGCTCTGAGCGTATCCCAGTCGCGCAAGGTCTCGGCCAGCTGCAGTGCCACGGTCAGCCGCGCCACCCTGCCGGTACGCCGTCAGCTCTCCACCAAAACCTGCAGCGCACGGCGCGGCTCCTTGTCCCAGTAGATTCGGATCAGGCGATCTTCATCATCCCGGCCCAACGGCACGTCGAGGCTGACCAGCCGCTCGTATGCCGCGCGAACATCGGTATCCCGCTCGAGCTTCCAGGCAAGGTCAGCGCGCAGTTGCCAGTATTCGGGATCATCCACCTTGCTCGCATCCACGGCGGTCAGTACCGCCCAGGCCTGATCCGCCTGAAAGAGGTTCCAATGCACCTTGGCCCAGCGGATACGATCTTCGGTGGTCAGGCTCGTGCGCTCAGCCATGCTGGCCCAGAGCTCAGCCTCCTTGTCGAGCTGCTGGGTGTTCTCCAGCAGCATGCGCAGGCGCTTGCGAGCAAACAGATGATTGGGGTAGCGCTGCAGATAAGCCCGTAGCCAGGACTCCGCATCTTCAGGAGTGCCGCGGACCTCATGGCTGTATACCAGCGTGTCCACTTCCTGATCCGTCATCTGCCGCTGACGGTCGATGGCCGAGAGCGTACTGACCACCTGATCGAAATCGAACAGCTGCAATGCGTAGCGCCAGACGCGCTCACGCATTGCCGGGTCTTCCTGATGAGCGAGCATCTGTACCCAGTAGTTCAATGCCTGCTGGGTATGCCCGGTCCATTCTGCCAGGCGCGCCAGTTCAGCCATCAACTCGAAATCATCGGGAGCCTGCGCCAGCAGTTGCGGCCCGAGCTGCCAGGCACGCTCGATGGCACCGGATGCCAGACTGAGACGGAAATCGGCATTGAGTGCCCGATGATCATCGGACTTCAGGCTCAACCAGTGCTGAACGAAGGTCTCGGCAAGATCGAAGCGCTGCGCCGCCTGTGCAGCGTCCACACCTTCGGCAAGCCAATCCAGCGACTCCTGCTCGGCATTCAACTCACCAAGATGCTTAGCCAGCAGCTCCGCGGCCTGCGCGGAGTGGTTTGCGGCGCGCAAGGCATTGAACGCCTCACGCAGGTGCTCGACACGCTTTTGTGCATCCGGCTCCGCCGCGGCCAACTGCAGGTAGATTTGCGCAGCGCCGCTTTGGTCATTGTTCGCCAGGCTCCACAGGGCGGCTTCGCCCAGCCAGTGAGTGCGCCGCGCGGTATCACGCTCGGCGAGTGCCTTGTAGGACGTCACGGCCACATCCAGGCCACCGATCTCCAGCGCGTAACGCGCCGTGCGCTCCAGCATGGAGTTATCCAGGTCAGCGATGTTCAGCGCCCGCAACTCCTCGATCAGCTGCGCACGCTGCGCCTCGCTGATACCGTTCGGATCGGCCTGAGCCCTGAGGATATCCAGCATCACCACATAGAACGGCGTAATGGCCAAAAGGCGGCCTTGCAGCTGTTCGAGGTACTCGCGGGCACGCTTGAAGTCACCGACCTGAATCAACTGGTCGATCAATCTCAGCCGCAGTTGGTCATCTTCAGGGTGAGCCTTGATCAGCAACTCCGTATAGCTGATCGCCACCGCGTCGGGGGGCGAATCGTCAGAGGGAAGAAATACGTCCTCGCTCTTGTAGGACAGGGCCAGCAGCGCAATCACGAAGAGCGCGACAAGCACGATCATCCATGGGTTGAGCAGGCGCGTCTGACGCTCACGTTTACTGGTTGCAGATAAGCTTTCCATCTCTCACCCGCTTCATTGGCAACTCGAAGTGCCAGAGACCCTTGTCAGCCTTCGCCTGAAAGCGACTGCCCCCCACCTGTACCTGACACGCCCTGGCCGAGCGAACGCTGAACGTCAGCGGAAATTCCCCCTCGAAGGAAAACATGACGTTTCTGTCATCGTTGTAACGCCAGGCAGTCAACGGGATGTTGGCCTCTTCCAGAGATGGACGCGGATCACGCGTTTCGCGCAGCGCCAGCACCGCCTCAGGCCCGCTGAGGTGCACGTAACGTCCCTGCGGCAGATCTCGCACGCCCGCAATCCCCTCGGAACGCGACAGATCGGGCCAGCCCAGAGCCGGGTCGAGACGCAGCGTACGCATGCCCACCAGCCCCCTGATCAACCATGCACCATCGCTGCGCTTGGCCAGGCTCGCTCGGTAAAGGCCCTCTACGCGCTGGATGTAATCGCTCATCCACAGCGACAGCGGCTGGCTGTCGACCATGGCCTGATAGGTCTGCTTCATCACCCGAATGGAGGCCTGCTTGGTCCCCGAGTAGAAGTGGTAATACAGGTGAAAGCCACGCAGGCGGCGCGGGCTGTCGGTCAGCGCGAAGGTTTCCTGCACCCCACGGAAGCCGTAGTAGGGCCCCGTCCACAGATTGGTATAGACGTTCTCGTTGATCACCGGCGCGTAGAAGTGCAGGCCTCCGGAGGTCGGACGAATCAATGGATAGAGGCCGGTCAGCGAAGGGTAGGCATTGGTCAGAACCGTGTTGCCGCCGTTGACGTTGGGCAGACCGCTGTCATACGCCAGCTTGAGCGTCTCGGCACTGGGCATGGCATCACCCGACCAGAAGATCATCTTCACCGGCTTCTCAGGCGTGGTCAGGCGCTGGTTGATGTAGTCGCGCGCGCCCACGACCTCACGCTGCATGTCCAGCGTCTTGTAGCCTGGTATGGCCATCATGTAGCCGTACTGCGCCTCGAAGTCTTCACGCTGCGACGACTTCTCCGGCTGCCAGAAGAACGGGTGACTAAAGGTGTGGCTGGCGACTTCGACCTTTGGGTCGGCAAAGATCTTGCGGGCGATCGGCTCCAGCTCGCGAGCCAGGTGCGGATACATGCCGTTGGGGCCGACCTCGCCTTCGATCACCGAAACCGAAGTCAGCAACGGATAGGGGGTGATGAAATCATCCAGTACCTGGATACCGGAGTAAGGCGTACCAGTTACCTCGGCGCGGGAAACGAAACCATCGCCATCGAGGTGCACGGTGGCGATCCGTCGGCCGTTTTCCGTGGTCGTGTCAGGTCTGGGGATGGGAGGCAAGGCGAAGGCGCGCTGGAGGAAAGCGAAGGGGTCGACGATCCAGCGACGGTGATCCAGCCCCTCTTCGAACACATAGGGCGTCAGCGCAAAACCACCCCAACTGCCCGTCGCAACCGGTACATAGCGCCTTTCACCACTACGCAGAGCCACAGCGGCCTGGGTCACGTCAGGATTGGTAACCGTCAGCGCGGGCAGCTCCCGGGTACGCAAGCGCATGGGTGCCTCGAACCCACCGACCAGCGCGGCATCATGCGATTCCAGTACGGCGTCATCGGCAATCGGCTGCGACAGTGTACGAATGCCAAGACGGCTGAGCAGGCTGTCGTTGTCCAGCGGCAGACCGGAAAAGAAAGCAAGCGGCACCTGTTCATCGAGCCGTTTGTTCAGCCAATCCTCGAAGATGTCGCGCTTCTCCGGGGCACCACTGGTCATCCAGACCACGACGCCGGCATACAGTCCCTTGAGCGAACGCTGCGGCAGCGACGCGTCGGCAGGCCAGTAGTCGACGCGATATCCCAGGTACTCGAGCAGCCCGCCAAGATAGATGTGGCCCGGGTTGTCCTCGAGCTCGCCTTCCCGAGGGTCGTAGACCAGACCGATACGCCGTGGCTGGACCTCGATGGAACTCATCCCCAATGCATTCAGTGCAGGCGACGTGATGTAGGGAATGAAGCCCTCACGAACCAGGCGAGCAGCAAGCTCGCGAGACTCCTTGCGCTGCTCCGGGGGCAGGTATTCGATCGCCACGACCGGAATGCCTTTTGACCTTGCGTCATCGAGGTGTGGCAGCAACCAGTCACGATCACGCTGGGGCACCTGACGATAACCGCCACCTGCAGCGTCCCACCCTGCATAAAGGGACTCCACGGCGACGGCAGACGCGACGCCCGGCAGCTCGGGCAGCACATCGAAACCCCGATTGAAGAACAGCTTGAGTTCGGGCTCGCGGCGATGCATCTGCTGCAGAAGACTTTTCAGGGCCAGGCGCTGCGGCTCCTGAAAAGCCTTGGGCTGGAGATGGAAACTGTCCAGCGTATCGAGAAAAACGCCGTCGTAACCTTGCCCTTTCAGAGCACTGGCTCGGCCAAGGAGATAGTCGCGCCAGGCGGATGCATCGAGATCCATGACCTGACTGTTCCAGGCACTGTTTCTGATGCTGCTGGCAGCGTCCTTCAAGCCGGCCGCGGTGAGATCACCATGGTATTCACCGACCGACAGGTAAGCGAACACCGTGCGGCCCTGGGCCTTGAGATAAGCGAGGTCGGCAGCGGAGATATGTCCGGGCTCAACAACCACCCACTCGAACTGCGACAGCTCTGGGAGCGGCGGCTCGTCGGCGTACCAGAAAGCTACGCTGGAGGGCTGGGCAAGTGCTGTACTAGCGAAAAACGCAACGGCCAGGCTGAAAAACCCGACTATTCCCTTTGAGAATTTCAACTGATCAACCCACTGAACTGAAAAGCGCTTGCACGCCTACTTCTCTCAGAAACCTCTGGCGAGGCGTCCCCCCGTCACCTGCTGAAACTCTAGTCGACCCCTGGACCTCGAGCACAATCGTGACGCTTTATGTGTCGGCATTGAATCAGCACGACCAACAAACTGTCAATTTTCCGATATTCAGCTCAGATAGACGGCATACACATTCGAAAATAGTCAATTAAATGACTAAAGCAAAGCAATATGCGCGCCAGAATAATAGCCTTTTGGTATCACTCCGAGAAATCTTGCGCCAGATACTCGACAATTCTCGCTTCGCCATTGCAACCCAGAGATGAAACTCACTCCCTTGGCACTGCCGGACTCTCACACTGGCGCGCTGGCCTGCATGGAGGCGCGCTGGGCGAAGGTCTGCTGAAAGGCGGCCAGGCCAGGATGAGCGGCGCGCCAATCGAGGTCGGCGAAGCGGAAGTCCAGGTAGCCCAGCGCGCAGGCAACGCCGATCTGCCCCAGGTCGAGCGGGCCCTGTAGTCGTTCGACCTGGCGTTCCAGCTCCGCCAGGGAGCGCTGCACCTTGCCCAGTTGGCCATCCAGCCAGGCCGACCACTGCAGCTCCGCGGGTCGCGCAGCGCGCTCATATCGCGCCAGCAGTGCAGCATCCATCAGGCCGTCGGCCAGTGCCATCAGGCACAGCACCTGCCAGCGCGCAGCGCCGCTCGGCAGCAGCTTCGCCCCCGCATGCAGGGTGTCGAGGTATTCGCAGATCACCCGGCTGTCGTACAGCACCTCGTCGGCATCGGTCAGTAGCACCGGAATCTTGCCCAACGGGTTGAGGGCGTTGACCCGTTCGTTGAGCGTGGTTGGCAGCACGGCGGTATCAAGCAGTTCGATTCGATCCAGCAGGCCGGTTTCCGCGGCCAGCACGCGAACCTTGCGAGCGAAGGGTGAGGCAGCGGCGTAGATCAGTTGCATGTGCATGTTCCTGTTTAGTGTTGTGAGGGGCGGGTGCAGACCTTAGGCTGTGCGTCACGTCAACCCGCGCGAATATCCCATGGTCATCGAGAAAAAGATCAATACGGCGTCCGTGAACCTGAAATCGCTGGACCCACTGGACCGTAGCCTCGAGCTGCTGCACTTCGGTTTCCGCGGCCTGACGGTGGAGGCCGACCGTTTTCTCGAGGCGCGCGGGCTGTCCCGCGTGCACCACCGTATTCTGTATGTGATCGCCCGCGCCGATGCAATCAGCGTAGGTGAACTGGCCACCACCCTGGGCGTCAGCAACCAGGCGCTGCATCGCCCACTCTCGCACCTGTTCGAACAGGCGCTGGTGCAGTACAGCCGCGAACCGGGCCGGCATCGCTTCAAGCTGCTGGCCCTGAGTGAAGCGGGCGCGGCACTGGAGGCCGAAGCCACCGAGCTGGAGCGGCGCACCCTGCGCGACGCCTTCGCCACCACCGACGCCGACGGTCAGGACGCCTGGCGGCGGGTGATGCTGGCGCTTGCCGAACAGCTCAACTGAGCCGTCTCAGGTGATGCGCTCGCGCACCACGATGCACTTGGTCAGCGGCTGAATCAGCGCCTGCGGCGCGTCCTCCCAACCCACCACCTGGGGGTTGACCAGCAGCGGATCGCAACAGCCGCTGTGCACCAGATCAAGCACCTTGGGGATATGCTGCTGCACGCTGCAGGCACCCACCGAGAAGGTGACGTCGCGCAGGTACATATCGAACAGCGGAATCTTCGGATCGTCGAAGATAATACCGATGCACGAGCAATGTCCGCCGGGTGCCAGCGCCAGCAATCCCCGTCGCAGCGCCTGATGATCACGGGTAGCGGAGATCACCAGGTCATAGCTGCGGTCGAGATCGCGCCCCATCAGATCGACACCGGCGCCACTGCGCGCGGCAAGCTGCTGGCGCAGTGGATGCTCATCGAGATAGTCCACGCTGGCCGCCCCGGCGGCCCGAGCCATCTGCACGGCGAGCACGCCAAGGCTTTCCGTGCCGCCGACCACCAATACCCGGGCATCCTGGCGTGTGGCCAGCGGCCGGCTGGCGGCCACCCAGGCATCGGTGAGGTTGTCGCTGGCGCTAGACACGGCCACGGGGTCGAGCCCGGCAGGCAATGGCACCAGCATGGCGTCGGCGAAGGGCACCATCACCATTTCCGAGAACAGCCCGCCCCAGTGGCCACCCGCCGGTACGCCGTAGGCGGCCATGCGCGGTACTGCCGTGCAGGCGCTGGAGCGCCCGACCAGGCATTGAGCACAGCTGCCGCAGGCGATCTTCCAGGGCACCGAAACCAGATCGCCACGGCGCAGGTTACGCACGGCCGACCCGACCTCCAGCACCTCGGCCACACATTCATGACCCAGCGCGAAGGGCGGTTTGAACGGCGTGGTGCCGGCGATCAGGCGTCGATCCAGATCACAGGAAGCCGAGGCGATGGGCCTGACCAGGGCACTGGCCGGAGTAGCAAGTTGTGGATCGGGCGCCTCGAGCCAGGCCAGTTGGCCGGGGCCCTGAACGATGAGCTCCTTCATGCCTTGGCCGCTCCGATGACGAAGGTGGTGGTGGCCTTGGCGCACAGCTTGCCCTGCGCATCGAGGATCTGTGCGTCGCAGATCGCCAGGCTGCGGGTACGCTCGACGACCCAGCCGCGCACCTGATAGACCTCGCCGGGGCGCAGCGGCCGCACGTACTTGACGTTGAGATCCACCGTCGAGTGCGGCACGTCCGCCTCCAGGGTGGAGAACAACGCCAGCGCCGCGGCGCCGTCCAGGCAGGTAGCGGCGAAGCCGCCATGCACGGCGCCGGCCGGG
>NZ_PGLR01000001.1 GCF_002803095.1 Pseudomonas sp. ZH-FAD | reverse complement strand
GCTCGGCCAGCGCCGCACGCACCACCTGGGTGAGCATGCCCTGACCAGGTAATGCCTTGCCGGTGAACGGCGCATAGTCATCGCCCGTAGCCAGGTGCAGCACCTCCGCTCGCGCCGATACGCACAACAGCAGACTCAGCAGAGCCGCCACCCATAATCCCACCATCGATCTCCAGTCACTGGCGTGCAATCGCCTTGCTGCCCCGATCATTGACTGTTGCTCTCACAAACACGGCTGTCCAGTGCAACCAGGCTATAGGGCGACAATTCATGCTGTTCTCTTGATACGAAGCAACGGGCTGGGCAGGACGCCGTCTATTCTTGTCGCAACACGAACGAGATGCGGCAAGCCGATGAATGCCCCCAACGCCAACGATCAGCCTGACGTTTTCCCCTATCTGCAACTGATCCACCAGCACGGCGGCTCGGACCTGTTCTTCAGCGTCGGCGCACCGCCGCACATGAAAGTGGAAGGACACAGCCAGCCGGTGGGCCAGCGCGTCTTGAAGGCCGGCGAGGTGCAACAGCTGGCCTATCAACTGATGACACAGAAGCAGGTCGCCGAGTTCGAGCGCGATCTGGAGATGAATCTGGCGGTCAGCCTGCAGGGCGCTGGACGTTATCGGGTCAACCTCTACTACCAGCGCGGCGAAGTGGCCATGGTGGTGCGCCTGATCAAGAGCCAGATTCCCAGCTTCGAGGCGCTCGGCCTGCCAAAAATGCTGGAAAAGCTGGCCATGCAGGATCGCGGGCTGATCCTGGTCACCGGCGCAGCCGGTTCGGGCAAGTCCACCACCCTGGCGGCGATGCTGGATTTCCGCAATCGCCACAAGAGCGGGCATATCGTCTGCATCGAAGACCCCATCGAATTTCTCCACAGCCACCAGCGCTCGATCATCGACCAGCGTGAGGTCGGCCTCGATACCCACAGCTTCGATGACGCCCTGCGTAACGTGCTGCGCGAGGCGCCGGACGTGATCATGCTCGGCGAGATTCGCGACGCCGCGACCATGCAGCACGCTCTGCATTACGCCGAAACCGGTCATCTGTGTGTAGCCACGCTGCATGCCACCAGCAGCAGCCACGCCATCGAGCGTATCGCCCGCTTCTTTCCCGACGACGCCCGCAAGCAGGTGCTGGCCGACGTGGCGCACAACCTGCTCGCGGTGATCGGCCAGCGCCTGGTACCGGGCATCGCGCAAAAACGCGTGGTAGCGGTGGAGCTGATGCTGGGCACGCCCTACATCCGCGACCTGATCCAGCGCGATGAGTTGGAGGAGTTGCGCGAAGCCACGGCGCGAGCGGCCGAACAAGGTCTGCAGACCTTCGACCAGCACCTGTTCGCCCTGCTCGAAGCCGGCCGTATCAGCCTGGCCGAAGCGCTCAAGTTCGCCGACTCGCGGACCGACCTCAGCCTCAAGTTCAAGCTCGAGCGCGGCTTCTCCGCCGATGATGCCGAACTCAAGGTACTGCGCGACGGTTGACTGGCTTTATCAGTGATTTCGGCCGATGCTCATCTATACAGGCCGAAACCATAATTCCTCATCGGCCGTCTTTCAGGGGGGCCGATTTATGCTGACCCTGCTGCATTTGCTGTCAGCCATTGCCCTGTTGGTCTGGGGCACACACATCGTACGTACCGGCATCCTGCGCGTGTTCGGCTCGCAGTTGCGCAAGGTGCTCAGCCACAACATCGGCCGCCGGCCGCTGGCGTTCGTTGCCGGCATCGGCGTCACGGCGCTGGTGCAGAGCAGCAACGCCACGGCCTTGCTGGTCACCTCCTTCGTTGCCCAGGGCCTGATGGCGCTGGCGCCGGGCCTGGCGATCATGCTCGGCGCCGACGTCGGCACGGCGCTGATGGCGCGTGTGCTGACGCTCAACCTCACCTGGCTCAGCCCGCTGCTGATCTTTCTCGGGGTGATCTTCTTTCTCTCGCGGCGGCAGACCCGCGCGGGCCAACTCGGCCGGGTGGCCATCGGCCTGGGCCTGATGCTGCTGGCGCTGGAGCTGATCGTCGCCGCCGCCACGCCGATCACCGAAGCGCGCGGCATTCGCGTGCTGTTCGCGTCATTGACCGGCGATCTGCTGCTCGACGCGCTGGTCGGTGCGTTGTTCGCCCTGCTCACATACTCCAGCCTGGCCGCCGTGCTGCTCACCGCTACCCTGGCCGGTGCCGGGCTGATCAGCCTGCCGGTGGCCATCGGCCTGGTGATCGGTGCCAACATCGGCAGCGGTCTGCTGGCCTTTCTCACCAGCAGCCTGCAGAACCCGGCCGGACGTCGCGTGGCGCTGGGCAGCCTGATCTACAAGCTGATCGGACTGTTGCTGGTGCTGCCGGTACTGCAGCCCTTGGCCGACTGGCTGGACAGCCTGAACTGGCGCCCGGCGGAGCTGGTGATCTTCTTCCACCTGCTCTACAACAGCCTGCGCGCCGTACTGATGCTGCCCAGCGTCGGACTGATGGCGCGCTTCTGCAACTGGCTGCTGCCGGACCGTGCCGACGACAGCGGCATCGCCCGCCCACGCCACCTCGACCCCACGGCGCTGACCACGCCGAGCCTGGCGCTGGCCAACGCCGTGCGCGAAACCCTGCGCGTGGGCGACAAGATCGAGGCCATGCTCGGCCACCTGCTGCCGGTGCTGGAGCAGAACCAGCCGGCATTGAACAAGGAGCTGCGCAGCCTCAATGACGATGTCGCCAGCCTGTGCCGGGCAGTCAAGCTGTACCTGGCACAGGTCCCACGCGAAGCGATGAGTGAGCATGAAAGTAGGCGCTGGGCGGAAACGCTCGAGTTGGTGGTGAATCTGGAGCAGGCCGGTGAGTTGATCGAGCGCATGCTCGGCAAGATCCAGAACGAGAAGACTGCGCAGCGCCGAGCCTTCTCCGAGAAGGGGCTGGAGGAGCTGACCAGCCTGCATGGGCAACTGACAGCCAACCTGCGCCTGGGCCTTAACGTGTTCCTCAGCGCCGATCACGCCAGCGCCAGCCAGTTGCTGCGCGAGAAGCGCCGCTTCCGCGCGCAGGAACGGCGCCTGGCGCACGCGCATATCGGCCGGCTGCAGCGCCAGGTGCCGCAGAGCATCGAGACCAGCTCCCTGCATTTGGAACTGATCGCCGACATGAAGCGCCTCAACTCGCTGTTCTGCTCCAGCGCCTATGTGGTGCTGGAGGGCCAGGAGACCGGCGCGCTCAGGCTCGAGGGTGGCGAGTGACTCAGTCGGCGCTGCTCACTCGCTCGGGCGCGGCCGGCTCCACGCCGCGCCAGGCATACCAGGCGAAGAACAGCGCCATCAGCAGATAGCCGTGGACGAAGTCCGGCGCAGCGTACCAGGCCAGTTTCGGTGCGTGCATCAGACCAACGAAGGCCATGCCGGCCGCTACCAAGGCGAAGACAGTGGCCTGGCGGAACTGACGATCGATCACCGCCACGCACATGGCGCCGAGCAGGATGGCGCTGAACATGGCGCCCTGCCCCAACGCGCCGATGGCGCTGGAAATGCCCTCGACCACCTCCGGCGCGCCGCGGTTGAAGCGCGTCATCAGGTAGTTGGCAAAATACGGCAGCATCGCCAACGCCACTGCCGGGTAGTAACGGGCGTGGTTGCTGTTGAACGCGGTGGCGATCATCGACATGCCGACGAACACCAGAATCGGCGCCACCACCGCCACCGGAATCAGCGCAGCGATGAAGGCGATCAGACCGAACATGGTCGCCAGGCCATAGACCGCACCGTTGAGCAGGCTATAGCCGCGCCCCGCACCCATCCACTTAGAGCCCACGGTGGCGATGTACACGGTGGTCGGGAATACACCGCCGAACAACGCACCGAGCGAGGTGCCCAGACCGTCCACCGCCTGGCACTCGCGCACGCTGTAGCTGTCACCGGCAGCGCTCATGGCCTCGACGTTGTTCATGGTCTCGATGGCGTTGTACAGGGTGATCGGCAGGATCACCGTCATCAGCGCCAGCATGCTGGTGAACAGCAGGCCCAGGCCCTCGTACCAGGCCAGATTGGGCAATAGCGGGTAAAAACCCAGGTGGGTGAAGGCATCGCTGAACTTGCCGCTATCGGCGGCGCCGATCAGGTAGGCCAGCGCCGTGCCCACGACAATGGCGAACAGCGAAGCCGGCAGGCGAAACGGCATGCTTACCCGCGCCACCAGGCCGACGATGGTGATGGCCAATACCAGCAGGCCGATCACCGGGATTTCCAGGGTCTTGAACAGCATCTCGCCAGCGATGAAGGTCAGCGCCACACCGGCCACCGCGCCGAGCATGGCCGCACGCGGCAGGTGACGCTGCACCCAGCCACCGATCAGACTGATGGCGGCCTCGATCAGACCACTGATGAAACACGCGGCCACCGCCACCTTCCAGGCCAGCTCGGCGTCGCCGGTGAGGTTCTTTGCCGGCAGCAGCACGCCGAACAGGAAGACGAACATCACCGGTGTGCTGATGCCGTAGGACAACGCAGTGACGTCGGCGCGGTTCTCGCGGCGCGCCAGACGCGCGGCGCTCCAGGCGTAGTAGAAGTTGCCGGCCATCACCGCCACCGCCGCCCCCGGCAATACCTGGCCGAACACGATTTCGGCAGGGAAGCCCATGCCCAGCATGCTGATGGCGATGATCACGAAGTTGGCGATATTGTTCTGGAACAGGGCGAAAAAGGCGTCGGTGTCTTCCTTCTTGTACCAGGGGTAATGCACGCGCGGCTTCGACATGCTGGCTGCGTCCTTGTTGTCTGAGTGGTCAGGCCGGCGAGTCTAGCAATCCGCCGCGAGGGCATAAACGAACAAGGCAGCCAAAGCTGCCTTGTTGTCAGTTGCCAGGCCAGGTTATGCGGTCTGCGCGACCTGACGGCGGCGCTGCAGCAGCACGATCAAGCCGAACAGCAGGAAGCCCGGAATCCACATCAACTCCTTCATCCAGCGGTCGGTCGGTGCCCGCACGCTGAGAATCTGCTGGTCGAACTCCAGACCCGCATCGGCGGCCATGCTGCCGAAGGTGACGCTATCCACCAGCACCTTGTCGCCCTCCTCATAGAGGTTCAGGCCGAGCTTCTGCAGACGCTCCTCACCCGAGGCACCATCGGGTACCGGCAGCAGCAGGGTGAACTCGCGCGGATCGCCCACGGCATTTTCCCCGAGTACCTGCAGGCGCAGCGAGCTGCCGTCTTCCACGCCATCGAGCGCCTGCGCCAGCTCGGCCGGCGGCACCTCCTGGTAGGGATCGTGCAGCATGTCCATCCAGAAGCCGGGGCGGAACAGGGTGAAGGCCACCAGCAACAGCAATGCGCTCTCGTACAAGCGACTGCGCACCAGGAAGAAGCCCTGGGTACCGGCGGCGAAGATCAGCATGGCAATGGTCGCCACGATAAAAATGATCACCCCATGCCAGAAATCGACGTCGATCAGCAGCAGGTCGGTGTTGAAGATGAACAGGAACGGCAGCGCGGCAGTGCGCAGGCTGTAGAAGAATGCCACCAGGCCGGTCTTGATCGGGTCGCCCTTGGACACCGCCGCCGCGGCGAACGAGGCCAGCCCCACCGGCGGCGTCACGTCGGCCATGATGCCGAAGTAGAAGACGAACAGGTGCACCGCGATCAGTGGCACGATCAGACCATTCTGCTGCCCCAGCGCCACCACCACCGGCGCCAGCAGACTGGACACCACGATGTAGTTGGCGGTGGTCGGCAGGCCCATGCCGAGGATCAGGCTGAACACCGCCACCAGCACCAGCATCAGCAGCAGGTTGCCCATCGACAGCAACTCGACCAGGTCGGCCAGCACCAGGCCAACGCCGGTCTGCGACACCGCACCGACGATGATGCCGGCCGCCGCCGTGGCGATACCGATACCGATCATGTTGCGTGCACCGGCGATCAGGCCTTCGCGCAGATCGACCACGCCATCGATGAAGGTGCCGTGCTCGTGACTGCCGTCGCGGCGCATCCAGCTCAGCAGCGGGCGCTGGGTGAGCAGGATGATGATCAGCATCACGCTGCCCCAGAAGGCCGACAGGCCGGGAGACAGGCGCTCGATCATCAGGCACCAGACCAGTACCACCACCGGCAGCAGGAAGTGCAGGCCGGACAGCAGAACGGCGCGGGTCTGCGGCAGTTCTTCCAGCGGCGCGTTGGGGTCTTCTGGCGGCAATACTGGCACGCTGGCGGCGACTTTCAGCAGCGCCAGGTAGACCACCGCAAGCAGAACGCCAATCACCGGCAGGGCGTATTCACCAAGGGCCGGCTTGAGCCAGCCGAGACCGTAATAAACCGCCAGCGACAGACCGCTGATCAGAGCTGCACCGAAGGCGAAGCCGGTCAGGCGGCGCAGCCAGGGTTTGGGCTGATGGCCACCGATGGGCTGCAGGCCGAGCTTGAGCGATTCGAGATGAACGATATACAGCAGCGCGATGTAGGAAATCGCGGCAGGCAGGAAAGCGTGCTTGATGATCTCGACATAGGGCATGCCGATGTACTCGACCATCAGGAAGGCTGCTGCGCCCATCACCGGCGGCATGATCTGGCCGTTGACCGAGGAGGCCACTTCCACCGCACCAGCCTTTTCCGAGGAAAACCCGGTGCGCTTCATCATCGGGATGGTGAAGGTACCGGTGGTGACCACGTTGGCGATCGACGAACCGGAGATCATCCCGGTCAGGCCGGAGGCCAGTACCGCCGCCTTGGCCGGGCCGCCGCGGAAGTGGCCGAGCAGGCTGAATGCCAGCTGGATGAAATAATGCCCGGCACCGGCGCGCTCGAGCAATGCGCCGAACAACACGAAGAGGAACACGAAGCTGGTGGACACGCCCAGGGCGATACCGAACACACCTTCGGTGGTGATCCACTGGTGGTTGGCCAACGCGTTGAAGCTGACTCCGCGGTGCGCCAATATCCCCGGCATATAGGGGCCGGCCAGACTGTAGACGAGAAAGACCAGGGCGATGATTGCCAGGGGTGGGCCAAGCGCGCGGCGCGTGGCTTCCAGCAGCAGGGGAATACCGATGCAGGCGGTAACCAGATCGCCCGTGGTCAGGCTGCCGGGGCGCAGGGCCAACTGCTGATAGAAAATGAACAGGTAAGCAGCACTGGCCGCGGCGACCAGGCCTAGCGCGATATCCATCAGCGGTACGCGATCACGCGGCGAGCGCTTGAACGCCGGGTAGGCGAGAAACGCCAGCAGCAGGGCGAATGCCAGGTGAATGGCACGGGTCTGGGTATCGTTGAGCACGCCAACACCGAAGATGAACGGCAGTGGCGAGGCGATCCACAGTTGGAACAGCGACCAGAGCAGGGCCAGGCCTGTGATCACCTGGGCCATCGGGCCGACGGGCGTGCGCGCACCGACATCCTGGGCAATCAATTCCTCGGCGGATAGTTTCTTTTCGGCCATAGGGTAGTACACCTACGTTGTCATTCTGATAAAAACGGCGAGCCCCTCGCTGACGGAGGGGCTCGGTTTTTGACCCTTTGAAAGGATCTCTGAGCACGCAGTTTACCTATACCAGCTCAACTGCGCCCGCTATCGAAGAGTTTAGAGCCCAGCCTGAGACTCTCCACCCCCGGCTAGAGCCAGCCTTTTTCCTTGTAGAAACGTAGTGCCCCGTCATGCATCGGAGCCGTTAGCCCCGCTTTGATCATGTCCTCGGCCTGCAGGTCGGCAAACGCCGGATGCAGGCGTTTGAAGCGTTCCAGGTTATCGAATACCGACTTGACCAACTGGTAGACGACCTCGGGATCGGTCTTGGCCGAAGTAGCCAGCACCGCTTTACCGCCGATGGACGGGACGGGCTGCACCACACCAGGATAGACACCCGCCGGGATATCCGCCTTGGTGAAGTAGCTGGCCTGCGCCAGGAGCTTGTCGATATCAGGGCCGCTGACCGGGATCAGGCGGGTTTCGACGGTAGCCATGGCCTCCTGGATCGCACCACTTGGATGACCGACCACATAGGTGATGGCATCCAGGTTGTTGTCCCCCAACGCGGCTGCCATCTCGGCAGGCTTGAGTTCAGCGGCCAGGGAGAAGTCGGACTTGCTCCAGCCGTTGGCCTGGATCACTTCATCGAACGTATCGCGACTGCCAGAGCCCGGCACGCCGATATTCACGCGCTTGCCCTTGAGGTCGGCGAAGGTCTCGATACCGCTGTCTGCGCGGGCGACTACGGTGAGGATCTCGCTCTGCAGGGAGAAGACCACGCGCAGATCTTCGACAGCGCCATCCTGGTCGAAAGGCGCTTGGCCCGAGAGCGCCTTGTTCTGGTGATCGGACTGAATGAACCCGAAGTCATAGTCGCCGCTCTTGATCGAGGCAATGTTGCTGACGCTGCCAGCGGAAGACGGCGCGTTGCATTTTATGCCGTGCTCGGCACCACTGCGATTGAGGAACCGACAGATCGACTGTCCGGCGGTGTAATAAACGCCCGTCTGCCCACCGGTGCCAATGGTCACGTAGCGCTCCTGAGCGACCAGGGGACTGCTCAGCAAGGTGCTGCCCATGACACATGCCAGGAAACCCATGATTCGGTGCTGCTGCATATCAACGTCCTCGTGTTGTTGTTTTTTCGAACGGTGGATGGGCTGTCATCACCAGCGCCATCGGTACAACCATTGCGGCCGTCAAGCCGCCTTACGCACTGCAATGACCATGATCTCGACCAGAACATCGGCAGAAGCCAGACGTGCTTCGACCGTGGCCCGGGCAGGCGCGCAGCCGGCGGGCAGCCAATCACTCCAGACCGCATTCATGACGGCAAAATCCTTCTCGATGTCTTTCAGCCAGATCTGCGCGCTGAGCATGTGACTTCGATCAGATCCCGCCTCGGTCAGCAGCGCGTCGATCTTTTCCAGCACCTGGGCGGTCTGCCCCGCTACATCCTGGCTACGGTCGCTCGGTACCTGGCCAGAGAGAAAAACCAGATCGGAGAAGATCGTCGCGCCAGAAAGGCGCTCGTTGGTCTGAATACGTTGCACGGACATGGCAAACTCCTGCTGTTGTGAGTGTTCGGGGGTTATCAGGATGCCAACTGCATACCGTCGAGAGCGATCGCCGGTTGTTGCTGGCCTATCAGCTGCGTCAGCACCTCGGCGCTGCCGCACGCCAGGGTGAAGCCCAGGCTGCCATGGCCCACGTTCAGCCAGAGATTGCCGATACCGCTGGCCCCCAACAGTGGCGTGCCCTCCGGCGTCGCCGGGCGCATTCCCGCCCAGGTCTCGGCAGCCGCGTAATCGCCCGCACGAGGAAAGCTGGCCTGGGCAAGCTGTCTCAACTCGGCAAGCCGATCGGGGTCTGGCGTGGCATCCCAACTGCCGATATCGACCATTGCAGCAACCCGCAAGCGCTCGCCCAGGCGGGCGTAGACCACCTTGTGGTCGTAATCGGTGACGTTGGTCTCAGGGCCCGCCGCGCGGTCGGCCAGCGGCAAGGTGAGGCTGTAGCCCTTGAGCGGGTATATCGGCAGTCGCAACCCCAGCGGGCGGAGCAATGCCACACTGCCGACACCTGCAGCGACCACCACATGATCGACCTCCAGCTCCCCGTCATGCAGCGCCACGGCCCTCACCCTACCGTGCTCAAGAGGTATTGCAGTGATCCGCCGCCCGGCATGCAGGCGGAACGACGGATTGCTGCGCAGCTTGCGCAACAGCTGTCGGCAAAACTGATGACAATCACCGACCTCGTCGCCGGCCGCGAAGACGCCGCCCTGGAATCGTCCGGCCAACCCCTCGAGGGCGGGCTCCAGCTCAAGGCATTGATCGGCATCGAGCAGGCGTTGATGCGCCGATTCACCGACTGCCCTGCGCGCCTTGTTCCAGCTCGCAGCGTTGCGGTAGATCACCAGCTTGCCATTGGCGCGCCAGGAGAAATCATCCAGCGCCTCATGCTCACGCCAGCCCTGCAATACCGACTGGCTGTACAAGGCCAGACGCAGCAGGTGCGCACTATTGCGCTGGTTCACCGAGCGACGGCAAGCCAGCAGAAAGCGCAAACACCATTGCCACTGGTGCGGGCTCAGGCTGGGGCGAAAACGCAGCGGGGCATTACCCTGCAGCATCCACGACAGCGCCTGCAGCGGCACGCCGGCATCGGCCAAGGGTGAAACATAGCAATAACTGAGTTGCCCGCCGTTGGCGAAACTGGTCTCCAGCGCCACTTCCTCACGCTGCTCGATCAGGTCAACCCGATACCCTTGACGGAGCAGCGCGTAGGCCGTGCTCAGCCCTATCACCCCACCACCGATAACCGCGACCCGCATGATCCATCCCCCGCTTCTGAATGAAGTCAGGGTATGGAGGGGCGAAACGAGCGGCCAATGAAAAGATGGCGGCAGCCCATAACCCTAGGTTATGTTCCCTCGACCACGCGGGAACACGGATTGCTCATGCGCCTACGCCACGTCGAACTGTTTCAGGCAGTCCTGCAGACCGGGAGTCTCACGGCAGCGGCAGAGCTGCTGCACATCTCCCAGCCGGCAGCCAGCAAGATTTTGCAGCATGCCGAACAACAGCTGGGGTTTGCCCTGTTCAGCCGTGTACGCGGCAAGCTGCTGCCTACCGCAGAAGCGCGAATACTGCAGCAACAGACCGAACGCCTCGCTGCCGAGCTGCAGGATCTGCGGCGCCTGTCCGATAGCCTGCGCCGCGGCGAGGAACGGGCGCTGCGCCTGATCTGCACACCCACCCTGGCGCAGACCCTGCTGCCTGACGTGGTATGCGGCTGGCGCGCCGAATTTCCGCACACCCGATGCGACCTCGCGACCCAGCACACCAGCGAAATCATCCAGGCCCTGTTGCTGCGCGAGGCCGATCTGGGCCTGACGCTGCAGCGTGTGGAGCACCCTGACCTGCACACTGAAGTGCTGACACAGGGAAGGATGATGGCCATCGCCCCACCGGGTTGGTGGAGTGACCAGGAATGCGCGACGCCCATGCGCCTGCAGAACATGGCGGGGCTGAGCCTGATCGGCCTGGACACACGAGACGCGTTGGGTGGTCTGCTGCGCGGGCACATCCAGGAGCTGGACCCACCAGCCCGCATCGACATTTCGGTACAGACCTACCAACTGGCCCGCATGCTGGTGGCCGCCGGGCAGGGGCTGGCCCTGGTCGACCCGTTCACGGCCTTGTCAGGCAATCTCGGAGACGTTCAGGCCCGCCCGCTGGAGCCCGTCATCCCCGTACCCCTGTACCTTTTGCGGCGTAACGATGAGACGCCCTCTGCGGCTCAACAAGCGCTGCTGAAACGCCTGCAGACGCTGGCCATCGACCTGCTCGATGAGCAGAGCTGAGGCAAACCCGGGGCAAAAGAAAACCGCGGCCAGGGCCGCGGTTTCGTCTATCGCCAGATGCCGGCTTACAGCCAGCCGCGTTCCTTGTAGTAACGCTCAGCGCCCTCGTGCAGCGGGGCAGTCAGACCGACCTTGATCATGTCCTCTTCCTTCAGGTCAGCGAAGGCAGGGTGCAAACGCTTGAAGCGATCGATGTTGTCGAACACCGACTTGACCAGTTGGTAGACCACTTCCGGATCGGCCTTGGCGCTGGTGGACAGCACGGCCTTGCCGCCGATGGACGGCGTCGGCTGATCGTTGCCCTTGTACAGACCGCCAGGGATGTCGGCCTTGGTGTAGTAGGTCTTCTCGGCCAGCAGCTTGTCGATCTCGGCGCCGGTCACCGGAACCAGAACGGCGTCGGTGGTAGTGGTGGCTTCCTGGATCGCGCCATTGGGATGACCGACGAAGTAGGTCATGGCATCGATGTTGTTGTCGCCCAGAGCGCTGGCCTGTTCGGCCGGCTTCAGCTCGGCAGCCAGAGCGAAGGCGGAGCGATCCCAGCCTTTGACAGCCATGATCTCTTCCAGGGTGTCACGCTGACCGGAACCCGGGTTGCCGACGTTGACGCGCTTGCCCTTGAGATCATCGAAGCTGGCGATGTTGGCGCTACGACGGGCGAGGACGGTGAACACTTCGCTCTGCAGCGAGAACACCGCACGAATATCGCTCATCGCACCTTCGGCTTCGAACGGCGCAGCGCCATTGAGGGCCTTGAACTGGTGGTCGGACTGCATGATGCCGAAGTTGAATTCGCCGCTGCGAATGCCATTCACGTTGGCCACACCACCGCCGCTGGCGGGCGCGTTGCACTTGATGCCGTGCTCAGCCGAGCCACGGTTGAGGAAGCGGCAGATGGACTGACCGGCCACGTAATAGACGCCGGTCTGGCCGCCGGTGCCGATAGTGACGAATTTCTCTTCGGCCTGTGCCATGCCACTCAGGGCAGTACCCGCGAGCGCGGCGGACAGGACCCATGCCAAGGATTTGCCTTTCATGGGATATCTCCTTTTTCTGTTGTTTTGAGCGAGCGTGCCTTGTGAGCGACGTCCGGGAGGGAAGTCTAACCGCTTGCGACGAATATGCACGCCTTGTTGACCAACCGGTCGTAACTCATTGTGTGGGGCGCAGGCTATCGTCCAATCCCGGCATTGGGCAGAATCGGCCAATGTCGAACGTCCTTCACGAATCATCGCAGGCCTCGGTCAGCGCCAGTCTGACCCAGGCTGTACTGCACGCAGCCAGTCGCCTCGGCCTAGACCGTCAGGCGCTGCTCAACGTCTGTAACCTGACTGACCAGCAACTGGCTGATCCCGACGCGCGCATCCCCTTCAGCGTCCAGCAGACCCTCTGGCATGAGCTGGATTCACGCCTGCAGCACGCGGAACCCGGCCTGCTGCTTGGGCGCAACCTCACCCCCGGCCCATTCAGCGTGCTCAGCTATCTGCTGCAGAGCAGCGCCACCCTGGGCGATGCGCTGAACGCTGCACTACGCTATCAGCGCCTCGGTGGCGAGGGCGGCGAACTGCATATCGAGACGCGCGACGACAGCCTGTTGCTGCTGTACCGCCCATTGCATCCGCAGCATCCGGCAACCCGTATCCGCGTTCTGGCGATGATGGCCTGCTGGGTGCAGATGACCATGCCGCTGCTCGACGACTTCCGTCTGCTCGGCGCGCAATTTCGTCATGCTGCGCCAGCCGACCTTGCACCCTATCAGGACGTGTTCGCCTGCCCACTGCAGTTCGCCAGCGACGACTACGCCATCGCCCTGCCCCGTGCCCTGGGACAGGCGCCCCTGATCCAGGCCAACCCGCCGCTGCAGCAACTGCTGCGCCAGCATGCCGAAACCCTGCTCGCTCGCCTGCCCAGCGCCAGCCTCAGTGCGCGGGTCATCGGCCTGCTCGGCGAACAACTGGCACACGGCGAGCCCGACCGCGCCGAGCTGGCCCGCGCATTGAACCTGAGCGAACGTACCCTGCAGCGAAGGCTGGCCGAAGAGGGCTGCAGCTATCAGCACCTGCTGGCCGACACGCGCCGCCAGCTGGCCGAACAACACCTGCGCGACGGACGCCTGCCTGCGGCGGAAATCGCCCTGCTGCTGGGCTACTCCGAACCCAGCGTATTCTTCCGCGCCTTCCGCCAGTGGACCGGCCTGACCCCTGGCGAATACCGCGCCCAACATGGCGCTGGCTGAGGCACAGGCTCGCTCGCGAACACAGCGGTCCTGGGCACCATTCGCCACGCTCATCACCGGGCGTCCCGCCGGGCAAACCAGCCACGACGGCATCAGCGCATCACCCGTATCGATGATGACTATGCCTGTGCCTGGCGTGCGCTACCTGGACCCGAGGGGTTAGAGTGGCCGGCCATGCAACGAGGAGAATTCCCCAATGAGCCGACTGGCCTCCATCAAGCTCTCCACCCTCGACCTGGCGCCGATTCGCGACGATGGCGATGCCGCTCAAGCCCTGCATAATTCGCTGGCGCTGGCCCGACATGTCGAAAGCCTCGGCTTCGAGAGATTCTGGGTGGCCGAGCACCACAACATGGACGGCATCGCCAGCTCCGCCACCTCGGTACTGATCGGCTATCTGGCCGCCGGCACCTCGCGTATCCGCCTCGGCGCGGGCGGCGTGATGCTGCCCAACCATGCACCGCTGGTGATCGCCGAACAGTTCGGCACCCTCGCCACGCTCTATCCCGGGCGGATCGAGCTGGGCCTGGGCCGCGCGCCCGGCGCCGATCAGTACACCGCCCATGCCCTGCGCCGCAGCCGTGATGGCAGCGCCGACGACTTCCCCAATGACGTCGAGGAACTGCAGGCCTACCTCGGGCCGCGCCAGGAAGGGCAGCGGGTGATCGCCATGCCCGGAGCGGGCACCAATGTGCCGATCTGGCTGCTCGGTTCCAGCCTGTTCAGCGCCCAGCTGGCCGGCATGAAGGGCTTGCCTTACTCCTTCGCCTCGCACTTCGCACCGCGCTACATGCACGAGGCGATCCGCATCTACCGCAACCACTTCCGCCCCTCGGCGGTGCTGGACAAGCCTTATGTGATGCTTGGCGTACCGCTGCTGGCAGCCGACAGCGACGAGCAGGCGCAATACCTGGCCACCTCCGCGTTCCAGCGCATCCTGGCGCTGATCCGCGGCCAGAGCCTGGTGCAACGCAAGCCGGTGCCAAGCATGGACGGCCTGTGGCTGCCGCACGAGCGTCAGGCCGTGGGCGAGTTCTTCGGCCTGGCCGCCATCGGCGGGCCGCAGACCGTGCGTCAGCGCCTGGAACAGTTGCTGGAGCAAACCGAAGCGGACGAGCTGATCTTCACCTGCGACATGTACGACTTCGCCGACCGCCTGCACGCCTTCGACATCCTCGCCGAGCTGCAACACGGCTAAGTGCGAACTTGTACGCGTGACAGCCCTCTGAATCAGAACAGGCCGCCAGATCGGTGGCCCCGTTCATACGATGGGAGACGCATATGAAGAAGACAGCTTCGGCCCACTGGCAAGGTGGTATCAAGGACGGCAAAGGCACCATCTCTACCGAAAGTGGCGTCCTCAAGGATTCGCCCTACGGTTTCAACACCCGCTTCGAGGACAAGCCCGGCACCAACCCCGAAGAGCTGATCGGCGCCGCTCATGCGGGCTGCTTCTCCATGGCGCTGTCCAAGGAGCTGGGCGACGCCGGCATGACCGCCGAGAGCATCGACACCAAGGCGCAAGTGACCCTGGAAAAGGTCGAGGGCGGCTTCGAGATCAGCGCCGTGCATCTGACGCTGCGCGCGAAGATCCCGGGCGCCGAACGCGCTGCCTTCGAGAAAGCCGTGGAAGCTGCCAAGACCGGCTGCCCGGTATCCAAGGTACTGAACGCCACGATCACCCTGGAAGGCATACTCGAAGCCTGACCTTGCACCCGCGGCGCCCCCATTGATCAGCGGGGCGCGCCGTGCGGATCAGCCCTGGTCTAGATGGCCGTCCCGCAACGCAACACCTCGCCACGCGCCAACACGTTGCGTTGCTCGTCATACAGCCAGGCCTGCGCCTTCATCAGCTGTTGGCGCGCCTCGATTCGATAGCGTTGACCGGCTGCGAAGTCGTCATAGCGCAGGCGAATCTCGCAGGTCATGCGCAATGGCTCGCTCTGCATCCCTATCGACCCACCGCTACGCACCTCGAACTGGAAGCGTGTTTCCAGCTCATGCTGGCCGGGCGTCACCTGAAAGTAGCGGCCATCCGGCCAGCGCTTGCCGTCCAGGCGGTCGGCCATCAGCAAGGTATCGGCGGTGGAATACAACTCGACCCAGGCCTGCTGCGGGTCGGGCTTAGGCAGGGGGGAAGCACAGGCCCCAAGTATCATCAGGGCGGGGGCGAGAAACAGGGCGCGCATGGCGACCTCCACGATAGGGTTCAGACACCAGCCTACATCGGGAGGCGGGCAAAACCGAGGCGAAACGAGCCTATTCACACGCACGGGGCTGGAGACAAGCAACGCGATCAGCTAGCGTGACGGCATGCCTAACGCCTCTCCTAAAGACCTGCTGCGCCGCTGCGCGGTTCCCCTGCTCGCCCTGCTGCTGGGCGGCTGCTCGACCCTCGACTATTACGCCCATCTTGGTCAGGGCCAATGGCAACTGTTGCAGGCACGCCAGCCAGTCGAACGCCTGCTCGACGACTCGGCCATAGACCCCGATCTGGCCAGGCGCCTGAAGCTGAGCCAGCAGGCGCGGGACTTCGCCAGCGCCAGCCTGCAGTTGCCAGAGAACCGCAGCTATCGCCTGTACGCCGACCTGGAGCGCCCCTTCGTGGTGTGGAATGTCTTCGCCACGCCGGAGTTCTCCCTCGACCCCGAGCTGCACTGTTTCCCCATCGCCGGTTGCGTCGCCTACCGCGGCTACTACCAACAGGGCCGAGCCCGCGGTGCCGCTGCACTGCTGCGTCAGCAGGGCCTGGATACCTACATCGGCGGTGTCGAGGCCTACTCCACCCTGGGCTGGTTCGACGACCCGCTGCTCAACACTATGCTGCGCTGGAGCGACGAGCGTTTCATCGCGGTGATCTTCCACGAGCTGGCGCACCAGCAGTACTACCTGCCGGGCGATACCGCCTTCAACGAGTCCTTCGCCACCTTCGTCGAACGCGAGGGGCTGCGTCAGTGGCACGCGACCCGTGGTGAAACGCCGCCGGCCAGCGACGACCGCCAGCGCCAGCAGTTCATCGAACTGGTGCTGGCCAGCCGCGAGCGCCTGAGCCGGCTCTACGCCAGCGACCTGCCGCCGCACGAGATGCGCGCTGCCAAACAGGCCGAGTTCGAGCGCCTGCGTCGCGACTACCGCGCCTTGCGCCAGCGCGAATGGGGTGGCCAGGGTCGTTATGACGCCTGGATCGAAAGCCCGCTGAACAACGCCAAGCTGCTGCCCTTCGGCCTCTACGACCAATGGGTGCCGGCTTTCACGGCACTGTTCACGCGCGAGGGCCGGGATTGGCGCGCGTTCTACGCCGCCGTGGCCGCGCTCGGTCGGCTGCCGGAAACGGATCGTCGGGCCGCGTTGGAAAGCCTGATGCAAAACCACTAGAACTGCGGGGCAGATTGCCAGTCCAACCTACTCAGGTTTCGCCCAACACCGGAGGTACAAGCGATGCAACGACTGATTCCCGCCCTGGCCCTGATGCTCCTTGCTGGCGGCGCGCTGGCCGCGCCCAAGCCCTGCGAAGAACTCAAGCAGGAAATCGAAGTGAAGATTCAGGCCAACAACGTGCCCAGCTACACCCTGGAAATCGTGCCAAACGACGAAGTTCAGGATCAGAGCATGGTCGTCGGCAGCTGCGACGGCGGCACCAAGAAGATCGTCTATCAGCGTAACGGCTGATACACCCCTGTAGGAGCAAGCTTGCTCGCGAAGCTTTCGCTTTCATTCGCGAGCAGAGCTCGCTCCTACAGTTCTCAGCAGATGAATGCCCGGCGCATTTCCTCCAGCGTCTCGAAATGAAAGTCCGGCGTCTCGCCGAGCAACTCCTCACGACTACCGAAGCCGTAACCGACCGCCACCGCCTGCAGACCATTGCTGCGTGCGCCGATCAGGTCATGCTTGCGGTCGCCGATCATCAGTGCCGAGCCGGGCGCCAATCGTTCCGAGTCCAGCAGATGCGCCAACAGCTCCACCTTGTTGGTGCGGGTGCCATCCAGCTCACTGCCGTAGATGCGCTTGAAGTAGCGGTCGAAGCCGAAGTGCCGGGCAATTTCCTCGGCGAACACCGTCGGCTTGCTGGTCGCGATATAAAGCGTTCGGCCCTGCGCCACCAGCGCCTCGAGCAGCGTCTCCACGCCATCGAATACACGATTTTCGTACAGCCCGGTAACCCGAAAGCGCTCACGGTAGTGATTGACCGCCTGCCAGCCGGTGGCCTCGTCCAGCGCATAGGTGGCCATGAAGCACTGCAACAGGGGCGGGCCGATGAAGTGCTCCAGCGCGGCCAGGTCCGGCTCATCGATACCCAGCTTGGCCAGGGCGTACTGCACCGAGCGGGTAATGCCCTCACGCGGGTCGGTGAGGGTGCCGTCGAGGTCGAAGAGGATGGTGGAGTGATGCATGGCGAGCGCCTATTCGCAATCGAAACGGTCGCGAAGGATACCCGCCTTTGCCCGCTGGTTCACGCCTGAGCGGCCTGCGCGCGATAGCCCCAACGCAGCCCGAGACGGCTGAATGGCCAGAGCAGCGCCAGTTGCAGCAAGCCGAAGAGCAGCATCAGAACGATATCCGCGACCAGACCAACCCAGAGCAACGCCAGCATGATGACCGCGCAAAGCAGCGCACTGCCGATCCACAACAGCAGCGTGATCACTACGGCCACGATCAGGCGCCCACCATTGAATCCGCGAACCTGCTCCGGCAGCAACGCGCGTGCGGTGAGGAACGCCACCAGCAGATACAGAGCGCCGTGGATCAGGTTGAGCACCCCCTCCCAACCCTGAAGCTCGTAACCGTACAGCATCCCGCTCACCATCTGGGTCATCAGACCGGCCAGCTGCAGGTAGGCCACCAGCAGGGCCAGCGCAAAACTCCAGGCCAATGTCACACCAGACACCTGCACATCCCCAGTGGCCATCTCGGCCTGGCCGCGGAACAGATGCAGTAGCAGCCAAAGGGGCAACAGCACTCCCAGGCAGAAACTCAACAGACCGACCAGCCACCAGCCGAAGCTCATCAGCAGACGCCCGCTACCGTGGGCATCCACCTGCTCGTACAGCCACATGTAGAGTTGCCCCGAGGCGTACCCCAGCGCCCAGGTCAGCAACAGATACAGCACCCCATAGCTCACCAAAAGCGTTGCCGGCTGCCGGTAACCTGCCAGGCTGTGGCGCTCCATATAGGCATTGGCCAGCCAATAGACGCCCAACCCGGCCATCAACAGATGGCTGAGCCAATAGGTGGCAACATAGCGCAGCCAGAACGTCAGGTCGGTCGCCACATCGTTCATCAGCCAGCCGACCAGCGATATCACCATGCTGACAACGCTCACCGCCAGGACTACGCCCACCAGATGCAGTGGCAGTACCGGCAATTGTCGTGAAGCCGATGTCGGCACGAGCGGTTCGGGCGCAAAGGGATTGGGTTCGGTCATTGGGCGATCCTTGTCGTAGATGTAGTCCCTGAGGGTTGCTGGGAGAATAACCGTCATCACGAGGGAGGAAAGTGCGAAAGCCTGTTTGCGTGCAGCTGTCGATGTAAGTGATCGGCTTTACATACCCTGATCGGCATACCCTTTTTTCCAGAACCCATTTCCATACCTTTAAAATCAAGCACTTGGTTGAGGATGGGAAAAAAGGGTGAAACCGCCGCGGCTCGGGCTTTGGCCTTGAGAAAAAATCACTTGCCCTCTATCTTTCCTACTTCACTGCCGTGTAGGCAGCTCAGAAATGCTCGGCCTTCTTGCCGGTGATCTGCTCCAGCTTCACTGCCGAGTAGGCAGCTCAGAAATGTCACGGTGACAGGTCACGCACAGGACACGGCTTCACTGCCGTGTAGGCAGCTCAGAAATGGCAGATCTCGGCCTCGCGGTTCTTCGGTACCTTCACTGCCGTGTAGGCAGCAATTTGCGGGCTGTTCGCTTCGCTCCTGAGCCCGCCCTACGCAAAAATCCGTGTCCGGAACCAAGCAGCCCGTCTAAGCGGAATCGCAGATACGACTCGCTGCCGCACGGACTTTCAGGCGTCCAAACTACGAAACATCACATGGCAATCCACCAGGCCATACCGGGCGTGGCGGTAGGCCTTGGGCAAGGTGCCAACAATCGCGAAACCGTGTTTCTGCCATAGCGCCACGGCCACCGTATTGGTTGCCACCACACTATTGAATTGCATGGCGCTGAACCCCAGCTCGCGCGCCACCTCCAGTGAGTGAGCGCAGAGCCGGCTGGCGACGCCGCGGCCACGGGCAGCCGGGGCGGTCATATAGCCGCAGTTGCACACGTGATCGCCCGGGCCAGCGGCGTTGGCCTTGATGTAGTAGGTGCCGAGAATCTGCCCGCCCTGCTCGGCAACGAAGGTGGCGCGCGGCAGTTCGACCCAGGTTTTCCAGGCCGTTTCACGATCCATGTTCGGGTCGAAGGCGTAGGTTTCCTGTGCCTGCACCACGTCCCGGATGATCGGCCAGACCTGGTCGAAATCGGCCGCCTCGATGGGCCGGATGATCAGTTCGTCGCTCACTGGTCGTAGCCTTCGGCCAGGTGCAGATCCTTGAGCTTCACGTAGTTGCCGGCGGTATAGCTGAAGAAGTTGCGTTCCTTGTCAGTCAGCGGGCGCGCCTGTTTCACCGGGCTGCCGACGTACAGGTAGCCGCTTTCCAGGCGCTTGCCGGGCGGCACCAGCGAGCCGGCGCCAATGATCACCTCATCCTCGACCACCGCACCGTCCATGACGATGCTGCCCATGCCCACCAGAATCCGGTTGCCCAGGGTGCAGCCGTGCAGGGTGACCTTGTGCCCGACGGTCACCTCGTCACCGATGATCAGCGGATAGCCATCGGGGTTGAACGGGCCAGCGTGGGTGATATGCAGCACGCTGCCGTCCTGCACGCTGGTGCGCGCGCCGATGCGGATGCGGTGCATGTCGCCGCGGATCACGGTCATCGGCCAGACCGAGCTGTCTTCACCCAGTTCGACATCGCCGATGACCACGGCAGAAGCGTCGACGAATACGCGCGCGCCCAGTTGTGGAACGTGCTGCTGGTATTTGCGAATCGCCACGATAGAAGCTCCTGAGCTGCGGGAAAGCTTGATTCTAATTAAGATGGCCCCCATGTCGGTTGCTATCGCGCCAGAATTATTGCCGCTCTGCGCCGCAACCCCACATTCATTCGCCACAGGTGCCTCGTCGTGACCGCGAACAATCCCCTGCTGCAAGACTTCGACCTGCCGCCCTATTCGCAGATCAAACCGGAACACGTCGAGCCCGCCGTCGACCAGATACTGGCGGACAGCCGCGCTGCCATCGCCAAACTGCTCGAACAACAGCAGGCCAATCCGAGCTGGGACGGCCTGGTGCTGGCGCTGGACGAACTGGGCGCGCGCCTGGGCCGCGCCTGGAGCCCGGTGAGCCACCTCAACGCCGTGTGCAACAGCACCGAGCTGCGCGCGGCCTACGAGGCTTGCCTGCCCAAGCTGTCGGAATACTGGACGGAGATGGGCCAGAACAAGCCGCTGTTCGAGGCCTATGACGCACTGGCCAAGAGCCCGGCTGCGGCCAATTTCGACGTGGCGCAGAAGACCATACTCGAACACGCCCTGCGTGATTTCCGCCTGTCCGGCATCGATCTGCCGGCCGAGCAGCAGAAGCGCTACGGCGAAATCCAAATGCGCCTGTCCGAGCTGACCAGCAAGTTCTCCAACCAGTTGCTCGACGCCACCCAGGCCTGGACCAAGCAGGTCACCGACGAAGCCCTGCTGAGCGGCCTGACCGACTCGGCCAAGGCGCAGATGAAACAGGCCGCCGAGGCCAAGGGCCTGGACGGTTGGCTGATCCCCCTTGAATTCCCCAGCTACTACGCGGTGATGACCTACGCCGACGACCGCGCCCTGCGCGAAGAGGTGTATGCCGCCTATTGCACCCGCGCCTCCGACCAGGGGCCGAACGCCGGGCAGAACGACAACGGCCCGCTGATGAGCGAGATTCTCGACCTGCGCCAGGAACTGGCGCGCCTGCTCGGCTTCGCCAACTACAGCGAACTGAGCCTGGCCAGCAAGATGGCCGAGAACACCGACCAGGTGCTGAGCTTCCTGCGTGACCTGGCGGTGCGCAGCAAGCCCTTCGCCGAACAGGACCTGGCCGAACTGAAAGCCTTCGCCGCCGAGCAGGGCCTGGATGACCTGCAAAGCTGGGACGTCGGCTACTACAGCGAGCGCCTGCGCCAGCAGCGCTACAGCATTTCCCAAGAAGAAGTGCGCGCCTGGTTCCCGGTGGACAAGGTACTCAGCGGCCTGTTCGCCATCGTGCAGAAGCTCTACGGCATCGAGATTCGCGAGCTGAAAGACTTCGATACCTGGCACCCGGATGTGCGCCTGTTCGAGATCAGCGAGAACGGCCAGCACGTCGGCCGCTTCTTCTTCGACCTCTACGCCCGCGCCAACAAGCGCGGCGGCGCCTGGATGGACGGCGCCCGCGACAAGCGCCGCGACGCCCAGGGCAAGCTGATCGCCCCGGTGGCCAACCTGGTGTGCAACTTCACCCCGCCGGTCGGCGGCAAGCCGGCGCTGCTGACCCACGACGAGGTCACCACCCTGTTCCACGAATTCGGCCATGGCCTGCACCATCTGCTGACCCGCGTCGAGCACGCAGGTGCCTCTGGCATCAACGGCGTGGCCTGGGATGCGGTAGAGCTGCCGAGCCAGTTCATGGAGAACTGGTGCTGGGAGCCCGAAGGCCTGGCGCTGATCTCCGGCCACTATGAAACCGGCGAGGCGCTGCCGCAGGCCATGCTGGACAAGATGCTGGCGGCGAAGAACTTCCAGTCCGGGCTGATGATGGTGCGCCAGTTGGAGTTCTCCCTGTTCGACTTCGAGCTGCACGCCAGCCACGGCGACGGCCGCAGCGTGCTGGACGTGCTCGAAGGCGTGCGCGCCGAAGTCTCGGTACTGCGCCCGCCGGCCTACAACCGCTTCGCCAACGGCTTTGCACACATCTTCGCCGGTGGCTATGCGGCCGGTTACTACAGCTACAAGTGGGCCGAAGTGCTCAGCGCCGATGCCTTCTCCAAGTTCGAGGAGGAAGGCGTGTTCAACGCCGATACCGGCCGCGCCTTCCGCGAGGCGATCCTCGCCCGTGGCGGCTCGCAGGAACCCATGGTGCTGTTCGTCGACTTCCGTGGCCGTGAGCCGAGCATCGATGCCCTGCTGCGCCACCTCGGCCTGAGCCAGGAGGCCGCATGAGCGATGCGCCTGTGAACAGCACCCCGAAACGCTTCATCGCCGGCGCCGTGTGCCCGGCGTGCAGCGAAACCGACAGCATCAAGATGTGGAACGTCGACGGCGTGCCGCACCGCGAATGCGTCAAGTGCGGCTACGCCGACACCCTCGATGCACGCGGTAATTCGGTGCCCAAGGAGATCCCCACGCGGGTCAACGTCAGCGGCCTGAAGCCCAAGGCGGCCGACCCCAATGTGCAGGCGGTGCAGTTCTTTCCCAATCCGAAGCTGAAGAAGCCGAGCGAGTGACTCGTAGGGAGGGTTAGCGGCGCCGAGCGTCGATCTCGCAAGCATCGATAGAGGTCGCGCGCTCGGATGGCCGCCCCACGTAACCCACCAGGCGATGGATCGTGTTGCGCCGATGGTGCAGGCGAGTTGCACCCACCTCGACCTTACTCGCGAAAGAACTCCCCCGGCGTTGCGCCGAACTGGCGGCGAAAGGCGGCGATAAAGGCCGATAGCGAGTCATAGCCGCAGGCCAACGCCACGTCGGTGACGCGCTCGCCCTGCTCCAGCGGGCTCAGGGCATCGAGCAGGCGTTGCCGCTGGCGCCAGACGCGAAAACTCAGACCCGTCTCACGCAGGAACAGCCGGCTCAGGGTCTTTTCCGAAACCCCCAGGCGTTCGCCCCATTCGCCCAGGCCGAGCTGGCGCAGCGTCGCATCCTCCAGCCCCTGACAGACCTCGCGCAGCCGCGCGTCTTGCGGCAGCGGCAGCATCAACGCCACCTCTGGCGCAGCGCGCAGTTCGTCCAGCAACACTGCCGCCAATCTACCCGGCGCGCCCTGCTCGTCGTATTCGGCCGGCAACGCACTGAAACCGCGAATCAGCTCGCGCAGCAGCGGGCTGACCGCCAGCACCCGGCACTCGGCCGGCCCCCAGGGCACCGCGCTGCCGTCGATGTACAGACTGCGCATCTCGGTACGTGGCGAGCTGAATACCTGATGTTCGACCCCCGCCGGCACCCACACCGCGCGCTGCGGAGGGGCGACGAAGCGAGCCCCAGCGGTCTGCACCTCGAGCACCCCGGCGATGGCGTAAGACAGCTGCACCCAGGGGTGGGTATGGCGGAAGGTCAGGGCGCGATTGGTCAGCGATTCGGTGCGGCCATACAGCGGCCGAGGCAGGCTGGGCAGCTCGGGCAGGCTGCGATGCAGGGTGGCGAGATGTCTGTTTGGCGACACTTGCTGGCTCTTTAGCGTTAGCCGGAAATTTTCGACGACGATAGTCTGGCGCCCTCCTGTATCGCAAGTCCGAGATTCGCCATGTTCCTGCGCCGCCTGCTGCCCGACAATTTCACCCTGACTCTGCTCGCCGTTGTGCTCGCCGCCACACTGCTACCCGCCAGCGGTCAGGTCGCCACGATCTTCGAATGGATCACCAACCTGGCCATCGCCCTGCTGTTCTTCATGCACGGCGCCAAACTGTCGCGTCAGGCGATTCTTGCCGGTGCCGGTCACTGGCGTCTGCACCTGCTGGTGTTCACCTGCACCTTCATCCTCTTTCCGCTACTCGGCCTGGCACTCAGGCCGGCACTTGAGCCGCTGCTGGGCAAAGAGCTGTACCTGGGCATGCTCTACCTGTGTGCGCTGCCGGCCACGGTGCAATCGGCCATCGCCTTCACCTCGCTGGCGCGCGGCAACATCCCAGCGGCGATCTGCAGCGCGGCGGCCTCCAGCCTGCTCGGTATCTTCGTCACCCCGCTGCTGGTGGCCTTGCTGATGGGCGTACACGGCGACAACGGCTCGACCCTAGATGCCATCGGCAAGATCAGCTTGCAGCTGCTGCTGCCCTTCGTTCTCGGCCAGATCGCTCAGCGCTGGATCGGCGGCTGGGTCAACCAGAACAAGAGCTGGCTGAAATACGTCGACCAGAGCTCGATCCTGCTGGTGGTCTACACCGCGTTCAGCGCCGCGGTGATTGGCGGCCTGTGGCAGCAGGTACCGCTGACCACCCTGCTGCTGGTGATTGCCGCCTGCTGCGTGTTGCTGGCCCTGGCCCTGGTGCTGACCCACCTGCTGGGCAAATGGTTGGGCTTCAGCCTGGAAGACCGCATCACCATCCTCTTCTGCGGCTCGAAGAAGAGCCTGGCCACCGGCGTGCCGATGGCCCAGGTGCTGTTCGCCGGCGGCGCCATTGGCGTACTGATCCTGCCGCTGATGCTGTTCCACCAGATCCAGCTGATGGTCTGCGCGGTGCTGGCGCAGCGTTATGCCAAGCGTGAGGAAGCGCCGCAGATCGCGGCCGTTTGATCGACGCCGCGACAGAAGGGACTTGCCCGGGCCCCAAATAACTGTATTTTTATACAGTATATTTTGGAGTCCGAGCATGTCCGTCAGCCTGCCGCCACGTGGCCGTGGTACCGCCAGCAATCCGCACAACCGTTATGCGCCGACCCGTTCGGAGCAGGAAGACGACGGCTGGTATCAGGACGAAACGCCGCCAAGTCGCGCTACCGAAGTGCGCAAGGAGAAGGCGAAGACGGCGATCACCCGCAATAACTCACCGGATGTCGGCTTCGACCGCTCGGTGAACCCCTACCGTGGCTGCGAGCATGGCTGCATCTACTGCTTCGCCCGGCCGACTCACGCTTACTGGGACATGTCGCCGGGCATCGACTTCGAAACCCGCCTGATCGCCAAGACCAACCTGGCCGAACGCCTCGAAGAGCAGCTGCAGAAGCCCGGCTACGTGCCGCAACCGATCGCCCTGGGCATCAACACCGACGCCTACCAGCCCATCGAACGTGAACAGCGCCTGACTCGCCAGGCCCTGGAAATCCTGCTGCGCTACAAGCACCCGCTGCACATCATCACCAAGGGTTCGCTGATCCTGCGTGACCTCGATCTGCTCAGCGAGCTGGCCAGGCACAACCTGGTCAGCGTGGCCTTCAGCCTGACCACCCTGGATGACGAACTCAAACGCATCATGGAGCCGCGCACTGCCGCCCCAGCGGCGCGCCTGCGCGCCATGCGCACGTTGCACGAAGCGGGTGTCCCGGTCAGCGCCATCTGCGCGCCGATGATTCCGCAGATCAACGACATGGAGCTGGAAGCACTCCTGGAAGCAGCCCGTGATGCCGGTGCTCGCTCAGCCGGTTACGTACTGCTGCGCCTGCCGCTGGAGATCGCCGGGTTGTTCGAGGAATGGCTGCAGGTGCACTTTCCGGATCGCGCCGCCCACGTGATGAGCCTGATTCGCCAGAGCCGTGGCGGCAAGAACTACGACAGCCGCTTCGGCAGCCGCATGCGTGGTGAGGGCCAGTTCGCCGATCTGCTGGAGCAGCGCTTTCGCCTGGCGCGGCGCAAGCTCGGCCTGGATCAGCGCGGTAGCGGGGTGCTGGACTGTTCGCAGTTCTGCCCGCCGGGTGCGCAATTGAGCCTGCTCTGACTTGGCAGCCCGCCTCGATATGTTAAAACGTGGCAGGGTCCGTACGAAAAGTTTCCGAGCGAAGGTCAGGCGAGGCAAAAAACGGTGAGGAAGCGGAGTTTACGAATTGTAAATGAGCATTCCGAACCGTTTTTTAACGAAGCATCACCGAGCGCAGGTATTTTTCGTACAGACCCTTCTTGAGGCATTGACCGACGACGACCATGACCCGCACATCCCGCGTAGCCGACCCGTCCTACGAACTGATGGACGACCATGAAGGCCATTCGCTGATCTACCGCCAGCACGGCTTTCCCTCGCCGCTGGTGCGCTGGCACTTCCACAAGGAATACGAGCTGCACCTGATCGTCGCCAGCTCCGGCAAGGTGTTCATCGGCGACTACATCGGCAATTTCTCCCCCTACACCCTGTTCCTCACCGGCCCCGGCCTGCCGCACAACTGGATCAGCCAGGTCGAGGAAGGCGAGGTGGTGGAAACCCGCGACATGCTGGTCAACTTCACCGATGAAGTGCTGGAGAGCGGCACCGCGGTGTTCGCCGAGTTGAAGACCCTGCAACCCTTGCTGGCCCGTGCGCAGTTCGGCATAGAGTTCCGCGACCCGCAGCTGATTCGCGAAGCTAGCGTGCTGATGGGCAAGATCGCCAACAGCCGCGGCATCACCCGCCTGGGCCATTTCTTCATCCTCATGGAGCTGCTCGCCGGCAGCGAGGATTACCAGTTGCTCTCGGCCGTGACCTCTTCGGAGCTGGGCGACGAGCAACATGTCGAGCGCATCAACCGGGCGGTGGACTACATCTTCCAGCACTACGCGCAGGGCATCAGCCAGGAGGAAGTCGCCGAGCACCTGGGCATGACCACCACCTACTTTTCGCGCTTCTTCAAGCAGGCCACCGGACGTGGTTTCGTCGAGTTCGTCAATCGCCTGCGGGTGAGCAAATCCTGCGAGCTGCTGAGCAAAAGCGACAAGCCGGTGACCGACGTGTGCTTCGAGTCCGGCTTCAGCAACATTTCCAATTTCAACCGCCGTTTCCAGCAGCTCAAGGGCATGACCCCCTCCGGTTATCGCAAGCTGGCGGTGCAGCGCCTGACCGAGCAAAACCTGTACTGAATCGGTAGTCGCCCCCTGCTCCGACCTCCTCTACACCCCTCATGCCAGAGAGTTACACCCCTTACCGTGGCGGTTTCTCACTGCCCAAGCAGTGCAAAAAAGTATCGATCACTGTGCACTCAAGGATTTGTTCGTGCAGGCCTGCGGGGGTGTAATCCGGCCCGAGCCAAACAAAAACAATAACGATCTTCCGCAGCCGTACAGGCGCGGGAGAGGAGTTCACAAGCATGAACAACTCGATCAAAGCCCTCGTTGCAGCCTCTTGCCTGTCCCTCACCCTGGTTGCTCAGGGCGCCGAAACCCTGACCATCGCCACGGTCAACAACAGCGACATGATCCGCATGCAGCGGCTCGCCAAGACTTTCGAAGAACAGAATCCCGACATCCGTCTGAAGTGGGTGGTGCTCGAGGAGAACGTGCTGCGCCAGCGCCTGACCACCGATATCGCCACCCAGGGTGGCCAGTTCGACGTGCTCACCATTGGCATGTACGAAGCGGCGCTGTGGGGCGAGAAAGGCTGGCTGGAGCCGATGACCGAACTGCCGGCCGACTATGACCTCGACGACGTCTTCCCCTCGGTGCGCGAAGGCCTGTCCGCCAAGGGCACGCTGTACGCCCTGCCGTTCTATGCCGAAGCCTCGATCACCTATTACCGCAAGGACCTGTTCGAGCAGGCCGGTCTGGAAATGCCCGAGCAACCGACCTGGGAGCAGATGGCCGAGTTCGCCGGCAAGCTGCATCAGCCGGACAAGGGCCAGTACGGCCTGTGCCTGCGCGGCAAGGCCGGCTGGGGGGAGAACATGGCGCTGATCACCACCCTGGCCAACGCCCATGGTGCACGCTGGTTCGATGAGCAGTGGCAGCCGGAATTCACCGGCAGCGAATGGCAGAACGCGCTGAACTTCTACGTCGACAACATGAAGAAATACGGCCCACCCGGCGCCTCCAGCAACGGTTTCAACGAGAACCTGGCGCTGTTCAACAGCGGCAAGTGCGCGCTGTGGGTCGATGCCAGCGTCGCCGGCTCTTTCGTCACCGATACCTCGCAAAGCAAGGTCGCCGACGCCGTCGGCTTCACCTTTGCGCCAACCCAGGTGACCGACAAGGGCGCCTCCTGGCTGTATTCCTGGGCGCTGGCGATCCCCACCAGTTCCAAGTCCAAGGACGCCGCCAAGACCTTCAGCGCCTGGGCCACCTCCAAGGCCTATGCCGAACTGGTGGCCGAGCGCGATGGCGTGGCCAACGTGCCGCCGGGCACCCGCGCCTCGACCTACAGCGACGCCTACATGCAGGCCGCGCCGTTCGCCAAGGTCACTCTGGACTCGCTGAAGAAGGCCGACCCGGCCGCCCCCAGCGCCAAGCCGGTGCCTTACGTGGGCATCCAGTTGGTGACCATCCCCGAGTTCCAGGCCATCGGCACCAGCGTCGGCAAGCTGTTCACCGCCGCGCTCACCGGGCAGATGCAACCGCAGCAGGCCCTGCAGGCCGCCCAGCAGAGCACCGAGCGGGAAATGAAGCGCGCTGGCTATCCGAAGTAACACCACCAGGATCGCTCCCACGCTCTGCGTGGGAGCGCATGTGAGGACGCTCCGCGTCCGCTGACTCGGTGTCACGGGGCGCAGAGCGCCCCAGGATGCATTCCAACGCGGAGCGTAGGAACGAGCAGAACGGTGGGCGGAAGCCCACCCTACCGGCTGCCCACTTGCGTTACGCCACCCCCAATTCCGCCCTCGGAGGCATGATGAATTCTCCGGCCATCGATACCCCCGCCGCGCAGGCCAGCACGCCGGTGGCGCGCAAGCCCCGGCGCCTGGCGCCCGGCTGGTTTCTGGTCAGCCCCTCGGTGGCCCTGCTGCTGATCTGGATGATCGTGCCGCTGGGCATGACCGTCTATTTCTCGCTGATCCGTTACAACCTGCTGTACCCCGGCGAGAACGATTTCGTCGGTCTGGAGAACTTCGAATACTTCGTCACCGACGCCGCCTTTCTCTCCGGCGCCGGCAATACCGTATTGCTGGTGGGCAGCGTGCTGCTGATCAGCGTGGTGTTCGGCGTGCTGATCTCGGCGCTGCTGGAGGCCAGCGAGTTCTTCGGCCGTGGCATCGTGCGGGTGCTGCTGATCTCGCCGTTCTTCATCATGCCCACGGTCAGCGCGCTGCTGTGGAAGAACCTGATCTTCCATCCGGTATCGGGGATTCTCGCCGCCATCTGGCAGTTCTTCGGCGCCCAGCCGGTGGACTGGCTGGCGCACCACCCGCTGTTCTCGATCATCATGATCGTGTCCTGGCAATGGCTGCCGTTCGCCATTCTGATCCTGATGACCGCTATGCAATCGCTCGATCAGGAGCAGAAGGAAGCCGCGCGCCTCGACGGCGCCGGCCCCATCGCCATCTTCTGGCACCTGACTTTGCCGCACTTGGCGCGGCCGATTGCCGTGGTGGTGATGATCGAGACCATCTTCCTGCTCTCGGTATTCGCCGAGATCTACACCACCACCAGCGGCGGCCCCGGCTACGAGTCGACCAACCTCGCCTACCTGATCTACACCCAGGCCCTGCTGCAGTTCGACGTCGGCATGGCCTCGGCGGGCGGGCTGATCGCGGTGGTGATCGCCAACATCGCTGCCATCGTGCTGATCCGCATGATCGGCAAAAACCTGACCGACAAGCAGTGAGGGCCCTGAGATGTTGACGCTGAAACAATCCCGTCGCCTGCAGAGCCTGATCATCGGCGCCCTGGCCTGGGCGATCGCCGCGGTGATCTTCTTCCCGATCTTCTGGATGGTGCTGACCAGCCTGAAGACCGAGATCGACGCCTTCGCCACACCGCCGCAGTTCATCTTCACCCCGACGCTGGAAAACTACCTGCACATCAACGAGCGCAGCGACTACTTCGCCTTCGCCTGGAACTCGGTGCTGATCTCCCTCTCGGCGACGCTGCTGTGCATGCTCCTGGCCGTACCGGCCGCCTACTCCATGGCTTTCTTCGAGACGCGCCACACCAAGCGCACGCTGCTGTGGATGCTGTCGACCAAGATGCTGCCGCCGGTGGGCGTGCTGGTACCGATCTACCTGCTGGCCAAGCAGTTCGGCCTGCTCGATTCACGCCTGGCGCTGATCATCATCTACACCCTGATCAACCTGCCGATCATCGTGTGGATGGTTTACACCTACTTCAAGGACATCCCCGTGGACATCCTCGAAGCGGCGCGCCTGGATGGCGCCACCACCTGGCAGGAGATCGTCCGCGTACTGCTGCCGATCGCTCGCGGCGGCCTGGCCTCGACCATGCTGCTGTCGCTGATCCTGTGCTGGAACGAGGCGTTCTGGTCGCTCAACCTGACCAGCTCCGCCGCCGCCCCGCTGACTGCCCTGGTGGCCTCCTACTCCAGCCCCGAAGGCCTGTTCTGGGCCAAGCTCTCCGCCGTTTCTACCCTGGCCTGCGCGCCCATCCTGATCTTCGGCTGGATCAGCCAAAAACAACTTGTACGCGGCCTGTCCTTCGGCGCGGTGAAATAACGGGAGACCTTCCACATGGCTGATCTGAAGATCCGCAATCTGCAAAAAGGCTTTGACGGCACGGCAATCATCCAGGGCGTCGACCTGGACATCCGCGACCGCGAGTTCGTGGTATTCGTCGGCCCCTCGGGCTGTGGCAAATCCACCCTGCTGCGTCTGATCGCCGGGCTGGAAGAGGTCAGCAGCGGCCATATCGAACTCGATGGCCAGGACATCACCGACACTGCGCCGGCCAAACGCGACCTGGCCATGGTGTTCCAGACCTACGCGCTGTACCCGCACATGACCGTGCGCAAGAACCTGTCCTTCGCCCTCGACCTGGCCCGGGTGGGTAAGCAGGAGATAGAAGCCAAGGTCGCCAATGCCGCGCGCATTCTGCAGCTCGAGGCGCTGCTCGAACGCAAACCCAAGCAGCTTTCCGGTGGCCAGCGCCAGCGCGTGGCCATCGGCCGCGCCATCGTGCGCAACCCGAAGATCTTTCTGTTCGACGAGCCGCTGTCCAACCTCGACGCCGCCCTGCGCGTGCAGACCCGCCTGGAGCTGGCACGGCTGCACAAGGATCTGCAGGCGACCATGATCTACGTGACCCACGACCAGGTCGAAGCCATGACCCTGGCCGACAAGGTGGTGGTGCTCAATGGCGGCCGTGTCGAGCAGGTCGGCTCGCCGCTGGAGCTGTATCACCACCCGGCCAACCTGTTCGTCGCCGGCTTTCTCGGCACGCCGAAGATGGGCTTTCTGCGCGGCACCCTGAACAGGGTCGAGGCCGGCAGCTGCGACGTGCAGCTGGAATGCGGCACGCACCTGACGCTGCCGCAGTCCGCTGCCGGCCTGAGCGTCGGCAGCACGGTGACCCTGGGCGTACGCCCGGAACACCTCAACGTGGTCAGCACCGGCGCGGGCCGCATGCAGGTGACCGCCGACGTCAGCGAGCGCCTGGGCAGCGACACCTTCTGCCATGTGCGCTGCACCTCGGGCGAGATGCTCACGGTGCGCGTACGCGGCGACTTCGCGCCGCGTTATGGCGAAGCCCTGACGCTGGATTTCGACACGGCGCACTGCCACCTCTTCGACGCCGATGGCCAGGCCGTCGCCAAACCACTGCAGCAGGCCGCCTGACGCCGCTCCATCACGGGATGTTCCAGATGAAACTCAATCGCCAGCAGCTTTCCCGGCTTGGCGGCGCCGTCGCGCTGCCCAGCTACACCGCAGAGATGATCCGCACCGGCATCGCCCATTTTGGCGTCGGCGGCTTTCACCGCGCCCACCAGGCGGTCTACACCGACGCCCTGATGAACCAGGGCCTGGCACTGGACTGGGGTATCTGCGGGGTCGGCGTGCGCAGTGAGGACCGCGCCATGCGCGATGCCCTGGCCAGCCAGGATTACCTCTACACCCTGGTCGAACTGGGCGACGAGCCGAATCTGCCGGTGCGGGTGATCGGCGCGATCACCGACATGCTGCTGGCCGAGGAGTCGCCGCAGGCGCTGATCGACAAGCTGGCCGACCCGGCAATTCGCATCGTCTCGCTGACCATCACCGAGGGTGGCTACTGCATCGACGACAGCACCGGCGAATTTCTCGCCGAACTGCCAGCCATTGCCCACGACCTGCGTCATCCCGAATCGCCGCAAAGCGTGTTCGGCTTTCTCTGCGCGGCCCTGGCCAAACGTCGCGCCGCCGGCATTCCGGCCTTCACCCTGATGTCCTGCGATAACCTGCCACACAACGGCGACGTCACGCGCAAGGCACTGCTGGCCTTCGCCCACCTGGCCGACCACGAGCTGGCGACCTGGATCGACCATCATGTGAGCTTTCCCAATGCTATGGTCGACCGCATCACGCCGATGACCAGCGCCGCCCATCGCCAGCAGCTGGCCGAGCAGCACGGCGTCGACGACGCCTGGCCGGTGGTCTGCGAGCCCTTCGTGCAATGGGTGCTGGAGGACAAGTTCGTCAGCGGTCGGCCGGCCTGGGAAGAGGTCGGCGTGCAGTTCACCGACGATGTCACGCCCTACGAGGAGATGAAGATCAAGCTGCTCAATGGCAGCCACCTGGCGCTGACCTACCTGGGCTTTCTCAAGGGCTATCGCTTCGTCCACGAGGCAATGAACGACCCGCTGCTGCGCCAGTACGTGCGCACCTTCATGGATCTGGACGTGACCCCACAGCTGGCGCCGGTGCCGGGCATCGACCTGAGCACCTACAAGGACACACTGATCGAGCGCTTCTCCAACCAGGCCATCGCCGACCAGCTCGAACGCGTCTGCTCGGATGGTTCGTCGAAGTTTCCCAAGTTCATCGTGCCCACCCTCAACCGTCTGATCGAGGACGGCCGACCGCTGGAGCGCGCGGCGCTGGTGGTCGCGGCCTGGGCGCTGTACCTCAAGGGCGTCGACGAGAACGGCACGCGCTATCGCATCCCCGATCCGCGCGCCGAGTTCTGCCAGGCGCTGGTGGCCGATGACGACAAGGTGCGCGAGCGGGTACTGGGCGTCGAGGCGATCTTCGGCACGGCGATCCCGCAGTCAGAAGCCTTCATCGCAGCCTTCGAGCTGTGTTACGACAGCCTGCGCAAGCTCGGCGTGACCCGTACCCTACAGACCCTGCTGGGCGACTGAGCCATGTACCTCGGTATCGACTGCGGCACCCAGGGCACCAAGGCGCTGGTGCTGGATGCTGACAGCGGCCAGGTGCTCGGCGCCGGCAGCGCCAGCCACACGCTGCAGAGCGGCGCCAATGGCCGCCGCGAACAGCAGCCGCAGCAATGGCTGGAGGCTTTCGAGCAGGCGACCCGACAGGCGCTGGCGGCTGCGGGCATCGGCGGCGAGCGGATTCTCGGCATCGGCGTGTCCGGCCAGCAGCATGGCCTGGTGCTGCTCGATGAACAGGGCGCGGTGCTGCGCCCGGCCAAGCTCTGGTGCGACACCGAATCGACCCCGGAAAACCAGCGCCTGCTCGATCATCTCGGCGGCGAGGCCGGCTCGCTGCAGCGCCTGGGCGTGGCCATCGCGCCGGGCTACACGGTGTCCAAGCTGCTCTGGACCCAGGAGCAGCACCCGGATCTGTTCACCCGCATCGCGCATATTCTGCTGCCGCACGATTACCTCAACCACTGGCTCACCGGCCGTGCCTGCAGCGAGTACGGCGACGCCTCCGGCACGGGTTATTTCAACGTGCGCACGCGCAGCTGGGACCGCGAGCTGCTGAACGTCATCGACCCCAGCGGGCGCCTCTGCAAGGCGCTGCCAGAGCTGATCGAGGCAGATCAGCCAGTGGGCCGCCTCCGCCCGCAGATTGCCCGGCAGCTGGGCCTGAACCCGGATGCCGTGGTGGCCAGCGGCGGTGGCGACAACATGATGGGCGCCATCGGCACCGGCAATATCCGACCCGGCGCGATCACCATGAGTCTGGGCACCTCCGGCACCCTCTACGCCTACAGCGATCAACCGATGATCAGCCCGCATGCTCAGGTGGCGACCTTCTGCTCATCGAGCGGCGGCTGGCTACCGCTGATCTGCACCATGAACCTCACCAGCGCCACTGGGCTGATCCAGCAGTTGCTGGAACTGGACATCCAGACCTTCGGCGAACTGGTCGAGCAATCGCCCATCGGCGCCGAGGGCCTGCTCATGCTGCCGTTCTTCAATGGCGAACGAGTGCCGGCGCTGCCCAGCTCGCGCGCCAGCCTGCTGGGCATGGACAGCGACAACCTGACCCGCGCCAACCTGTGCCGGGCGGTGGTCGAGGGCACCAGTTTCGGCCTGCGCTACGGTCTCGACCTGCTGCGCGCCAGCGGCCTGCAGAGCCAGACCATCCGCCTGATCGGCGGCGCGGCGAAGAGCCCGGTCTGGCGCCAGGTGATCGCCGACATCATGGGCACGCCACTGGTCTGCCCGCAGCACACCGAAGCCGCCGCGCTGGGCGCCGCGATCCAGGCCGCCTGGTGCCTGACGCCCGGAGCGGAGCGCCAGGCGCAGCTGGCCGAACTGTGCGAGCGTTGCGTGCACCTCGATGCCAGCACCCAGACGCAGCCGGACCCGGCGCGCACGGCGCAGTACGAAGAGGTCTATCAACGCTACCGCGAGCAGGTCAGCCTGCTGGCCGAGCGCAAACCGGCGTGAGAACGCCTTGAGGGCACCTCCAAGAACCTAGGCAAGGCAGATAGTGCCTATGAGATAAGGCTATCAAAGCGGCTTTCGTAGGAGCCCCGCCCCGGGGCGAAGCCTTTCGAGTCCGCGCCACCCAGCTTCGAGGCGGGGCGCCGCTCCTACGAACTCCCCGCCTTGGCGCTTAACTGATGGGCATCAGGCGTAGCAGGTGGTTTTTAGAGGTGCCCATTAACCGATACGGAGAAGAACATGTACCTGGTCTGTGGCGAAGCACTGTTCGATGTGTTCATCCAGAGCGACGGTGGGCGTGGCAATGAGCTGGCCTTCAAGGCCATCGCCGGTGGCTCGCCGTTCAACGTAGCGCTGGGCCTGCGCCGCATGGGCGCCAACTCGGCGCTGTTCACCGGGATTTCCTCGGACAGCCTCGGCCAGCGCCTGCGCCAGGTGCTGCGTGATGAAGGCGTGAGCGATGCCTACCTGATCACCAGCGATGCGCCGACCACTCTGGCGATGGTCGGCCTGGACGCTGCCGGCTCGCCGCAGTATTCCTTCCGTGGCGAAGGCTGTGCCGACCGCCAACTGCTCGCCGAGCACCTGCCGACACTGGATGCGCAGGTGCGCGGCCTGCACGTCGGCTCCTTCTCCCTGGTGGTGGAGCCGGTGGCCGAGACGCTGCTGCAGCTGGTGCAACGCGAACATCAGCAGCGCCTGATCAGCCTCGACCCCAACGTACGCCTCGGCCCCGCGCCGGATATCGCCCACTGGCGCGAGCGCGTCGAGACCTTCGCCCGCTACGCGCACCTGATCAAGGTCAGCGAAGAGGATCTGCAGCTGTTGTACCCCGAACGCGACCCGCAGCAGGTCGCATCGAGCTGGCTCAACCAGCGCTGCCAACTGGTGTTTCTCACCCACGGCAGCAAAGGCGCCAGCGTCCACTGCCGCCACGGGCACTGGTCGGCCCCGGCAGTGGAGGTGCACACCCGTGACACCGTTGGCGCTGGCGATACCTTCCAGGCCGCGCTGCTCAGCTACCTCGCCCGCCACGATCTGGACAGCCCCGAGGCGCTGGCGACGCTGAGCCGTGAGCAGATCGACGCCATGCTGCGCCTGGCCATCGAGGCTGCCGCACTGACCTGCGCCCGGGTCGGCCCCGACCTGCCCTATCTGCACGAGCTGGAGCGACAGAGCGCGCGCTGACCAGGCCCACCCTCGCGATACCAGTTGGCAGCGACACAGGCTCCCTGTGCGCCTGGGCGAATTACCCGAAACCGCCGGTTGTCGCTCAGCTCGCTGGAGGCGACACTTGGCGTGTGACTCGCACAGCGCAGCGACTGTCGTTCTAGCAGCGTATTTTCAGATAACCCAGAGGTTCAGGGCATGCCTTACAAACATCAGGTGATTCCGCTTCAGGCCCACGAGGGCAACGAAACCGCCGAGCAGGCGCTGCACAGCATCGTCGATGGCTTCAAGCGCTTTCGCAACGAGGTCTTCCCGCAGCAGGAAGAGCTGTTCAAGAAGCTCGCCACCGCCCAGAACCCACGCGCCATGTTCATCACCTGCGCCGACTCGCGCGTGGTGCCGGAGCTGATCACCCAGAGCTCGCCCGGCGACCTGTTCGTCAACCGCAACGTCGGTAATGTGGTGCCGGCCTACGGGCAGATGATGGGCGGCGTCTCCACCGCCATCGAGTACGCGGTGATGGCCCTGGGTGTGCAACACATCGTCATCTGCGGCCACTCCGACTGCGGCGCGATGAAAGCGGTGCTCAACCCGGCCTCGCTGGAAACCATGCCCACGGTAAAAGCCTGGCTGCGTCATGCCGAGGTAGCGCGCAGCGTGGTGGCAGAGAACTGCAACTGCAGCGACGACAAGGAAGCCCTGGCCGTGCTGACCGAAGAGAACGTGGTGGCGCAGCTCAACCACCTGTGCACCCATCCGTCGGTGGCAGCCAAGCTGGCGCGCGGCCAATTGTTCATCCATGGCTGGGTGTATGACATCGAAACCAGCCAGATCAAGGCCTACGACGCCGAGCTGGGCAGCTTCCTGCCGCTCGATGGCGACAAGATTCCAATGGCGACGCCGCGCGCACGTTTTCCACAAAGCTGAAAGCCCTTGCAGGGTGGCCGCGCACCGAGCCTCACCCGGTCGCGGCTAAAGCCCCTCCCACAAAACGCACCGTGAACGTGGGAAGGACTTTAGGCCGTAGGGTGCGCCGCGCGCACCAGACTCCCCCCGATCACGGCTAACCTGGGCTGGTGCGCATAGCGCACCCTACCAGGGACCAGTCAGAACTTCTCCCCACGCAGCACTTCCACCTGCGCCAGGTAACAGACCATGGCGAAGTGGTCGTAGTAGCGCACCTGCAGATGCTCGGCGATGCGCTCGGCCAATTCGCGGTTGCAGATGATTTCCAGGCGGATGTTGCCTTCGGTGTCCCAGCCGGCGCTGCGCACGCCGCGGTGTCCACGGCCACGCGCGTCGGAAATGGTCCAGCCAGGTGCGCCGAGCGCTTCCAGATCGGCCAGCAGGCGCTTCTCCAGCGCCGCCTCGCAGATCACGGTGAGCAGGGTGCGGCTATGTGCGTTCATCTCAGAACCCCCAGGCGATCAGTCGTTCGGCCAGCGCCAGGTACAGCGGAATGCCGATCAGGATATTGAATGGGAAGGTGATGCCCAGCGAGGCGGTCAGCGACAGCGACGGGTTGGCCTCGGGCAAGGCCAGGCGCATGGCCGCCGGCACCGCGATATAGGACGCCGAGGCCGCGAGCGTGGCCAGCATCGCCGTGCCGCCCAGGCTCAGGCCCATGAAGCGCGCCAGCAAGGCGCCGATCAGCGCACCGAACAGCGGCATCAGCAGGGCGAAGGCCGCCAGGCGCACACCAAACTGCTTCAGCGCACCGAGCTGGCCGGAGGCGATCAGGCCCATCTCCAGCAGGAAGAACGCCAACACCGGCTTGAACATGCTGGTGTACAGCGGCTCCAGCGGCTTGATCGCCTCCTTGCCGGCGATCGCGCCGATCACCAGGCCGCCGAGCAGCAGCATGATGCTCTTGCCGAGGAAGATCTCGCGGCCCAGCTCGCCCCAGTGGGTCTCACGCGAAATGCCTTTGGCCAGAACGATACCGACCAGAATCGCTGGAATCTCCAGGATGGCCACGAACAGCGGCATGTAACTCTCGAACTCGATGCCCTTGGCCAGCATGTAGGCCACCACCACGGCGAAGGTACCGGCGCTGACCGAACCGTAGTGCGCCGCCACCGCCGCGGCGTTGACGCGGTCGAAGCGCAGGCCGCGCAGCAGGACGAACGCCAGGATCGGCAGCAGCACGCCGAGCGCCAGTACCAGCGCCGACTGACCGAGCAGCTGCAGGCTGGCCTGCTGCGCCAGCTCCACCCCGCCGTGCAGACCGATGGCCAGCAGGAGGATGATCGACAGCGTCTCGTAAAGCGCCGCCGGCAGCTTCAACTCACTCTTGAGCAGGCCGGCGACCAGGCCGAAGACGAAGAACAGCACCACCGGATCCAAAGTCACTTCAGCTCACCTCCCCCAGACTCGTAGGGTGCGCTGTGCGCACCAGTCACTCTATTCACCACCCGCCTCGGTGCGCACGGCGCACCCTACCTGGACGGTCACATACACGCAAAGGAAAGGGCCATGCCCCGGCACAAGGCGGTGCTGATCGCCCTGCTTTGCCTCGCCAAGAAGGCGAAGCGCCGGGGCATGACCGGAAAGCTTAGCCGGCACGCCCGGCCTGTCCCCGCACTGGCGAGTCGCAAAAACGCCGTTAGCGTTTTGCGCGAGGCCACCGAAGGGGTGAAGCACATGGATGTGCCGTGCAAAAAAAGGGAGCCTTGCGGCCCCCGGGACAAACCTGCGCCGTGGCGCTGAATAAAAAAAGGAGCCCGGGTTACGCCCCGTCAAACTTGCCCATCCAACAGGCCGGGCTCCATAGAGGTTAACCTTCGATTTCCACCAGTACTTCGCCCGGATTGACGCGGTCGCCCTTGGCCACGTGAACGGCCTTGACGGTGCCGGCAATCGGCGCCTGCACTTCGGTTTCCATCTTCATCGCTTCGGTGATCAGCACCGCTTGACCGGCCTTGACCCTGTCACCTTCCTTGACCAGCACATCGACGATGTTGCCCGGCATGGTGGTGGACACGTCGCCCGGTGCGCCGGCCTGCTTGCGTTTGCCAGCGGCGCCTGCGACGTATTCATTGAGCGCCTCGAACACCACTTCTTCCGGCATGCCGTCGATGGACAGGTAGAAGTGGCGCTTGCCGTCGCCCTTGACGCCGACACCGGTGATGTCCACGCGGTAGCTTTCGCCGTGCACGTCGACCACGAACTCGGTCGGCACGCCTTCACCGCCGACTGGCGCGGCCTTGCCCTGACCGTTCGGCATGGGCAACAGCTCTTCCGGCTTGAGGGTGCCCGCCGCGCGCTCTTCGAGGAACTTGCGTCCGATATCGGGGAACATGGCGAAGGTCAGCACGTCCTCTTCGGACCTGGCCAGGCTGCCGATCTCTTCACGCAGGCGCGCCAGCTCGGGCTTGAGCAGGTCGGCCGGGCGCACGTCGATCACTTCCTCGCTGCCGATGGCCTGCTTGCGCAGTTGCTCGTCGACCTTGCCCGGCGCCTTGCCGTAGCGGCCCTGCAGGTACAGCTTCACCTCGTTGGTGATGGTCTTGTAGCGCTCGCCGGCCAGCACGTTGAAGAACGCCTGGGTACCGACGATCTGCGATGTCGGTGTCACCAGCGGCGGGAAGCCGAGGTCGGCACGCACGCGCGGAATCTCTTCCAGCACTTCGTTCATGCGGTTCAGCGCACCCTGCTCCTTGAGCTGGTTGGCCAGGTTGGAAATCATCCCGCCCGGCACCTGGTTGACCTGCACGCGGGTATCCACGCCGGTGAACTCGCTCTCGAACTGGTGGTACTTCTTGCGCACGGCATGGAAGTACATGCCGATTTCCTGGATCAGCTCCAGGTCCAGGCCGGTGTCGAATTCGCTGCCCTTGAGCGCGGCGACCATCGACTCGGTGCCCGGATGGCTGGTGCCCCAGGCCAGGCTGGAGATGGCGGTATCGATATGATCGGCGCCGGCTTCGATGGCCTTGAGCTGGCACATCGAACCGAGACCTGCCGTGTCGTGGCTGTGGATGAATACCGGCAGATCGACTTCGCTCTTCAGTGCCTTGACCAGCGCGAAGGTGGCGTAAGGCGTGAGCAGGCCAGCCATGTCCTTGATGGCGATGGAGTCGATACCCATCGCCTGCATGGCCTTGGCCTGGGCAACGAACGCCTCGGTGGTGTGCACCGGGCTGGTGGTGTAGGCGATGGTGCCCTGGGCGTGCTTGCCGGCAGCCTTCACTGCCTCGATGGCCACGCGCAGGTTACGCACGTCGTTCATCGCGTCGAAGATGCGGAACACGTCGATGCCGTTGACCGCGGCTTTGGCTACGAACGCCTTGACCACATCATCGCTGTAGTGGCGGTAGCCGAGCAGGTTCTGCCCGCGCAGGAGCATCTGCAGGCGGGTGTTGGGCAGCGCGGCCTTGAGCTGACGCAGGCGCTCCCAGGGGTCTTCCTTGAGAAAGCGCACGCAGGCGTCGAAGGTGGCGCCACCCCAGACTTCCAGCGACCAGTAGCCGACGCGGTCGAGCTTGTCGCAGATCGGCAGCATGTCTTCGGTGCGCATGCGCGTGGCCAGCAGCGACTGGTGGGCATCGCGCAGGACGGTATCGGTAACGGTGATCTTCTTGCTCATGATGTCCCCTACAGGCCCGCGTGGGCAGCGATGGCGGTGGCGATGGCGATGGCCAGGTGCGACGGGTTGCGCTTGATCGAGTACTGGGTCAGTTCCGGGTGGCTTTCGACGAAGCTGGTGTTGAACTGGCCGCTACGGAATTCCGGATTACGCAGGATTTCCTGGTAATAGGGCGCGGTGGTGCGCACGCCCTGCACGCGCATGTCGTCCAGCGCACGCAGGCCACGGTCCATCGCCTCCTCCCAGGTCAGCGCCCAGACGATCAGCTTCAGGCACATCGAGTCGTAATAGGGCGGAATGGTGTAACCGGTGTAGATCGCCGTGTCGGTGCGTACGCCAGGGCCGCCGGGCGCGTAGTAGCGGGTGATCTTGCCGAACGAGGGCAGGAAGTTGTTCTTCGGATCCTCGGCGTTGATACGGAACTGCAGGGCATAACCGCGGTGGATGATGTCTTCCTGCTTGACCGACAGTGGCAGGCCGCTGGCGATGCGGATCTGCTCACGAACGACGTCGATGCCGGTGATTTCCTCGGTGATGGTGTGCTCCACCTGCACCCGGGTGTTCATCTCCATGAAGTACACCTCGCCTTCGGCGAGCAGGAACTCCACGGTACCGGCGTTCTCGTAGCCCACGGCCTGCGCGGCGCGCACAGCCAGGTCGCCGATATAGGCGCGCTGCTCGGGGGTGAGCTGCGGGCTCGGGGCGATTTCGATCAGTTTCTGGTTACGGCGCTGGATCGAGCAATCGCGCTCGTACAGGTGCACGGTATTGCCGAAGCTGTCGGCGAGAATCTGCGCCTCGATGTGCTTCGGGTTGACGATGCATTTTTCCAGGAAGACTTCGGCGCTACCGAAGGCCTTGGTCGCCTCGGAAATGACCCGCGGATAGGCCTGTTCCAGCTCCTCGCGGCTGTTGCAGCGACGAATGCCGCGACCGCCACCACCGGAGGTGGCCTTGAGCATCACCGGATAACCGATGCGCTCGGCTTCACGCAGGGCTTCGGCCAGGTCGGCGACGTTGCCCTCGGTGCCGGGGGTGCAGGGCACGCCGGCAGCCATCATGCTGCGACGGGCTTCGGTCTTGTCGCCCATGCGGCGGATGACTTCCGCGCTCGGGCCTATGAACTTGATCCCGCGTTCGGCACAGATCTCTGCAAGTTCAGCATTTTCGGACAGAAAACCGTAACCGGGATGGAGGGCGTCGCAACCGGTTTCCACGGCCAGATTGACCAGCTTGCGCGGGTTCAGATAGCCGGCCAGCGGATCTTCGCCAATGCTGTGCGCCTCATCGGCACGCTTGACGTGCAGGGCATGACGGTCCGCATCGGAATAGATCGCCACCGAGCGGATGCCCATCTCGGCGCAGGCCCGCACGATGCGGACGGCAATCTCACCACGGTTGGCGATCAGTATTTTTCTTATCACGATCCAATCCTCAGCACAGAGCTGCAAGGGCCGCTGCAACAGTTGGTTGCAAACGTGGTGAAACCCTATCCGGCTATACGAATTAACAAAAATGAATAATTATTTGATCGTGCATAAGTAATTACTTATACGCTGACCGAACGAGGACGAAACCGTGCGTAAAACCCTGCTGCGCATGACCTTGCGCCAGCTCCAGGTATTCCGTGCCGTGTGCGAGCACGGCTCCTACAGCCGCGCGGCCGAAGAAATGGCGCTGACCCAGCCCGCCGTCAGCCTGCAGATTCGTCAGTTGGAGGAGCTGGTCGGCCAGCCGCTGTTCGAGTACGTCGGCAAGAAGCTCTACCTCACCGAAGCCGCCGAGGCACTCAAACGCGCCAGCAGCGATATCTTCGGCCGCCTGGAGAGCCTCGACATGCAGCTGTCCGACCTGCAGGGCTCACTGCAGGGGCAGCTCAACCTGTGCGTGGAATCCAGCGCAAAATATTTCATTCCTCACCTGTTCGCCGAATTTCGCCGCCAATACCCGGAAGTCAGCCTGAATCTCACGGTGGTCAATCACGCCCTGGTGGTGCGCCGTCTGACCCAGAGCCGCGACGACCTGATGATCATGAGCCAGGTGCCGCAGGACCTGGCGCTGGACTTCATGCCCTTTCTCGAGAATCCGATCATCGCCGTGGCGCCGCCTGATCATCCCCTGTGCGAGGCGGACAGCCTGCAGCTGCAGGACCTCACCGCCTACCCCCTGCTGATTCGCGAAAGCGGCTCGGGCACTCGTCGCGCTTGCGAAGAGTACTGCCACCAGAAACGTGCGCACTTCCCTAACACCCTGGAGATCGGCTCGCTGGAGTCGCAGCGCGAGGCGGTGCTCGCCGGCCTCGGCATTGCCCTGCTACCACGCCATGCCGTGCGTCTGGAGCTGCAACACGACCTGTTGCGCGAGCTGCCGGTGGCCGAGCTGCCCTTGCAGCGCAGCTGGTGCGTGGTGAATATCCGCGGCCGGCGCCTGTCGCCGGTAGCGCAGGCCTTCGTCGACTTCATCCGCACCGAGCGCGCGCAAATCGTCAAACTGGCCGAGCGCTTCCAGCCCAGCCACACAGGATCGGGCAAGAATCTCGCAGGATCGGCCTAACCCTTCTTAACTGAGATACGGGACATTGACATCCTGGGATCGCTCCACCAAAACCTGCCTGGGAGAAACCTATGCTGTCGGGAATCAGCGCCCTGCTCGGCGCCCTTCGCGCTCTGGAGCGCGACAACGGCCAGGCCGTGCTCGCCACCGTGGTCAAGGTCGAAGGCTCGGCCTACCGCCGCCCCGGCGCGCGCATGCTGATCCCGCTCTACGGCGGCACCGTGGGCACCATCAGTGGTGGCTGCCTGGAGTCCGAAGTGGCGAAGAAGGCCTGGTGGCTGACCGATAGTGGTGAAGCCGTGATCCGCCGCTACAGCACCGCCACCCAGGACGACGATGACGATCAGGACGCCGCACTGACCTTCGGCCTCGGCTGCAACGGCACCGTGCACGTGCTGCTCGAGCGCCACAGCGCGGAAAAGCCGCTGGCCGTGCTCGAGTTGCTGCGCCAGGTACGCGAAAGCGGCCAGGCCGGGGCGGTCGCCACGGTGATCGGCAGCTATCGCAACGCCCGCGTGCGTGTCGGCGATCGCCTGTGCCTGCATCCATCGCTCAGCGACAACGGCCGCCTGCTCGATCCCGCACTCGACGCCGAGGTTCGCGCCGATCTGCAACGAACCCTGACCGATGGCCGCTCCTCACTGCGCAGCTACCGTGATGCGCGTGGCGATATCGAGGTGTTCTGCGAATACCTGGCGCCGCAGCGGCGCCTGGTGATCTTCGGCGCCGGGCATGATGCACAGCCGCTGACGCATATGGCCAAACTGTTGGACTGGCACGTCACCGTGGTCGATGGCCGCGCCCATTTCGCCCGCGCCGAGCGCTTTCCCGACGCAGATACGGTGCTGCAGGTCGATGCACGCCCACCTTACGAGCTGCACAGGCTCACTGACGGCGCCATGGTGGCGATCATGAGCCACAGCTACAGCCAGGATCGCCATTGGCTGGGCAGCGTGCTGCAGGGCTCGCCGGCCTATATCGGCCAATTGGGGCCGCGCGACCGCACCGAACGCCTGCTGGACGAGATCCGCCAACACAGCCCGCACTTGCCGGCGCTGGAGCGCCTGCACTACCCCATCGGCCTGGACATCGGCGGCGACACGCCGGAAAGCGTGGCCACGGCGATCCTCGCCGAGATGACCGCCGCCATTAACCTCCGTGCAGGCGGTATGCTCAAGCATCGCCAGGCGGCGATCCACACGCCAACGCCGCTGGACTGCAGCGATATCGAGCCGGCGTCCAGGCTGAGTGCGTCCTGATCCCCGGATTGCATCGAGGCCGAGGCCACAGACTCGTAGGGTGGGCTTCAGCCCACCACGGCTGGTGGGCTAAAGCCCACCCTACGGCTACTTGCCCGCCACCTCCGTAGGAGCGGCTTCAGCCGCGATCACCTGGCTCGCCGCTAAAGCGGCTCCTACACAGAGCGATACCGCGAGTGGCCTCAGATCTACCCCTGGCGCAATTCTGTGGCAGGGGCTCTGGCCGCGAACGCCCCCAGCCCCCATAAACACGAACGCCCGGGGTAATCCCGGGCGTTCGTGTTTCCAGTATCGGACGTCAGGCCTTGATCTGCGCCGGGAACGGCAACTTGCGCAGGCGCACACCGGTGGCGGCGAATAGCGCATTGGCCAACGCCGGCGCCAGCGGCGGCACGCCCGGCTCACCGACGCCGGTCGGATTCGCCGCCGACGGCACTATATGCACCTCCACCTTGGGCATCTCGTTCATGCGCAGCACCTGGAAGTCGTGGAAGTTCGATTGCTCGACCCGCCCTTCCTTCAGGGTGATCGCACTGTGCCGGGCAGCCGCCAGGGCGAAGCCGATGCCCCCTTCCATCTGCGCCTTGATCACATCCGGGTTGATGGCGATGCCGCAGTCCACCGCGCACACCACGCGATCCAGACGGTAGCTGCCGTCGGCCTTCACCGTGACTTCGGCGACCTGCGCCACGAACGAGCCGAACGACTCGTGCACGGCAATGCCACGGCCGCGCTTCTCGCCCTCGGCACCCGCCGCCAGTGGCTTGTCCCAGCCGGCCTGCTTGGCGGCCAGCTCCAGCGCACCGCGGTGACGCGGATGACTGTCCAGCAACGCATGACGGAAGGCGTAAGGGTCCTGCCCTGCAGCGACGGCGGCCTCGTCGATCATGGTTTCGGCGACGTAGCCGGTGTGGGTATGACCGACCGAACGCCACCACAGCACCGGTACCTTGATATTGGTCGGCGTGCTCAGCTCCACCTGCAGGTTGGGCACCGCATAGGACAGGTTGGAAATCCCCTCCACCGAGGTGTGGTCGATCCCGTCCTTGACCAGGAACGGCTCCATCGAGGTACCGGCAATGATCGACTGACCGACGATACGGTTGTGCCAGGCCTGCAGCTTGCCGGCCTCATCCAGGCCGATGCGCACGCGGTGCAGGTACAGCGGCCGGAAATAACCGCCACGGGTATCGTCCTCGCGCGTCCAGACCATCTTCACCGGCGCATCCACGCCCTTGTCACGCGCAGCCTTGGTGATCGCCACCGCCTCCAGCAGGTAGTCCGACACCGAACCGGCGCGACGACCAAAGCTGCCGCCGGCATACAGCTGGGTCAGCGAAACCTGCTCGGGCGTCATGCCCAGGTAGCTACTGATGATGGCTTGGTCGACGGTCTGAAACTGCTCGCCGTTCCAGATTTCGCAGCGGTCGCTGGAGAGTTTCACCAGGCAGTTCATCGGCTCCATCGCCGCGTGGGCCAGATAAGGAAACGCGTAGTCCGCCTCGACGGTTTTTGCCGCCTGGGCCAACGCCGCATCGGCGTCGCCCTTGCTCGCTGCCGGCAGGCCTGGCTTGCCCGCATCGTCGCGGTATTGCGCGAAAATTTCCTCGCTGCCCAGGGTGAAGGCCTGGCTCTCGTCCCACTCGATCACCAGCGCATCACGCCCCTGGCGCGCCGCCCAGGTGTTCTTCGCCAACACGGCGACGCCCGAACGACCATGTGGCAGATCGCGAAACTCCACCACCTCGACCACGTCACGCACGGCCTTGGCCTTGCTGCTGTCGACCGAGCGTGGCACGCCGCCGAAGCGTGGCGGATAGGCAACCATGGCCACCAGCATGCCGGGCAGCTTGAAGTCCTGGGTGAAGATGGCGCTGCCGTCAGTCTTGTCGGTGCTGTCCTTGCGGCGCAGCTCGAGCTTGCCGATCAGCTTGAAGTCCTTGGGGTCCTTGAGTTGCACCTGCTCCGGCACCGGCAGTGACGCCGCCGCCTCGACCAGCTCACCAAAGCCGGCGCTACGGCCGGAGCCGGCGTGACTGACCACGCCCTGGCTGACGCTGATCTCGCTGGCCGGTACGCTCCAGCGCTGCGCGGCCGCAGCCACCAGCATGGCCTTGGCGGTGGCGCCGGCGTTGCGCATCTGCTCCCAGGAGTTGGCCATGGCGGTGCTGCCGCCCGTGCCCTGCATGGGGCCGAAGGCGAGATTGTTGTAGCGCTTGGCGTCGGCCGGCGCGCCTTCGACGCGCACCTGGTTCCAGTCGGCATCCAGCTCTTCGGCGAGCAGGGTGGCCAGACCGGTGTAGCTGCCCTGACCCATTTCCAGATGCTTGGCCAGCACAGTCACCGTACCGTCGAGGTCGATGCGCACGAAGGCGTTCGGCTCCAGCGGGCCACCTGCCGCCAGCGCATCCATACCGCGCATCAGCGGCGCGAAGAAGATGCCCAGCGCCAGGCCACCTGCGCCCTTGAGCAGGGTGCGACGGCTGACATTGAGAATGCCGCGAGTGGCGCTATCAGGGGTTTCGATCTTGCCCATGTCTATGCGCCTCCTCAGGCCAGTTTGCCGGCAGCTTCGTGAATGGCGGCGCGAATCCGCACATAGGTGGCGCAGCGGCAGATGTTGCTGCTCATGGCCGCGTCGATATCGGCATCGCTCGGCGCCTTGTTGCTGCTCAGCAGCGCCGTCGCCGCCATGATCTGTCCGGACTGGCAGTAGCCGCACTGGACCACGTCCAGTTGCCGCCAGGCGTCCTGAACCACCTTGCCCACGGTGTCTTCGCCAACCGCCTCGATGGTGCTGATGCGCTTGCCGACCACCGCCGATACCGGTGTGACGCAGGAGCGAGTCGGCTGGCCTTCGACGTTCACCGTGCAGGCGCCGCACAGGGCCATGCCACAGCCGTACTTGGTGCCGGTGAGATTGGCGACGTCGCGCAATGCCCAGAGCAGCGGCATATCGTCGGCCACGTCCAGCTCATGGTCCTTGCCATTGAGATTCAGGGTAATCATGGTCTGCCCACCTTGTTCTGATGGTGTCTGATGGTTCCGGCATGACTGCCGGTGGTCACGGTCAGCCCCGCACACAGGGGGCCAGATAATCACTGTAGTGGGCGCAAAACCTGCTGTCGCTGCCGACCACAGAGATCAGCAGAACCGGGCAATAAGTTCGTAGAATCGGGCAAGCTCACTGCCCTGCCCGCAGGCAGGGCAACAAGAAAGTCAGGCGGCGCGGCGCGAATCAGGTTCGCCGTGCTGGAGGTAGCTGGCGGAAACCAGCTCGGGGAAATCGGCAAGCTCGCGTTGCAGCTGGCACTGCTCGGCATAGTGCTCGATGGCCCGGCGATAGGCCATGCGGCGCTGGTCTTGCAGTTTGCGCCGGGTCTTGGCGTCAGGTTGGTCGTGCAGTTGCGCGTCATCGAAGATACGAGGCATCTCGGTTCTCCCGGAACGAGGACTGGAGGTCTCAGCTTGCTCCGGGTAGATGACGCTTTGACGGCAAGGCAGTGAAGCTCCGGTGACCATCGTGCCACCGGGGCTAACTTACAGCAGCGCGTCCAGCAGTCGATACCAGGCGATTCCGGCGCCCAGATAGAGGCGCTGCAGGCCATGCAAGGGAATGCGCCTGACAGGCGTGACGGGAAAGGGGAAGTCCTCGGCCTGCCCAGCCAGGCGCCTCGCCATATGACGCCCAAGGCTGGTGGCCAGGGCGACACCACGCCCGTTGTAGCCCAACAACATCGACAAGCCTGGCGCCGGCTCATGAACATGAGGCAGGAAGTCCTGGGTCAAGGCCACACGCCCACTCCAGCGATACTCGATGGGCACACCGGCGAGCTGCGGAAACAACCCGGTCAGCGAGCGCTGCAGATGCGCCCAGTCGCTCGCCTGACGCGGCTCGGGGAAGGGGCCACGACCGCCCAGCAGCAAACGCCCCTGAGCATCCTGCTTGAAGTACAGCAACAGTCGGCGCGCATCTGAACACACTTCGCCACCGGGCAATACACTCTGGCGCAGGTGTGCAGGCAGTGGCTGGGTCGCGATGATGAAGCTGTTGGCCGCAATCAGCGTCTGCCGCAACCCTGGCCAAAGATCATCCGTGTAGCCATTGCTCGCCAGCAGCACGCACTCGGCGCGCACGGTGGCGCCCTGTGCGGTCGTCAGCGTCCAGCGTTGCCCCTGGCGGGCAAGCGCAGTAACCCGACTGTGCCCGTGGATGGCAGCACCGGCGCGAAGCGCGGCAGCAGCCAGACCACGCACATAACTCAAGGGTTGCAGGCTTCCGGCGCGCGGATCGACCCAGGCGCCGAGATAATCGGTACTGCCGATGCGCCGCGCCACGGCCGGCTTATCCAGCAACTCGACTGCCACGCCGCGAGCGCTCCATTGCCTGGCCCGCTGCTCCAGGCCGCGCAGAGCAACACTGGAAACGGCCGGCTGGATCCAGCCCTTGCGACTGGCATCGCACTGGATGCCGAGTCGCTCGATCAACGCGAATACCTCGTCGGCAGCGCCGCCGGCAGCCTCTATCATCGCCTCGCCACGGACCTCGCCGAACCTGGCTAGCAGTTGTTCTGGATCGTACTTGAGCCCAGGGATGACCTGCCCACCATTGCGCCCGGAAGCCCCCCAACCCGGCTCGCCGGCATCGAGCACGCAGACACGCACACCCGCCTCGGCCAGGTGCAACGCCGTGACCAGCCCGGTATAACCGGCACCGACGATGGCCACGTCAGCCTCGGCGCTCTCGGCCAATGGTGGCGTGGGGGCGGCAGGCAGCGCCGTGGCAGCCCAGAGAGAAGCGGGTAAACCGGGATTGACGGCCACGTTCATGCCGAGACCTCGGGGTTGTTCAGCAGGCGCCGCAGAAACTCCTGGGTACGCGGATGGCTGGGGGCACCCAGCACCTCACGGGCCGGACCGGATTCGACGATGCGGCCGCCATGGAGGAAGCACACCTTGTCCGCTACGTCGCGGGCAAAACCCATCTCGTGAGTGACCACCACCATGGTCATGCCTTCGTCGGCCAGTTGGCGCATCACCGCCAGTACCTCGCCGACCAGTTCAGGGTCGAGGGCCGAGGTGGGCTCGTCGAAGAGGATGGCCTTGGGTTTCATCGCCAGGGCACGGGCGATGGCCACACGCTGCTGCTGGCCGCCGGAAAGCTCGTCCGGATAGGCATTCATGCGATGCGCGAGGCCGACCTTCTGCAGCAACGCCTCGGCCTGCTGACGGGCTTCACGTGGCGCTTCCTTCTTTACGTAGATCGGCCCCTCCATGACGTTTTCCACCGCCGTGCGATGGGGGAACAGGTTGAAGCGCTGGAACACCATGGCCACCTGGGTGCGGATCTGGTGGATGCTCTCATGCTGGCGATCGACCGGCTGCCCGCTGACCAGTATCTCGCCACGATCATGACTCTCCAGCCCATTGATGCAGCGCAACAGCGTGGATTTGCCCGAGCCCGACGGGCCGATCAGGCAGACCACCTCGCCGCTTTCGACACTCAGGTCGACCCCTTCCAGCACGGCCAGGCCGCCGAAACTCTTGTGCAATTGCTTGATGTCGATCATGCCTTGCTCCTCTTGCCGATACGCGCTTCCAATCGGCGTAGCCCATAGGACAGCGGCAGGCTCAGCGCCAGGTAGAGCAGCGCGACCAGGGTATAGACCGTCATGTTCTCGAAGGTCGAAGAGGCGATCAGTTGGCCGGCGCGGGTCATTTCCGCGACCGTGATGGTCGATACCAGCGATGAGTCCTTGAGCATCATCACCAGGGTATTGCCGTAAGGCGGCAGGGCGATGCGGAAGGCCTGCGGCAGTACCACCCGGCGCATCACCATGGCACCGCGCATACCAAGGGACTCGGCGGCCTCTATCTGACCCTGGTGGATGGCCTGGATACCGGCACGGAAGTTCTCCGCCTGATACGCCGAATAGGCGATACCGAGGCCAATCACGCCGGCCTGAAAAGCGGTGAGCTGGATGCCGAAATCCGGCAACACGAAGTAGATGTAGAAGAGCTGCACGATGATCGGCAGGCCGCGGATGACGTTGACCACGCCAATGGCGAACAACGCGATCGCGCGCACCTTGGAGACCATCATCAGCGCGAAGACCAGGCCGATGACGGAACTGAGCAGGAAGGAACCAGCCGTGACCTGCACGGTGACCACCGCCCCTTTCAGAAGAATAGGGAGGAAGTCCAGAGCGTTCTGGAGAAACATGGGACTACTCACGAACAAGGGAGAGGAACGGCCCGCCGAAACGGGAGGGCCGAGGGGCGCTTAATCGAGCTGCCACTTCTCGATGATTTTCTCGAGCGAGCCATCGGCCTTGATCGCGGCGATACCCTGGTTGACCTGCTCGAGCAGGGCCGGTTCGTCCTTGCGCACGATCAGGCAGACGTCGCCCATGATCACCGGCTGATAGCTCTGCACCAGACGCACCTGGTCATGAGTGCCCTGAGCGATTTGGTAGGCAAGGATCGGATGATCGGCGAAGCCGGCTTTGATCCGCCCCAGCACCAGGTCGCGCATCAGGTCGGAGATGGAGTCGTAGCTGCGTACCTCCTTGAAGATGCCGCGCTTGTTCAACTCGTCGATGAACACGGTACCGACCTGGGCACCAACGACTTCACCAGCGAGATCCTCCATGCTGGTGTAGGCGTTAGCGTCGTCGGCACGCACGATCAAGCCTTCGCCATAGCTGAATACCGGGTCGGAATACTGCACCACCTTCTCCCGAGCAGGCGTACGCAGCATGGCGGCGGAGATGATGTCGATCTTCTTCGTGGTCAGCGAGGGGATCAAGGCGGCGAACGTGGTCTGCTGAATCTCCACCTCGAAGCCACCGGCCTTGGCCACTGCCTCGGCAGCATCGACCATCATGCCCTGAATACTCTGGCTCTTGACGTCGAGAAAGGTGAAGGGCACGCCGGTGGCGGTGGCCCCGACACGGAGGGTTTCGGCGCTGGCGGTGAAAGAAACGAGACCGGCGAACAGAGCGCAGGCACAGGTGAGGCTACGAAGATTGAGACGCATGGCGGTACTCCCATTGGACGCTATTTATTGTCTTTTTGCGCTATGGATAGCCTCTTCTTTATCGGCAGGAGGCGTCGGTTTCACTATAAGCAATTTACAAGAATCGTAAAGAGATTTATAAATATCGAATATCGATACTTAATTTCTGAAAAGATAAGGATGAGGTTGTGAGCGAGAGCGAGAATTCACTGTTCAACCAGTCTCTGGAGAAGGGTCTCGCCGTGCTGCGCGCCTTCAATGCCCAACGACGTACCATGAATCTGGCGGAAGTCGCCGAGGCGGCTGGCATCAACAAGAGCTCGGCACAACGCATGATTCACACCCTGGAAGCCCTGGGTTACGTGCGCAAGCATCCGCAGACCAAGCGCTTTCAGCTCACGCCGCGGGTCATGGAGATCGGCTACAACTACCTGGCTGCCGATACGCTGGTGGACGTTGCCAACCCCTTTCTCGCCGAACTGGCGCAAATCACGGGGGAGACTACCAATCTGACCGAACCCGACGGTTTGGAGATGGTCTACGTGGCCCGCTTCGTAGCGCCGAAGTTCATCCCCATCCACATGCCCATCGGTAGTCGTATCCCCATGTACTGCACCGGCTCAGGCCGCGCCTATCTCAGCGCCCTGAGCCACGACGAAGCCCAGGGGGTATTGAGCGCCAGCGAGTTGAAACGCCATACCCAGCAGACCCTCACCGATCTCGAAGAAATCCTCGCGCAGATCGAGACGACACGGCGCAAGGGCTATGCGATCAATAACGAAGAGTTGTTCCTTGGCGACATGACCATCGCCGCGCCGATTCTCGGCAGTCAGGGCCAGCCGGTGGCGGCGGTCCATGTGGTCGCGCCCACCAGTCGCTGGACGCTGGAAGAAGCGGAAAGGCGCCTGGCCCCCGCAGTGATCGAGTGCGCACGAGCAATTCGCACCTCGATCAGAACCCTCTGAAGGCTGTGGCTCAGTCCTCGGTGTTACGCAACGACTTCGGCGACAGGCGCAGGCTGCGCAGGCTGCGCTTGACGCTCTTGAGGTGGTTGACCAGGCTCGGTCCGCGCGCCATGGCCACGCCCATGGCCAGCACGTCGATCACCACCAGGTGGGCGATGCGCGAGGTCAGCGGGGTGTAGATCTCGGTATCTTCCTGCACGTCGATGGCCAGGTTGACGGTCGACAGCTCAGCCAGCGGCGTCTGGCTCGGACACAGGGTGATCAGGCTGGCGCCGGACTCACGCACCAGGTTGGCGGTGATCAGCAAGTCCTTGGAACGGCCGGACTGGGAAATGCACACCGCCACGTCGCCCGGCTGCAGGGTCACCGCACTCATCGCCTGCATGTGCGGGTCGGAATAAGCGGCGGCGTTGAGCAGCAGGCGGAAGAATTTGTGCTGGGCATCGGCCGCCACCGCACCAGACGCACCGAAGCCATAGAACTCCACGCGCTGCGCCTTGGAGCAGGCGGCGATGGCGCGCTGCAGCGCCTCAGGGTCGAGCTTCTCGCGCACTTCCATCAGCGTGTGCAGGGTGGTGTCGAAGATCTTCAGACTGAAGTCGGCGACCGAGTCGTCCTCGTGAATCGCGAACTGACCGAAGCTGGCCCCGGCAGCCAGGCTCTGCGCCAGCTTCAGCTTGAGATCCTGGAAGCCGCTGCAACCGATGGCACGGCAAAAACGCACGATGGTCGGCTCGCTGATGCCAACACTATGCGCCAGCTCGGCCATGGAGCTGTGCATCACCGATGCAGGATCGAGCAAGACGTGATCGGCCACCTTGAGCTCGGACTTGCGCAGCAGGTGACGCGACTGGGCGATGTGTTGCAACAGATTCACTGAGATAGGCTCTATGCAGAAAAGGGTCTACCGCGGCACTCGGCGGGTCATAGCTCGGTTATGATCGGCGGCCGGCGGTTGTAGTGACCTTGTAGTTATACTACATAGCTCGCACCCGCGCACAGCCAAGCGGCTGCCAATTCGCTGAACGAACTTTCCGGCAAAGGGGCGCAGCCGATCTTTTCACTGCCTCTTTGCTGCAAACGCAGGTAGCTTGCAACGGCCTGCCACAACGAGTCGGAGTCGTCCCTTGAGCATCCCCTGCGACATGCTGGTCTTCGGTGGTACGGGCGATCTGGCCCTGCATAAACTGCTGCCAGCGCTCTATCACCTGCACCGCGAAGGACGCCTGCACGCCGATGTGCGCATCCTCGCCCTGGCCCGCAGCAGCCACACCCGCGAGGCCTACCAGGCCCTGGCCGAGCGTCACTGCCGCGCTCAGGTGGCGCGCGCCGATTTCGCCAACGATACCTGGGCCAGCTTTGCCGCGCGCCTCGACTACTTCGCCATGGACGCTGCGCAAAGCGCCGATTTCGGCCGCCTGGCCAAACGCCTGGGGCGTGATGACGAGCGCGTGCGGGTCTACTACCTGGCCACCGCACCGAGTCTGTTCGAAGCCATCGCAGCGCACCTGGCCAACGCCGGCCTGACTGGTCCTGCAGCGCGCATCGTGCTGGAAAAACCCATCGGCCACTCGCTGGAATCGGCCCGCGCGATCAACGCCGCCATCGGCGCCGTGTTCGACGAGGCGCGGGTGTTTCGCATCGACCATTATCTGGGCAAGGAAACCGTGCAGAACCTCATGGCGCTGCGCTTCGCCAATGCCTTGTTCGAACCGGTGTGGCGCGCCGGGCATATCGACCACGTACAGATCAGCGTCTGCGAAACCCTTGGCGTGGAGAACCGCGGCAGCTACTACGACCAGGCCGGCGCCATGCGCGACATGATTCAGAACCACCTGCTGCAGCTGCTCTGCCTGGTGGCCATGGAAGCGCCGGTGCGCTTCGACGCCGAGGCGGTGCGCAACGAGAAGGTGAAGATCCTCGAAGCGCTGAAACCCATCTCCGGCCTCGACGTGCAGGACAAGACCGTGCGCGGCCAGTACACAGCCGGCAAAATCGGTGGCCACGACGTGCCCGCCTACTACTTCGAGAAGAACGTCGACAACGACAGCGACACCGAAACCTTCGTCGCCGTGCAGGTGGAAATCGACAACTGGCGCTGGGCAGGCGTGCCCTTCTACCTGCGCACCGGCAAGCGCCTGGCGAAGAAAACCTCGGAAATCCTCATCCAGTTCAAGCCGGTGCCGCACCGCCTGTTCCATGAGGGCGAAGCCAACCAGTTGCTGATCCGCCTGCAGCCGGAAGAGCGCATCAGCCTGCAGCTGATGGCCAAGAACCCCGGCAAGGGCATGCACCTCAAACCCGTGGAGCTGGACCTCAACCTGGCCAATGCCTTCAACCAGCAGCGCCGCTGGGACGCCTACGAACGTCTGCTGCTCGACGTGATCAATGGTGACTCGACGCTATTCATGCGTCGCGATGAAGTGGAAGCGGCCTGGCAGTGGGTCGATCCCATCCTGCAGGGCTGGCACCAGCACTACCAGAGCCCGCGCCCCTACCCGGCCGGCAGCGATGGGCCGGAGCAACTGCAACACCTGCTGGAGCGTCACGGGCGGCATTGGGCCGAATGACCAACCTGGCAGCTTCTTGCGCAGCGTGCTGTGGATAACTCTGCGCTGAAACTGGCGAAGGCCAGTGAATACAGGCTTTTCAGCAGACTGCGCAATAACCTGCACAGCATTGCGCAACTTGTTGCGCAATATAGCGTGACGAAACGCTCATCGTGACCAATAACACCCAACAGGTCACGCTAAACATATGTTTATAAAAGATTTTATATTTATGGCATGCCGCTCGCTATAGGTCTGGCTCCCGGATCGATCACGATCCATGACCCAGGCAAGGAGAGCACTCATGCCAACACCCGCGTATCTGTCCCTCGAAGGCACCAAACAAGGTCTGATCACCGCTGGCACCTTCACCGAGGACTCGGTCGGCAACATTTTCCAGGAAGGTCATGAAGACCAGATTCTGGTGCAAGCCTACAACCACCAGGTCATCATCCCGCGCGACCCGCAGTCCGGCCAACCGACCGGCCAGCGCGTGCACAAGCCGCTGATGATCACCAAGGTCTTCGACAAGTCCTCGCCGCTGATCTTCAACGCCCTGACCTCCGGCGAGCGTCTGAACAAGTGCCGCCTGGAGTGGTACCGCACCTCCTCCACCGGTACCCAGGAGCACTACTTCACCATCGAGCTGGAAGACGCCGTGATCGTCGACGTACAGTCGCGCATGCCGAACTGCCAGGACCCGAACATGGCGCACTTCACCCACCTGGAAGACGTCTACTTCACCTACCGCAAGATCGTCTGGACCCACGAAGTCTCCGGTACTTCCGGCTCCGACGACTGGCGTACCCCGATCTCTGCCTAAGGCGGGATCGCGTCCGCGTCACCGTAGCGGCCAGGCATCGTCCTGGCCGTTGCGTTTCGGCAGGCTGCGCACAAAGCGCTGGCCAATCGCCGAAAACCTCGACCGTTGCCAGCGCGCGGCGGCCGATTCGGTTACAACCTGGAGCGCGCCACGCGCCCATCATGGAATGATCGAGAGGAACAACGAATGTTCGCCCAGGCCAACCAGACCCATTTCAGCCTCAGCATCGACGGTGTCGAACACGACCTGCAGGTGCTCGAGTTCAAAGGGCGCGAGGCGATCAGCCAATCTTACGCCTTCGACGTGGAACTGATCAGCGAACGCCCCGACCTCGATCTGGAGAGCCTGCTGCATCAGCGCGCCTTCCTCGCCTTCGATCAGAACGGCGCCGGCATCCACGGCCTGATCCACCGCATCGCCCAGGGCGAATCCGGCAAGCGCATGACGCGTTACCGCCTGACCCTGGTGCCGCAATTGGCCTACCTGGCACACCGCACCAATCAGCGCATCTTCCAGCACCTGACGGTGGAGAAGATCATCGGCCAGGTGCTCGAAGAGCACGGCATCCAGGCCGACGCTTACCAATTCCAACTCGGCTCGCTCTACCCCGAGCGCGAATACTGCGTGCAGTACGACGAGAGCGACCTGCACTTCGTCCAGCGCCTGTGCGAGGAAGAAGGCATCCACTACCACTTCCAGCACAGTAGCGAAGGCCATGTACTGACCTTCGGCGACGACCAGACCGTGTTCCCGCGTCTGGCACCGCTGGCCTACCAGCAGGACACCGGCCTGGTGGCCGATGACCCAGTGATCAAACACTTCGGGGTGCGCGTGGAAACCCGCACCAGCCAGGTCACCCGCCGCGACTACGACTTCGAGAAGCCGCGCCTGCAGCTGGAAGCCAAGGCCGACGGCGATGCCCAACCCAAGCTGGAAGACTACGACTACCCGGGCCGCTATACCGACCGCGAGCGCGGCACGCACCTGGCCAAGCGCGCCCTGGAGCGCCACCGCCACGACTTCGAACTGGCCCAGGGCGACGGCGACTCGCCGACCCTGGTCAGCGGCCACTTCCTCGACCTGACCGAGCACCCGCGCGAGGCATGGAACCAGCTCTGGCTGCTGACCGAAGTGCTGCACGAAGGCAAGCAGCCGCAGGTGCTGGAAGAGTCGGTACTTAATCTCCCCTCTCCCTCCGGGAGAGGGGCCGGGGGTGAGGGCGCTCCTGGCGACGCCGACTTCCACCAAGGCTACCGCAACCGCTTCACCGCCACGCCCTGGAACGTGCCCTTCCGCCCCCAGTTGGCCCACCCCAAGCCGCGTATCCTCGGCAGCCAGAGCGCCGTGGTCACAGGCCCGGCTGGCGAGGAAATCCACTGCGACCAATATGGCCGGGTGAAGGTGCAATTCTTCTGGGATCGCGAAGGTCAGGCCGACGATAAAACCAGCTGCTGGCTGCGCGTCAGCTCCAGTTGGGCTGGCGATCGCTACGGCGCCATCACCATCCCGCGCATCGGCATGGAAGTGCTGGTCACCTTCCTCGAAGGCGACCCCGACCAGCCGCTGGTCACCGGTTGCCTGTACCACGCCGAACACGTCGTGCCCTACGACCTGCCGGCAAACAAGACCCGCAGCGTGTTCAAGACCCTGAGCAGTCCCGGTGGTGGCGGCTACAACGAACTGCGCATCGAGGATCGCAAGGGCGCCGAACAGATCTACATCCACGCCCAGCGCGACTGGGACGAGAACATCGAGCACGACCAGAAGATCCGCGTCGGCAACGAGCGACACGACACGGTCGAGGCCAACGCTTACAGCCACTTCAAGGCCGAAGAACACCGCACCACCCACGCCGACCGCAAGACCGAGATCAAGGCCAACGACCACCTCACCGTCGGCGACAGCCAGCACATCAAGCTGGGCAACGGCCAGTTCATCCAGGCCGGCCAGGAAATCCACCTTTCCAGCGGCCTCAAGGTCGTGCTCGAAGCCGGCAGCGAACTCACCCTCAAGGGCGGCGGCAGCTTCATCAAACTCGACGGCGGCGGCGTCACCCTGGTGGGGCCGGTGATCAAGATCAACTCCGGCGGTGCGCCGGGCAATGGTTCGGGGGCGGCGCCAGTGTTGCCGGGCGCGGCGAAGCCGGCGGATGCGGATGTGCCGGGAGGACTGCTCAAACAGCGCCTGCGTGAAGAGCTGCCCATCGTCGAACTCTGCCAGAAGCCCAAGGGTGGCACCCCGATGCAATGTCCGCTGTCTGACTGTCCCTGCCGTAAGGCCATGACTGCCGGAGCCAGCGCATGAGCACGGGGCATTGGCTGCTGCTGGAACGCACGGAGCATTTGCTGCCCGAGCTGTATCGACTTGGCGAAAGCCCGGACCCGACACGCCTGTTCGACGACACCGAACTGGCCGCCTGCGAGGAAGAAAGCCCCCTGCTGATCGATGCACAGGCCAATCCCTCGCTACTTGCCGCCATGCAGAACGAACCCCTCTCCTGGCCCGGCCTACTGCTGGAAACCACAGGAGCAACCGAAGGCCTGCTGGCCCACCTGCGACATATCCTGTTCATCCGCTTCGATCAGGAGCGCCGCGGTGTACTGCGCTACTCCAGGCCACGCACCGCCAGTTACTTCTTTCCAGCCTGCGATGCCGAAACTCGCCCCCTATGGCTCGGCCCGATACAGCGTCTGAGCTGGTATGGCGGCACCTGGCACGAACGCGCCGACGGCCACGAAGCCTGGCAGCAGATCGATAACCAACAAGCACAGACGTGGCGCCCAGCAACTACCGCCCATGATCTGCATCTGAGCGCTACACAGGAACAAGCCCTGCAACGCCAACAGGGCGAGCACTTTCTTTACCAGTGGTGGGAACGCCAGAGCGACATCCGCTTCGAAACGGCCTGGAGCTACCTGAACGAGGGCATGCGCTGTGGCTTCGTTTCTGCCGAGTCCCTGAGCACCTACCTCGACCTGCGCCACAACAACCCTGATGCAACACCGCCAGATGCACTACCGCCAGGAACGGATCAGGACCGCCTCGAGATACTCGCTCGGCACCTGATCATGAATACGACAGACAAGGAAAGCAGCGTATGAGCAACAACGTATGCGCACTGAGCAAAGGCGCCGCCTGCGAGGCCGGCAAGCTCATCGTCCAGGTAGTGGGCAAGGACCACCCAAGCACGCAGAAACTAGTAATCTGCGATGAAAAGAACGCGCCACTGAGCGGGCTAACCCGGCAGGACAAACCCGAAATCCAGACCAGCGACAGCTTCAGCAGCGTGCTGCATGTGTGGGACTGGGAAAATCAGCCCAAACGCAATCTGTGGCTGGAGATCGAAACGGAAAGCGGCGGCCCCATTCGCGTTCCCCTAATGGATGACGCGAAGGTCACGCCGCGCCAGGAAGATCGGCAATGGAACCAAGTCGTACCCATCGTACCCATGACCCCCATGCGTGGCGCAGAGAATGATAGAGATCAAGGGGTGCCGGTGCTTGGTAGGCCTGGCTACTTCTATGTGTTCTACCTTGGCAAGCTCTGGCGCGAATTGGAAATCCGCCAGGCCGAAGATGGCACGACGACCTATCACGACGTAGACGTTCGCGCCTTCCGTCAACAGAACGGTTTTTGCCTAGGCGCCCGCTCTGCCAGTGGCAAAGGGTTGACAGAGATATGGCTGCCGGCCCGCTGGAAAAATCGAGCGGTCGACGATTTGCAACTGGCCTATGCGGAAATCCAACTCCCTGCGCCACGCCTCAAACGCCTCGAACAGGACGCCTCGCTACGCGCCCAGCGTTGCCAACGTATCGACACACAGGTTTCCGCACAGGAATTCAGGCGACTAGCCAACGGCCCGGACAACCGAGCCTTGGCAAGAGGTATAATCGCTAGCGCTATTCTGAATAATCCAGCGGCAGCACAGGCCGCGGTGAATGCCGAAGCAAGCCGTCACAACCTGACCAATCGTTTGTTCCCCTTGAGCTTGGCCAAGCCTCAACGCCCTCGCGCAGCCCCCCATGAACTGCAGTTCGACCGTCCTACTGAATACCTTCATGACTTGAGTGGCGAATATCCCGTCACTTGTCATAGCCGAGCACGTGCCTTCCTTGAGCGCTACAAAACAGGCCAGACACCCAACCCACGCAGCGTACCGGACATGGATGCGCTCAGCCTGTGCATGGAGCGTGAGCTGCTTCCGCAGCGCATGGCCGCGCAACATGAAAGCTCGGCGCCAAGCAATGACCACTCACCGGAACAACAGTTGGCCGAAGCGGAAAAGGCCTGGCAAGCACTGCCAGCATCAACCGACATGCTTGCCGATGCCCGTACCCGACAAATCGCAGCAGTGATGATCGAAGACGATCTTTATCGTCTACGTCAATTGACCGGACGTCTGGACGCAGCTCAACAGCGCGTTCACCTGGCGGCAGAACTCGCCACCCAGCAGCCCCACCACGCCAGCGCGATGCTGGTCAGCAACTTCATCATGCCGACACATATCGACGGCCAGACAAATCCTTTGAATCGCTTCGCGGAAAACCTGAACAGCGAAGGGCGACGGCGAGTACGCCATGACCTGGGCGCCCCGCTGAAAGGAGACATCGAGCAGTACCATCGCAAAACTCGCGAGTGTCTGACCACGTGCTTGAAGAGTCACCAAACCCAGCAGACGCTCGGCGACCTGTTTTGCCTGGAAGGTTTCGACTACCTCGGCGCCTTTGCCCTTACCGGCCAGTGCATGACGACGCTGGCCAAGCGATTCAACGACCCACTCAATTTCACTCTGCGCCGTCCGGCAACAGGCAAAGCAGAGCGCCTGTTGATGGATCTCGTCAGAAACAAGAGCAATCCGCTACATGCCATGCTCTGGCCAGACGTCAAGCCACAAGCCTGCTTCGCCCCCTATGTAGCGCCCACTGCCCCCGAACAAAACCTCGGCGATGGCCGCTTCCGTCCACAAGCCCTGGCCGCTCTGGAACGCTCCACGTTGCCAGACCTGCAGAAGCTTGAGTTGCTGGAGGCTCGACTGTTGGTGGCAGGTGCCGAACGTGGTGATTTCAAGACCTTGCTCGGTGTTGAAAAAACGGTGGCCGCCACGATGACCGTTCTGGGTAACTTCTGGGCCGTGATGGACGATGTTCTAGGTGCCGAGGCCAACCTTGCGCAGGCGCGTCAGAATCGCGACCAGCAACAGGCCGAGGTCGACAGGCAGAACCAACGTACCTCGCGAATCCAACGGCATACGGCAAGCAGAAGCCGACTGGCGCACCTGGAACTTTACGTAGACCCAAGCCCTTACAGCCCGGTCATGGACATGATCCGGGGCTCGCTGCCAGAAACGCTCGGTGATCTTCACTTTGAGCGCAGCGGCAGGGTCAATGAGCGCGAATACTATATTTTCCACCCCGACTTGCTAGGTGGGGAGATCACTCAACAGCAAGCCACCCGCATGACCGGCAGCCTGCTCGACGGACAAGGCAATCCCATCGCCACCACCAATATCGGCACCGCGCGGCAAGCGGGCATGGCCCTGCAGAAGCTCGACGTCTATCAGATGGTGCTGCCCAAGCAACATGCCACTGCCGCGCGAATGCAGGCCGTAAGCCGAAGACTGACCGAACAGTACCGGGCCCAGCTGCGTCTCGTGGAACAACAGGCCGCTTACGACCAGGCGAAGGCGTCTCCTCACCTCAACCAGGCCAGCGAAGCACGACGCGGCATCTATCGACTGCTTAGCACGCCTGTTATGCCGGCATTGCTGACAATGGTTGAGATGTGGAATGTGAAGGCTGAGTATTCATCTCTTGAGGTAATGCTTAGAACTCGAGATGAAGTAAGAGCAAGGTTTGGCTTAGGTAGTGCAGCCGTTGATTTAGTTCTAGCGTTAGAAATCCTAGCCGAAAGACTTGCCCATGATATACGCACCCACCACCAAGCTACTTTCTTTACTCACGGTATGGATAGTGTCGCTAAGGCATTGGATCACAAATTATGGAAGATACCAGGAAGCCAAGGCAGGATATTCGCTACCCATCTTACCGGACGAGTCCTACTCAACGCTGGTACAGCCTTCCTTTTTGCCGCGCTGAGTGTCAGTGATGCCATGCATGAATTTGCCCTCGGGGATGAGGCCGGCTGGGGGTATGCGGTCATGGCGCTCGGGGGTGTCTCCATATTCGCTGCCACCTTTATGGCCGGTCCCGCCGCAGGCGCTCCTCTGCTGGCTCTCGGCCCGGCCGGCTGGGCCACCGCTATTGGCCTGGCGCTGGTGCTCGCCGGCGCCGCTCTGGTGTGGTGGCTGGACGATACACCTCTGGAGGAATGGCTCAAGCTTGGCCCCTATGGCCAGGCAGACCAAGGCCTGATGTCTCGCCTGGTCGGTAGCAAGCGCCCGGCTCACCTGCAGGATCCGCAGGAGGCCTTCTACCGCCTGGTCAGCCTGCTGGCCGGCATTCATATCCGCGTCGAAACCAATCCGCACCATGCCGAGGCCTTGCAGGGCCATCCAGGCAGCGATCCAGAAGAACGAGCCTGGTTCTACAGCATGCGCAGGGCCAATATCCGTATCAGCATCGAGAGCAACCTGCCTGGCCTGGTGGGCTCGCTGGGACGCAGCCAATTGCGCGGCGGCACCTGGCTACGCCTTCTGCGTTTTGACACACCCACAGCAGGCCATCCGCTGATGGCAGAGCAAAGCAGCATAGAGGTGGAGTTGCCCCCTGGACAAAACTTCAATCTGGGGGGCAGCCAATCAGCAGGGGCTCAGACCCCGCCCAGTTTCGTGGCCCAGCGCCAGGTTCCGGGCGGAGTAGAGCTTTATATGGAACAGCCGACCGTGGCCCGCAGCGCTCCCTATCGCTATGACTGGGCCGTACGCGCCCAATTGCAGGTCGACGACGGCCAACGCCAATGGGTCTTCCCTGCCCCGTTGCCTGTAGACCCGCTGCGTTATGATTCTAAAAACCACGCTAAACCGGATTATCGCAATGTCGGTAAGGCCTTCTGGGCCGACGAGCACAACAACAAACCTTGAAGAATGCCCGAGATGGACAACCAGAACACCCTATACGCCTCCACGGCCCATGACTCACGGCGGCTCCCGGAACAATCACCACAAGTCCACGACCATGCTGGCCGTCTCTGCATGCGCCTGCCTTGGGGCAATACGCAGGAAGTCGCGCCGCTGACCTTTATCGAGGACGACTCACCGACTGAGCTGCGAGAAGAAGAGGAAGAGGAGCGAAAGAACCCTGGTAATCGCACCCGCAAACAGGAAAAGTTCCATAACGCCTGTGACCATATTTGCTATCGTCAGGCCCATGCGTCAGCATGGACACAGTTATTAATGCATTTATGGGGCCTAGGTCGGGGATTCTTTTTTTTAGGACTTGGTTTCTGGCTCTTAATACTTTTTCCAATAGAGCTTCTTATTGCAGAAAAGGGCAATGTTCTATCGGGAATGCTAGCCACCGCTTATTGGATTTTCCCAATACCACTAGCATGCTGGCTAATAGGCCATATCGTCGTTTACCGCCTTCCCGACCATTGGGTATTCACACCCTCCAAAGGCCCACTCTGGGAGCTCAATCGTCAAACCGGCATGGTCACCGTCTTCGCCCGCAAGCCAGGGCAGTTCAAGAAGCAGGGCTATGACGGAGACTTTATCCGCCCCTTCCATGAATTCGACGCCTATGTCCATGTGCTGCCCACTCGCCAGGGCATGCCGCTCTATTCCCTGCATCTGGTGCATCGTTACCAGCGGGTGGCCATCGACTTCATGCCCCTGATCGGCCGACAAAGCTCCGACAAGAACAGCCTTGCCCTGTGGGACATGTGGCAGAACTATATGGATATCAGCAAGCCGCTGCCGGATATCCCAGTGTTAGAGGAGTTCCGCCACCTAGACCCCACCACCGCCGAGCACGACCGTCGTACCGGCCGTAACCCACGCCACTGGCGCGATATGGATGACAGCACATTCAAGGCCGCGATTATGGCGATGCAGGATCGTATCAACCGACTCGAGGCACTCAGCCGCCCCAATCTGATGGCCCAGCATGTGCAGTACCTCTGATACCTACGCTGCCACTGCCTACGACTCCCGGCGGCTCCCGGAACAAGCAGCACAAGTCCGTGAGCATGCAGGTCGCCTCTGCATGCGCCTGCCCTGGGGCAATACACAGGAAGTTGCGCCACTTACCTTTATCGAGGACGACTCACCGGCTGAGCTGCGCGAAGAAGAGGAAGAGGAGCGAAAGAACCCTGGTAATCGCGCACGCAAACAGGAAAAGTTCCATAACGCCTGTGACCATATTCGCTATCGTCAAGCACAAGCTTCTGCATGGACTCAGCTGTGGGTTTTCATAGGAAGTATTGGCAAAGGCTTTTTTTTAATATGGACTGGGCTATTAATAGTTAGCTTCCCATTACTTCTGCCCGTTGATAAGTCACCCTGGCCACATCAATTAGAACGCACTTTCGATATGTGGCTATGGGTTGCAGCCCCATCTTTGTTAGCGTGGTTACTTGCACATATTGCATTCTTTTATCTTCCAAGGACTTTCATAGTCACACCTTCCAAAGGCCCACTCTGGGAACTCAATCGCCAAACCGGCATGGTCACCGTCTTCGCCCGCAAGCCAGGGCAGTTCAAGGATCAGGGGGCAAACGGAGACTTCATCCGCCCCTTCCATGAATTCGACGCCTATGTCCATGTACTGCCCACCCGCCAGGGCATGCCGCTCTATTCCCTGCATCTGGTGCATCGCTACCAGCCGGTGGCCATCGACTTCATGCCCCTGATCGGCCGACAAAGCTCCGACAAGAACAGCCTCGCCCTGTGGGACATGTGGCAGAACTATATGGATATCAGCAAACCGCTGCCGGATATCCCTGTGTTAGAGGAGTTCCGTCACCTTGACCCCACCACCGCCGAGCACGACCGCCGTACCAGCCGCAATCCCCGCCATTGGCGCGATATGGACGACCGCACCTTCAAGACAGCAATTCTGGCGATGCAGGATCGTATCAACCAGCTCGATGCACTCAGCCGCCCCAACCTGATGGCCCAGCATGTGCAGTACCTCTGATACCTACGCTGCCACTGCCTACGACTCCCGGCACATTCCCCAGCAATCGCCACAAGTTCGCCAGAACGCAGGCCTGCTCTGTATGCCCCTGCCCTGGGGAGAGGCGCAAGACGTGGCGCCTTACGCGTTGATGGAGCATTACGCGCCGAAAAGGCTGCGCGAACAGGAAGAGCACGAACACCAGAACCCCGGGATTCGAGCCCGTGACGAAGCGAAGTTTCACAACGCCTGCAACCATATCCGTTACCGAAGAGCCCATGCCTCGCGCTGGACGCAGTTCTGGGTCTATCTCTGGGGATTAGGGAGGGGGTTCTCCTATATAGCGCTTGGAATTATTTTTCTGATAATGCTGCCCCTCTATGCATTACGGGCCGAATCTATTGAGCAAGTGGTTAATTACTTATATGGAATCTCTTATTTTCTCTTGCCATTACCTCTTGCCTGCTGGCTAATCGGCCATATCGTCGTACATCGCCTGCCTTCTCACTGGGTGTTCACACCCTCCAAGGGGCCTCTCTGGGAACTTAACCGCCAGACCGGCATGGTTACCGTTTTCGCCCGCAAGCCGGGGCAATTCAGGCAGTACGGTATCGACGGCGACTTCGTTCGCCCCTTCTATGAGTTCGATGCAGCCGTACATGTACTGCCGGATCGCCAGGGCATTCCGCTGTACTCGTTGCATCTGGTACATCGCTATCACCCGTTCCGCATCGACTTCATGCCCGTCATCGGCCGGCAAAGTTCCGACAAGGACAGCCTGGCGCTCTGGGACATGTGGCAGAACTATATGGACACCAGCAAGCCACTGCCGGACATCCCCATGTGGGAAGAGTTTCGCCATCTCGATCCGGTCACCGCCGAGCACGACCGCCGCAGCGGCCGTGAGCCGCGCTACTGGCGAGATATGGACGACGCCGTGTTCAAGGAGGCGGTGGCATCCATGACCCAGCGCGTACAGCAACTCGACACCCTGTCACGGCCCAATATCATGGCCAGCCATGTGCTCTATCTCTAGCTGATGACCGACACCAGCCCTCCTTACGGCGCCGAGGCCTACGACTCCCGGCACATTCCCCAACAGTCGCCACAAATCCATGATCATGCTGGCCGCCTCTGCATGCGCCTGCCCTGGGGCAATACACAGGAAATCGCACCACTGACCTTTATCGAAGACGACTCACCAGCCGAGCTTCGTGAGCAGGAAGAAGAAGAACGTAGAAGCCCCGGTAGCCGTGCCCGCAAGCAGGCGAGATTTCATAACGCCTGTGACAACATTCGCTATCGCCAGGCCCATGCGTCAGCATGGACTCATTTATGGGCATATTTGTGGGGCATCGGAAGGTTTCTGTTTTGGTTTTTCATAATCGGCGGAACACTTACTTTTTTGATAACAACCCCAATGCTTGAAATAGGTTGGGAAGAGGCGTTTGATGAGTATTTAAAACTCATTATCCCCTGGTTCCTTATCCCCAGCCTGGGAAGTTGGGTTGTTGGTTATATCGCGATCCATCACCTTCCTAGTCAATGGATATTTACCCCCTCCAAAGGCCCACTTTGGGAGCTTAATCGCCAAACCGGCATGGTCACCGTCTTCGCCCGCAAGCCAGGGCAGTTCAAGGAACAGGGTTATGACGGGGACTTTATCCGCCCTTTCCATGAGTTCGATGCCTATATTCATGTACTGCCCACCCGCCAGGGCATGCCGCTCTATTCCCTGCATCTGGTGCATCGCTACCAGCCGGTGGCCATCGACTTCATGCCCCTGATCGGCCGACAAAGCTCCGACAAGAACAGCCTAGCCCTGTGGGACATGTGGCAGAACTATATGGATATCAGCAAGCCGCTGCCGGATATCCCTGTGCTGGAAGAGTTTCGTCAGCTCGATCCGGTGACTGCCGAGTACGACCGTCGCACCGGCCGCAATCCGCGCCACTGGCGCGATATGGACGACAGCACCTTCAAGGCCGCGATTCTGGCGATGCAGGATCGTATCAACCAGCTCGATGCACTAAGCCGCCCCAACCTGATGGCTCGCCATGTGCGTTATGCCGGTTGATTGCAGACAACCAACCTCCAACAACACACTCAAGGAAAGAACGCATGAACAAGATGGACTTCAAAATGCCGCTGGGCGCCGTCATTCACCTGCTTGCGGTGATCTGGATCAGCGTGGAACCCCGCTATGAAGGCCTATTCATCTGGATGCTGCCGTTTCTGGCGTTGAACCTACTCGGCATGCTGCTGGTCATGCTCGACAAGACCAAGCTGGGCGCCATCCTGTTCATCATCGGCTGCGTGCCATTCGTCCCCGTCGGCGTCATCGGTATTCTCGGCGCGAAGAAATCGCTTCAGGGCCTGAGCGAGCCTGCGCCGACCAACGCCTGAGACTGGTCCCTGAGCATTCCTCGCTGAATTGCTCCCTGGTCAGGCCGCGCCGTTCTCAGCCTTGAGTACGGCGTGCGTGCATCAGCACGACCCCCAACACCAGCATCCCCAACACCCCCGCCCCAACGAACAGCCCCTCATACCCCAACGCCTTGGCCAGCACCCCGCTGCTGGCCCCGACGAAGCCGGACAGCAGCAACTGCGCCGAGGCCTGCAGGGTGAAGTCAGCACCCTCATGTTCGGGGCGGCACATGCGCATCATGGCGGCGAACAGGGCGACGGTGGACATGCCATCGGCCACCTGCTCGAACAGGGCCACGGCGTAGACCAACCCGACATTGCCGCCCTGCCCTACCAGCAGCGCCAGGGCGGCGATGCCGATGGCTTGCAGGGCACCGAACAGGATCAGAGCGCGCAGCACACCGATGCGGGCGTAGAGCAGGCCGCCGAGCAAGGCACCGCCGATGCCGGCCAGGCTGCTGATCAGTGTCAGTTGGCCGAGCGCTGCGCTGCTCCAGCCCTGATCCACCAGCATCGGTTTGATCATCGGCGAGCCGAGCGAGTCACCGAGCTTGAAGGTCAGCACCACAGCCAGCCACAGAAGCATGCCGGGCTGCGCCAGCAGCCCGCGATAGTGGTTCAGCAGCAGGCGCGGGCCGAGGGCGGTTTCGGCCAGAGCGGGCTGGAACGGCAGCACGCGGCGCTCGGGAAACAGCCAGATCGGCAGCATCATCAGCAGGATCAGGCCGGCCAGCAGGCCGAGCGCCAGGTTCCAGCCCAGCGGGTCGATCACCAACAGCAGGCCACTGCCGCTGACGATCATGCCGACCTTGTAGCCGCCGACCTGCAGGCTGTTGCCCAGACCACGCCAGCGTTCAGGCAACAGGCGCACGGTAAGGCCATCGGTGGCGATGTCCTGGGTCGAGGCCAGCAGGTTGATCAGTAGCAGCAAGCCGAGCAACAACCACAGGCCGGAGCCGAACAGCGTCTGCGGGGCGAGCAGCGCCAGTGCCGCGACGCAGACAATCACCCCGCTTTGCAGCGGCAGGATCCAGCCACGGTGATGGCCCAGGCGGGGCGAGGCCAGACGGTCGATCCAGGGCGCCCACAAGACTTTAAGTAGCCAGGGTAGCGCCAGCAGCTTGAGCAGGCCGATCAGCGCCAGGTCGACGCCATGCTGGCGCAGCAGCACCGGCAGCGAGTGGGCGATCAGTCCGGAAGGCAGGCCCTGCGCGCAGTACAGCGAGGCCAGTAGCACCAGCGTGGCGTTGGACGGGCGAGAGGCGGTGGGCGACATGGCGGGCGCTCGCGGCAAAAGCGCAAGCCTAGTGGTTTGCGCCTGCGGGCGGCAACGAGGCGGTGGTTACAGTTCGTAGCTCGACTCGTCGCGGCTGAAGCCCCTCACACGGGGCAAGACGTTCGATCAGTTGCAGCCTGGATGCAATCCGGGGCCGTTGCCATCGCTCCCGGATTGCATCCGGGCTACGAAAAACGTTCACGACTCCAAAGGTCTTACAGGCTATTCAGGCACTCGGTCAGGCCGCCTGCCAGGTTTTCCAGCAGTTGTTCATAGCCGTTGGCACTGACTGGCAGGGCGCCGCCGAGGGCATCGAGTTCCGCCAGTTTCACCGGCAAGCCGGCACTGAGGGTTTCGGCCAGGCGCGGGCGCAGCGGCGGCTCGCTGAATACGCAGCTCGGGCCGGTCTGTTGCAGCGTCTTGCGCATGGCAGCGACATGGCGCGCACCGGGCTGTACTTCGGTCAGCACGCTGAACACGCCGGCGTGCTTGAGGCCGTAGGCAGCCTCGAAATAGTCGAATGCTTCGTGGAAGACGAAATACGGCTTGCCCTGCAAAGCGGCCAGTTGCGGGCGAATGCGGCCATCGAGCGCATCCAGGCGCGCTTCGAAGGCTTGCAGATTGGCGGCGTAACGCGCGGCGTTGGCGGTATCCAGCTTGGCCAGGTCGGCGGCCATGCGCGCGGCGATCACCTTGGCGTTGTCGGCGGCCAACCACAGGTGGGCATCCAGGCTGCCCGGACGGTGATCATGGTCATGACCAAGCTCATCGCTGGCATGTCCGTGACCATGATCATGCTCGTCTTGGTCATGATCGTGTTCGTCGTGGCTATCGCCGAAATGGCGCAGGGTCATGCCGGGCAGATCCTGCACCGCCACCTGGGGCTTGTCGCGGCTGCTCAGTACACGCGGTAGAAAACCCTCCATGTCCGGACCGATCCAGTACAGCAGGTCGGCATCACGCACTCTCCGTACATCGGATGGGCGCAACGCATAGTGGTGCGGCGAGGCACCGGGCGGCAGCAGCACCTCGGGTTCGCCGATGCCGTCCTGCACTGCCGCGGCGATCAGTTGCAGCGGTTTGATACTGGTCAGCACACGCACCTCGGCCTGGGCGCTGGCGACGAAAAACAGGGTAAAGAGACAGAAAAGACGCAACACGGGGCATACTCGGATTGGATTGAAGGGCACCTCTAAAAACGTAGGCGAGGCAGTCAGCGCAAGGCAAAAACAGGCGAAAAAGCGGAGTTTACGAGCTGTAAATGAGCATTTTGAGTCTGTTTTTAACGCAGCGATGGCAACGCAGGTAGTTTTTAGAGGCGCCCTGAACGGGTAACATAATAACGTCTCTTCCCAGCGCCGTCCTTGCCCATGACCGACACACCCCTGGCTGCACGCCCTCATGACCACTCCCGTTGCGTCAGCCATGCACTGGCCGAGGCCGAAGCCATCTGCGCGCGCCAAGGCCTACGCCTGACCGCCCTGCGCAAACGCGTGCTGGAGCTGGTCTGGGCCAGCCACAAGCCGCTCGGCGCCTACGACATTCTCGGCGTATTGAGCGACGAAGACGGTCGCCGCGCCGCACCACCCACGGTTTACCGCGCGCTGGATTTCCTGCTGGAAAACGGCCTGGTGCACCGCATCGCCTCCCTCAACGCCTTCGTCGGCTGCAGCCACCCGGAGCACGCGCATCAGGGCCAGTTTCTGATCTGCCGTAGCTGCCACGCCGCCACCGAACTGGAGCAACCAGCGATCAGCCAGGCCATCGTCGACGGGGCGGCTGGCGTCGGTTTCGTCGTCGAAAGCCAGACCGTGGAAGTGGTCGGCCTCTGCGCAGGCTGCAAGGGCACGGCATGAGCGACGCGCTGATCCGTCTCGACGGGGTCGCTGTCAGCTTCAACGGCCAGCCTGTGCTGGACGACGTGCAGCTGAGCGTACAACCCGGCGAGATCGTCACCCTGATCGGGCCCAACGGTGCGGGCAAGACCACCCTGGTGCGCGTGGTGCTCGGCCTGCTGCAGCCTGAGCGTGGCAACGTGCGTCGGGCGCCACGCCTGCGCATCGGCTACATGCCACAAAAACTCCACGTCGACGCCACCTTGCCGCTGTCGGTGCTGCGTTTCCTGCGCCTGGTACCGGGGGTGGATCGCAAACGCGTCCTGGCAGCACTGGCCGAGGTCGGTGCGGAACAGGTGATCGACAGCCCGCTGCAGAGCATTTCCGGTGGCGAGATGCAGCGCGTACTGCTGGCCCGCGCGCTGCTGCGCGAGCCACAACTGCTGGTGCTCGACGAGCCGGTGCAGGGCGTTGACGTCGCCGGTCAGGCCGAGCTGTATCGGCTGATCTCGCGACTGCGCGAGCGCCATGGCTGCGGCGTACTGATGGTCTCGCACGACCTGCACCTGGTGATGAGCGCCACCGATCAGGTGGTCTGCCTCAACCGCCATGTGTGCTGCTCGGGGCACCCGGAGCAGGTCAGTGGCGACCCGGCGTTCATCGAACTGTTCGGTCAGGACGCCAAGAGCCTCGCCGTCTACCACCACCATCATGACCACGCGCACGACCTGCATGGCGGCGTGGTTCAGCCCGGCCTGACCATCCACGGCCCGGCTCACGTTCATGGCCCTGGTTGCAAACACTGATGCCCGATTTCCTCCTCAACGCTCTGCTCGCCGGCCTTACCCTGGCCCTGGTGGCCGGCCCGCTCGGCTCCTTCGTGGTGTGGCGGCGCATGGCCTATTTTGGCGACACCCTGTCCCACGCTGCCCTGCTTGGCGTGGCATTGGGGCTGATGCTGGACGTCAGCCCGACCCTGACGGTGACCGTCGGCTGCGTGCTGCTCGCCGTGCTGCTGGTGACCCTGCAACAGCGCCAGCCGCTGGCCTCCGACACCCTGCTGGGCATCCTCGCCCACAGCACCCTGTCACTGGGTCTGGTGGCGCTGAGTTTCATGCATGACGTGCGCATCGACCTGATGAGCTACCTGTTCGGCGACCTGCTCGCCGTCAGCCCCACCGACCTGGCCTGGATCATCGGCGGCAGCGCGCTGGTGCTGGCGCTGCTGGCTTGGTTGTGGCGACCGCTGCTGGCGATCACCGTGCACGAGGAACTGGCACGGGTCGAAGGCCTGCCGGTGGCGGCGATTCGCCTGGCCCTGATGCTGCTGATTGCCGTGGTGATCGCCGTGGCGATGAAGATCGTCGGCGTACTGCTGATCACCTCGTTGCTGATCATCCCCGCCGCTGCTGCCCAGCGCCACGCGCGCACACCGGAACAGATGGCCGTGGGCGCCAGCCTGCTCGGCCTGCTGGCGGTGTGCTGCGGCCTGACGCTGTCCTGGTATCAGGACACGCCGGCCGGGCCATCCATCGTGGTCAGTGCCGCTGCGTTGTTCCTGGCCAGTTTCGCCCTGCCCAAGCGCAGCGGTTGACGGCGCATCGCGCGTAGACCGGATGCAATCCGGGACAGCTGCGCCACGTTGTTCCCGGATTGCATCCGGGCTACGGCTCATCTTTCTAACCTCTCCCCAGCCCTTTCCCGTGAATGGGCAAGGGACCCCGAACAGCGTGAAATCGAGGCCGTAAACCTGTATGATTGCGCGTTTTTTGCACAATTCGAGACGCGTAGTTATGAAGTCGTTCGCTTTTCGTGGTCTTCCGCTTTTTCTGGTTCTACTTCTAGCCGGTTGCCAGAGCAGCCAGCAGCACAGCCTCCCGCCGGTCGACGATCTGGTCGTCGCCTTCCGTCAGCTCGACCTGAGCCTGGCCGAAGAACGCCTCGACGACGCGCGCAGCCAGCTCAGCACACTGCAGCAGCGCGCCAGCCGCGACACGCGTCTGGAGCAGTACCAGCGCCAGCTGGCCGAGGCCTATATGGAGCAAGGCCGCGAAGCGCTGCAGCAGGGCGATCTGGATCGCGCCGCGCAGGCATTGGGCCAGGCCCGCAGCCTGATGCCGCAGGCGCCGGCCCTGAGTCACGATCTCAACCAGGCCATCGACAGCGCCCGTACGGCACGCCAGGCGGCTGCCGAGCAACAGGCACGCGATGCAGCCGCCAAGCTCGATGCCGAGCGCCAGGAGCAACTTCGTCAGCAGCGTCTGGCCAGCGAGCGCCAGGCAGCGGCCAAGGCAGCAACCGCTCCGGTAGCCGCAAGCCAGCCAGCGCCAGTGGTCGAGAGCGAGCCCACAGCGCGCCTGATCGATCCGAACGCCGTCACCAGCAGTGTGGCCATGCCTATGCTGGACAACCAGGACAACGAAAACCTGCGCCGCCTGCTCGACAGCGTGGCGGCGGATGTCGTGACCTTTCGCTGCGCCGTGCGCATCGAAGTACGCGAGGCCAAGGATTATCCCTGGGTTGCGGCGCTGCTGTCGGCACGCATCAAGAAACTCGACCCAAGCTTTCGTCCGCAGTTGAGCCAGAAGATCGCTCCGCAACAGGTGCCACGCCTGCTGTTGAGCCCAAAGCGCAACTGATGCCTGTCGCTTATCGGTAATGCCATTTTGTAATAACCATAGGCCAACAAAGATTTTCTCGGCCTAAACACCGCCGGGTAAACTAGCGCCCTTTTGCGCCTCACCCGGCGCCCGATGGCCGGCCCCTTCCACCTGGGGGCCCGCCCTTGAACACACCCAAAAGGTCGTTCGCGTGATCCAGTTTCAATCCGTCCACAAAGCCTACCGCGTCGCCGGTCGCGAGATTCCGGCGCTGCAGCCCACCACGCTGCAGGTCGGCAGCGGCCAGGTGTTCGGCATCATCGGCCACTCCGGCGCCGGCAAGAGCACCCTGCTGCGCCTGATCAACCGCCTGGAAGAACCCTCGGGCGGTCGCATCGAGATCGACGGCGTCGACGTCACCGCCCTCGATGCCAATGGCCTGCGCCGCTTCCGCCAGCAGGTCGGGATGATCTTCCAGCACTTCAACCTGCTGTCGTCGAAGACCGTCGCCGACAACATCGCCATGCCGCTGCGTCTGGCCGGCGAGCTGAGCCGCGCCGAGATCGATGCCCGCGTCGCCGAACTGCTGGCCCGCGTCGGCCTGCAGGATCACGCCAACAAATACCCGGCGCAGCTCTCCGGCGGGCAGAAACAGCGCGTCGGCATCGCCCGTGCGCTGAGCACGCGGCCGAAGATCCTGTTGTGCGACGAGGCCACCAGCGCCCTCGACCCGCAGACCACCACCGCCGTGTTGCAGCTGCTGGCCGAGATCAACCGCGAGCTGGGCCTGACCATCGTGCTGATCACCCACGAGATGGACGTGATCCGCCGCGTCTGCGACCGCGTGGCGGTGATGGACGCAGGCGTCATCGTCGAGGAAGGCCCGGTGGCCGAGGTGTTCCTACATCCGCAGCACTCGACCACGCGGCGTTTCGTGCAGGAGTCCGAGCACGTCGACGAAGCCGAGCAGCGCGATGACTTCGCCCATGTCGAAGGCCGCATCCTGCGCCTGACCTTCCAGGGCGAAGCCACCTACGCCCCGCTGCTGGGCACCGTGGCCCGCGAGACCGGTGTGGACTACAGCATCCTCGCCGGGCGCATCGACCGCATCAAGGACACCCCCTACGGCCAGCTCACCCTGGCCCTGACCGGTGGCGACATCGACGCCGCGCTGGCGCGCTTCGAAGCCGCCGACGTGCATCTGGAGGTACTGCGCTGATGCTCGAACAACTGCTGCCCAACGTGTTCTGGCCGGAAATCTGGCAGGCCAGCCTCGACACCCTGAACATGCTGCTCGGCTCCATGCTGTTCACCGTGCTGCTCGGCCTGCCGCTCGGCGTGCTGCTGTTTCTCACCGGCCCGCGCCAGCTGTTCGAGCAGAAGGCCTTGTACGGCGCGCTGTCGCTGGTGGTGAACATCCTGCGCTCGGTGCCGTTCGTCATCCTCTTGATCCTGATGATCCCCTTCACCGAGCTGCTGGTCGGCACCTCGCTGGGCGTGGCCGGCGCCATTCCGCCGCTGGTAGTGGGCGCCACGCCGTTCTTCGCGCGCCTGGTGGAAACCGCCCTGCGCGAGGTGGAGCGCGGCATCATCGAAGCGACCCAGGCGATGGGCGCCACTACCTGGCAGATCATCACCCGCGCGCTGCTGCCCGAGGCGCTGCCCGGCCTGCTCGCGGCCACCACCGTCACCGCGATTACCCTGGTGTCTTACACCGCCATGAGTGGCCTGATCGGCGGCGGCGGCCTCGGCGACCTGGCCGTGCGCTACGGCTACCAGCGCTACCAACCGGACGTGATGGCCGTGACCGTGATCCTGCTGCTGATTCTGGTGCAGGTGCTGCAGATGGTCGGTGATCGCCTCGTGGTGCATTTTTCCCGTAAATGATGAAAAGCGGCGACTCGCCACCCGCGAGACCCGCGCCAACCTTCCCAAAAGGAACCTTGAAATGAAGAAGCTGCTGACTGCCATCGCCGCCTGCGCGGCCTTCTCGGCCCAGGCCGAAACCCTCAACGTCGCCGCCACCCCGGTGCCGCACGCGGAGATCCTCGAGTTCGTCAAACCAGCCCTGGCCAAAGAAGGCGTGGAGCTGAAGGTGCGTGTGTTCACCGACTACGTGCAGCCCAACCTGCAGGTGCAGCAGAAGAACCTCGACGCCAACTTCTTCCAGCACCAGCCGTACCTGGACGAGTTCAATGCCAGCCGCAAGACCGAGCTGGTCAGCGTTGCTGGTGTGCACGTCGAGCCCTTCGGCGCCTACTCCAGCAAGATCAAGGATCTGAGCGAGCTGCCGCAAGGTGCCACCGTGGCCATCCCCAACGACGCCACCAACGGCGGCCGTGCCCTGCTGCTGCTGCAGAAGGCCGGCGTGATCAAGCTCAAGCCGGAAGCCGGCATCCTCGCCACGCCGAAGGACATCGTCGAGAACCCCAAGGCGATCAAGGTGCGTGAACTGGAAGCGGCCACTCTGCCGCGCGTGCTGAGCCAGGTCGATCTGGCCCTGATCAACACCAACTACGCCCTGGAAGCCAAGCTCAACCCGACCCAGGACGCCCTGGCCATCGAAGGCAGCGACTCGCCGTACGTGAACATCCTGGTGACCCGCGCCGACAACAAGGACAGCGACGCCGTGCAGAAGCTGGTCAAGGCTCTGCACAGCGCCGAGGTCAAGCAGTTCATCGAAGAGAAGTACAAAGGCGCCGTCGTGCCGGCGTTCTGATCGCCGCTGACGCTGTACCCGATGCCGCGCCGCTGCAAAGCTGCGCGGCATTTTTATGCGTGGAATGCGTTGGCTAATTCGCGGTCGTAGGGTGCGCAGTGCGCACCGGGGGTAATGTGGCCACCGCCCCCGGATTGCATCCGGGCTACGACACAGGCAGGCGCCTAGACGACGGTCGTAGCCGCGGCTGAAGCCCCTCCCACCGAGCGCACTAACCTGCCCTGGGTTTTTCCGGCCGAGTCCAGATAAACAGCGCGCCGCAGCTCATGCCGGCAGCGGCGAACAGCACGGAAGGCAGATGGTTGACGGTCAGCAGCAGGATGCTCAGCGCGAGCAGCATGCTGGCACTCGCCATCCACTTGGTGCGCCGAGCGATCAGGCCACCGTTTTTCCAGTCACGCAGCAGCGGGCCGAACACCCGATGATTCTCCAACCAGGCGGCCAGGCGTGGTGAGCTGCGCGACGCCGCCCAGGCCGCCAGGAGGACGAACTCGGTGGTGGGCAGGCCCGGCAGTATCACCCCGAGCATGGCCATGCCGATGCTCAGGTAGGCCAGCAGCAGCCATAGCCAGCGCTGCCAGGCCGAACGCGCCAGCGTGGTTTCAGGCAAAGCAGCGTTCCAGATGTACGGTGAAGCGCTCGAAGGCGGCGATGGCCGCCGCCTCGGCCAGACGCTCCTGCTCGGCATCCAGCTCGACGCTGTCGAGCACCGCGGTAAACGCCTTCCAGCCCTGTGCGCGGCCACCTTCCGGCTCGCCCAGGTGACGCGCGCCAAAGGTCTCGCTGAGGCCCAGCGCCGGCATGCGCTTGAGCAGGAAAGCGGCACCGAGCTTGGAACCTTCGGAAACGAACAACCAGGCCAGCGCTTCGCCGATGCCCATGGCTTTGTTGCGGATGCTGTCATCGCCCTCAGGCAGTGCGCGCTGCAGATCGGCCAGGTCCAGCGCGGCCTGCTCGACGCGGCAGCGCTGCGGTAGATCAGGCACCAGCTTGATCAGCTGCGGATCGTTGTAGAGCTTTTCCAGATCACGCTGGAAGAGGTACTGGGCGGCCACGAAGTGGGAAAACCGCTCCGGGCTGCCAAACGGATCATGGCTCTTGACCAGGTTGTCGAGGTGACTGTGCGGCTCGTGGGTAATCTGGTTCAGACGCTGCGAACGCAGCGGATGGGACAGTTGCGAAGAGGCGGTCATGGAAAGCTCGCTGATGACTGGCATGAAGTAAGGCAGCCCGTCCCCTGCACCGCTCGATGAAGCGCGCAGGACGTTCGACTGCCACTGTCTTTTAAGACGAACGAACCTGCCAAGCTCCGTAAAAATAACGCGAAACACGGGAATATGGCGCTGCAGACGGGCTTCCTTCATGCGCTCGCTAGCCGACCTTATTAAAAGTGATTATTATTCGCGAAGTAGTCGGCGAACCAGGCTTGCCAGTGACCATCCCCAATCTAGACAGCGTATTCATCAGCCAGCGCACCCCGCTGCTGCGCACGCTGGTGAAAATCGTCAAGAACGCCAGCATCGCCGAGGAGCTGGTGCAGGAAACCTACCTGCGGGTCGCCCGTAGCCTGCGCGACAAACCGGTCGATCACCTCGAACCCTTTCTCTTCCAGACGGGTCGCAATCTGGCGTTCGACCACTTGCGCCGCGAGCGCATGCAGTCGCGCACCATGCTCGACGACGTGCCGGACGAAATCATGCAGGCCGTTCCCGCTCCGGGTTCATCCAGCGAAGACAGTCTGCATGCCGAACGCCTGCTGCAACGACTGGGCAACGCACTGGAACAGTTGAGCGAACGCCAGCAGCGCATCTTCATCCTCAGCCGTCTGCATGGCCAGGGTTACGCAGAGATCGCTGCAGAGCTCGGTGTGTCGACCAGCACGGTGCAGAAAGAACTGAAACTGATCATGACCCTGTGCATGACCCTGCTTGAGCGCCTCGCGCCTCCGACATGAGCGACTATCGCTCACCCACACCTTCGGCCAGAATATTGCCCCCCGGTTTCGAGAACAGCCCGATGCACCAGCAGCAGGGAACCCCCACCGACAGCGATGCATCGCTGAGCCAGGCGCTGGACTGGCTGCTTCTGCTGGAAGATGCGGACGATGATTGCCGGGCGCGATTCGCCGAATGGCTGGCCGCCTCCCCTGCCAATGCCGAGGCGTTCGAGCGCGCGCAGCAGTGCTGGCAATCATCCACGCTGGTCAGCGCAGCCGCGCGCCTGCAGCAGCGCAGGCAACCGACGCCCAAGCGCTCGCGACGCATCGGTGGAGCGCTGGCGATCGCCGCCTCGCTGCTGCTGGTGGTCGGCATCACCCTGCACAGCGATCTGCTGCTGCACCTGCGCGCCGATCATGTCACGGCCGTCGGCCAGCGCCAGAGCCTGGATCTGGCCGATGGCTCGCACGTACTGCTCAACACCGGCAGCGCGTTCTCCAGCCAGATCGACGCGAGTCAGCGCGTCACGCAGCTGCTCAGAGGCGAAGCCTATTTCGATGTCGCCAAGGACAGCAGCCGTCCATTTCAGGTGACCGCTGGCCCCGTTCTGATATCGGTACGCGGCACCGCATTCTCCGTGCGCTATCTCGACGATGCCGCCGAAGTCAGCGTCGAACGCGGCGAGATCGAGGTGCATGCGCGCGGCAACGACACGCGCATCTACCTGGCAAGCGGCGACAGCATCCGCGTTGGCCCGGACGGTGTCGGCAAGCGCATCCACGGCGCCACAGCCCATCAGCTGGCGTGGGTTCACGGCCGTCTGATCTTCGATGACCGCCCTTTGCACGAAGTGCTGGCTGAACTGCGCCGCTACTACCCCGGCTGGATCATCAACCGCAACGCCGAACTGGATGATCTGCGCATCACCGGCAACTATCGCCTAAGCGACCCCGCCGACATCATGCGCTCGCTGGCGCAGGTGACCTCGGCGCAGCTACAAGAGTACCCATCGCTGCTGATTCTCAACTGAGAAAAAGAATTTTTACGCTCAGTAAGGGTTTCGTTCGTCCCGTCAGAACAATGCAAACAATTCGCATTAACTGACCTTCCGACGACACCCGCAGAGAGCACAACGATGCCCCTTCACACCAGGCGCCCGCATTTCCCGCGACTGTCCACCGCCAGCCTGTCGCTGCTGGCCCTCTCCATCGCCTGCGCCGGCCTGCCACTGGCCCATGCTGCCGAGCTGGCGCCAGCGGCACAGCAGCAGAGCCAGAGCGGTTACAGCTTCGCCATCGAGCGCCAGCCACTGGTCTCTGCGCTGAACGCATTCAGCGACGTCACGGGGTGGCAGATCGGCCTGCCGGCACAATTGGCCGAGGGTATCGACTCGCCGGGAACCAGCGGCCGCCAATCACCGGAACTGGCCCTGGCGCGCCTGCTCGAAGGCACCGGTTTGAGCTACCGCAGCGTTGGGGAACGCAGCGTGGTGCTGGTGAAGAACCCTGCGCAATCGCTCGCACTGCAGCCGACGACGGTCACTGCCAGCCTTCACGAGCAGGATGTAAACACCGTTCCCAGCACAGTCAGCGTACGCGATCGAACCGCCCTGGACCGCAACAACATCAACACCATCAAGCAGCTGGTACGCGACGAGCCTGGCGTCTCCGTCGGCGGCACTGGTCAGCGCTCCGGCCTCACCGGCTACAACATCCGCGGCATCGATGGTAACCGGGTGTTGACTCAGGTCGACGGCGTCGAGATCCCTGCCAGCTTCTATTACGGGCCCTATGCCAACACTCAGCGCAACTACGTCGACCCGGAGATCATCAAGCGGGTGGAAATTCTCCGCGGCCCGGCCTCGGCCCTGTATGGCAGCAATGCCATTGGTGGTGCGGTCAGCTACTTCACCCTCGATGCTGACGACATCATCAAAGAGGGCCGTAACGGCGGTGCCCGCCTGAAGACAGGCTACAGCTCCGCCGACGAAAGCTGGCTGAACTCGGCCACCATCGCCGGTCGCCATGAGGACTTCGATGCGCTGCTGCACCTGTCCCAGCGCAACGGCCATGAGACCGAATCCTACGGTAACCACAGCGGCACTGGCTTGAATCGCACAGCGGCCAACCCGGAAGACATACGCACCACCAATGTCCTGGCCAAATTGGGTTGGAACTACAACGGCAGTGACCGCCTGCAGCTGACCTATGAGAAGTACAAGGATGATCGTGACAGCAATCAACTCAGCGCCGTCGGCGGGCCATTCAACGCGCCGACCATCGGTGCAGGGCAGAACTACTACGCGAGTCGTGCCGGCAACGACACCATCACCCGCGAGCGCTTCGGCCTGGAGCACAGCCTGGCGCTGGACAGTCTGCTGGCCGACAGCCTGAAATGGAGCCTCAACTACCAGATCGCCAAGACCGACCAGAGCACACAGGAGCGCTACACCCCCAGGAACTTCTTTACCCAGGCCATCACCCGCGACGTGATGCGCTATCGCAGTACCGACTACAAGGATCGCCAGTGGGTGCTCAACGCACAGCTGGACAAGGCCTTCGCCCTGAGTGAAACCGATCACCTGCTGACCTACGGTTTCAACCTCAAGCGTCAGGAAGTCACCGGCCAGCGCAGCGGCTATGGCGTCTGCTTGCAAGCACTGGGTGCCAACTGCCCCACCGTCGGCGCGATCAGCAACAATGCCGGCGATACCCTCACCACCCAGAGCGACTTCCCGGATCCAACCATCGATGTCTACGGCGTATTTCTGCAAGACCAAATCCGCTGGAACCAGTGGACGTTCCTGCCGGGTGTTCGCTACGACCGGACCAAGCTCAAGCCCGATCTAACCGACGAGTACCTGGCCAGCGCCCCTGCAAGCAGTACCTTCGAACCCACAGACTCGAGCACGACCTGGCAGCGCGTTTCGCCCAAGCTCGGCGTGACCTATACCTTCGATGAGCACTACACCGGTTTTGCCCAATATGCAGAAGGCTTCCGCACACCTACGGCCAAGGAGATGTACGGCCGCTTCCAGAACAACAACCCGCCCTACATTGTGGAGCCCAACCCCGACCTCGACCCGGAAACCAGTCGCAGCCTGGAGACCGGTCTGCGCGGCAACTTCGAAGGCGGCAGCTTCAGCCTGGCCGTGTTCTACAACCGCTACCGCGACTTCATCGACGAAGATGCCGTAGGTACAGCTGGCGGCCTGACCGTCTTCCAGAGCCGTAACATCAGCCGCGCCAGCATCCGCGGTGCGGAAGCCAAGGGTCGTCTGAACCTGGACAACTTCGGCGCGCTGCCGGGCCTATATGCGCAGGGCTCGATCGCCTATGCCCGTGGCCGCGATGAGGAAACCGGTGAGCCGCTGAACAGCATCAACCCGCTGACCGGCGTATTCGGCCTGGGCTACGAGCAGGAGCGTTTCGGCGGTCTGCTGAACTGGACACTGGTCAAGCGCAAGACCCGCATCGACCAGAGCGGTTTCAACTCTCCGACCGGCGACGGCAGCCAGTTCGCCACGCCCGGCTATGGCGTTCTCGACCTGACCGGCTACTACAAGCTGACCGACGACCTCACCGTTAATGCCGGCCTGTACAACCTGACCGATAAACAGTACTGGCAGTGGGACGATGTGCGCGGCTACGACGGCAACGGAGAGGCCGGCGTAACCGCCCCCGCCAACCTCGACCGCCTGACCCAGCCGGGGCGTAACTTCGCGATCAATCTGGTCTGGGACATCTGAACCCAACCACCGGAGGCGGCCGCAATGGCCGCCTCCGGTCTTTGCTAGCCCTGCTTCGCGACGAAGTACCCCGCCAGCCGGCTCAAATCCGCTTCGCCCAATATCCCACCCAAATAACGCAACTGCAGCCAGGCACGCAGATAGCCGTGGCGCGCCTCGGCCAAGTCGCGGCGGGCGCCATGCAGTTGCTGCTCGGCGTCGAGCACGTCGAGGTTGACCCGTTCGCCGCCGGCCACGCTCTTGCGCGTCGCCTGCACCAGCGTCTCGGCCGCCTTCACGGCCAGGCGATAGGCACGCACCCGTGCGGCGGCGCTGTTGCACAGGTTGAACTGCTGACGCAGACGGGTGAGCAGCTCGGCCGTTTGCGCGTCCAGCTCGAAGCCGGCCTGCACATGGGCGGCGCTGGCCTGGCGGGTCGCCGCGCTCACCCCGCCACCGGCGAACAGCGGCACGCTGAGCTGGATGCCAATGCTGTCGGTATCGTACTGCTGGTTGTAGGCGCTTTCCGAATCGGAGCTGGTCAGGCGGCTGCTGGCCACCAGGCTCAGAGTCGGCAGATGGCCGGCGCGCTGTTTCTCGATGCCCTGGGCCGCTACTTCGACCGCGCGACGCTGCGCCGCCAGTTCGGCATTACCGGCCACGGCCAGATCGCGCCAGGCCTCGAAGCGCGCCGGCTGTGGCGGCTGGATCGGGAAATCGTCAAGCAACGGCTGCAGGTCGCTGTGCGCTAGCGGCTCGCCGACGATGGCCTCCAGCGCGCGCAGGGCGATGTCCAGATCATCCTGGGCCTGGATCAGCTCGGCCTCGGCCAGAGCCAGGCGCGCCTCGGTTTCCAGCTCGTCGGTGCGGGTGCCCTCGCCGGCCCGCAGCAGACGCTGATTGAGCTGCAGGCGCTCGACCAGGGCACGCCGCTGGGCGCGCGCCAGGGCGATGCGTTCGTCACTCAGCAGCGCCTGGCTGTAGGCCTCGAACAGGCGCACCGCCAACTCCTGGCTGCGTCCGCGAAAGCGCTCGTCGGCCAGCAGCGTGCGCGCCACACCCTGGCGGTAGTCAGCCCAGGCGGCGTAGTCGAACAGCGGCTGTTGCAGGCTGAGCACCGAGGCGTAGCTGCGGTAATCGCGGTTCACGCGCTGCTCGCCCGCCGTCACCTGCGAATCATTGCGCTGGTTGCTGTAGCTCCACGACAGCCGTGGCAGCAGCCCCGCGCGGCCGATGGCCTGACTCTCCAGCCCGGCGTCGCGCTCGGCGATGGCGGCCTGGAAGCTCGGGTCGTTGCGCAGGGCCAGGGCATAGGCGTCGAGCAGACCGAGTGCGTACACAGGCGATGCCAGGCACTGCAACAGCACGAAACAGAGCGCACGCATCGTCAGTCTTCCGCCAGAGCCAGGTGAGTGCGATCGAGCAACGGCTTGAACAGGTAGTTGAGCAGCGAGCGCTCGCCGGTGCTGATAAAGGCCTCCACCGGCATGCCAGGGCGAATGCGCAGGCCGGCCAGTTGCTGCAGAGCCTCCTCGCCCACACGAATGCGGATGGCGTAGTACGGCTCGCCGCTGCGTTCATCCTGCAGGCGGTCGGCGGAAACCAGCTCCAGGGTGCCGGCGACCCGCGGCGTGGTGCGCTGCTCGAAGGCGGTGAACAGCAACTCGACCGGCAGGCCAGGGTGCACCTTGTCCACCAGCGCCGGGCTCAGGCGGCCCTCGACCAGCAGCGGCTGATCCTGCGGGACGATCTCCAGCAGCGCCTGGCCGGGTGCGACCACTCCGCCCTCGGTGAACACGCTGAGCCCGACCACCAGGCCGCTGGCCGGCGCCCGCAGCAGGGTGCGCTGCAACTCGGCCTCGACCCCAGCCAGGCGGTGGTGCAGCTCTTCGCTGCGGATCTGCGTCTCGGCCAACTGGCTGCGCACCTGTTCCTGGAACTGCTCGCGACGCTGTGCAGCGCGCAGACGCAGCTCGGCGATCTGCCGCTGCAACAGGCCGATACGACCGGCATCATCGGCCAGCAGACCGATCAGCTCGGCACGCTGGCGCTCGACGTCGAGCAGGCGATTGCGCGGAATGTAGTTGTCCGCCGCCAGCTCGCGCAGGCCCAGCAGTTGCTCGTCGAGTACGCGCAACTGGGCTCGCTTGCTGCTGTGCAGCGCACGCAGACCACCCAGTTGCGCCTCGTTGCCGGCCAGGGTCTGCGCCAGGCCGTCAAGCTCCAGGGCCAGGGACTGGCGGCGGCTGGCGAACAGTTGCCGCTGCAGCTCCAGGCTGGCGAGCGTCAGGGGATCCTCCGCGCGTGCCAGCAGCCAGGGGTCGAAGTCGATGCTCGCCGCGCCGTCACGCTCGGCGGCCAGGCGCGCGGCGCTGGCGCGGCTGCCGATCAGTTGCGCGCGCAGGGCCTCGGCCTGCGCCTGCAACGCCTGGTCATCCAGTTCCAGCAAGGGCTGGCCGGCCTGCACCGCATCGCCATCACGGGCGAGGATGCGTCGCACCGTGCCACCCGTGGGGTGTTGCAGCGCCTGGCGATTGCCGCTGACCATCACCGTGCCGCTCACCGGCACGCCCTTGTCCAGCGGCGCCAGTGCAGCCCAGGCCAGAAAGCCGCCGAAGCCGGCCAGCAGCAGCCACCAGCCGAGCCGCGTCGGCGCCCGTGCATCGACGGCGTGCAGGGGCTGAAGCGGAGCCGGCGCGCTCATTGCTGAGCTCCCGGCATGGCGCCGTAGCTTATGCTCAGGCTCGGTGCGACACGCCGCACCGGCGTGCTCTGCGTTGCTGGCCGGGCGGCCTGCTGCAACTCCTGCAGCACCCGACTGGCCGGACCGAAGGCCTGCATCTGCCCGCCACGCAACAGCAACAGTTGATCGGCGCCCTTGAGCAGCGCCGGGCGATGGCTGACCAGCACCAGGGTGCGGCCTTGTTCGCGCAGGCGGTCGAGCGCGGCCAGCAGTGCCTGCTCGCCGGCCTCGTCGAGGTTGGCATCGGGTTCGTCGAGCACGATCAACGCCGGCAGGCCGTAGACCGCGCGAGCCAGGCCGATGCGCTGCTTCTGCCCGCCGGAGAGTCCGGCGCCGCCCTCGCCCAGGCGCGTGTCGTAGCCCTGCGGCAGGCGCAGGATCAGTTCATGCACGCCGGCCATCTGCGCGGCGGCGACGACCTTGTCCGCCTCGACCTCGGCGAAGCGGGCGATGTTCTCGGCGATGCTGCCGGCGAACAGTTGCACGTCCTGCGGCAGGTAGCCGAGGTGCGGGCCGAGCGCGTCCTTGTCCCACTGCGGCAGATCAGCACCGTCCAGGCGCACCTTGCCCGCCAACGGCATCTGCGCCGCCACCAGCAGGCGCGCCAGGCTGGACTTGCCGCAACCGGACGGCCCCAGCACTACCAGGCGCTGGCCCGGCTCCAGGGCGAAGCTGACGCCGGCCAGCACCGGCGTGCGCGAGCCCGGTGCGCAGGCCGACAGTTGCTCCACGCGCAATGCGCCACACGGAGCAGGCAGGCTCATGCCGCTGGCTCGCGGCGGTTGTGCCCGCAGCAGGTCGCACAGGCGCTGGTAGGCCTGCTGCGCGCCACTCCACTGCTTCCAGGCATTGATCAGTTGGTCCAGCGGGGCGAGCACGCGGCCGGCGAGGATGGAGCCGGCGATCATCATGCCGGCGGTGATCTGCCCGTCCACGGCCAGCAGCGCGCCGAGGCCGAGCATCAAGGACTGCAGCGCCAGGCGCACGCCCTTGGACGCCGCGCTGAACGCCGCACCCTGCTCGCTGGCGCGGTTCTGCAGGTGCAGGAAGCGACCGTGCTCGCCCTGCCAGCGCTGACGCAGGCGCGCCAGCATGCCCATCGCCTCGGTGGCTTCGGCGTTGCGCAGGTGCGATCCAGCCGCCTGAGTCGCCTGGATCGCCAGTTGCCCGGCCTCGGCCAGCGACGCGCGGGTCAGCCACTGGTTGGCCCAGGTCAGCGCCAGCAGCAACGCCGCGCCGCCCAACGCCAGCCAGCCGAGCCAGGGGTGGAAGAGAAATAGCACTGCCAGATAGAGGGGGAACCAGGGCGCGTCAAACAGCGCGAACAGAGCATTGCCGGTGGCGAACTGGCGCAGGCTGGTCAGGTCGTTCAGCGGCTGGGCGCTGCTGCCACGGCCGACGCGCAGGCTGGCATCGAAGGTGGCGTCGTAGATGCGTGCGCCAAGCTGCTGGTCGATCTGCGCGCCAAGACGAATCACCACCAGGCTGCGCACCCACTCCAGCAGGCCCATGAAGGCGTACAGACCGAGCACCATCAGGGTCAGCATGACCAGGGTCATGTGGTTGCCCGAAGCCAGCACGCGGTCGTAGACCTGCAGCATGTACAGCGCCGGGGCCAGCATCAGCAGGTTGATCACCGCGCTGAAGGCGCCGACGCTGACGAAGCCGCGCCGGCAAGCCGCCAGTGTAGCGAGGATTTCGTTGGAAGGTTGCATGCTGTGCGCCCCAGAAGCGCCGCCTGCGGCGATTGACGCAGCGGGCGGCACTTGTCGAGAATTCGTGCGACCACCGTGGCGCGAGTTGTTCAGGCCAGCACCACGGCGGTCGTTGCCGGCGGCCGGGAGAGCGATCTCCCCGCCGCCTTTTTTATTGCCCGAAGATCAGGCCGCCAGGGCCAGGTCGTCGACCAGCTCCGGCACACCGATCAGCTCGGCCGAACCAGTGCTCAGCGGGCCGGCAGCCAGGGCGGCGGCGACTGCGTCGAAGGTGTCGTCGGTGGAAACGCCGTAGTCGCCCAGCAGGTCGTTGAGTGTCGCCTCCAGAACGCTGGCGTCTCCGGACATCAGGCCGTACACCAGTTGGTGCACGGTGCCTGCATGGCCCTCGCTCTGGGCACTGTAGAGATCGAGGCCACTGAAGGTGACTTCCCAGCCGCCCGACGCGAACTCGAAACCGGAGCCCGTCGAAACAAGATCAGTGCCCAGGGAAACGCTATCCAACTCGCCATAGAGCGTATGGGCCGGATTCGCGAACAACGTATAGTTCAGGTCGCCTTCGGCGATGAAGCCAGCGTCGCTGTTCGGGCTAGTCAAGGCGTACTGAGTACCGCTGAGGCTGCCCGGATAGAAACCACCCGTGTTGACGCCATCCTCGACCTCGCCTTCACGGTGGTTGGCATCACCGAAATAGCCGGTCCAGTCGGCCAGATAGTCGCTGATGGTCCAGCCGCTGTAGGTGGTGCTGTAGGTAATGGAAAGACTCATGTTATTTCTCCAACGAAGGTTTCACATGATTGCCGCAGCCCGTCCAGGCTGCGGTTTTGCCCAGCGAGGGCAAAAGGGTCGTCCTGCTCAGAAGGTGTATTCCAGGGTGCCCTGTACGGTGCGGCCACGCCCCAGGGTGAAGGCCAGTACGTCACCGAGCGGCACCAGATAGGCCTTGTCGGTGACGTTCTCCACCGCCAGGCGCAGGGTGACTGCATCGGTGGCCTTGTAGCTGCCGAACAGGTCGTAAACGGTGTAGGGCTTCCAGTCGGCGGGATACGTCATGTCCTCACCTGCAGCCTCTTCGACGGTCAGGGAAAAACCTTCGCTGTAGCGGACGCGCATGCCGACATCCAGCTTGCGATCCAGCAGGCGGGTGCCCAGGGTCAGGCTGCCGCGATCCATGGGCATATGCTCGGCGGTACCCATCATGCCGCCGCAGCTGACGAGCTGATTGTTCAGCTCGTTCGGTTCCATGCCGATGATAGGACGTCGGTTACCGGTGCCAGAACCGTATACGGGCGCCTCCGATCCCCCCAGCCAAGTCTCGTACTTGCAGTAATCGTTGGCGCCGATCATGTGGGTGTAGCTGAGGTTGGCGTAGTAGCTGCCTGCGTCGTAGTCGAGGCTATATTCCACGCCACGGAAGCGCGTGGTCTCCAGATTGTTGACGTAGGCCGTCGTGCCAATATTTGCGATCGGGTCATAGCCAGGACGCCGTAGCCCGTATCCCATGAACATGAAGTCTTCGATCCTGGTATCGAAATAGGCGACCTTGATGCCCAGACGATCCTCTGCGGTAAACAGGTTTTCCCTGAAGATATTGAAACCTACTTCCCAGGTACTGGAGCGCTCCGGTTCAAGGAAGGGATTGGGGTACATGGTTTCCGAACCGCTGCCGTGGGGACGGCCGGTGATCAGCGTCTCGGTGACCGCCGGCGGCCGCCAGCCCTTACCGTAGCTGGCAAACAGTTGCAGCCAGTCCACACCCGGCTTGATCGCCAGGCCGAAGGTCGGCGAGAAACGGCCTTCCTCGCGATCCACGTCGTAGAGCACCGGAACGTTTATTTGCGCGTTGGAGCACGTTCCTTCCGCCGTACAGAAAGAACGGGTGTTCATCCCCGTGTCACCACGCAGGCGGTAACGGTCGTAGCGCAGGCCAGCGTTCAGGTTGAGCCAGCCGTCGTAGTCATAGTTCAGACGCGCAAAGAGGCTGCCCATGGCACGCGTGCCTTCCGGTGTCATGCCTTCGGCAAAGGGATAGTCCACCGCCGAACTCGAGGTGACCGTCTGATCCGACTCGGGCCTGACCTTGTCATGGAAGAACTCCAGGCCATAGTCGCTCTGAAGGATGGAGGCCTGGCTCAGGGCGAATGTCGAGGTGTTCTGCACCTGCAGGCCATAGGTATCGGTCTGGTAGGTGGTGGAGTAGCCCTGGGAGGTGCCACGAGTCAGCGTGCTCTGATCGTTGCGGGTATCGACGTGGTAGAGCTTGATCTTGAAGTCGATCAGCGGGTTGTCCGGAGCATAGCCGTAGTCCAGCGCAAAATTCTGTGAAACGACATTGCTGCTGCCCAGTTTTTCCCAGAGTTCGTCGTTGTTGACATCCATTATGTTGGCGTCGTCATAGGACACCTGGGTACGCAGGTAGCTGAACTGCATCCGCTGGTCGTGCGGTAGATTCAGCCCCAGCTTGGCCAGTCGGGAGCGCATGGTGAAACCGGAATAGGCGACCGGCGAATTCTTGATCCGATCCTCAACCCCCGGGTTACCCCGCGAGCCCGTCCGCAATTCGCCGATGCTGCCATGAGTGCCGGGATCGAAATCGCCGAGATGCCGTTCGCTGGCCGCCAGCAGGATGTCGCCAATCTCGTTGCCCAGGGCGAAGACGCCACTGCCGATGAAATCGGTACCGTTGGCATAGCCACCAAGACCGCTGGTGGCACGAACCCGACCGCCAAATTCCTTGCCTTCATGGATGAAGTCGCGCGCGTCCAGGGTACGGAAGTCAGCGACACCACCAATCACCCCGGCGCCCCCCATACCAGAGGTCGCGCCCTTTTCGATGGTCACCCCACCAAGCAGCTCGGGATCGACATACATTGAGCCATTGCGTTGCTGGTGGCCGCTCTGCTGGTAGTTCTGGCGCATGCCATCCACCGACATGTTGACCCGGCCATAGTCCTGAATGCCGCGGATATTCACCGACAGCCCCGGATCCTGCTGGCTCACTGCGGTATACACCCCGGCGGTCTCTTCCAGCATGTCCGCGGCATGGCGCGGCGGGTTGCGGTCGATCTGCTCGCGATCGATCACCGCCACAGAGCGCGGTTGCAGGTAAGTCTCCTGGCGTTCGCTGAGCCGTTGGCCCTGCACGGTGGTGGACTGCAGTTGCAGCGTCTGCTCATCGGCACGAGCGCGACGGGTCAGGGTGACTTGCTGCGCGTCGTCGAAGCGGTAGTCCACCGGCGCCGTGCCGAGCAAACGGCGAAGGCCCTCGTCGAGGGAGTAGCGGCCTTTCAGCGCGGTGCTGGCAAAACCCTGTAGCCGCGCGCTGTCGAAGAACACCTGCACGCCAGCCTGCTCGGCGAAGGCCAGAGCAGCGCGATCCAGAGGCTGGGCGGGGATATCGAACGCCACCACCTGACGCTGGGCGAGCGCCGTTTCGCCTGACGGCTCAGCAGCAACGACGCTGCTGAGGGCCATGGCCACGCCCAGCGCGACACCGCCAAGCAGTGGCGCAGGGCCGTAGCGACGAAGAGTGGGTGGTACTACGGGACGACGATGACTCACAACTGACTCCAGACTGTTTTTGTTGGTAATGAAAATCACTAACAACAAAGACGCCTGACCAACAGAAAGTCAGTAATTCGATGGGAAACTTTTTTCGCAGATCGCGAAAAGGCTCAGTAGATCAGGCTGACGCCCATCAATTCGCGGTGCTGCAGCTGCATCTCGCGGGTCAGCGTGGCCAGGGCATCGTCCAGCGCGTCGAGGCGAAACACGCCACTGACCTCGCGCTGTGCAATCGCGTCGCTACCTATCAGGATGTAGCCCGGTCGGTAACGGTTGAGCTGCTCGATCACCTGGCCCAGCGGCTGGCGGTCGAACACCAGCAGCCCACGCTGCCAACTGGTGGCGCGCTGCAGATCGAGCACTGCGTCATGCAGGCCGGCAGCGTCATAGCGCAGGCTGTCGCCTTCCTGCAGGCGGCGCTGCTGGTCCGCCGCCGTTACCTGCACGGCATGTTCGAGCACCCCGACCAAGGCCCCTGCGCCGGCTTCACGTTGAACCAAGAAGCGCGTGCCCAACGCCTGGGTACTGCCGCCGGATGCCTCGACGACGAAGGGCCGGTCAGCCTGCGGCGCAACCTGGAAGATCGCCGCGCCGGCAAGCAGCTCGATCCGCCGCTGACCCGTCGAATAGTCCAGGCGAATGGCGCTGGCGCTATCGAGCGTCACTTCACTGCCATCGGCCAGGGTCAGGCTGCGCACTTCACCACTGGCGGTACGATGGTCGGCCAACAACGGCAGCAGCAGGCGTTCACTCTGGTTCAGGCCAAGGCCGCCGAGCAGCAGCGCCAGGCAAGCAGCGGCCCCCCAGCGACGCAAACGGGCATGCCGACGAGGATGGTGGACCAGATCAGGAGTAACGGGCAGCGCTCGACGGCGCGACGGTTTATCCGCCGGCAAACTACCCAGCGCCGCCCAGGTACGCTGGGCGAACACCAACGCCTCGGCATGCCTGGCATCCGCTTGCAGCCACCGCTGCAGCGCCTGTTGCTGGCCATCATCGATTGCGTCATCGGCGAGCAATACCGCCCACTCGGCTGCCGCCTCGCGGATGCTCCGCTGCTGCGGTTCTTGGCTAATCAGGCTCACTCTTGGTTCTCGTTATAGGTCGTTGCAGGCCAGGCGGCTCACGCCCGTCTCAAGTAATGACGCGCGGCAACGGATTTTACCGTAATGCCCCATCATGCCTGTTCGTCCGCCTCGACCAGGCGCTCCATCACATGCGCCAGGGCGCGAGCCAAGTGCTTCTGTACAGAACTGTCGGAGATGCCCAGTTCACGCGCCACCTGGGCGTGGGTCAGGCCTTCGATGCGATTGAGGCGGAAGATTTCCTGAGTGCGTGGCGGCAGTTCGGCGATGGCGTGCTGCAGGCGCTCGACGCTCTGGCGGGCAGCGGTGATTTCATCCAGCGAACTGCCACCAGCCTCGACCTCGAACAGCACATCCTCACCGACAAGATCGGTCTTGCGCCGGATCTGCTGGCGCTGATGGTCGATCAGCAGATTGCTGGCCGTGCGAAAAAGGTAGGCTGGTGAATTGTCGATGCGCTCGCCGCCACGCTGCTCGGCGAGGCGCAGGAAGCTTTCCTGGGTGAGGTCGGCGGCCAGTTGCGGGTCGCGGCTCTTGCGCAGCAGGAAGCTGTGCAGGGCCTTGGCGTGCTTCTGGAACAGGCCTTTGAGATCCAAGTCCGACAAGCGTGCATCCCTGGTCTTGGGCAAGAGGAAGGTGGCATCTTATTTTTATTGAGAACCATTTTCAATTTCTCGACTCAAGACAGCTCAACAAGCAATCCAGTGCCGGCTGTCGCTGCGCACGACGCACCAGGGCGACCAGCTCGCGATGGAAGGTCAGCTCGCCCAGCTCGATCACCCGCAGGCGCGTCGGCCGTTGCAGCCACAGGCCCGCACGCGGTACCAGGGCCACGCCCATACCGTTTTCCACCAGCCGCACGATGGCTTCCAGCTCGTCCAGCTCCAGCGCCTCGCGTACATTCAGGCGCTGCTCACGCAGGAAGCGCGTCACCTGGCGCCCGCCGAACGAAGCGCGGTCGTAGCGCACGAAAGGCTGCTCAGCGAGCAGGCGCAATGGGTCGTCTCCATCCACGTCCAGCGGGGCGATCAGCACGAAGGGCTCGCGCGCCAGCGGTACTTCCAGCAGCTCCTTGGGCAAGGCAAACGGCGGTTTGATCAACAACGCCAGATCCAGCTCACTCGCATCCAGCTGGCTGAACAGCTGCAAGGACACGCCCGGCACCAGCTTCAGTTCGACCCGCGGTGCCAGTTGCCGAAAGCGCGGCAACGCCTCGGCCAGCAGGCCGGTCTGCAAGGTGGCGATGGCGCCGACGCGCAGCTCGCCCTGCCACTGATCGGCGGCCGGCGGCAACGCCATCTGCGCGTACAGCGCGAGCATCTGTTCGGCCAGCGGCAGGGCGTGGCGGCCGGCGGCATTGAGCATGGCGGCGCGGCCACTGCGGTCGAACAAGCGTACGCCGAGGTGCTGCTCCAGCACACGCATCTGCGCGCTGACTGCCGACTGGGTCAGCCCCACCTGCTGGCCAGCGGCAGCGAAGGTGCCCAGGCGAGCGACGGTGATGAAGGTTTTCAGTTCACGCAGCATCGGCGTCTCGAATGATCAAAATTATTTGAGCTTGTTAGAAATAATATTCGCTTTAGAACAATTTTGCTGTTGGTAGGCTGGTGCGATGAAGATCGATGGCGGGTTGCACCCGCCCTACTCACAACAATCAGAGGTATTGCGTGATGGCCCTTGCTCCCTTTCACCTGGCGATTCCCGTGTACGACCTGGCTGCCGCGCGGCATTTCTACGGTGAGGTGTTCGGCTGCGCCGAGGGTCGTAGCAGCGAGCATTGGGTCGACTTCGATTTCTTCGGTCACCAGTTGGTGATTCACGAGGCGCCGAAGATGGCCTACCAGGAAGCGGCCGTGAGCAACCCGGTGGACGGTCATGATGTGCCGGTGCCGCATTTCGGCGTGGTGCTCGGCTGGGCAGACTGGGAAGCGCTGGCCGAGCGCCTGCGCAGCCGCGAGACGAAATTCGTCATCGAGCCCTACGTACGCTTCAAGGGGCAGGTCGGCGAGCAGGCCACCATGTTCCTCCTCGATCCTTGCGGCAACGCCCTGGAGTTCAAGGCGTTCAAGGACATAAGCCAGTTGTTCGCCAAGTGAACGCATCGCTACCCGAGTAGCGAGCAAACGCTGCTCAATCGAGCGGATTGTCGATCTGCGCGCGCAGCAGCTCGGCGAAGGCACTGGCCTCCACCGGGCGGCTGATCAGGTAGCCCTGGATCTCGTCGCAGTCCTGGCTCTTGAGGAAATCCATCTGCGCCTGGGTTTCCACACCCTCGGCCACCACTTTCAGCTCCAGGCTGTGGGCCATGGCGATGATCGCGCGAGTGATCGCCGCGTCCTCGCCACCGGGCGAGAGATCACGGATGAAGGTCTGGTCGATCTTCACGTAATGCACCGGGAAGCGCTTGAGGTAGCTGAGCGAGGAATAGCCGGTGCCAAAGTCGTCGATGGCCAGTTTGACCCCCAGTTCCCGCAACTGGCGGAAGGTGACGATGACGCTGTCGACGTTGTCCAGCAACTGGCTTTCGGTCAGTTCCAACTCCAGGTACTGCGGCGCCAGGCCGGTTTCTTCGAGCACCTGACGGACCAGGCTGGTGAGATTGCCCTGGCGCAACTGATACACCGAGATGTTCACCGACACCCGTATCTGCGCCAGACCCTCCTGCTGCCACTGACGCGCCTGGCGGCAGGCCTGACGCAGCACGAACTCGCCAATCGGCGCGATCAGCCCGGTCTCTTCGGCCAGGCCGATGAACTCGCCAGGTGCCACCATGCCCTGCTGCGGATGGCGCCAGCGCACCAGCGCCTCGGCAGCGTTGAGCTGGTCGTCGGCAAGGCTCAGCTTGGGCTGGTAGAACACCTCCAGTTGGCCTTCGTCGATGGCCTTGCGCAGCTGGTTCTCCAGTTGCAGACGCTCCAGGGTGCAGGCCTGCAGGTTGTCGGTGAAGAACTGGAAGGTGTTGCCGCCCAGATGCTTGGCATGTTGCACGGCCATGTTGGCCTGGCTGATCAGCGCGCTGATCTCGCGGGCGTAGTCCGGCAGCAGACTGATGCCCAGCGAGGCGCTGATCACCAGCTCGTGCCCACCAACGGTCATTGGCACACGCAACTTGGCCAGTAGCCGACTGGCCACCCGCGCCAGGCTGGACAGGCTGCCGTAGGCATCGAGGATGATGGCGAACTCGTCGCCCGAGAGCCGTGCGATGCAGTCGGCCTCCGGCACGGCCTGGGTCAGGCGACGACTCATCTGGCGCAGCAACTGGTCCGCCACTTCATGGCCGAGGCTGTCGTTGAGCAGCTTGAAGCGGTCCAGGTCGATATGCACCAGGGCGATGCTGCGCCCGCTCTGCCGCGCACGCTGGCTGGCATCGTGCAGACGCTCCTTGAACAGGCTGCGGTTGGCCAGACCGGTGAGGTCGTCGTAGTGCGACAGATAGCGCAGACGCTCCTCGGCCTCGCGCCGCGCACTGAGATCGGCGAAGAAACCGACGATATGACTGGGCCGCCCCGTTACATCGCGCACCAGGTTGAGCTGCAGCCATTGCGGGTAAAGCTCGCCGCTCTTGCGCGTCTCGATCAGCTCGCCCTGCCAGGTGCCGGTGCTGTCCAGCTCCTGGCGGATCATCTGGTATTGCCGGCGCATCTCGCGGCTGCCGATCAGGCTGGTCACCGTGCGCCCGACCACCTCCTCGCGGCTGTAACCGGTCACCGCGCTGAAGGCGCGGTTGACCGCCAGCACGCGGTAGTCGGGATCGAGAATGAAGATGCCTTCGCTGGCCGCTTCGAACACCGTCGCAGCCAGGCGCTGTTGCTGCTCCTGCTGACGCCGCGCGCTGACATCGCGCCGCGTGCCGAGCATGCGCCGTACACGGCCGGCGGCATCGCGCTCGACCGCACGACCACGGTCCTCGACCCAGACCCAGTGACCATCGACATGGCGCACGCGGTACTCGATCTGATAATCCTCGCTGCGCCCCTTGAGGTGCTGGACCAGCGCCCGGCGCAAGCCTGGCAGATCATCCGGGTGCAGGCGCGGGGTCAGGTCACGCAGCATCACTTGCACCTGGCCCGGTTCCAGACCGAACAGCTCGCGCAGATGCGAGTGGTGCACCTGGTCGCTTTCCAGGTCCCAGTCCCACAGCCCCAGCTCGCTGGCCTCCAGCGCCAGGGCCAGGCGCGCCTGGCTCTTGCCCAGGGCATGGGTCGCTTCGTCCAGCTCCAGGGTACGTTCGGCCACACGCATTTCCAGCTCGCCATGGGCGCCGCGCAATTCGCGCTCGGCACGGCGACGCTGCTCCACCTCACGCGCCAGTTCTTCATTGAGCCCCTCGGCACGCTGCTTGGCGTGCTCCAGGTTGCTGATCAACGCCAGGTTATGAAAGCGCTGCAGCAAGCTGCGCTGCACCAGACGGTTGACCTGCCAGGCCACCACCAGCAGGGCGAGCAACAGCATTACGCTGAGCAACCCCCAGCCACGCTGCAGGCCGCTGTCTGAAAGCAGCAGGAAGCCGGCTGAAGGCAGCAAGCAGGGCAAAGCGAAGGTGAGGAAGGCTGACAGGCTGACGGCATAGGCCACGCTGGCCGAGAGAATCGCTGCGGCGATCAGGCCGTAGACCAGTGCCTGCTGGTAGAGCACATCGGCGGGCACCAGCACGATCACGGCGAAGGCGAGGGTCAACCCGGATGCACCGGCGCCGAAGAGGAAGATGCGTCGCCAGTAGGGTTCGGCCTGGCGGCTCGGCAACGCCTCGTTGAAGGCATTCACCTGGGTCAGGCGCAACAGCGCCAGCAGTACCACCCAACCCAGCCAGGCGGCGAGCACCGGTGCGCTCTGCTGACTCCACAGCAACAGGCTGCAGGCCAGACCGACCAGCAGCATGAGCAGCGTGGGCAGGCGCGAACCCTGGAACAACAGGCGAGTACGCTCGACGGCAATATCCGTGGCGAACTGACGTTCAGCCTGATGCGGGTCCAGCGTCACCTCTTGAACTACGGCGCTAGTCGTGGCGGTCATAGGCGATTTTCTTGTAATGGTTGCCTAAGGGTATTGGGCGCTTTTTGCGACGCTCCCAACCCTGACGTCGCCGGAGAATACCCGAGACAGACGCCGTGCCCAACAACGATGTGGGCAATTCCACAGCTTGACACCCATCTTTTGGCGGGCACCGGCAGAGCGTGATGGCCTTTGGCCGCCTGACCACGCCCATCTGCGCCCTGACCTGCCAGTCGTCGGTTGCGTCAGGCTCGTTTCCCCGCACCTGGCTGATGGTTTGCCCTCCCCTGTCCGGCCCCCTAGAATGCCACGATGCAAAATGACCTCGATCACAGACTCACCACCCTCAATCCCGCCCAACACCATGCGGTTACCACGCCGCCTGGTCATCAGCTGGTGCTGGCCGGTGCCGGCTCGGGCAAGACCCGTGTGCTGGTGCACCGCATCGCCTTCCTGATCCAGCGCCTGGACGTCTCGCCACACAGCATCCTGTCGGTGACCTTTACCAACAAGGCCGCCGCCGAGATGCGTCACCGCATCGAAGACGTGCTGGGCCACGCCCCTGCCGGCATGTGGGTCGGTACCTTCCACGGCCTGGCTCACCGCCTGCTGCGTGCGCACTGGAAAGAAGCGGGGCTGGCCGAGAACTTCCAGATTCTCGACTCCGACGATCAGCAGCGCCTGATCAAGCGAGTGATCCGCGACCTCGGCCTGGATGAACAGCGCTGGCCGGCCAAGCAGGCGCAGTGGTTCATCAACGGGCAAAAGGACGAGGGCATCCGCCCGCAAGGCATCCAGGCCAGCGGCGACCTGTTCCTGGCCACCATGCGCGGCATTTATGAAGCCTACGAGGCGGCCTGCGCACGCACCGGCGTCATCGACTTCGCCGAGCTGCTGCTGCGTGCCCTCGACCTGTGGCGCGACAACGCCGGGCTACTGGAGCACTACCAGCGCCGCTTCCGCCATATCCTGGTCGACGAGTTCCAGGACACCAACGCCGTGCAGTACGCCTGGCTGCGCTTTCTCGCCAAGGGCGGCGAGAGCCTGATGGTGGTGGGTGACGACGATCAGTCGATCTACGGCTGGCGCGGTGCGAAGATCGAGAACATCCAGCAGTTCGACAGCGACTTCGCCGATGCCGAGATCATCCGTCTGGAGCAGAACTATCGCTCCACGGCGAACATCCTCAATGCCGCCAACGCGCTGATCGCCAACAACCAGGGCCGCCTCGGCAAGGAGCTGCGCACCGACGTCGGTGATGGCGAGCCGCTGGCTCTGTACGCCGCCTTCAACGAGCATGACGAAGCGCGCTACGTGGTGGAAACCATCGAGGACTCCCTGCGCAAGGACGGCCTCAAGCGCAGCGAGATCGCCATTCTCTATCGCTCCAACGCCCAGTCGCGGGTGCTGGAAGAGGCGCTGCTGCGCGAGAAGATCCCCTATCGCATCTACGGCGGTCAGCGCTTCTTCGAGCGCGCCGAAATCAAGAACGCCATGGCCTACCTGCGCCTGCTCGATGGGCGCGGCAACGATGCGGCGCTGGAGCGCATCATCAACGTGCCGGCACGTGGCATCGGCGAGAAGACCATCGAGACCATCCGCGAATACGCCCGCGCCCATGACGTGCATATGTGGGAGGCGATCCGCCTGATGATCGCGGTCAAAGCGCTGCCGGCTCGCGCCTCGGGCGCCCTGGCCGGGTTCATCGAACTGATCGACGGCCTGGCCGAGCAGGTGCTGGCCATGCCCCTGCACCAGATGACCCAGGTGGTCATCGAAAAGAGCGGCCTGCTCGCCTATCACGAGGCGGAAAAGGGCGAGAAGGGCCAGGCCCGGGTGGAAAACCTGGAGGAACTGGTCAGCGCCGCACGTACCTTCGAGAACGATGAGGACGACGAGCTGACCCCGCTGCAGGCCTTCCTCACCCATGCCTCGCTGGAGGCCGGGGACACCCAGGCCGCCGAGAACGAAGACAGCATTCAACTGATGACCCTGCACAGTGCCAAAGGCCTGGAATTCCCCCTGGTGTTCCTGGTGGGTATGGAAGAGGGTCTGTTCCCGCACAAGATGAGCCTGGAGGAACCAGGCCGATTGGAAGAAGAACGCCGCCTGGCCTATGTCGGCATTACCCGTGCCATGCAGAAGCTGGTGATCAGCTACGCCGAAACACGGCGTCTCTACGGTAGCGAGACCTATAACAAGGTGTCGCGCTTTGTCCGCGAAATCCCCGCACCGCTGATTCAGGAAGTACGCCTTTCCAACAGCGTCAGCCGCCCGATGAGCACCAGCTCGATGGGTGGCGGCAGCCTGTTCGCCGGCAGTGCCATACCGCAAACGCCCTTCAACCTGGGCCAGCGCGTACGTCACAGCCTGTTCGGCGAGGGCACCATCCTCAATTTCGAGGGTTCTGGTGCCCAGGCGCGGGTCCAAGTGAATTTCGAAAACGAAGGCAGTAAATGGCTGATGTTGGCGTACGCCAAGCTTGAAGCCTATTAGCACACCGTATCTGGAGATAATCGATGAATCGCCGCAATCTGTTCGGCGCCGCTGTGGCACTGATCGCCGCCATCGGCCTGGTTGGCTGTAAAGAAGAAAAGGCTGCCAGCGAGCAAGCCGCTGCCAAGCCGGCAGAAACCGTCCACTGGAAGATGGTCACCTCCTGGCCGAAGAACTTCCCCGGTCTGGGCACCGCCGCCGAACGTCTGGCCGAGCGTATCAACGCCATGAGCGCCGGGCGCCTGACCGTCAAGGTCTATGCCGCTGGCGAGCTGGTGCCGGCGCTGGAAGTGTTCGATGCCGTCTCGCGCGGCACCGCCGAGATGGGCCATGGCACGCCGTACTACTGGAAGGGCAAGGTGCCGGCTGCGCAGTTCTTCAGCAGCGTGCCATTCGGCCTGTCCACCCTGGAAATGAACGCCTGGTTGAGCAAGGGCGGCGGTCAGGCACTGTGGGACGAAACCTACGCACCGTTCGGCGTGAAGCCGCTGTCGGCCGGCAACACCACCATGCAGATGGGCGGCTGGTTCAACAAGGAAATCAACAGCCTGGCCGACATCAAGGGCCTGAAGATCCGCATGCCGGGCCTCGGCGGCGAAGTCTGGAGCAAGCTCGGCGCGATCACCGTCAACCTGCCGGGAGGCGAGATCTTCACCTCCCTGCAGACCAGCGCCATCGATGCCACCGACTGGGTCGGCCCGTACAACGACCTGGCCTTCGGTCTGCACAAGGCGGCCAAGTACTACTACTTCCCGGGCTGGCAGGAGCCGCAGGCCGTGGTCGAATCCATGGTCAACCAGAAGGCCTTCGACGCGCTGCCGGCCGACCTGCAGGCCATCGTCGTCGAAGCCGCGCGCGCCGCGACCCTGGATATGATGGACGACTACGTGTTCAACAACGCCAAGGCGCTGCAAAGCCTGAAGAGCGAGGGCGTGCAGTTCAAGCGTCTGCCGGACGAGGTGCTGCAAGCCATGCGTGAGCAATCCAACGTGGTGCTCGAGTCCCTGGCCGCCGACAACGATCTCAACGGCCGCATCTGGGCCTCGCAGAAGGCCTTCCTCGAAGAGGCCAGCGCCATGCAGGCGCTGACCGAGAAAGAGCTGTACAACTGGCGTTGAGCCATTTGCTCCCCTCTTCCATTCATGGGAGAGGGGTTGGGGGAGAGGGCAAGACAGCGCGAGAGCGTTAGCCCCTCCTCTCTACAACGCGGCCAGACGAATCTGCATCGAAGATCATTGGGTTCTGGCCCGTTTTTCTTAGGGATTCTGCCCATGCGTCTTCGTTCGTTGCTTCTATTGCCCCTGCTCGCCCTCGGCCTGATCGGCTGCAAGGACGATTCCGCGCCGGCCGACCAGACTGCCGCGCCCGCCCAGACCTTCCACTGGAAGATGGTCACCACCTGGCCGAAGAACGCACCCGGCACCGGCACCGCAGCCGAACGCCTGGCCGAGCGCGTCAACGCCATGAGCGCCGGGCGCCTGACCATCAAGGTCTATGCGGCTGGCGAGCTGGTGCCGGCACTGGAGGTGTTCGACGCGGTGTCGCGCGGTACAGCCGAACTCGGCCACGGCACACCCTATTACTGGAAGGGCAAGGTACCGGCCGCGCAGTTCTTCGGCGCAGTGCCCTTCGGCCTGTCCACCCTGGAAATGAACGCCTGGCTGAACAAGGGCGGCGGCCAGGCACTGTGGGACGAAGCCTATGCGCCGTTCGGCCTCAAACCGCTGACGGCGGGCAACAGCACCATGCAGATGGGTGGCTGGTTCAACAAGGAAATCAACAGCCTGGCTGACATCAAAGGCCTGAAGATCCGTATGCCGGGCCTCGGCGGCGAAGTCTGGAGCCGCCTGGGTGCGACCACCGTGGTGATGCCGGGTGGCGAAATCTTCACCGCCCTGCAGACCGGCGCCATCGACGCCACCGACTGGGTCAGCCCTTACAACGACCTGGCCTTCGGTCTGCACAAGGCCGCCAGGTATTACTACTACCCAGGCTGGCAGGAGCCACAATCGGTGCTCGAGCTGCTGATCAATCAGAAGGCCTTCGATGCACTGCCGGCCGACCTGCAGGCCATCGTCACCGAAGCGGCGCGCGCAGCGACCCAGGACATGATGGACGACTACGTCTACCACAACGCCCTGGCGCTGGACGAGCTGAAGAAGAGCGGCACGCTGCTCAAGCGCTTCCCCGACGAAGTGCTGCAGGCCATGCAACGCGAGAGCGAACAAGTGCTTGGCGAGCTGGCCGCGCAGAGCGAGCTCAACGGCCGCATCTGGGCCTCCATGCAGGCCTTCCAGGCGCTGGCCACCTCGATGCAGGCGCTGTCGGAGAAAGAGCTGTACGACTGGCGCTGAGCACGTCGATTGGCGACGGCGGTGCGCATGGCGCACCCTACCCGTGTCAGCCTCACAACGCAGACGCCACGTAGGGTGCGCCGCGCACACCGGCCGCTGAAGGCTCCGTTTGTCGTTCCAGACGCCAGCTCATGCGCCGGCAGCCATACTTCAGGGATGAAGAAAAAGCCGACCGCCCCCGCCCACATCCTCGATACCGCCCTGCAACTGGCCGACGTCTGCGGCTGGGAGCGCCTGCATCTTTTCGAGGTGGCCGCCGCACTGGACATCGGCCTGGCCGATATCGCCCGCCATTACCGCGACAAGGACGACCTGGTGGAAGCCTGGTTCGACCGCGCCGACCTGGCCATGCTCAGCCACGCCAGAAATCCAGATCTCCAGGGTCTGAACGCCGAACAACGTCTGGAAAGCTGCCTGCTGGCCTGGCTAGACAGCCTGGCAGCCCATCGCGCGGTGACCGGGCAGATGCTGCTGTACAAGCTCGAACCCGGGCATATCCACCTGCAGGTGCTCGGCCTGATGCGCATCAGCCGCACCGTGCAGTGGTGGCGCGAAGCCGCTGGCCGGCAAAGTCTGCACCTGCGCCGCATCGCCGAGGAAACCCTGCTCACCGGCGCCTACCTGCGCAGCTTCGTACACTGGCTGCGCCACCCAGAAGAAGATGTAGCAACCTTCCGCGCCTTTCTCCGTGGCCAACTGCGCTGCGGCCCCCTGCCCCTGCTACTGCAACGCCCGTAGCCCGGATGAAATCCGGGGCCATGGTGCGGGCCTTCCCGGATTGCATCCGGGCTACTCGAACAAATCGCAGGGTGCTCGCCCTACAGGCAAAAGCCGGAAACATTCTGTCACTGGTCATGCGCCCCCGTGGCGGGCAAGATGCCCACCAAGCTTTTCCACAAGAGAGAAAACCGTGATGCAGCGTTTCCTCAGTATCGCCATGGTGCTGTGCCTGGCACTGACCTTCAGCTTCGAAGCCCACGCCAAGCGTTTTGGCGGTGGCAAATCCTTCGGCTCCGCACCCAGCCACCAGACCCGCCAGGCTACGCCGCCGGCACAGTCGGCTGCCCAGGCGCCCGGTCGTCAACAGCCTGCCGCTGCTGCCAGCGGCGCTTCGCGCTGGCTCGGCCCGCTGGCCGGTCTGGCCGCCGGTGGCCTGCTGGCCTCGATGTTCATGGGGGATGGTTTCGAAGGCCTGCAGATCATGGACATGCTGATCTTCGGCTTGATCGCCTTCCTGCTGTTCCGTTTCCTCGCCGCCCGTCGCGCTCGCCAACAGCCGCAAATGGCTGCTGCCGGTGCGCCGTACCAGCGTGAAATGCCGAACGCCGACAACGCGCCGGCCGCTGGCAGCAATATCTTCGGCGGTCGCCTGGCTTCGGCCGCTCCGGTGATCAACGCCCCGGCCTGGTTCAACGAGCAGAGCTTCATCGCCGCCGGTCGCGAGCACTTCATGAACCTGCAGCAGCACTGGGACGCCGACGAGATGGACAAGATCTCCGAGTTCGTCACCCCGCAACTGCTGGAGTTCCTCAAGCGCGAGCGCGCCGAGCTGGGTGACGGCTTCCAGTCCACCTACATCGAAGACCTCAACGTGCAACTCGATGGCGTCGACGATAACGCCGAGAAGACCACCGCCACCCTGACCTTCAGCGGTGTGTCGAAGACCTCGCGCTTCGACCAGGGTGAGCCGTTCAGCGAAAGCTGGCGCCTGGAGCGCGCCCAGGGCGACAACCAGCCCTGGCTGATCGCCGGCATTCGCCAGAACTGATCGCTACGACGCACAAAAAACCCGGGCTTGCCCGGGTTTTTCATTTCAGCACTCGCCCGCTATCGCGGCTGAAGCCGCTCCTACGATCTGACCCGTGGGAGGCGCTTCAGCGGCGACTGACCCATCACTACAGATCCGTAGCCGCCCGGCGCATGCCGATATGCGGGATGTCATCCTCCAGATACACCTCGGTCACCGCCGCAAAACCGTAACGCCCGTAGTAACCCTGCAGATGCGCCTGCGCCGACAAATAGACCGGCAAACCCGGCCAGCGCTGGCTGCACTCGGCCAAAGCCTGCTCCATCAGCTGGTGGCCCAGGCCGCTGCCGCGCGCCCGCTCGGCGACCACCACCCGACCGATCACCACCTCGCCTTCCATACGCTGCGGATCGAGCAGGCGCAGATAGCCCACCAACCCCGACTCGTCACGCGCCAGCAGGTGGCAGGTATCACCAACCAGGTCCCGGCCATCGGTTTCCAGATAGGGACAGTTCTGCTCGACCACGAACACTTGGGTGCGCAGCGCCAGCAGTTCATAAAGGATGGCGGTATCGAGTTCGCTGTGGTGCAGGCAGTGCCAGGCAAGAGATGACATCAAAGGGCTCCGCAAAAGCGCCAGTATGCCGTGACGTCGACATGTTTTCATTCTGCCGGCCAGCTACTGTATAAAGCCGATCCCCCCTGATGAGGAGCCGACGCCGTGGAAGAAGTCATCGAACAGCTGCGCGAACTCAACGAACCGGTACCGGTACCGCTGGAGCTGCCGGAAGAAGAGACCCTGGTGGAGATTCAGGAGCAGATCCTCATTCACTTGCCCTTCGAGCTGCGCGAATACCTGCTCAAGGTCAGTGATGTGGTCTACGGCCGCCTGGAGCCAGTGACCGCCAGTGATCCGCAATCGCACACCTACCTGCCGGAAGTCGCCGCCGAAGCCTGGAGCCTCGGCCTGCCACGCGATCTGGTGCCGCTGTGCCAGGACGGCCGCGACTACTATGCCGTGGACGTGGAAGGTCAGGTCTGGCTGTGGGATGGCGACGAAGGCGAACTGACCGACGAAAGCTGGGACTCGGTCTGGCACTGGTGCCGCGACGTGTGGCTGGAGAGCTGACGGCAAAGCCTTGTCGCCGCTGAAGCGCCTCCCACAGTTGGCAGTCGCACGTGACCCCGTGGGAGGGGCTTCAGCCGCGACCGGCACAACACATCAGCCAAACCCAGCTCACACCTCGCCCTGCTCCAACGCCAGCAGGTTGAGCAAAAAGCGCGCGAAATACAGCAGGTCCTGCTCCATGGCCTGACGTGCGCCCTTGGCGTCGCCGGCCTCGATGGCGGCAAAGGCGTCTTCATGAAAGTCGTTGAGCCGTAGCGACAGGTCGGCGCCGGTAAACAGTCGGTTGAAGAATGGCCCGATCTGCAGCCATAGCGACTCGATCGAACGCATCAGCACCGGGTTGCCGCAGGCGCCATACAGGTGCAGGTGAAACTGGCTGTTGGCGTTGAGGTAGTCCTGCACCTGGCGCGTCTCGATGGCCACATCCATGCGTTGCACGCAGTCCCGCAGCAGGGTCAGATCATCGCGGCTCAGACTCGGCGTGGCCAACTCCACTGCCAGGCCTTCCAGCGCCAGGCGCACCTGAAAGATGTTCTCGTAACGTTCGCGGGTCATCGACGGGACCCGCACCGAGCGCTGCTGCTCGCCTTCCAACACGCCCTCGGCCACCAGCCGCTGCAGGGCCGCGCGAACCGGCATCGGGCTGGTGCCCCATTGCGCCGCGAGGTCACGAATCTTCAGCCGCTGACCAGGTTGAAAGCGCCCCGCCAACAGGCCTGAGCGGATGTTCTGATACAGCTGTTCCTGCAGATTGTCAGCCATGCGCTACCTCCCTCGGTGGCGCCGGCAGTTGAGCAAGGGTCAGGCTACAGTCACGCATGAAAGGCTCCAGTGGAAAATGTGGCGAGTCTACGTCAGGAACTGATTTTGTGTGAAAAATGGCTGAAGATTAAATATTTCGTGATCACAAATGCGCAATTAATGCTGAAAATACTGACCTTTATCAAACCATTTACTATTTTGTGATCACAAAATATCATGCCTGCAGCGTCCAATCGAGGTAAGAGCCATGACCACCGCCAGTGGTATCAGCCCAATCGCCGTTGATCGTTTCGTCGCAGCCGAGCGCGAAATGTTCCTGTCCCGCAATCCGAAGTCCGTGGCGCTGGCCGAACGCGCCCGTCACTCGCTGTACGGCGGCGTACCGATGCACTGGATGGCCGACTGGTCGACGCCGGTACCGCTGTTCGTCGAACGCGCCAAGGGTGCACGCTTCTTCGACGTGGACGGCCACGAGTACATCGATTTCTGCCTGGGCGACACCGGCACCATGTTCGGCCACTCCCCCGATCCGGTCGCGCGCGCCCTCGCCGAGCAGGCCAACAACGGCCTGACCACCATGCTGCCCGGCGAGGACGCCGTGGTCTGCGGCGAGCTGCTGGCCCAGCGCTTTGGCCTGCCCTACTGGCAGGTGACCGCCACCGCCACCGACTCCAACCGCTACGTGCTGCGCTGGGCGCGCGCCATCACTCAGCGCAAGACCCTGCTGGTGTTCGACGGCTGCTACCACGGCACCGTCGACGACGTGATGGTGCGCGAGCGCGATGGCCAGACCGTGCACCGCTCCGGTCTGGTCGGCCAGGCCTACGACCTGACCGAGCACAGCCGCGCCATTCCCTTCAACGACGTCGAAGCGCTGGAAGCCGCATTGGCTCAAGGCGACGTCTGCGCCCTGCTCTGCGAGCCAGCGATGACCAACATCGGCATGGTCCTGCCCGATCCGGGCTTCATGCAGAAGTGCCGCGAGCTGACGCGCAAGTACGGCAGCCTGCTGATCATCGACGAAACCCACACCATCTCCACCGACATCGGCGGCTGCACGCGGTTGTGGGGCCTCGATCCGGACTTCTTCGTGGTCGGTAAACCCATCGCCGGTGGCGTGCCCTGCGGCATCTTCGGTTGCAGCGCAGAGATGGCAGGCGCCATGACTAAGGCCCGACAGCGCGCCAGTGAAGAAAGCCACGGCCACGGCCACAGCGGCATGGGCACCACCCTGTCGGCCAACGCTCTGGCCATGCACTGCATGCGTGCCAACCTGGAACAGGTGATGACCCAGGCGGCCTACGACCACATGCTGCCGCTGGCGGCACGCCTAGCCGAGGGCTTGCGCCAGTTGATCGGCAAGCACGACCTGAACTGGTCGGTGACCGAGCTGGGCGCACGCTGCGAATTCCAGTTCTGCGCCACCCCGCCGCGCACCGGCGCCGAGGCCGAAGCGGCGTTCCATGACGAGCTGCAGATGGCCCTGCACCTGTACCTGATCAACCGCGGCATCCTGATCACCCCGTTCCACAACATGACCCTGTGCTGCCCAAGCACCACAACCGAGGATGTGGACAAGCTGATCGCCACCCTGGATCAAGGCCTGAGCGAGTTGCTGGCCATTCCCGGTGCCAGGCTCTGAACACCCCTTCTCCCTCCGGGAGAAGGTGCCCGAAGGGCGGATGAGGGCTCCCTCACCCCTAGCCCCTCTCCCAAAGGGAGAGGGGAACAAAAGCAAGGACACCACCATGCAATGCGCCCATCCCCAGGAAGCCCGCGACTTCCTCGAACGCTATCCCGAGGTGCGCAGCATCGAGCTGATGCTGATCGACGCCAATGGCATCCCGCGCGGCAAGCTGCTGCATCGCGACGAGCTGCTGGCCATCTACGAGAACGGCCGGCCACTGCCCAGCTCCATCCTCTCTCTGACCATTCAGGGCGAGGATGTCGAGGAGAGCGGCCTGGTCTGGGAAGTGGCCGACGCCGACTGCTGGACCTATCCCCTGCCCGGCTCGCTGTGCCTGCAACCCTGGCGCGCAGTGCCCACCGGCCAACTGCAGGTGAGCATGCACCCGACCCAAGGCCTGCCCGCCACGCCGGGCGACCCACGCCACGTGCTGGCCCGTACCATCGACGCGCTCAAGGCCGACGGCTATCACCCGGTGATGGCGGTGGAGCTGGAGTTCTACCTGCTGGACAAGCAGCGCGACGCCAATGGTCGCCCGCAGCCCGCCGTGCAGATGAACGGTGTGCGCCCGCAGGCGCCGCAGGTCTACGGCGTGTACGAGCTGGAGCAGGTGCAGCCGTTTCTCGACGACCTCTACGCCGCCTGCGAAGCCCAGGGCCTGCCGGTGCGCACGGCGATTTCCGAATACGCCCCCGGCCAGCTCGAGCTGACCCTGGAACACCGCTTCGACGCGCTGCAGGCGGTGGACGAAGGCGTGCGCTACAAGCGCCTGGTCAAGGGGGTGGCGAACAAGCACGGGTTGCAGGCCTGCTTCATGGCCAAGCCGTTCGGCGACCTGGCCGGCAGCGGCATGCATATGCACGTGTCACTGGCCGATGCCGAAGGCAACAACCTGATGGCCTCGGAAGACCCACAGGGCACGCCGCTGCTGCGTCACGCCATTGGCGGCATGATGGCCACGCTCGACGACGCCCTGGCGATCTTCTGCCCCAACGCCAACTCCTTCCGCCGCTTCCAGGCCAACAGCTACGCGCCGCTGGCCAAGAGCTGGGGGGTGAACAACCGCACCGTGTCCTTCCGCGTGCCGGGCGGGCCGGCCAACAGCCGCCACGTCGAGCACCGCATCTGCGGCGCCGACGCCAACCCCTACTTGGCCGCGGCGGCGATCCTCGCCGGCATCCACAAGGGCATCCGCGAGCAGATCGACCCGGGCCCGGCCATCGTCGGCAACGGCTACGAGCAGGCCCGCGAAACCCTGCCCACCGACTGGCTAACCGCCCTGCGCAATCTGGAGCATTCAAGCTGGGCACGCGAGGCGCTAGGTGAGGACTTCCTCAAGGTGTTCCTGGCGATCAAGTGGGCCGAGTTCCGCCAGTTCATGGGGGAAGTGGGTGAGCAGGATTGGCGCTGGTATCTCAATCACGCCTGATCTGACGGTGGGCTAACCTGTAGCCAGCGAGGAGGCGGAGAACGACTCATGAAACGCTGGCTACTGTTGGCTCTGCTGATGGCGGCTGCGCTGACGCAGGGCGAAACCCTGCGCGTCGGCATCGAGCAGCACGATTACTACCCCTACTACCGCGCCACGCTCGAAAGCCCACCCGAGGGCTACTGCCTGGACCTGCTGGAGGCCTTCGCCGAGCACGAGGGGCTGACCCTCGAATTGCTGCCGCAGCCGCTCAATCGGCTTTATCGCAACATGCTCGACGAGCAGAGCCTCGACCTGCTGTTCCCCGACAACCCCGGGTGGGCGCGCCAGGCCAAGGCCGATCGCCACCTCTACTACAGCGAGGCAGTCGTACAGATAGTCGACGGCACCATGGTGCTCGCCAACCGTCGCGGCCAGGGTCTTAACAACATTCGCCAGTTGGGCACGGTGCGCGGCTTCACCGCACAGGCCTGGCAACCCCAGCTCGACGCGGGCACCGTGCATCTGGTGGAAACCCAGGACCTGCACAGCCTGATCCGCATGGTGGTACGCGGCCGTCTCGATGCGCTCTACGCCAACCCACAGGTGGTGCGCTACCAGCTCGGCCAACTGGACATGACCGACAACGACCTGCAACTGGACCCGCAATTGCCGCTGATCTACACCAGCTTCCACCTAAGCAGCGCAAGCCGGCCGGATCTGATCGAACGCTTCGATGCCTTCCTCGCCCAACGGCCGGATACGGTGCAGCGCCTCAAGGCGCGCTACGGCCTGTGAACCTCATGGGCTCACTTTGATGTAACGACCACCGACACTGATGCCCATGCCGCCGTAGTCCTGACAGCCCTCGGCGAACACCTCCTGCACGCGCAGCTCGATGCCTTCGCGCAGCAGTTGCACCGCGCAGTTGCTGCCCAGACCGGCATCCTCCAGGCGCATCTGCACGCCGTCGCCGACCAGCTTGCCCTCCAGCTCGCCAATCGCGGCCGGACCATATTCCTCGACCCGGGCACCGGCGCGCACGGGCGAGAAACTTGCGTGATAGCCGCCATTGCCGTCCTCGCTGATCAGCAGCTCGCTCCATACCGCCTGGCCACCGTAGCGCAGGTAGCGGCCAACGGGGCTGGCGCTCAGCGCCGGGTAATTAAGTGTCTCGGCCACCTTGCGCAGGTGCAGGCGGGTCGAGGAGCCGCTGAGATTGTTGTCCAGCGCCACGCCCAGCCAGGCACGCGCCATGCCCGCATTGCCAGCGCGCAGATTGGCGAGGATGAGATTGTTCAGCGCCAGCTCCAACTGTGCCGTGTCACCCTCCTCGACGCGTCGTAACTGACGTTCGAACGCTTCGATGGCCTGCTCAAAGCGGCCGTCCTGATAGGCGGCGCTGCCGACCTGGTTGCACTGCACCGCTGTGGCGCATTCTTCGGTCGCCTGCACGGCACCCGCGAGCCACAGCAGCAGCGGCAGGAGCAATAATTTCGAGCGAATCAGCATGGATGGCATCCTTGCAGTAGTGAGTGTGTATCTTGCATAGAACCAGCAGGCCTTATTCTCATAAGCCCCACACGTACTCGGAGCAACGATGGAAGCCGGAACCGCGCAACTGACGATGACCGTACTGATGACCCCGGATATGGCCAATTTCTCCGGCAATGTCCACGGGGGCACCCTGCTCAAGTACCTCGACGAGGTCGCCTACGCCTGCGCCAGCCGCTATGCCGGTTGCTATGTGGTGACCCTGTCGGTGGACCAGGTGATGTTCCGCGAACCGGTGCATGTCGGTGAGCTGGTCACCTTCCTCGCCTCGGTCAACCACACCGGCCGCACCTCGATGGAGATCGGCATCAAGGTCATCACCGAGAACATCCGTGAGCGCTCGGTGCGCCACACCAACAGTTGCTTCTTCACCATGGTCGCGGTCGATGCCAATGGCCGCCCGGCGCCGATCCCTGAACTGCAGCCGGACACCGCCGACGGCCTGCGCCGCCAGCGCCAGGCCAAGCAGCGCCGGCAGATTCGCGACGAGTTGCAACAGCGCTACCAGGCGTTGAGCGACGAAAAGAACCAGACATAGGGCCGTAACGGGCGGGCCATCGCCCCTTCAATCGTGACCGATGTAGAACAGCAGCTCGCGACGCTGCGGATGATCCTTGAGCCAGGTACGAATCTCGTCGGCGCGAGCGATGGCTTCTTCACCTGCGATGCGGCTGAAGCGCTCGCGTCGAGCCTGCTCGCTGGCCTGCTGACGCACCTGGCGCTGCCAGGCGTCGGTGAAGATCGCCGGCATGCGCTGGCTCAGCTCCAGGGCCTTGAGCAATTGCCATTCGCCGCTGTCCAGCCAGGCTTCGTCGCAAGTACCGCATAGGTCGAGACGATTGGCGCGGGTGCCGCTGATCTGAAATTTGCTCATCAGCTTGGCGCACTTGGGGCAACTCAGGGCATGACTGGTTTCGCCCACTTCGGCCTCGGCGGCCAGCTCGGTTGATGTCTCGTGTGCTGGCTGGCGCTCGGCCCAGTCGCGGTAGTGCAGCAGGCTGACCAGTGTGCCTTGGCACTGTGCGCAGCCGTGGCCGAGCAGGCCATCTTCGAGTTTTGCTGGTTGCAGGCGAGTCGTACGGCAAGCGGGGCAATGCATGGTGACGTCCTTTTCAATTGAAGAGAGCGAACGCTAATGCAGAGCCGACGCATGGGCAAGCCACTGTGCTGAGAAGCACGTGGCAGATAAGCTAAGCTCTGTCTCCCGAAGCCGGAGTCGCCATGATCAACCTGTTCGATGTCTTCCTGCTGATGCTGTTCGCTGCCGTCTGCGCCTGGCTGTGGCGCGGCCATGGTATTCGCGAGCGTGCACTGGCGTTCGCCAAGCAGCACTGCGCCAAGCTCGACGTGGAGCTGCTCGATGGCGCCGTGGCATTGCGTCGTCTGGCTATCCAGCGTGATGCCAAAGGCCATCGTCGCCTGGCGCGACTCTATGACTTCGAGTTCACCGTCACCGGCGAGCAGCGCCTGCGCGGGCATATCAGCATGTTCGGCCCGCATCTCGGCCACATCGAACTGCAGCCCCATCCGATACTGGAGCCGCAACCCGAACCGGTTGCGGTGCAGCAGCCAGACAACGTCATCCGCCTGGAAGACTGGCGGCGCAAGGCGCAGTAGAGCAGCGTGCAGCCTCAAGCCGGCTCCTACACGATGTAAAGACCTATCAACTGCGCTGCAGCAGAAAGTCGGCCACGCGCTCGGCGCTGTCTGCCGGTTGTTCCTGCATGAAACAGTGCCCACCCGGCACCACCTGACTGCGCACATGGGGGTTGCTCGCGCACCAGCGCGCCACGGACTTGGCAACGAAGGGATAGGTGCGTGAGCCGTGAATCACTTCGGTCGGCGTCGTCACCTTGGCCAGCGAAGGCCACAGGCGCCGCGGGAAGGAACCGAAAATATCCGCCTCGCGGCTGGGTCGACACTTGAGTTCGACACCGCCCTCGACGTTCTTCAGCGCATGCTCGATATAGGCGTCGAATGCCGCCTCGTCCCAGCCACGGAACATGCCACGACCATGCAGCGCAGCGTGCGCGCTGGCACGGTCCGGCCATTGCCGGCGGCGCTTCTGCGCCTTTTTCGCCATGCCGGTGCGCTGCGCCAGACCAACCACATCGGACAGCGCCATCACGCCGATCATCGCCGGGCTGAACAGCACCGGATCGAGCAGCACGGCACGGCGGAACAACTCGGGATGGCGCGCCAGAATCAAGCTGGTGAGCACACCACCGAAGCTATGGCCAAGGGCGAAGCGCGGCACGTCGCCGAACGACCCACGCCGGGCATCAAAGGCTTCCACCGCCAGCTCGGCGCTACGGTTCCAGCCATGAAAGCGGCCGCCATGGTCGCTGTCACCATGGCCCTGCACGTCGCACAACCAGAGGTCGAAGTCCTCGGCCAGCAGCGCCAGCATCGGTGTGTAGACGCGCCCGCAATAGCCATTGCCGTGCAGGAAATGCAGCAGCGGCTTGCCCGACGGCGGTGTGTGCCAGCCGCGCAGGGTGAAGCCGGCAGAGGTGTCATGAGACCAGGGCAGCAGTTGCATGAAAGTTATCCACAACGACGAAAGCGCGGCGAGTTTATCAGCCTGTCGCCAGGATTCGGCAGGCGGAAAACGACGCCTTCAGCGCGTCGATGTCCTGTGCCTGATCGAAGATCAACTCCAGCCGTGAGTCCCTGCGCCATTCGCTCGGACTCCAGGCCGCCAACGCTTGCCCCTGCAAGGCATTCAACGAGTGCCAGCCTGCGGCGCCATGCAGCACGGCCTTGGCCCTGCGCCAACCCAGGCTCTGCAGCCAGCGGCTGACCTGCTCGAGGTCGAAACGCTGGCTCGGGTGCCAGCGCCAGCCAATGCTCCAGCCCTCGGTCTGATCCTGCACCTGGCAGACAGGCTCGGCGGCGTTGCGCCAGATCTGCGCCAGGCCGGGTGCAGTTGTGGGTAACTCGGCGCTCACCCCGATGGGCGAGGCCTGCGCCGCCAGCCCCGGCAGCAGGGCCAGGTCGAGCTGGCCCTGCGCGGTCCAGTGCAGCGGCACGGATGGCAGATCGTTAGCAATCCGCGCTCGCGCCTCGGTGTCCAAGCCTTCGCTCTTGTTCAACAGCAGCAAGCCGGCCTCATCCAGCGCCTGACGCTGCACGTCCGGCAGCGGCTGGCCGCTAGCCAGCGCGGCAGCATCCAACACCATCAGTGCCGGTTGCGCGGCCAACACACCGAGCCAGGGCGGCTGGCGCAATTGCGCCAACAACTGCGCCGGATGTCCCAGACCGGACGGCTCGATCAGCAGGCGATCGGGCTTCGCTTTGCGCAGCAGGCGCCCGAGGCCGACCTGAAACGGCGCGCCATTGACGCAGCACAGGCAACCACCGGCCACTTCGGCCATGGCAATGCCGTCGTCGCCCTGCTCGAGCAAGGCGGCGTCCAGACCGATCTGGCCGAATTCGTTGATCAGCACCGCCCAGCGCTCGCCCGCCGGTTTCTGCGCAAGCAGGTGACGGATCAACGTGGTCTTGCCGGCACCGAGCGGGCCGGCAATGAGGTGGGTAGGGATTTGACTGAGCATGAATTGATGTTCGGTGGTTCGCCAGACAAGTGCCAGCACAGACTGCGATTAAGCAGCATGTTAGATTCGCCGGCAGTTTTTCGGGAGTCGAAACGATGCGTGCATGGCTGTTGCTGTTTTCCCTGCTGCCGGGCCTGGCCCTGGCCGAAGCCTGCGTGGTGCATAGCCAGGCCGAACGCCTGGACGTGAAGGTCTGCCAGGAGAATCGCAACATCCCTGCCACGCTGTTTCGCGAGGGCTTCTGCCAGCCGCAGTTGCAAGGCCAGACAGTCGAGGTGGAGTTCGTCGAACAATGCCCGAAGGGTGCCTACGGCGTCTGCCAGAACGCACGCGCCGGTAGCGGTATGTACCTGCAGGATATCCACTACTACGGCGTGGCCAGCGACGCGTTGTACCTGGAACCGGCCTGCAAGACGCAGTATCAGGGCCAGTGGATCAAACCCTGACATCAAAGCGTCACCAAAAAAGCGCCTAATGACCTCGGGTACCTCACGTAACCCTCATGTCGAGTCACGCGTCGACATGATCTCTTGGTGCTTAAGGCCGGGGCATTCGCTCCGGCCTATTTTTTGGTGATGTCCCATTGCAGTGAATAGCGTCTCGTAGGAGCCGCGCCCCGCGGCGAATGGTGGTCACACCGCAATTCTCCCTGAACAACCACGACCGCTTCGCCCCGAGGCGGGGCTCCTACTGTTGCCTGCGGGCAATGCTCAGGCTAGCGAATAGCCCGGATGCAATCCGGGGATGCTGGCGCACTGCAGCTGGACGATACATCGTCGGCAAACCGGCTCCTACAGCCTACGCAACGCCCCCGCAGGAGCCCGCTTGCGGGCGATATTCAGGCCAGCCAATCCAGGGTCAACAGCAAGCGTCGCTGCCCGGCAGGCGGCTGCGGCGAGCGGTGGATCAGCCCGCGTCCCTCGTTACCCTGCCATTTCTCGCCCTTGGCCAGCGCCACATGGCCGGCGTCGAGACGCTGGATCAACGCCTCGTCCTGCGGCTCTGCACCTGGCTGGCCGAGCTGGCGGCGCGGCATCACGCCCTCCCCCAGCCAGTCGCTGCCGACACCGGCATAGCTGGTGATCAGCCGCACGGGCACATGGTCGACGTGAAAACGCGGGCACATGGCCTTGTCCAGCGCACGCAGACGCAGGCCGATGCGCTGAGCGTCGAGCAGGCAGGCGTAGGCCCGCACCAGCCAGGCCACGTCGGCGAGAAAGGCCGCCTGCCCCGGCAGATCGGCGTACTGCGCCACCAGGCCGTCGAGGTTCGGCTCGCTGTCCGCGCGCGGCAGCTCCAGGGTCATGGACTGCGCCAGCGGTTCACCTTGCGCCAGCAGCGCGTAAGCGAAGTCGGCGATCTGCGCCGGCAGGCGGCGCTGCCAGACGGCCAGATTGACGCCGTCATGCAGCACCTCGCTGAGCACCTGGATATCCTCGCCGAGCACCTGCCGGGACACTTTCGGCAACTGCAGGGCGAACATCAGGCGGCCTCCTGCTGCCAAGCACCGAACGGGTCAGCGAGCAGGCACCAGGCATCCGAGCCGCCGGCCATTTCCTCGTCGGTCAGCAGGCAGGCGTCCAGCTCACGCACCAACTGCGGGAAGTCGATGTTCTGGCCAATGAATACCAGCTCCTGGCGGCAGTCGCCGACTTCGGCGCTCCAGTGCTTCATGATCGTCTGCAGACCTTCCTCGTCCTGCGGCCAGTGCTGCTTGGGCACGAAGCGCCACCAGCGTCCGGCCAGGCCGTGGCGCATCAACCCGCCGGCCTGCGACCAGCTGCCGGCCTCCTGATATTTGCTGGCCAGCCAGAAAAAGCCCTTGGAGCGCAGCAGTCGGCCGTTGCGCCATTCCTGAGAGAGGAAATCGAAGAAGCGCTGCGGATGGAACGGCCGGCGCGCGCGGTAAGCGCTGGAGGCGATGCCGTATTCCTCGGTTTCCGGTACGTGTTCGCCGCGCAGTTCCTTGAGCCAGCCCGGTGCCTGCGAGGCGCGGTCGAAGTCGAAGCGGCCGGTGTCGAGGATCTTGTCCAGGGCGATCTGCCCCATGCTCATGGCCTGGATGTCGGCGTGGGTGTTGAGCCCGCGTAGAATGGCCATCAACTCCTCGCGCTCGGCCTGGCTGATCAGGTCGATCTTGCTGATGAGGATCACGTCGGCAAACTCCACCTGCTCGATCAGCAGGTCGGTGATCGAGCGTTCGTCCTCCTCGCCCAGGGTTTCGCCACGGCTGGCCAGGCTGTCGGCCTCATGGAAATCGCGCAGGAAGTTCACCCCGTCGACCACCGTGACCATAGTGTCCAGCCGCGCCAGGTCGGACAGGCTGCGCCCCTGCTCGTCGCGGAAGGTGAAGGTCTCGGCCACCGGCAGCGGCTCGCTGATGCCGGTGGACTCGATCAGCAGGTAGTCGAAGCGACCTTCACTGGCCAGGCGGCTGACCTCGTCGAGCAGGTCTTCGCGCAAGGTGCAGCAGATGCAGCCGTTGCTCATCTCCACCAGCTTCTCTTCGGCGCGGTTGAGGCTGACGTCCTGCTGGACGGTGGCGCCGTCGATGTTGATCTCGCTCATGTCGTTGACGATCACCGCGACCTTGCGGCCTTCGCGGTTCTTCAGCACATGGTTGAGCAGGGTGCTCTTGCCGGCGCCGAGAAAGCCGGACAGCACGGTAACGGGTAGACGCTGATTCATGGGGTGTTCCTCGTTCAGTCACGGTCACGCTGATGTTTTTCGCGCTGCTCCTGACGCTCCTTGGCTTCAATGCACAGGGTCGCGGTGGGACGCAGCAGCAGGCGTTTCAGGCCGATGGGCTCGCCGGTCTCGGCGCACCAGCCGTATTCGCCACGCGCCAGGCGTTCGAGCGCCTGGTCGATCTTGTCCAGCAGCTTCTTTTCCCGCTCCAGCAGGCGCAGTTGCCATTGGCGCTGCTCCTCGGCGGCGCCGATATCGGCGACGTCGCTGCTGGTATCGGGCTGGCGCAGCTCGGTGAATTCCTCATCGATGCGCGCCTGCAACTCGGCACGCTGAGTCAGCAGCAGCTCGCGGAAGAACTGCTGCTGGGCGTCGTTCATGTAGTCGTCGGCTGGCTGGGCCAACAGTTCGGCTTCGGTGGTCGCGGTCAGGGTCATGGCAAATCGGCTGGCTTGTTTCAATTGTTATAACATAACATTTATTTCTGACAGCAACCCACGGATTTACGATGAACGAACAGCCTCTGCCGGATATTGCCGCCCAAGCCACCCACCATGACCTACCGCTGGACTGGGTCGGCATGGCCGGCATCGCTCTGCCCATTCGTCTGGCGGACGCCGCCGTGACTGCCAGCGTCGATATCGGCGTCAGCCTCGACGATGCCGGCGCGCGCGGCATCCACATGTCGCGCCTGTACCTGGCGGTGCAGCGCCTGGTGCATCAGCCATTGAACGTGCCGGCGGTGTTGCAGGTGCTGGACGACTGCCTGAGCAGTCACCAGGAGCTGTCCGACAGCGCCACCCTGACTCTGCGCGGCGAAGTGCCGCTCAAGCGTCCGGCGCTGGTCAGCCCGCTGCACGGCTGGAAGACTTACCCCTTCGAACTGCGCGCCCGGCAGGATGGCCGGGGCGTGAACATCGAGCTGCAGGTCGAGGTCAGCTACTCGTCCACCTGCCCTTGCTCGGCAGCGCTGGCACGGCAGCTGATCCAACAACGCTTCGCCTGGGACTTTCCCGACCAGCAGGTGGATTACTCCAGCGTGCTCGACTGGCTCGGCTCGACCCAGGGCATCGTCGCCACACCGCACAGCCAGCGCAGTACAGCGACCCTGCAACTGCGCCTGACGCCCGACTGCATCGAACTGCCCGTGCTGGCACTGATCGATAGCGCCGAACACGCCCTCGGCACGCCGGTACAGACCGCGGTGAAGCGCGCCGACGAACAGGCCTTCGCCCTTGCCAACGGACAAAATCTGATGTTCTGTGAAGACGCTGCCCGCCGCCTGCACAAAGCCCTATACCAGCTACCGCAGGTCAGCGCCTTGCGCTTGCGGGTCGTGCACGCGGAAAGCCTGCACGCCCACGACGCAGTGGCCGAAAGCAGCTGGAACTGGAGTTGAACAGGCATGCGGTTTTGCCTGCATCTGGCGTCGGCAGAAGCCGACCCTGAGCCAGCGCCAGAAGCGCCGCCGACGTGCTGATCCCGAGGAGTCGTCACGCATGAAACGCCTGGCCATCTTTCTGCTACGCGGCTACCAGTACCTGATCAGTCCATTGCTGGGGCCGCGCTGCCGCTTTCACCCCAGCTGCTCGCACTACGCCATCGAGGCACTGCAACAGCACGGCCTGCTACGCGGCCTGTGGCTGACCCTGCGCCGGCTGCTGCGCTGTCACCCCTGGCATCCGGGCGGCCACGACCCAGTACCGTCCACCGATCATTGCCCCCAGAAACATCGTCATGAGTGATGTACAACAGCCGGGGTTATGTCAGGCCTGCACGGCAAAGGGCGCGGTGGCTATCCTGAACGGGTAACGGCCATTCCCGGAGCGGCTGCTTGATCGGCCTGGAACTGGGCAAAGCCGGCGGCGTCTGTGCTTAGATAGACGCCCACGCTGTAAAGGACACCGCATGCAGATCGAACTGATCGAGATCCGCGACCACCTGAATCGCTACGCCCCCTTCGACAATCTGCCGGAACAAACTCTCGACGAGATCGCCCGCCAGGTGCAGGTGGGCTACTTCAAGGCCGGTAGCGAAATCCTCGCCGTCGGTGCGCCGATCCACGAGCTGCATTACGTGCGCAGCGGCGCGGTGGAAATCCACCGGCGTGGCGGCGAACTGCACAACCGCCTCACCGAAGGCGACATCTTCGGCCAGGCCGGCCTGCTGCGCGGCAACAAGGTACGGCTGGGTGCCACCGCGATCGAAGACAGCCTGATCTACTTCATCCCCGGCGCGCTGTTCCATCAGCTCTGCGAGCAGTTCGACAGCTTCGCCGACTTCGTCGAAGCCGAAGGCCAGTCGCGCCTGAAATCCGCCCTGGAAGACAGCCACGGCAAGGCCAGCGAGCTGATGAAGATCAAGGTGCGCAAGCTGATCTCGCGCAGTGCGATCAGCGTGCCGCTGGATACGCCGATCCAGCAGGTAGCGCAGGTGATGACCGAACACAGCGTGTCCTCGGTGATCGTCGTCGACCCCGGCACCCGCTGGCCCGACCCGAGCCAGGTGGACGTGGCCGACCAGCAGAGCCAGGTCATGGCCGGCATCCTCACCGACCGCGACCTGCGCACCCGCGTGGTCGCCGCCGGGCTGGCCAGCGATACCCCGGTCAGCCAGATCATGACGCCCAACCCCATCACCCTGCAGGCCGACGACTCGGTGTTCGAGGCCATGCTGTGCATGCTGCGCAACAACATCCACCATCTGCCGATCCTCCATCGGCGGCGCCCGGTGGGTGTGGTGGCGCTGGCCGACATCGTCCGCTACGAGTCGCGCAGCAGCCTGTATCTGGTCAACAGCGTCTTCAACAAGACCTCGGTGGAGGGGCTCAAAAGCCTGCTGCCGGACCTGCGCGCCACCTTCGTGCGCATGGTCGCCGACGACGCCAGCGCACACATGGTCGGCAGCGCCATGAGCGGTATCGGCCGCGCCTTCAGCCAGCGTCTGCTGGAGCTGGCCGAACAGAAGCTCGGCCCGCCGCCGGTGCCCTACTGCTTCATGGTCGCCGGCTCCATGGCCCGTGACGAACAACTGCTGCTCACCGACCAGGACAACGCCCTGGTGCTCGACGACCGCTTCGATGCGGACGAACACGACGCCTACTTCGCCGAGTTGGCGCAGTTCGTCAGCGACGGCCTGGCCGCCTGCGGCTACAGCTACTGCAAGGGCGGCATCATGGCCACCAATCCCAGATGGCGGCAGCCGCTGAAGGTGTGGCGGCAGTACTTCAGCGAATGGATCGAGCGGCCCAACCCGGAAACCCTGCTCAACGCCAGCATCTTCTTCGACCTCGACGGCCTCTACGGCGAAACCGAGCTGGTGGAAAACCTCAAGGACCTGCTGGCACAGAAAGCCAGCGCCAGTCCCGCTTTCCTCGCCGCACTGGCACGTAACGCGCTCAACCGCACGCCGCCGCTGGGCTTCTTCCGCACCTTCGTGATGGAAACCGACGGCCGCCACCGCAACATCATCAACCTCAAGGGCCGCGGGACCGCGCCGCTCACCGACCTGATCCGCGTGCACGCCCTGGCCTGTGGTTCCAAGGCGCAAAACTCGCTGGATCGCCTCGACGCCATCGCTGCCACCAAGCTGCTGCCCAAGGAAGCGCTGGAGCACCTGCGCTACGCCTTCGAGTTCCTCAGCCTGGTGCGCGTGCGCCATCAGGCCCGTGAAGTCGAAGCCGGCAACGCGCCAAGCAACTACATCGAGCCGGAACAGTTCAGCGCCAGCGAACGCCAGCACCTCAAGGAAGCCTTCCAGGTGATCAGCAACGCGCAGAAATTCCTGCGCTTTCGCTACCCGGCGCAACCGGCGAGTCGTCCGCGATGAGTGAGCGCGCGGCCCAGGACTGGCCGCAACTGTTCGCCAGCCTCGCCGGCAGCAGCCGCGACCCGCGCCTGCGCGCCTACTACGGCGCCGGCTGCGTCGCGGCCGATACGCCGCTGCAGGATGTCCCGCTGGTGGCGCTGGACGTGGAAACCACCGGCCTAGACCCTCGCGAAAACGCCATCGTCAGCCTTGGCCTGGTACCGCTGAGCCTGCAACGCATCCGCTGCAGCGAGGCGCGCTATTGGGTGGTCAAGCCCACGGGCGAGCTGAACGCCGAATCGGTCACCTTCCACCACATCACCCACAGCGACATCCGCCACGCCCCGCGCCTGGCCAGCGTGCTCGACGAACTGCTCGAAACCCTGGCCGGCAAGGTGGTGGTGGCGCACTACCGCAACATCGAACGCAGCTTCCTCGACCAGGCCGTGCGCCAGCACCTGGGCGAAGGGCTGATCTTTCCCATCATCGATACCATGGAATTGGAAGCCCGCCTGCACCCCAAGCGCACGCTGAGCTGGTGGGACCGCCTTCGCGGCCGCCAACCCATCTCCATCCGCCTGGCCGACAGCCGCCTGCGCTATGGCCTGCCGCTGTACTCGGCGCACCATGCACTGACTGACGCGCTGGCCTGTGGAGAGTTGCTGCAGGCGCAGGTGGCGACGCATTACCCTACTCACACACTGGTCGGGGCGCTCTGGAACTGAGCCCCAGCCCCTTGTAGCGGCGACTTCAGCATGAGCTTCGCATCCCTCCGTCGCATTCGATGGCGTCTGGAGGAGAGACTAAAAAGCCCGCATGGACACCCCTGCACAGATGAACTAGCTTCTGCTCCAGCTACCAGCACTGGGCCAGCAACCATGGCCGAGTGCCTGATCGTTTTTGTACGGCCACAAATGAGTGAACCAAGTAAATGCCAAGGAAGCCATGAGTACAACATTGAAGTTAATAGGAATCTTCGGAAGCTTACTGTTTGGCGTCCTGTTCTCAGCGACATTCGCATCACCTGAAAAAATTGAAGAATCAGCGAAAGGCTTTCTGAAAAGTCAGATTGAAAAGGAAGTGCGAGTAAAACAACAAGCCGTAGCTGAATCAGCAGCAACAGAGGCTGCATTGAACATTGCCGGAAGGCTGGGCTTAGAGAAAGAAAAAATCCAGGCTGACCTGAACAATGATCTACCTGAAAAAATAGCCAACATAATCGCGACCATGTGTGGGTACGATTGCGAGAAGAGAAAATCATTGACGCAATCAATAACCGCCGGCCACATGGAGCGAATAAAAAATATCAAAATAGCAGAAAGCACATTAGCCGATATTGTAAAGGATAAGTACATTGAAATCGCAAGCAACTTGAAGCGCGACCTCAGGATATTCCTTGGCTCCAACCTAGCAATGTTTCTGCTCCTCCTGGCCATAACACTTTCCAAACCACAAACCGCTCGGCACCTATTCCTTCCTGGGCTGCTACTGGTTACAGCAACAGCACTTTCCTCAACGATATATATCTTTGGTCAGGACTGGTTTTATACCATTCTATACAACGACTACATGGGCTTTGGCTACTTGCTCTACATAGCAACAATATTTGGCTTTTTGATGGACATCGCCTTGAACAAGGCCAGAATCACAAGCGAAATAATCAATGGCATAGCAAACGTCGTGGGCTCAGCGTTTTCGGTGGCTCCATGCTAGCCGCTGATAAAAATACCGAAAGACAGGGAGGTTTCGAACCATGGAAAAGGTTGACTGGCACAAGAATCATATTGATGACAACACACTAATCACGGACAGCTACAAAACCACCCAGAATGTGCGTAGATACTTCACATCCAAATTCGGTGACGATGTCAAGTTTGATCGAGACTTCATGCTCTGGATGAAGAGTGCCACGGGATTGACAATGGACGATGCCTGGCAAGAATGGGTTAAGCGTAAAAATTCAAAGTAAGCTATGGCACTTGCCCACTCTCGTATTGATCGTCCCCACCCGGCACGACGCAGAGCGTGGGCACCATCAATTTAGGACAGCGCAGACACACGCCCATGAATCGCCGCAAAAAGATCAAACAACTACTTGAAGCCCACACCAAGAAGGCCAATGCCAAGCTCGCGCCCAAAAGCAACAAACCCAAGTACATCAGCAAAGCTGACAGGGCGAAGTTGGAGGCTGAAGCGGCTCAAGAGCCCGTCGCATCCGCTGAGTAACACTCGGAAAAGTGGATGGTCGATCGCTCCCACGCTCCGCGTTGAAACGCAGCCCAGGACGCTCTGCCCCCGGTTACGGTTTACGCAGACTCGCACCATCAAACGGCGCTGCCCACGTAGAGCACGGGTGCCATAAGCATGTAGCCATACACGCCGCACAATTGGTGGCTGAAAAAAAACGTCTCCACCTTACGTGACAGCGCATTCGAACCTGAGGGCGTTGGGTGGATCAACCTGTGCAAACAGTGGACTCTCAAAACCCAAAGCCACTTCGATTTCTGGAAATCTAAGCGCGGGCTCAAATCGAGCGGAACCGGTTAGCGAGTTCCCTCCACTCAACTCAAAGCTCCGGCCTGCCGGCTACCTGAGTATAACGAGAGGGAACACTGACCATGTCGTTAAAGAATTACCACCAACTGATCGACAATATCTGCGAATTGACGATGCTCCCCGACCCAGCGTCACTCTATGAAGTGGCCAGCATCTCGGTCAGAAACATTAATTTTTCACTGCTTTACAAAGAAAATGCCGTACTTGGTGAAGTCCAGATCTTTTGCGGGTTCGGCCCCTTGCCCACACAACAGCGCGAACGCGTGTTGCAGCGACTGCTGGAGACCAACCTGTACCTTTGCACTGGCCCAGGCAGCCCAACGCTGACCTACAACGCCGAAACGGGTCAGGTGGTGCTGGTGTGTATCTTCCCGCTGGGCGCGCTCGAGGCGCAGCCGCTACTGGACATGCTGGGGCATCTTGCCGAGACGGCCAAACGTTGGCAAAGCACCTATTTCCTCACTGAGGAGGACTCACAGGTGCGAACTCAGACTGCCCAACGCGCACCGGCCCTGCAGCGCAACTTCAACACCGCCGTTCAGCGCTGAGGAGACCCCATAATGACTTCCCCCATAGGCGTAGGCCGTCAAAGCCCCGTTCAGAATCCGCACCTGAGTGACGAAATCCAACCGGCTGGAATCAGCCCACACAACCAAGCGCTGCAAGTCAGCCGTAGCTCCTCACCCCCCATCAGCCCCCTTCAGATCTCAACGCCGGTCGAAGCACAGGGCAACAAGCCAAGCGCAAGCTTGAGTAAGCTGCTGCAAGGCGACCTGCAAAAGCTCAATAGCATTGACCGCGAGCAAAATGCGCTGGAGCACGCCAAGCACTACATGATGATGGACGGCCGCCTGCTGGGGTCCGATGAAGCCAAACACTTTGGATTCGAGGGCGCACAAGCCTATTTGAGCTCAATTGGCCGTACGCTACATCCTTATATCGACGGTCACGAAGAACAAGAGGCCCAGAAGGCGGATTTCAACGCACTTATCTCTGCTGGCAATTTCACGACGGAAGCCCTCAACAGCTTTTTGAAGAAAGACACCGATCGCACTGTTGATCAACTGGTCGCCTACCACCTGCTGCACAAGGAGGTATTGGGCTCAGATAACCTACAGCCTCACGAGAAATCGCTCGTCGAGAACAGTCATAAAGCTTTCCGTGACTATGCCGCACGGGCGATCGAACAAAGGGCCGAGCAATTGCCCATGCGTATGGACGCCTTTATCAGTTCGCGGCTGGGAATGGCTGAGAATATGGCCAAGCGCGAGGGGCTAAGCCCAGAACAGCAAGAGCTTGCCGACAGGACAGTGGCAGAGTTGCAGAAGGCAAAGCAGAGCTTCACCGAAACAAACGAAAAAGGCGAAAATAAAAGTACAAACACGTTGAAAGCAGCACTTAAGCCAGCGACCGATAACATTAATGCGGAAGAGTTCATCGCTAGTCTTAAAGCGGACCAGGCGAGCATGAAGAACCAGGCGCAAGTCGCTGCAGTAGGTGGATTCCCTCAAGGGGGCGCCTCATTCTTTCACTTCGGCCTTGGTCGTAATCTTGTTAATACGGCTATGGACGGTAACGTGCACGTCGGCGCACAAGGCCTTATTGCCGGTCTTAACCTGGGCATCCTGCACAAATTCGTAAGTGACGTACCGCGCTCGCTTATGCAAAAGGGCATCGACACCGCATTCCCATACGCCACAGTGGCCAAGGTGAGCCCAGCCGAGGTACTGCCAGATGCGCCTCGGGTCATCTCGGTAGGTGGGCACAAGAAGGTGCTAGATGCTGCTGAGCATCGCAATGCGCAAGACAAAGTAGAAAAAGAACGTGCGGGCTTTCTACGCGAACAGCGCAATCATTATTTTGGTACTGTCACCGGCGATCATGAATATTACCAGCCATTCGGAATGATGAATTTATTGGACACTGCACTCAATGAATTCACCAGACTAGACACCACTGGCTTAGCAGGGGCTACCATAGCGGGAGCTGTGAAGTCGGGATTCGCCGGCATGATTGCGGGGGCGTTGCAGCCGCTTGGTAAATTCAACAGTACTTACGGTGACAACAAAATCCCCACCCACAAATTAACCAACGCTGACCCCAAAGTACTCGAAAAAGGCCTGGCGAATCTCAAGTTCTGGCAAGGTGGTGACGCCGCTGCCGACGGTGTCGGTAAAATAGCTGGTGCCATCCAAGGCGAGTATGTGTCTACCGTCGCTCTCGGTCAGTTGCGGAATTTGATAACTGGTGACGGCCTTCCGCAATCGATTGGCAGAATGTTTGTCGACTACATATCCTCCCCAGCGATACTCACGTCGTTCCTGCCACAAGTTGGGGCTACCGCCAAAGCTGCAGGCGCAGCAAGTGGACTCCCGGAAGGGGTCGACCGTCATAAACTCGCGTGGAAAAATATCACTGATCCAAACGAGCAATCGCGCAACGACCGCAAGAAATTGAAAGGCGATGCTGCCGATCTTGGATTGGCCGGTAATGCGGCGGATGTCGCTACCTCGGTTCATACAGTGGCTACAGGCGTGCTACGAGCGATTCCTCAATCGCTCGTAGCTATTGAACAGCAACTGGAAGCCAGCTCTAAAGCCAGGGCGGAACGCAAGAAAACAGAAAACACGCCAGAGGACCAGCGAGGCACCGAACTGCACAATAGAGGCGGTAGTGCTGTTTGAGTCAGGCACTTTGGTAAGCGTGCTCCATGGCTCTTGGCTCGCAGCACTGCTGCGAGCCAAGTCCGGCACGCGAGCGCCTTCAGACGACGGCGCGCCCTGTTGCATCCGATACCTGACGCTATCCAAGCAAACCGCCCGAAGACGCCTCATCACCTCGTAAGGACGTCAAGAACGCCGTAGCTAGAACGCGAACACCGTCACCACGTTCACAAGTGGCGGCCTGTAGCCGCTGAGGGTGGCGTTTGCGGCCAGCAACCTGGCCACTGCTGGGCATGGCAATCCCCAAACCTCAAGCCAAGACGATGGTGCAGCTACATAGGATGAGAAGCGCCAACCTGTCGAAGCCTGCTTGACCCTGCGAATACGAGGTATGCAAGCCCTATGCAGCTTGAGCGTCAAGGCATTGCATGGGCGTATGGGCGTTTCGCTGCTTTTAAGGGTGAGGGCAAGCTCAACATCGCTGCACCATGAGGCATGGGCTAGCCAAGCACCTTGTCCGCCGTATAAACCGCCTCGTCGAGAAACACGTTCACCGCCGGGTGATCACGCTCGCCCTTGCGGTAGGCGAGAAAGACGCCGCGCTGGATATCCGGCAGCAGCGGCACGGCAGTGACGCTGGGTAGCGTTCGTACCAGGCGCAGGCCGGAGACGATGGAGATGGAGTTGCCCGAGGCGACCATGGCCGCGACCATCTCGAAGCCGGCGCAGTGAGCGTTGATGCGCGGCGCATAGCCCGAGCGGCGGCACAGGTTGGTGATGAATTCGCCAAACGAGCTACCGGTGGAGTCCAGCGCCCAGGCTTCGTCGCGCAGCTCGGCGATGGTCAGGCTGTCGCGACGGGCCAATGCATGGTCGATGGGCAGCAGCACGTGCAGCAGGTCCTGGGTCAGGGGAATCAGCGCGTAGTTCTCGCGGTTCTCGTCAGGCTGCACGGCCAGGTCGTCGATCACCGCCACATCGATCTGCCAGGCGCCAAGGGCGCTGAGACTTTCTTGCGGTTCCAGTTCCAATACCACCACGTTCAGCCGCGGGTAGGCGCTGCGCAGTGCGCGCACGGTTTCCGCGATCACCGCCACGGCGATCGAGGGGAAGGCTGCCACGCGCAATTCACCGGCGATTTCCCCACGCAGCAGCGCCAGCTCCGAGCGCGCTTCGTCGAGCACCATGAGGATGCGTTCGGCATGCGCCACCAGGCGCTCGCCGGCCGGGGTCAGCACCACGCCGCGCCCGCGTCGCTCGATCAGCGCCATATCCGCCTCGCGTTCGAGCCGGGCAACCTGCTGCGAAACGGCCGAGGGCGTCAGGTGCAGCGATTCTGCAGCCGCCGCCATGGTGCGGCAGCGGGCCAGTTCACGCAGGGTGCGCAGGCGGGTGATGTCCATGGCGCGATCTCAATAGTTAAGGGTCGCTAACGAATAGGTTAAAAATAAATCAGTATACATAATGATATAGCCGGCCTTAGATAGAGATATCCACACGCGCTGAACCGGGCGCGTGGTTCACCCACAGACAGGCATCGCTGAAAACCCAGTTTTCAGCGATGCCCACAGAAGAAGAATCTCGCCATGGCTATCAGCGTTTTCGACCTGTTCAAAGTCGGTATCGGCCCCTCCAGCTCCCACACCGTCGGCCCGATGCGCGCGGCCGCGCTGTTCACCCACGCCCTGGAAAACCACGGCCACATGCCGCAGGTGACCCGTGTCGCCGCCGAGCTGTACGGCTCGCTGGGCGCCACTGGCAAGGGCCACGGCAGTGACAAGGCGGTGCTGCTCGGCCTCAGCGGTTACGAGCCAGATACCGTCGATGTTGATCAAGTGCCCGGCTACATCGAGGCCATTCGCCGCGACAAGCGCATCGTCCTGGCCGGCAAGCACGCCGTCGCCTTCGACGAGAAGGCCGACCTGAAGATGTTCCGCAAGGCGCTGCCGCTGCACGCCAACGGCCTGCGTTTCGCCGCCTTCGATGCTGCCGGCATTCAGGTGCACGAGGCCACCTACTACTCGGTGGGCGGCGGCTTCGTGGTCAGCGAGGCGATCCTCGCCGACGGTTCCAAGCACAAGGTCATTGCCCCGGATGCCACCAGCCTGCCGCTGCCGTTCAGCAGTGGTGCCGACCTGCTGCGCCTGGCGCGCGAGAACGGCATCGGCATCGCCGAGGTGATGCGTCGCAACGAACGCCACTGGCGCAGCGACGAAGAGACCGATGCCGGCCTGCTGGAAATCTGGAAGGTAATGCAGGCCTGCGTCGACCGCGGCTGCCGCACCGAGGGCATCCTGCCGGGCGGCTTCAAGGTACGCCGCCGTGCCGCGATCCTGGCGCGCAAGCTGGGCGGCTTCCAGCGCAGCTACCTGGAAGACCCGCTGCGCATGCTCGACTGGGTCAACCTCTGGGCTCTGGCGGTGAACGAGGAAAACGCCGCCGGTGGCCGCGTGGTTACCGCGCCCACCAACGGCGCCGCCGGTATCATCCCGGCGGTGCTGCACTACTACGCCAACGCCATTTCCGGCGCCAGCGAGCGCGGCATCATCGACTTCCTGCTCACCGCCGGCGCCATCGGCATCCTGTACAAGGAAAACGCCTCGATCAGCGGCGCCGAAGTCGGCTGCCAGGGTGAAGTCGGCGTGGCCTGTTCGATGGCGGCCGGCGCGCTGTGTGCGGTACTCGGCGGCACCCCGGAGCAGGTCGAGAACGCCGCAGAAATCGGCATGGAGCACCACCTGGGCCTGACCTGCGACCCGGTCGGCGGCCTGGTGCAGATTCCCTGCATCGAGCGCAACGCCATCGCTTCGGTGAAGGCCATCAATGCCGCGCGTATGGCGCTGTACGGTGATGGCTCGCACTACGTAAGCCTGGACAAGGTGATCAAGACCATGCGCGAGACCGGCGCCGACATGCTGACCAAATACAAGGAAACCGCCCGTGGCGGCCTGGCGGTGAATATCATCGAGTGCTGATACGCTATCGCCATATGCAAAACGCCGCGAACCTGCACAGGTTCGCGGCGTTTTTGTGTGTGGCTCGCTCCCCTCTCCCATCAATGGGAGAAGGGAGCAGATCGCGTCGCGTCTAACGCGGCTCGCTCATCAGGCCTTTGACGATGGAAATACAGCCCACCAGCAGCACGATGGTGAACGGCAGGCCCGTCGACACGGCCATCGCCTGCAGCGCTACCAGACCGCCACCGAGCAGCAGAGCAATGGCGATGACGCCTTCGATGCTGGCCCAGAACACGCGCTGCGGTACCGGTGCATTGACCTTGCCGCCCGCGGTGATGGTGTCGATCACCAAGGAGCCCGAGTCCGACGAGGTGATGAAGAACACCACCACCAGCACGATGCCGATGAACGAGGTGATGCCGGTCAGCGGCATTTCACCGAGCATGCTGAACAGCTTCAGTTCCAGGCCGGCTTCCTGCGCACCGGTGAAACCATCGACCAACAGCTGGTTGATGGCGGTGCCACCGAAGGCGGTCATCCACAGCACCGAGACCAGCGACGGCACCAGCAACACGGCGATGAGGAACTCACGCACGCTGCGGCCACGGCTGACGCGGGCGATGAACATGCCGACGAACGGCGACCAGCTGATCCACCAGGCCCAGTAGAAGGCGGTCCAGCCCTGGCTGAAGTTGGCATCTTCACGGCCGACCGGGTTGGACAACGCCGGCAGGTACTGCAGGTAGGCGCCGAGGTTCTTGAAGAAATCGGTGAAGATCACCAGGGTCGGCCCGGCGATGATGATGAACAGTAGCAGGGCCATGGCCAGGCCCATGTTGATCTCCGACAGGCGCTTGACGCCCTTGTCGAGGCCGGCGACCACCGAGGCCAGGGCGATCAGGGTGATGGCGACGATCAGCAGTACCTTGGTGGTGTCCGTGGCCGGGATGCCGAACAGGTACTCCACACCCGCAGCCGCCTGCTCCGCGCCCAAACCCAGCGAAGTGACCAGACCGAACAGGGTGGCGAACACCGCGAGAATGTCGACGATATGCCCCGGCCAGCCCCAGACGCGCTCACCCAGGATCGGGTAGAAGATCGAGCGGATCGACAGCGGCAGGCCCTTGTTGAACGAGAACAGCGCCAGTGCAAGGGCGACGATGGCGTAGATCGCCCAGGGGTGCAGGCCCCAGTGGAAGATGGTCGCGGCCATGCCCAGGCGCACGGCTTCTTCGGCGTTGCCGGCGGCGCCACCAAGTGGTGCCCAGTCGGTGCGCACACCGTCCTCACCGACGGTGATGCCGCCCATCGCCGAGCTGTAGTGCGACATGGGTTCGGACACACCGTAGAACATCAGACCGATACCCATACCGGCAGCGAACAGCATGGAGAACCAGCCCATGTAGGTGTAGTCGGGAGTCGCGTCCTTGCCGCCGATACGCACCTTGCCCAGTGGCGAAAGGATCAGACCTATACAAAGGATGACGAAGATGTTGGCGGCGCCGATGAAGAACCAGGCCATGTGGTGGGTGAGCCAGTCGCGCAGCCCGCTGAACAGCGGCTCGATCTGGTTCTGTAGGGCCAGGGCGAGGATCACGAAAATCACCGCGACGATCGCAGAGATGGTGAAAACCTTGCCATGAATGTCGAGGGCGAAGACGAACTGCCCTTTGATGTTGTCCTGACCGATGACGTAATCGGTGTCGATCAGATTGGCTTCACCGGTCGGCGCCGGGATGCCTTCGTGGGTTTCCGCTGCGGATGGCGGGGTCGTGTCATGCGAAGGGACGTTTCCCATACGAGGCGTACTCCTTGATGTGTTTTGGGCTCGCTAAGCCGAACGTGAACAGGACGGATGCCCTCCTCGAATTAAAGACGACCTGCAAACGGGTCGAACCGGAAAGGGTAACACATGAATTCCGCTCACTCAGACTCACAGACACATGAGACTCCTGAATAATTCCTCGAAAGGTGGCAATTTGCCCGACACTGCCATTCGCCAGATAGCCATGGCAGGATGCTCGCGAACGCTGCATAACCCCCGTGGTCAGCTGCACACAGCCTGTGCAAAGGAAGACCCTGCATGCCTGCGGATTTCGGCATTCCCCATCTGTTCGCGTATCTGATCGCCACCACCCACGCCCTTGGTGTACTGGCCGCGATCCACGCCGTGCTGACCGTGCGCACCGCCCAGGGCGCGCTGGCCTGGGGCCTGTCGCTGTTCTTCATGCCCTACCTGACGCTGCTGCCATACCTGGTGTTCGGCCGCAGCCGCTTCGATGCCTACGTCAAGGCGCGGCGCCAGGCCGACAAGGAAATGCACCACGCCATGGCCAAACAGGATTGGCGCCCCTGGGTCGAGGAAGCCAAGGCGGCGCACCTGTCGCCGGCCTACGACCGCCTGCGCGCGCTGCCGCGCCTGTCGCATCTGCCCGGCCTGATCGGCAACCGCGTCGAACTGCTGATCGACGGCGAAGCCACCTTCGCCGCCATCTTCGCAGCCCTGGCCAGCGCCCAGCAGGTGATCCTGCTGCAATTCTTCATCATCCGTGATGACCGCCTCGGCCGGCGCCTGCAAGACGTACTGCTGGAGCGCGCCGCCGCGGGCGTACAGGTTCATGTGCTGTATGACGGCGTCGGCAGCCATTCGTTATCCGCCGCCTTCATCGATCGCCTGCGCCGCGGCGGCGTGCAGATACACGCCTTCCCCACACGCTCCGGGCTGTTCAATCGCTTTCAGCTGAATTTCCGCAATCACCGCAAGATCGTCGTGGTCGACGGCGAGATCGGCTTTCTCGGTGGGCTCAACGTCGGCATCGAATATCTCGGGCAGAAACCGCCGCTGGCGCCCTGGCGCGACACCCACGTCGAGGTGCGCGGCCCCGTGGTGGCCAGCCTGCAGGAAGCCTTCGCCGAAGACTGGTACTGGGCCTGCCAGAAGCTGCCGCCGCTGCTGATGCCGAGCAAGCAGGATGAACCCGGCCTGCTCTGCCAGGTGATCGCCAGCGGCCCGGCCGACCCGCAGGAAACCTGCTCACTGCTGTTCGTCGAAGCGATTCATGCAGCGCGCGAGCGGGTGTGGCTGAGTAGCCCCTACTTCGTGCCCGACGAGGCGCTGTTCGCCGCGCTGCGCCTGGCGGTGATGCGCGGCGTGGACGTGCGCCTGCTGCTGCCATCACGCCCCGATCACCGCATTGTCTATGCTGCCTCCAGCCTTTACGCCTTCGAGGCGCTGCGCGCCGGCGTGCGCATCTTCCGTTACCAGCCGGGGTTCCTACACCAGAAGGCGCTACTGATCGACCATGACGCGTGCATGCTGGGCAGCGCCAATCTGGACAACCGTTCCTTCCGCCTGAATTTCGAGGTCAACCTGCTGACCTTCGACGAGGGCTTCAACGCCCAGGTAGCGAACATGCTGGAGGAAGACTTCAGCCGCTCACGCGAGCTGGTCAACGCCGACCGGCGTAACCTGCACCGCCTGCAGCAACTGGGCATGCGCGTAGCGCGGCTGATCTCGCCGATTCTCTGAGGCACGGCTATGGTTAGGGTGCCAACCGCTGTTAGCTGTCAGCGAGAACCTGCCCGCCATGACCAAGTGCTTTGCCCTGCTGCTCTGCCTGCTCGTCCTGCCCGCTCTGGCGCAGGAGGAGATTCACGTCGGTGTCGAACTGCAGCCCTACCAGCCTTACTCGGATGTGGAGAACGGCGAATACCGTGGCTATGCACGCGATCTGCTGGACGCCTTCGCCGCCGAGTATGGCTATCGCTTCGTCTACACACCGTTGCCGGTCAGGCGCCTGCTCGGCGACTTTCTGTCCGGCCGGGTCGACCTCAAGTTCCCCGATCACCCGCAATGGAATGCCGACCAGAAAGCCGGCCATGACATTCACTACAGCGCCCCGGCAGCGCCCTACATAGATGGCATCCTGGTCAAGCCGCAGCACCTCGGTCAGGGCCAGCAGCGTATCGAACTGCTCGGCACGCAGAACGGCTTCACGCCCTGGCCCTATCTACCGGAAATCCGCGCCGGGCACATCCGCCTGATCCAGGCCAACCAGATCGACTCGTTGCTACGCATGGCAAGCAGTGACCGCGTCGACGCGGTCTACCTCAACCCCAGGGTAGTAGCCCACCACCTCAGGCAGATGCGCATGGCGGCCGACAGCCTGGTGTTCGACCCAGAGCTGCCGCACGTGGAAGATCATTACTACCTGTCGAGCATCCACCATCGGCCACTGATCGAGGCGTTCAACCGTTTTCTCGAAGAACGGGCCGAGCTGGTGGGGGAAATTCGCCGTCGCCATGGGCTGTGAGTCGGCCCGTGGCGTGGTGGCGGCTCAGTACTTCCAGCTGACGCTCATGCTGGCATTACGCGGGGCGCCGTAATAGGCCTGAGACCAGTACAGGCTGCTCAGGTACTTCTCATTGGTGAGGTTATTGAGGTTGGCCGACACGCTCCAGTTCGGGTCGATGTCGTAGCTGGCCATCAGGTCGACCACGGCGTAGGCCTTCTGCTTGGCGTCGGCGCTTCCAATGGAGGTCCGACCGTCGTCGGCAGTCAGTGGCACGGCGATCTTGATATCGTCCTGCCAACGCACCGCAGCGCCGACCTTGAGCTTCTCCATCCCTGGGATACGGTAGGTGGCGGCTGTCTTGATCATGTGCTTGGGCGAGTAGGTCACGGCATGCCCGCCGTCGGCATTGGTGATATCGACGAAGGTGTAGCCAGCGCTGAGCTGCAGACCGTCCAGCGGTTCACCGGAGAACTCCAGCTCATAACCTTCACTGGTCAGGCCTTCGATGGCGCGGTAGTAGGCTACCGAACCTCTCATGCCAGCCTGCTCAGCAAAGTTGTCCTGCTCGGTACGGAACACCGAGAGCGCAACGTTGACCTTGTCGTCGAACAGCTCGCCCTTGATCCCGGCCTCGTAGTTCACACCCTCGACCGGGGCCAGACGCGAGCCGCCGGCATTGGTTTTGGTCTGCGGGTCGAAAATCTCGGTATAGCTGGCGTAGACCGAGTACTGATCGGTGATGTCGTAAACGATGCCAGCGTATGGCACGACCTTGCCACTATTCTTCGACGACTTGGCCAGGCCGTAGTTGGTGCCGTCGCTCTTCACATCGACAACGCGAGCGCCAGTGATCAGGCTCAAATCATCGGTCAGACTCCAGCGTGCGGCACCATAGAGGCTCTTCATGCGATCGGTGAAATCACTACCGTTGGTAGGCAGGTCGTTCAGCGGTTTGCCGATGTTGCCATTCCATTGCTCCAACGGCGGCAAGGCTGTTCCCCTGGTGGAGTCGTAATAGGAGATATCGTTCAGCTCGGAGCGCGACCAGCTGCCACCGAGGGCCGCCTCATGCTGGCGCCCGGCAAGGTTGAACGGGCCACTGGCCTGCACATCGACGATCAGCTGCTTGTTCTCCTCGCTGTACTCGGATGGGTAGGAATACAGGCCGGCACCGGTTTCGCGATTGGGCGTGCCGTAGACGTAGAACATCGAACCGTCGCTGGTCTTCTCCACACGGGTGAGCACGGTCTTGGCCTGCCAGCCGTTATCGAAGGTGTGAGCAAGCTCGGCAAAGGTGCGGTTTTCCTTGTTGTCCCAATAGGCCCAATCGGTGGAGGTGCTGGTAGAGCGTGAATAGTTGGTCTTGCCGCCGTCCTGATAGACCAGCGGCAGCGCTCCCCACATCGGTGAATTGGCATCGCTGGTCTGCAGGGTGTGACCGAGGGTGAACACGGTGCGGTCGTCCAGGTCGAACTCCAGTACGCCATGGAACACGTTCTTCTCACGCGAATAGCGGTCGAGGTAGGAGTTCTTGTTTTCGTTGGCGTACACCACGCGCCCACGCACCGTGCCAGCACCGTTGAGCGCGCCGGATACGTCGGTATCGATACGGCGCTTGTCCCAGGAGCCGGCAGTCAGGTCGACGCGCGCCTGAGGTACGACGGTCGGTCGCTTGCGCACGAAGTTGACCGTTGCCGACGGGTTGCCGGTGCCGGAGATCAGGCCGTTGGCACCGCGGATTACTTCCACGCGCTCGTACATGGCGGTATCCAGATCGCCCTCGACGTTGCCGTAGACGAAGGGCACGGAGATGCCGTCGTACTGGAAGTTGGTGATGTCGAAGCCGCGGGCGGTGTAGTAGGTGCGATCCGTTTCGACTTCCTGCACCTGCACGCCCGGCACGGCCTTGAGTGCATCGTTGACGCTGGTGAGCTTGAAGTCGCGCAGCTGGGCGCCGCTCAGGGTGGAAATCGACTGCGGCGTCTGCCGCGGGGTCAGGTCGAGCTTGGTCGCAGCGCTGCTGGGGGTGGATTTGTAGCTATCGACCTCGGCCACCGTACTGCTGCCAACCACGGTCTGGGCATCGAGCTCGATCTGCTCCTGCTCGGCCAGGGCTTGATTGAAACTGCAGGCGGCCGCAACCGCCACGGCCAGGTGGGTTTTTCTGCTGAACAAGGGACGATCTCCTGATGCGCTGTCGATAGCCGCTGGCAGTCCCTTCGCAGCCGAATGCCTCCCTGGCAGACATTTGCCAATCGCAAATGCAAATAATTAGCGACAAAATTCTCGCAGCAGGTACCTCCCTAGTCAATACGAATAATTTGCATCTACAGCTGCATTTATTTGCTTTTGAGGGGGCCGCAATCCGCCCCTACCCAACGTGCTCGACTTTCCATGCTGCTCGGCTGGCCGTTGTAAGTGCCTTTGACCTGGGTGGTGAATTCCTTGTCGCTGACGAAACGCGTCTCCCCTTCGCCCTGAGCATCCGGGCAGTTGAAGCGGAATTTCCACAGCGTCGCGCTGCGTTCGAGAATCTCGTTGCTGCAGCCGGAGTCAGGATCGTGCAGGGGGATTTCCTGAGCCTTGATCTGCTCGGCGGTGAGGCACATCTGCACGCCACCGGCACCGAGTTTGATGCCCTGCTCGGCCATCATGCTCTCCATCATCTGCCGCTGTTCGGGCGGCAGGTTCTGCAACTGCGCCAGCATTTCCTCCATGCCGGGCATGGCCTGACCGCCCACCTGCATGTTGTGCGAGCTGACTTCCCAGACACCGGGCTGCAGATCCAGGGCGCTGGCCATGACGGGCGACAGACAGAGAGCGAGCGGGAGGGCGAAGCGAAACAGAGGGCGCATGGCAGGTCTCCTGGGCAGGTGATTAGCCAAGCCTAGCAGGCCTTAGATGAACAAAACCCCCATAGGCTCGCGCCGCATGGGGGTTCTCTTCCTTTCCGCCCGGCACTTGTGGCGCCGGAAGCCTGGTTCGCCGTCGCGAACCTAGCCCGCGTCAGCCGCAGGGGAACTCAGCTCACAGCTCCAGAGTTCCAACGCCGGCTGGCTCGCTTGTGGCGGGCCGAGCCAATCGCTCATCGGGCGACAACGCTGGTTGAAACACAGTTGGTAATCCCCGGCTTCGGGCGTACGCCCGACTCGCAGGGGTTGCAAAGGCGGTAGCTGACGCTGGTAGTGCCAGCTGCCATTGCGCAGTTCGGCGCCGTCGGGAATTTCCATTCCGGCGCCGGAACCCTTGACCCGCGCCTCGCCGAGGACCAGGCCCTCGGCGGTGACACGGTAATCCTCTTCCCAGCGCACCTTCTCGATGGTGTGGGTCCAGGCCAGGGTGAAGGCCGGCGTGGGCAACTCTGCCCATACCGCGCCGGCCAACCCCAGGCACAGGCCGATCACGCCGTCGCCGCCTCGGCACGACGAGCGCGCCAGACGTGTTGAGCGATGAAGATGGCGCTGAGGGCAAAGCCGATTTCGTCGCTGATCGGTGTGGCCAGGATCAGGCTGGCGCCGGCGGCAAAGCCCAGGGCACGCTCCCACCAGCTCAGCTTGGCCTGCAGGAAGCCGGTGAACACCGCGCCCCAGATGCCGATGGCCAGCAAGGCCTTGAGGCCCACGTAGACGGTCGCCAGCAGGCTGTCGCCCTGCAGCATCAGCGCCGGCGAGTAAACCGCCATATAGGGCACGACGAAGCCGGCCACGGCGATGCGCACCGCCCACAGGCTGATCTTCAGACCACGCTCCTTGGCAATCGGCGCGGCGGCGAAGCAGGCCAGCGCCACCGGCGGAGTGAGGTCGGCCATGATGCCGAAGTAGAAGACGAACATGTGCGAAACGATCAGCGGCACGCCCAGTTCCAGCAGGGCCGGCGCGGCAATCGAGCTGGTGATGATGTAGTTGGGGATGGTCGGGATACCCATGCCCAGCACCAGACAGGTGAGCATGGTCAGCACCAGCGACAGGAACAGGTTGTCCTGGCCGATGGCGAGGATGTAGCCGGCGAAGGTGGAGGCTACCCCGGTCAGCGACACCACACCGATGATCACGCCGACCAGGGCACAGGCGATACCCACCGGTACGGCATGGCGCGCACCTTCGACCAGCGCGTACAGGCACAGGGTCAGGGTTTCGCGACCGCCCTTGACGAACCAGCAGACCGCCACCAGCGCCGCGATGACGCCGAACACCACGCCGATACCCAGCTGGAAGAAGCCGGCGCAGAGCACGCCGAGGGCGATCCAGAAGGCGAAGCGCATGACCTTGGACGAGACCCGCAGGATGATCGCCGAACCGAGGATGACCATGGCGGTCAGCGCCAGACCAACAGTGCCGGAGAACAGCGGGGTACGTCCGGAGAACAGCAGGTAGATGAGGATGAACAGCGGGATCAGCAGGAACCAGCGTTCACGCACGGCCTTCCACGGGTTCGGGCATTCTTCCTTGGGCAGGCCGCGCAGGTTGGCGCGTTTGGCCTCCAGGTGGACCATCCAGAACACCGAACCGAAGTACAGCAACGCCGGGATCAGCGCGGCCTTGGCCACTTCAAAGAAGGGTACGTTGATGGTCTCGGCCATGATGAAGGCCACGGCGCCCATGATTGGCGGCATGATCTGGCTGCCCATCGACGAGGTGGCCTCGACGCCACCGGCGAAAGCCGGGCGATAACCGAAGCGCTTCATCAGCGGAATGGTGAACTGGCCGGTGGTGACCACGTTGGCCACACCGGAACCGGTGATGGTGCCCATCAGCGCCGAGGACACCACCGACACCTTGGCCGGGCCGCCGACCTTGTGGCCGAACAGGCCCATGGCGAAATCGGTGAACAGCTTGATCATCCCGGCCTGCTCGAGGAAGGCGCCAAACAGGATGAACAGGAAGATGTAGGTAGCCGACACGTAGGTCGGCGTGCCGTACAGGCCCTCGGTACCGAAGGCCAGCTGGTTGACGATCTGGTCGAAGCCGTAGCCGCGATGCATCAGGTCGCCCGGCAGGTACTGGCCGAGCATGCCATAGGCAAGAAACAGCGCGCAGATGATCGGCAGAGCGATGCCCATGACCCGGCGCGCGGCCTCGAACACCAGCACGATGAGGGTTATGCCGATGATCATGTCGCTGGTGGTCATGTCACCGGAACGCAGGATCAGGTCCGCCTCGAAATACCACTGGTAGGCCGCCGTGGCCATGCCGGCCAGGCCGAGCAGCCAGGCCAGCGGCTGCCAGGGGCGCTTGGCGCCGAAAGCCGGGATGCTGATGAACACCACCAGCAACAGGAAGCCGACGTGCACCGCACGCAGCACCTGGGTAGATACCGGGTGGAAAGCCGCGGTGACGATCTGGAAGATGGAAAACAGCAGCGCGACGGCGAACAACGCCTTCGGCCAGTCGGACGGGCTGGCGCCCATACCCTGATTCTGCTCACTCATGGAGTGCAAACCTCATGACTACTTCGATACGGGACAGAGTCGCCAACAAAACCTACCGTCCATGAACGCCGGTTTTATTCGCGATTCTGTGAAGACCGGACCGCGGCGCAAGCGCCACGGTCCGAGCCGTCATTACAGCGCGCCGGCTTCCTTGTAGAAGCGCTCGGCACCTGGGTGCAGCGGGATCGGCAGGTTCTGGGTGGCGGTCTCCAGCTTGATGTCCTGAGCGGCGGAGTGAGCGGTACCCAGACGGCCGAGGTTGTCGAACATCAGCTTGGTCATCTGGTAGGCCACTTCATCGGAAACGCCTTCGTGGGTAACCAGGATGTTATTGATAGCCACGGTGGGTACGTCGGCGTCCTGACCGTCGTAGGTACCGGCCGGAATGGTGGCAGCCTCGTAGGCGGCGTTGTCGATCTTCGCGGTCACTTCGGCCGGGATGGCGACGAAGCTGATCTTCATGGTCGAGGCCAGGTCACGGATGGCGGCCATGCCCAGACCGGAGGACTGCAGGGTGGCGTCCAGCTGACGGTTCTTGATCAGCTCGACCGACTCGGCGTACGGCAGGAACTCGACCTTGCCCATGTCCTTGTAGGTCAGGCCAGCGGCTTCGAAGATGGCGCGAGCGTTGAGTTCGGTGCCGGACTTCGGCGCGCCCACGGAGATGCGCTTGCCCTTGAGGTCTTCCAGGGTCTTGATGCCGGATTCGGCGTTGGCAACGATCTGGATGTAGTTCGGGTAGGTACCGGCAATGGCGCGGATCTTCTTCAGCGGTGCCTTGAAGCCAGCGTCTTCGACGCCGTTCCAGGCATCGGCGACCGAGTCACCGAGGGCGAAGGCCAGCTCACCGCGACCAGCTTCGAGCAGGTTGAGGTTTTCCACCGACGCCTTGGTTGCCTGGACCGAGGTCTTGGAGCCCTCGATGCCGTTGCTGTAGAGCTGCGAAAGGGCCACGCCGATCGGGTAGTACACACCGCTGGTACCGCCGGTGAGCACGTTGATGAAAGTTGGGGCAGCGAGCACTGCGGTACTGGCAGTGATGGCCGCGGCAGCGGCGAACAGGCTGAGTTTCTTGGTCAGTCGCATGGAAGTATCTCCGTCGTTGTTATTGGCTGTATGCAGAGTTTCACTCTAGACGACGCCGCGCAGGCGGCGTCGACGTTGCGCGATCAGCAGCGCAGGGTGCAACGTTGGACAAGAGCCGCGGCGGGCGCGGTAGGAAGGCGGCCCATGCACGGCAGCGAGTGCGGCATGGCGCGAGGGGCATGGCAGTTCATGGGCTGACCTCTTGTCGTTGTTATGGTCGCCACGTCGGCAAGATGCTGCGCGGCTGTAACTGTCATAGCAGATGCCGTGCCAGGGCCTGAAAAGCCCGAGATAGAGGGGTTACATCTAAAAACCGATGGGTCATTGAGCGGGAAATCGCCTACATCTGTGACAGGGTCGGCAAAATTCCGCTTATCTCGTCACGATCCCAGTAAGAGCCGCGCCCCGCGGCGAATGGCGGCCATCGCGCAATACCAAGCGCCTACCAAAAAGCTTCGTCCCGGGGCGGGGCTCCCACAGGTCAAGGGAAACCGTCATGCCCGCGCAGGCGGCACCCAGAATCTGCAAATCACCAGGGCTCCCGACTTCGCGGGAGTGACGATAAGTGGCCTTTTCAGAACATCCCAAGGTGAGCAGCCCGCCCAAGATCGCCGGCAAGCCGGCTCCTACAGCGCGTGCTCATTCTTCGCCCCCCGGCAGGTAATCACCGCGCGCCAGACCATGGCGCTGCATCTTCTCGTTGAGGGTGCGGCGCGGCAGCTGCAGCATTTCCATCACCGCGGCGATGTTGCCCTGGCATTGCAGCAGGGCGTTGTGCAGGCACTGCGCCTCGAAGGCCTCCATCTGCTGCGCCAGCGCCTGGCCGGCGAAGCGCTCAGCCGGCGGTGGGCTGGAAAGCCCCAGCGCATGGCGCTCGGCAGCGTTGATCAGCTCACGGACGTTGCCCGGCCAGTCATGACCGAGCAACCGAGCAAGTTCGCTCGGCGCCAGTGGCGGCGCTTCGCGCCCATGACGCAGCGCCGCCTCGTGGGCGAAATGTTCGAACAGCAGCGGAATGTCCTCGCGGCGCTCGCGCAGCGGCGGAATATGTAGGGTGGCGACGTTCAGGCGATACACCAGGTCCTCGCGGAAACGCCCAGCCTTGACCTCGTCGAGCAGATCCGGCTTGGCCGCGCTGATCACCCGCAGATCGACCTGGATGCTCTTGTTCGAGCCGAGGCGTTCCAGGGTCTTCTCCTGCAGCACGCGCAGCAGTTTGACCTGTTGCGCCAGCGGCAGACTCTCCACCTCGTCGAGAAACAGGGTACCGCCATCGGCATGCTCGATACGACCGATGCGCCGTGCCTGGGCGCCGGTAAAGGCGCCGCTCTCGTGACCGAACAGCTCGCTTTCGAAGATGGTCTCGGGAATCGCCGCACAGTTCAGCGCGGCGAAGGCCTTGCTGGCACGCGGACTGAAATCGTGCAGGCTGCGCGCCACGCGCTCCTTGCCGCTGCCGGTCTCGCCGCGGATCAGCACGTTGACCGAGGTGCCGGCCAGTTCGAGGATCTGCCGCCGCAGGTTTTCCATCGGCCGCGAAATGCCGATCAGTTGGCTCTCGATACGGCCCTTGTCGGCCACCTGCCGACGCAGTTGGCGGTTCTCGCAAACCAGGCGGCGCTTGTCCAGCGCTCGGCGCACGCTGTCGAGCAGACGCTCGGGGGTGAAGGGTTTCTCGATGAAGTCATAGGCACCCTGACGCAGTGCCTGCACCGCCATGGGTACATCGCCATGACCGGTGACCAGGATCACCGGCAGGTCGCTGTCGACCTCCAGCAACTTGTCGAGCAGTTGCAGTCCGTCGCTGCCGGGCATACGCACATCGCTGACGACGATGCCGGGGAAGTCGCGGTCTACCAGAGCCAAGGCTTCGGCCGCACTGGCGCAGGTACGCACATCGAAACCGGACAGCTCCAGCCACTGCTGTACCGCCTCGCGAATCGCCGCTTCGTCGTCGACCACTATGACCTGAGCGCTCATGGCACCTCCTCTTGAGAACGGCCGCAGTGTAGGGTGGGTTAGCGCCGCGAACCACTATCTTCAACACACCCCCGCCAGTGCTGCAGCGCGTAACCCACCGGGCGATCTTCCCGCGAAACACCAATGGTGGGTTACGGCGCGGCATAAATTGCGGATTCATCGGTATGCGTGAAGTGCGCCTAACCCACCCTATGCAACCGACACTAACAGGCTGTTACGGCGCCGCCGGCAGCCTCAGGGTAAACACCGCGCCCAGCTCACCGTTATGCGCCTCCAGCGTGCCGCCGAGATCGCGCACGATACCGTAGGACACCGCTAGCCCAAGCCCCAACCCCTGTCCCACCGGCTTGGTGGTGAAGAAGGGTTCGAACACCCGACCGAGGGTTTCTTCGGCAATACCACCGCCACTGTCCTCGACGCTGAGCAGGCAGCCATCGTCTTCGCGGGCGATGCGCACCAGGAGGATGCGTGATTCGCTCTCGGCCATTGCATCGAGGGCGTTGTGCAGCAGATTGAGGATCACCTGTTCGATACGGATGGCATCGCCAAGCACTTCGGCCTCGTCGTCTATCTGCGTGCGCAGCTCCACCTGCTCGCTGCGCATGCGCGGCGCCAATAGCTGCAGGGCCTGCTCCAGCACATCACCGAGGCACAGCCGCTCGCTGAGGCCGGCCGGGGTCTTGCGGGCGAAGGTCTTGAGGTGGCCGGTGAGCGCCGCCATGCGCTGCAGCAGGCTATCGATGCGCTGCAGGCCGTCGCGCACCGCTTCCGGCCGACCACTGTCGAGCAGCAGGCGCAGGCTGCCGAGCTGCATCTGCAGGGCGGTCAGCGGCTGGTTGATCTCGTGCGCCAGGGCCGCCGACATCTGCCCCAGCGCGGCCATCTTGGCGGCATGCACCAGGCCGTCCTGGGCTTCGCGCAGCTCGGCGGTACGCAGCTCCACCTCACGCTCCAGGCGCTCACGGATACCGGCCTGCAGGCGCTGGTTCTTGCGCCGCTGGATAAGAAATAGCAGGAGGAAGGCGAAGGTCATCCATACCCCGGCAGCAGCCAGGCGATAGCTGCGCACGCTGTCCGCCAGACCGACCGGCTCGCTGAGCAGATGCAGGGTCCAGCCCTCTTCGGGCATGTGCAGACGCTGCCACAGATAGTCGCGATTACCGTCGGGGCCATCGACGCGCGCCCAGTCCGCATCGTCGTCGATATGCCGATGCACCTGATGCGCCAGCGGCTGCAGCGCCTGCTCGGCGTAGCGGCGCACCTCCACCAGTTCGGCGCGCGCCTGTTCGTCGAGCGGCTGCAAGGCGCGGAAACGCCAGACCGGCTTGTTGCTGAGGATCACCACCTGATAGCTATCGGCGACCAGCAGCACGCCGGGCTGGCCGACCCATTCGCGCTGCAGGTCTTCCAGCTCCAGTTTGACCACCAGCACACCGAGCAGCTCACCCTTGGCATCGCGCACCACGTGGGAGAGGAAATAGCCGGGAATACCGGTGGTCACGCCCACCGCGAAATAGCGTGCACCGCCATCGCGCAGGGCGTTCTGGAAATAGGGACGGAAGGCGTAGTTGTTACCGACAAAGCTGCTCCAGTCGCGCCAGTTGCTGGCCACCAGGGTTTCGCCCTGGGCATCGAGCAGGTACAGCACGGTAGAGCCGGCGGCCGCGTTGAGCCGCTCCAGGCGCTGGTTCAGCGCCTGGCGTAGCTGACGATCATGGGGCGCACGCAGCAGGCTGCGGATGTCGCTGTCCAGCGCCAGCACTTCAGGTACCGAGCTGAAGCGCTCGACCAGGGTGCGGATCGACTGGGCATAGAGCTGCAACTGCCCGCGCGCCTCGACGCTGCGCTCGTCCCAGGCGCGCTGCTCGGCATGCCGTCCACCGAGCCAGAGGCTCAGCAGCAGACCGGCGAGAATCGCCAGAACGGTGAACAGTACGCGGTAACGATGCTGTTGCGGCAAGGGCATGGACGGCTCGCGGGATCAATACGAGCCGCATGTTACTCCATCACGAATACAGGTCGGCACGGGTCCACGGCAGATCATGACCGCCGTCATCGCGCGGTTTCACCGCCAGGATCTGATGCAGGTTCATCCAGCCATGCTGGAAACCGTACGCGCAGCCGGCCAGGTACAGGCGCCAGATACGCAGGGACTTTTCCGGTACCCACTGCGCGGCCTTCTGCAGCTGTCGCTCCAGGCCTTGGCTCCACAGCTGCAAGGTGCGTGCGTAGTGCAGGCGCAAGCTCTCGACATCGACGATCTCCAGCCCGGCCTCGCTGATTGCCTTGCTGATGGTCACCAGGTGCGGCAGCTCACCCTGCGGGAACACGTAGCGGTCGATGAACTCACCGGCGCCACGACCGACCGGACGGCCGTCGGTGAAGCGCGAGGTGATGCCATGGTTCATCACCAGGCCGCCGGCCTTGACCGCGCCGAACAGACGCTGGCAGTACAGCGGCAGGTTGGCGTGGCCGACGTGCTCGAACATGCCGACGCTGACCACCTTGTCGAAGCGGCCGTCCTGCGGCAGGTCACGGTAATCCAGCAGTTCCAGGGTCACGCGCCCTTCCAGGCCCTCCTCGGCCACGCGCTGCAGGCCCAGCTCCAACTGCGCCTGGCTGAGGGTGATGCCGTAGACCTCGACGTCGAACTCGCGCGCGGCAAAACGCGCCAGGCCGCCCCAGCCGCAGCCGACGTCGAGCAGCCTGTCACCCGATTGCAGGCGCAGCTTGCGGCACAGGTGGCGCAGCTTGGCCTGCTGAGCCTGGTTCAGGTCTTCCTGGCCGGTTTCGAAGTAGGCGCAGGAGTAGACCATGTCGCGGTCCAACCACAAGCGGTAGAACTCGTTGGACAGGTCGTAGTGATAGCTGATGGCCTCGGCGTCGCTGCGTTTGTCGTGGGCGGCGTATGGCTCAGCTGGTGTGGATTCATCACCGAGCAGCGCCGTACTCAGGGCATCGCCAACCTCGATGGCCTCTTCGATGGGGCCTTCCAGATCCACCCGGCCTTCGACATAGGCAGCGCCCAGGGCATCCAGGCTGGGATGGGCCAGTTGCGTGACCAGGCTGGGGTCCTTCACCACCAGCGTCACCCTGGGTTTGGGCCCAAGGTCGATCTGCTTGCCGTCCCACAGTTTCAGGCGCAGCGGCAGTCGTAGATCACGAAGTGCGGTGGGCAGTTGCGCGAGCATGGGCATCCCTCCTGGCCAGGAGTCTGTGTTACAGAGACTAGCTTAGATGACCTTTGCGCCCTTGCAGCAGTTCGATCCTGGCGACTAGCGGCGCCTGAGCAGGGCCACGAAGAACGCTCCGCCAATGGCGGCGGTGACGATGCCTATGGGCAGATCCTGCGGTGCCAGCCAGGTGCGCGCGGCGACATCGACCCAGACCAGGAACAGAGCCCCCAACAGCGCCGCCACTGGCAACACGCGACGATGCTCGGCACCGACCAGAAAGCGCGCCACGTGCGGCAGCATCAGCCCGACGAAACCGATGGCGCCGGACAGCGATACCAGCACGCCGGTGAGCAGCGAGGCCACCACGAATACCACGAGACGCACCCGCCGAGGCTCCAGGCCCAGGCTCACCGCGCTCTGCTCGCCGGCCATCAACGCATTCAGCGCGCGACCCAGGCCGAGCAATACAGCCAATGCCAACGCCAGACAAAACGCCGGCAGCCAGAGCAGTTCCCAGCGCGCCAGGCCCAGGCCACCGAGCATCCAGAACAGCACCGAGCTGGCCGCATGCGGGTTGCCCAGGTACAGCAACAGATTACTTGCCGCCATCATCACGAAGGATACCGCCACCCCGGCCAGCAGCAAGCGCTCGCTGTGCAGCCGACCACCGCGGCTGGCGATGGCCAGCACCAGCAGCATGCTCGCCATGGCGCCGACGAAGGCCGCCAGCGGCAGGCTGAGCATCCCGGCGAACTCGCCCAGGTAAAGCACCACGAGCACCGCACCGAAGGCTGCGCCAGAGCTGACGCCGAGCAGGTGCGGGTCGGCCAGCGGGTTGCGCGTTACCGCCTGTAGCGCCGTACCCACCAGCGCCAACCCGGCGCCGACCAGGGCGCCGAGCAGCACCCGTGGCGCGCGCAGTTGCCAGACGATGCTGTCCTGGCCGATGCTCACCGCCACTGCGGGCTCGATGCCGAACAGCTGCCGAGCGAGTATTGCCAGCACGCGCTCCAGCGGCACCTGAGCCGCACCGAAGACCAGCGACAGCGCGCAGGACAGCGCCAGCAATACCGCCAGGCCGAGCAGCAGCAAGCGAAAACGCGTCACTGCGCGAAGGCCTCGGGATGCAGTGCGGCAGCCAGGGTTTCGATGGCGGCGACGTTGTCCAGACTCGGTGTGACGGCGAGATAGGAGAGCACCACGAAGCGCTGCTCGCGAATCGCCGTGACGCCCTGCAGCGCCGGGTGCTGCAGGAGAAAATCGCGCTTCTGCGCCGCCGTGCGTTCGCCATAGTCGACGATCAGGATCAGCTCCGGGTCCTGCTCGACCACGGCTTCCCAGCCCACCTGCATCCAGTTGGCCGCTACGCCGTCCATCACATTGCGCCCACCAGCCGCGGCGATCAGCGACTGCGGCATGCCCAAACGGCCGGCACTGAAGGGCAGGTCCTCACCACTGTCGTAGACGAACACCCGCGGCCGCGTCGGTTGCTCACCGAGCTGCGCACTTACCGCCGCTACCCGTGCCTGCATGCCCTGTACCAGGGTCTCGGCACGATCCTCGACGGCGAAGATGCGGCCGAGATTGCGCAGGTCGGTATAGACATCGTCCAGGCTGGCGACGCGCTTGGGCATAACGTGCGCGCAGGACTCGCTCAGCTCGTACACCGGGATGCCAAAGCGCGCCAGGCTGGCCGGGGTGACCTCGCCGCCAATGCGCATGCCGTAGTTCCAGCCGGCGAAGAAGAAGTCGGCGTCGGCATCGAGCAGATTCTCCAGCGAAGGATAGCGCGCGGCCAGTTCAGGCAGCCCATCGAGCTGCGCCTGCATGGCCGGCTCGACGGTCTTCCAGCCGCTGATGCCGCTGTAGCCGACCATACGCTGCCTCAGGCCAAGATCCAGGAGCATGGCGGTCAGGGTGATGTCGTGGCTGACCGCACGCTGCGGCGGTCGCTCGATGGTCAGTTGGCGATCGCAGCTGGTGACGGTGACGGCCCAGGTGGAGGGAGATGTCATCAGAGCAAGGATCATCAGGATCGCGGCGCAAGCGGACCGCCGCCCGACTACTCCCACGTGTCGATGCCTCTTTCCTCGTGGGAGGGGCTTTAGCCGCGACTTGAATAGATTCATCAAACGATCCAGGTAATGCGCGGGTGACCCGCCAGTGGATGGGTATCGACCAGCGCCTGCAGGCCGAACACCTGCTGCAGCAGTTCGGCGGTCAGCACTTCGGCAGGCGTGCCGATGGCCACCAGACGGCCCTGGTCGAGCACGCAGAGGCGGTCGCAGAAGGCCGCCGCCAGGTTGAGGTCGTGGAAGCTGGCCAGCGTCGCCAGGCCCAGCGCCTTGATCTGGCCCAGCAGTTCGAGCTGGTAGCGCGGGTCGAGGTGGTTGGTCGGCTCGTCGAGGATCAGCACTTGCGGTTGCTGCACCAGGGCACGGGCGAGCAGAGCGCGCTGCTTCTCGCCACCCGAGAGGCAGGCGAAGGGCTGCTGCGCCAGGTCGCTCAAACCGACACGGGCCAGCGCCTCATTCACCAGGCGCCGATCTTCGACATCGTCGCCATCGAACAGTCCCTTGTGCGGCGTACGGCCCATGGCCGCCACCTCGTGCACGCGCAGGCCGAAGTCCTGCGGAAATTCCTGCAGCACCACCGCCACGCGCTGCGCACTCCAGCGCGGCGGGTGCTGCCACAGCGCCTCGCCGTCCAGCTTGACCTGGCCGGCGCTGGGCCGCTGGAAGCGGTAGGCGCAGCGCAGCAGGCTGGTCTTGCCGCTGCCGTTGGGGCCGATCAGCCCCAGCAGCTCGCCGTCGCCGACGTCCAGGTCGATGCCCTCGAGCAGCGGACGCTGGCCGTCGGGCGACCAGGCCAGCGCCTGAATACGCAAACGCGGAGTCATCAGAAGCTGTAATCCGCGGTGACGAAGAACGAACGTGGCGCCCCCAGGTACCACTGCTCGCCGTCGCTGCTGGCGGTGGTGGCGTACTGGCGGTCGAATAGGTTGTTCAGCTCCAGACCCAGGCGCACGTCCGGCAACGCCTGCCAGGCGATGTTGGCGTCGACCACGGTGTAGCCAGGCACCTTGGCGGTGTTGGCCGTATCGGCATAACGCGCATCGACATAACGCGCGCCGATACCGGCATCCACGCCGCCACCAAGTGCCTTGTTCAACCACAGGTTGGCGGTGCGCTTGGGCACGTCGGTCGGGCGATTGCCGCTGCGGTCGCCACCACCTTCGATGAAGTCATCGTACTCGGCACGCACCAAAGCGGCGTTGGCCGACACTTGCCAGCCCTGGCCCAGCGCCAGTTCCAGCGAGGCCTCCAGGCCATCGGAGGATTGCTGGCCGATCTGTTCGGTGGGCGAGGTCGGGGTTGCGCGGCTGAGCAGCTTCTTCTTGACGATATGGTAGGCGGCCAGCGTCCACTCGCCCTGCCCGCCCCAGAACATCTGCTTGAGGCCGATCTCGCTCTGCCTGGCTTCGCTCAGATCGAACTGCTGCTGAGTCGGGTTCAGAGTCAGCAGATTGTTCACCCCCTCGGTGCTGGTGGCGTACTGACCGTACAGCGACAGCTCGGGGGTCAGGGCGAAGACCAGGCCGGCACGCCAATTGTCGCCACTCAGGCTGCGGTCGACGCTGCTGCCATCAATCAGGTTGTCGCGCTGGATATGCACCTGATCACGGCGCACCCCGGTGACCAGCGACAGGCGCTCGGTCAGCTGGGTACGGTTCTCGGCGAACAGCGAGAACTGCCGCGCCAGGTTGCGCTCGCGCGGGCCGTAGCCGAGCGGGTCGGTGCTCTGGTACTGACCGCCGCCGGAGCCGGCCAGCGGCACGCTGTCGCTGAAGCTGCTGGCGAAATCGTGCTGGCGGGCGAAGTGGATACGGTTGTAATCCACACCGACCACCGTGCGGCTATCGAGGCCGAACAGGGTGTGATCCAGGGTGAAGGTCTGGCGGTCGCCGACCTGTTCCTGGGTGTGCTTGATCTCGTAGAACTCGCTGCGCTCGACCGTATTGCCCGGCTGCCAGCGAAAGGCCTCGGCATTGCGCCAGTAGCGCTGGGTCTTGATGTAGTAGAGCTGGTTGCTGGCACTGAGCACGTCGTTGATGCGCCAGTCGGTCACCAGGCGGGTGATCTGGTCGTTGTAGCGAATGTCGGCATTGGCGACGTTGTAGTTACGTTCGCGGATGCTCTCGCGGTACTTGCCGGCCACCAGCGGCGTACCGAGATAACGCATCGGGCTCTGGTCGCCATGGTCGTGGGACAGGGTGAAGCTCAGGTCGTCATGGGCGTCCCAGCGCAGGGCGGCGCTGAGCGCCAGGCTGTCCGAATCACCGCGGTCGACCCAACCATTGCTGGCCTGCTGATTGATATTGAAGCGGTAGCTCAGTTCGTCACTCAGCGAACCGCCGCTGTCCAGCGCAGCCTGACGGCGGTCGTCGCTGCCGTAGCCGAGGCGCAGCTGGTTGCGGATCTCGCCGGCGAAGGGCTTCTTCGGCACCACGTTGATCACCGCGCCGGTGGCGCCCTCACCATAGAGCACCGAAGCCGGGCCGCGCAGCACGTCGATGCGCGCTACCGACCAGGTGTCCACCGGGAAGGTCACGGTGCCGGCGCCGACGTACTGGCGGGTGCCATCGTACAGCTGCATGGTCGCCGAATGGCCAGTGAAGCCGCGCGCCGACAGCGCGGTGCCGCCATTGCCGGGCGAGCCGATGCTGCTGATACCCGGCGTGCGGGTCACGGCGTCCTGCACCGTGAGGTTGTTGCGCCCACGTACCTCGGCGCCGCTCAGGCTGCTGGTGCTGGCCGGTGTTTGCAGGGCCGACAGCTCCAGGCGGGAGCCGGACGTAGTAGATGTATGCAGATCGCTCTCGCCTTCCTCGGCAGCGTGCGCCTGGACGGTGACGGCAGGGAGATCGACAGGAGATTCGCTGGCCATGGCCACACCGCCGACCAGCAGCGCGAATGGCAGGGAGCAGAGGCGTAGAAGGTGCTGCACGTGAGTGATTCCGGATCTTCCAGGAGAGTCGTCAGGACGCTCCAGGCTCCGGGTGTGCGAGTTGAAGGCGGTCAGCCTTGACGCTTCGCAGTCGGTGCCTGAGGCGATAATGTTATTGTTATAACATAACATTATCGTTGTTCGCAGGTAGCCAGATACGGACTCACGCCCTTCGTTCAGGCATGCAGAAGAGAGGTTCTTGTAGCGGAAATGGCGCGCCATATTGCTTCCATCGCAAAGAGAAAAGGCACGGCAATCCGATGGAAATGCGCAACAGCAGACAGGGGCACGGCGGCGCCCTACTGGAGTCAACGCCCGCCCACCGCGGGTTGCCAGACACAAACGACTCCAGGCCGGTCTCCGGGCTTGCGAGGGTCATGAACGCATCGCCTTCCCATGCGCGTGGCGCACAGTGGCGTATCGATGCGGTCGCTCGCTTACCGTTGCGGGGGCAGCGTCGGACTTCAACCGACTTCCCGTTTCACCTCACGCGCGGCGGCGTGAGACACCTGAAGCGGGGCGGATATGACCACCCGCACCCGCTCAAGTCAAGGCGCGGGGGCAATTGTGGGAGGCGCTTTAGCGGCGATTGCTTGTAGCCTGGATTGGCCGCAGGCGTAATCCGAGTTGCTAATTGTTGCCCTGCTCATCGATACGCAACTCCGGCAACGCCCTGCCCGCCACCAGGCGCTCATCGACCAGGCGAATCACCGCCGCCTCGTCCTTGATGCCGTACCACTCGCCCTGTGGATAAAGGCTCGCAGTCGGCCCCAGGTCGCAGGGGAACTGGCACTGACTGCGGGTGATATGCACGCCACCGTCGCACTCCAGCTTGCCGGCGGCCTTAAGCCGCTGACGCAGGGTTTTCCACAGGCCCAGCGCGCCCTTGCGGGTGCAGCGCGGGCCGTTGCACAGCAGCAGGCGCTGCGCATGTGGTGGGATCTGCGACCAGGCGTGATGCGCAGGAACGGGCGGCACATCGCTGCAGGGCAGATGCGCTTCGCGATGCGCCAGCAGTGCGCTCAGGCCATCGAGCCAGGTGTCCTCCAGTGCCGTGCAGACCACGAACACCTCGGCGCCGTCGCCCCGTTCGGCGATGCGCTCGCGCAGCCAATCACGGTGCGCAGCATCGGCGCGCGGCTCCAGATCGACCACCAGCAGCGGGCGCTGCGCCTCATCGATGGCCTGCCAGAAGCCATCCTGCTCGCTGTCATGCAGATGCGCCTCGCCGAGCAACGCTTCAATGCGCTGCTGCAGACGCTCGGACGATGCCCCACGACCCAGGCCGGGGCCGATGAACAGAACGCGGGCGTAGGGGGTTTGGCTCATGACGGTCTCCAGAACGGGCCGGCAGTCTAGCAGCGTGCCGAGCTGTGAAGGCTATCCGTAGGGTGGACGTCGCCTTTTACGTCCACCACAACGGTGGATCGATGAAGCGTGATCCACCCTACGCCAACGCACCCGCCCTTGGGCCACAACGCAAATCTGTGGGAGGGGCTTTAGCCGCGACGGCAGCAGTCCAGTCGCCGCTGAAGCGCCTCCCACAGCGCCTCCGGCTCGGCGAATTCCCGCGTCACCACCGGCAGTTGCGGCCGGCGCAGCAACAGCACCGGCAAGCCCAGCTCGCGGGCGACCTGCAGTTTCGGCTCGGTGGAGGCGCTGCCGCTGTTCTTGCTCACCAGCACGTCGCAGCGGATACGGGCGAACAGTGCGCGTTCCTCCTCCAGGGAGAACGGCCCGCGTGCGCCGATGACCTCTGCGCGCGGCGGCGCCGCCTCGGCCTGCAGGCAGCGCACCGTCCAGCGCTGGTGCGCGGGAATCTCGTGCAAATGCGCCAGCGGCTCGCGCCCGGAGGTGAAAAACGGCCGTTCGAAAGGCGCCAGCGCACGGGTCAGTTCATCCCAGCCTTCCACCTCGCGCCAGTCGTCACCCGGGCCCGGTTGCCAGCCAGGGCGACGCAATGCCCAGCATGGCACGCCCGCCAGTTCTGCAGCGCGGGCCGCGTTTTGGCTGATCTGCGCCGCATAGGGGTGGGTCAGATCCAGCAGCAGCTCGATGCCTTCGCGGTCGATAAAGGCCGCCAGGCCTTCGGCACCGCCAAAGCCGCCGACGCGCACGCGGCAGGCCAGGTCATCCGGCACGCGACCAAGGCCGGCCAGGCTGTAAATGGTTTCCGACCCCAGTCGACGCGCCAGACGCAGCGCCTCGGTGCTGCCACCGAGCAACAGGATGCGTGCGCTCACGGCTTGCGCACCGCCAGCAGGGTGATCGGCAGCGCCGCGCGCCAGGTGTCGAAGCCGCCCAGCGGCTGCGCCTGGGCCACGGCAAGACGCAGCAGCTCGCCGCCCTGCTGCTCACGGAAGGCCACCAGCGCCGCCTCGCTCTGCAGGGTCACGGCATTGGCCAGCAGGCGCCCACCCGGCTTGAGCGCGGCCCAGCAATCATCCAGCACGCCGGGCACGGTGACGCCGCCGCCGATAAAGATCGCATCCGGCGCTGGCAGCCCGACCAGGGCCTCGGGCGCATGCCCGGCGACCAGTTGCAGCCCGGGTACGCCGAGGGCATCGCGATTGTGGCGGATATGGGCCTGACGCCCCTCATTGGCTTCGACGGCGATGGCGCGGCAGGCCGGGTGTGCGCGCATCCACTCGATGCCGATGGAGCCACAACCAGCGCCGACATCCCAGAGCAGCTCGCCGGGCAGCGGCGCCAGCCGCGCCAGGGTCACCGCGCGCACGTCGCGCTTGGTCAGTTGGCCGTCGTGACGGTAGGCCTCGTCAGGCAGACCACAGGTCGGTGGCAGCAGGTGTGCTCCGGCGTCGGCCAGGCATTCCACGGCCAGCAGGTTGAGGTCAGCGCCGCGCGGCAAGTCCCAGCTCGCGGCCAGGCCCTCGATGCGGCGCTCATCCGGCCCGCCAAGGTGTTCCAGCAGGGTCAGGCGACTGGCGCCGAAACCGCGTAAGCACAGGGCTTCGGCAACCTGTGCGGGCGTGTCGCCATCGGCGCTCAGCACCAGCAGGCGCACGCCGGGAAACAGCCGGGCGTTGAGCGTGGCCAGCGGCCGCCCGACCAAGGAGACCACCTCAACCTCCTGCAGCGGCCAGCCCAGGCGCGCCGCCGCCAGCGACACCGAGGACGGCGCCGGCAACACCTGCAACTCGTCGGCCGGCACCTGCCGCGCCAGGCTGGCACCAACGCCGTAGAACATCGGGTCGCCACTGGCCAGCACACACACGGCCTCGCCACGCCGCGCCAGCAGCGGTTGCAAGTCGAAGGGGCTGGGCCAGGTTTCCCGCTCGCCGCTGATGCACGGCGGCAGCAAGGCCAGCTGCCGCGGCGCGCCGACGATGCGCGTGGCCGCCAGCAAGGCGCGACGCGCGGCCTTGCCCAGGCCGGGGTAGCCGTCTTCGCCGATGCCGACCAGGGTCAACCAGGGTTTCATCCAATGTCCTCGTACAGGCCCGACGGAGCGCCTGTCCGCGCTCCGGGCAAAGCGGGCATAATAGCGCCTTCGTCGGTGCCCTTGAGTCGATACGACTCAGTAAAGGGCCTAAGGAAACTCTGAAATAGTCGTCATTCCCGCGCAGGCGGGAATCCAGAATCTCAGTACTACCTGGGCTCCCGCCTGCGCGGGAGTGACGGTAGATGGCCATTTCAGAGCTTCCCCAAGAGGGAACACGGTTCACCGTGGCTGCCCCCGCAACTGTAAACAGCGAGTCCAACGCAATCGGCCACTGGGTAACCGGGAAGGCGCGGCGGACGAAGACCTGTCAGCCAGGAGACCTGCCGACGAACGCTGGTCGCGAGTGCCAACATCGGGCGGGGTGTACCGATGCCATGGAGTCCCCTATGGGATTTCGCTGGTTCGGTCGCCGCGTCGTTATCCACAGGTGACCGCTTGCCTACATCCGTCCGCCCTTCCGCCTGCCCCGGCCTACTGCGCATCGTGCCTGCGCTGGATGGCGGCATCTGCCGGGTCAAACTGCCCGGCGGCGTGCTGCGCAGTGCCCAGGCGCAAGCGATTGCCGAAGCAGCGCGGCAGCATGCCAGCGGTGTGCTGGAGCTGACCAACCGCAGCAATCTGCAGATTCGTGGCGTACTGCCCGGCCAGGAAAGCACACTGATCGACGCCCTGCTCGGCGCCGGCCTCGGCCCGCGCGTGGCAAGCGCCGACGACGTGCGCAACCTGCTGCTCAGCCCCGCTGCCGGCCTCGACCCACAGGCGCGGATGGACGTGCGCCCGTTGGCCAATCAGTTGCTCGACCTGCTGCAGGACACCCCGGCGCTGCACGCGCTGTCGCCCAAGTTCGCCCTGCAACTGGATGGCGGCGAAGCCCTGGCCATGCGCGAACACCCGCACGACCTGTGGCTGGCCGCTGAAGACGAACAGCACCTGTTGCTGGGCCTGGCCGGCTACCCCGTCGACGCGCCGCTGGCGCGCGTCGAGGCGACTCAGGCGGTCGAGCTGGTGCGTCAGCTTCTGCTGCTGTTCCTTGACTTGGCGCCGCCCGAGCAGTCACGTATGCGCCAATTACTGGCACAGATTCCGGCCAGCGAGCTGTTGCAACGCCTGCAGACGCGTCTGGATTTCCCCCTGCAACCGGCACCGGCCAATTGGCAGCCTGCCGCGACGATCAGCCGCTCGCCGGCAGGGATTTATCCACAGGCGCAGAGCGGCCTGCGCATGGTCGCCGCTGGCGCGCAACTGGGGCGCCTGCACGCCGAACAACTGCTGGCACTGGCCGAGCTGAGCGAGCACCACGGCGATGGCGAGCTGCGCCTGACGCCCTGGCAAGGCGTGCTGCTGGGCAATGTGCCGGAATCCGCCAGCCGTGAGCTGTTGGCAACACTGGGCGAACTCGGCCTGCTGACCCACATCGACGAGCCACTGCTTGGCCTGGTCGCCTGCACCGGCTCGGCGGCCTGCGCGCGCGGCCTGGCCGACAGCAAGCACCACGCCCTGCACCTGGCGGAGCTGCTGCGCGAAAGCGGCGTCCGCCCGCAGGTGCATCTCAGCGCCTGCCCGCGCAGTTGCGCCAGCGCCCGCGTGCAGCCCTATACCCTGCTGGCCAGCACGCCCGATCACTACCAGCTCTACCAACGCACGCCCGAGGCACCCGGTTTCGGTCGCCTGCTGGCGCCAGCCATGACCATCGACGAGGCCGGCGCCTGGTTCGCCCGCCAACACCTCGCAGGAACACCCGATGCTTGATTACATTCGCGACGGCCAGGAAATCTACCGCCGCTCCTTCGCCACCATCCGCGCCGAGGCCAACCTCGACGGCATCCCCGCCGACCTGGAAAAGCTCGCCGTACGGGTGATCCACGCCTGCGGCATGGTCGACGTGGTGGAGGATCTGCGCTTCTCTCCCGGTGCCGGCGCCGCCGGTCGTGCGGCGCTGCTGGCTGGCGCGCCGATTCTCTGCGATGCGCGCATGGTCGCCGAGGGCATCACCCGCCCGCGCCTGCCGGCCAACAACCCGGTGATCTGCACCCTGCACGACGCCGGCGTGCCGGAGCTGGCCCGCGAACTGGGCAACACCCGCTCGGCGGTGGCCCTGGAGCACTGGCGCGAACATCTGGAAGGCAGCGTGGTGGTGATCGGCAATGCCCCCACCGCGCTGTTCTACCTGCTGGAAATGCTCGACGCCGGTGCGCCGAAACCGGCACTGATCATCGGCATGCCGGTGGGCTTTATCGGCGCGGCAGAATCCAAGGACGCCCTGGCCGCAGACAGCCGTGGCGTGCCCTACGTGATCGTCCGTGGCCGCCGTGGCGGTAGCGCCATGGCGGTAGCGGCGGTCAACGCCCTGGCCTCGGAGGTGGAATGATGGCCGGTCGCCTACTCGGTCTCGGCGTCGGCCCCGGCGACCCCGAACTGCTCACCCTCAAGGCGCTGCGCCTGCTCAAAGGCGCGCCGGTGGTGGCCTACTTCGTGGCCAAGGCCAAACACAATGCCGGCCACGGCGGCAATGCCTTCGGGATCATCGAAGAGCACCTGGACGTCGCCCAGCAGCGCCTGCCGCTGGTCTACCCGGTGACCACCGAGAAGCTCGCCCCGCCGCTATCCTACGAGGATGTGATCGCCGACTTCTACGACACCTGCGCGCAGCAGATCGCCCAGTTGCTGGATGCCGGCCAGGACGTGGCGGTGATCTGCGAAGGCGACCCGTTCTTCTACGGCTCCTACATGTACCTGCACGACCGTCTGGCCGACCGCTACGAGGTGGAGGTGGTGCCCGGCGTATGTTCCATGCTCGGCTGCGCCTCGGTGCTCGGCACGCCGCTGGTGTACCGCAACCAGAGCTTGAGCGTGCTGTCCGGCGTACTGCCGGAAGACGAGCTGGAACAGCGCCTGCGCGACGCCGAAGCGGCCGTGGTGATGAAACTCGGGCGCAACTTCGACAAGGTGCGCCGCGTGCTGCGCAAGCTCGGCCTGGATGGCCGCGCCCATTATGTTGAGCGGGCGACCATGGCCAGCCAGAAGATCGTGCCGCTGGACGAGGTAGAGCCGATGGATTCGCCGTATTTCTCGATGATCCTGGTGCCTGGGCAGAAGTGGCGGGGGTAAACGCGCACACACTCTGGTGGATGAAAAAGGCGTCAGCTCCGTACTCGTTGATACACCGTCATTGTGGGAGGGGCTTCAGCCGCGACAATCGCCGCTGAAGCGCCTCCCACGGATCGCTGCCTGACCTCCCGGATGCAATCCGGGACAGCCATTCCCCGGATTGCATCCGGGCTACAGGATTTACCGCATGAACATCGTCATCCTCAGCGCCAGTGCGCTGGTCACCGCACAACATCTCAAGGCGCTTTATCCACAGGCTGTGATCCATGGTCTGCGCGGACGCGCCGATGGCGCCGAACGCCACTACGACGAGTTCGGCGAGACCCTGCGCGCCCTGTATCGCGCCGGCCAGCCGCTTGTGGTGCTGTGCGCCGCCGGTATCGTTATCCGTAGCCTCGCCGCGCTGCTGGCGGAGAAGGGCGCCGAGCCGCCGGTGCTGGCCCTGGCCGAGGACGGCAGCGCCGTAGTACCGCTGCTCGGTGGCCTGGCCGGGGTCAACCGCCTGGCCCGCGAGATCGCCGCGCACCTGGGCGTAACCCCAGCCATCACCACCAGCGGAGAGCTGCGCTTCGGCACCTGCCTGCTGGAACCGCCAGCCGGTTATGCCCTGGCCGACCTGCAGCAGGGCAAACGCTTCGTCAGCGATCTGCTCGGCGGCGACAGCGTGCGTATCGAAGGCGAGGCGCCCTGGCTGGAGGCGGCTCAGCTGCCGGTAGATAAGACCGCGTCGCGGGTTATCCATGTCACCGCCGAGCAACGTCCACCGAGGGCCGACGAACTGTTGATCCACCCGCGCTGCGCCGCCGCGCTGATCGAACGCCCCGGCGCCGACCTACCGGCTCGCCTGCAGCAGGCGTTGAGCGATGCCAACCTGGCGGCGCAAGCGCTGGCCGTTCTGCTCGCGGACAAAGCCTGGATGGCCAATGCCGAGCTACACGCTGCTGCAGCCGAGTTGAACCTGCCACTGCGCTTTATCCACAGCACCACCGAGCTGCCACCCGAATGCCATATCGGCGATGGCCTGCGCCTGCTGCTGGGCGAACAACCACTGGATATCAAGCGTCTCGGCCAGCGCCGTGGACGCCTCAGCGTGGTTGGCCTCGGCCCCGGTGCCGCCGAATACATGACCCCCGCCGTGCGCCGTGCCCTCGACGAAGCCGAAGATCTGCTCGGCTACGACACCTACGTGAAGATGGCCGGCCCGCTGCGCGCCGATCAATGCCTGCATCCCAGCGACAACCGCGAAGAGTTGCAGCGCGCCACCCATGCCTTCGAACTGGCCGCCGCTGGCCGCCGGGTGGTGATGATTTCCTCGGGCGACCCCGGCGTGTTCGCCATGGCCGCCGCCGTGATGGAGGCGCTGGAAAGCCCGCAGAGCGAGGCCTGGCACGGCGTCGAGCTGGAGGTGCTGCCGGGCGTCTCCGCGGCTCTGGCCACCGCCGCCAAGGCCGGCGCGCCGCTGGGGCATGACTTCTGCCTGATCTCCCTGTCCGACAACCTCAAACCCTGGTCGGTGATCGAAAAGCGCCTGCAGCACGCCGCCATCGCCGACCTGGCCATGGCCTTCTACAACCCGATCTCCAAATCCCGTCCCTGGCAGCTTGGCCGCGCACTGGAGCTGCTGCGCCAGCACCGCGAACCGCAGACCCTGGTGGTACTCGGCCGCGATATCGGCCGTCCCGCCGAAGCCCTGCGCAACCTCACCCTCGGCGAGCTGACGCCGGAGATGGTCGACATGCGCACCCTGGTGATCATCGGCTCCAGCCAGACCCGTCGCTTCCCCCGTGCCGATGGCGGCGAGTGGGTGTATACGCCGCGCTGGTATCCAGCGCAGGCCGACTAAACCGTCGCCCTCAAGCAGGATTGCCAAGCGTTTGTGGGAGCGGATTTATCCGCGAATTTCGCGGCTGAAGCCGCTCCTACAGATCAAGGTGCTTGGTTTTATCCACAGCCCCTACCACCTGCACAAACCTTCTAGTCCTGTTCGCCGAACGCGGTAAGCTCAAGCGTTCACAGCAAAAACGGGCAACAGGCGATGAACGCGCAATCTTGGGTCGACCTCAAGCAGGATGCCGATACCGGCATCGAGGTGATCCGTGCGCATTTCGAGGGCCATGCCTACGACCCGCACTGGCACGACAGCTACCTGATCGGCTTTACCGAGCAGGGCGTGCAGCAGTTCCACTGCCGCCGTGCGCTGTTCAGCAGCGTGCCGGGGCAGACCTTCTTCCTCGAGCCCGGCGATATCCATGACGGCCATGCGCCGACACCGGGCGGCTTCACCTACTCCACCCTCTATCTCGAGCCGGCCTGGTTGGAGCGCGCGCTGCCGGCGCTGTTCGAGCAGGCACCTGCCGACTGCCTGCCCGGCGTGCCGCGCACCCAGCCGGACGACCCCGGCCTGCTGCCCTGTATCGCCAATGCCCTGCAGGCGTTGAACGACAACGAGCCACGCATGGTGCGCGACGCCGCACTGGATACGCTGCTGGAGCGCATCTCACGCAGCCTGCACTGGCGCCAGCGCCTGCCGGGCAACCCGCAGATCCCCCGCGTGGCCCTGCGTGCCCGCGACTACCTGCACGCACACTTTCACCAGAACATCGGCCTCGACGAACTGGCGCGAGTCTGCGGCGTCGACCGCTTCCGCCTGAGCCGTGCGTTCAAGGCGGCCTTCGGCATTGCCCCACATGGTTACCTGATCCAGCTGCGTCTGGTGCGCGCACGCCGGCTGCTGGCCCTCGGCACGGCACCGGCGGATGTCGCCAGCGACCTGGGCTTCGCCGACCAGAGTCACCTGGGCCGCTGGTTCCGCCGTGCCAACGGCCTTACCCCGGGCGCCTACCGCAGCCTCTGCACAAAGCTTCAAGACCGCTGAATCAGCCAGCCGGACAATCGCGCCATACCCGATATGGAGCGATGCCCGATGCCCTTCACTGCTCAGCGAGCGCGGCCATGAACCAGTGGCTGCCCTTCATCCTCTTCGCCTCGGTGGCGTCGATCACCCCCGGCCCGACCAACCTGCTGATCCTCGGCAGCGCCGCGCGCTTCGGCCTGTCCATCGCCCTGGCCATCGCCTTGGGCGCCAGCCTCGCTGCCAGTCTGATGCTGCTGGTGGTCGGCCTGGGCCTCGGCGAACTACTGGCGCGCGCCCCGCTGTTGCAGACGGCGATGACCTGGGCCGGCGCGGCCTGGATCAGCTGGATGGCCTGCAAGCTGATGCGCGCCGAGGCAGCCGGCATGGACCAACGCAGCGTCGACCGGCGCCAGGGCTTCGCCCAGGGCGCCGGCCTGCAACTGATCAACCCCAAGACCTGGCTGATGACCGTCTCGGTCACGGCGATCTTCCTCGACGGCCAGGCCTCGTTCGACGCGGTGGCGAGCTACGCGGCGCTGTTCCTGCTGGTGTCCACGCCCTGCCTGCTGGCCTGGGGTGTGCTGGGCGCCGGCGGTGCGCGCCTGTTGCGGCAACCAGCCAGGCTGCTGTTGTTCAACCGCTGCATGGCTGTTCTGCTGCTGGCTTCGGTTTGGCTGCCGCTGCTACTGCGTTGATCGGTCGAGTGTTCAACAGCCCACTAGACCGAACGCTCGATCGCCTGTTCCAGCAAGCCGAGCCCGAGGTCGATTTCCGCCTCACTGACCGTCAGCGGCGGGGCGATACGGAACACCCCACCCATGCCCGGCAGCTGCACGATGTTCATGCTCAGACCCAGGCTCATGCATTCGCGGGTGATCTTCGCGCCAAGGCCATCGGCCGGCTCCTTGGTCGCCCGGTCCTTGACCACTTCCATACCCAGCAGCAAGCCACGGCCACGCACGTCACCGATGCATTCGAAGCGCTCCTGCAAACGCAGCAGGCCATTGCGCAGGCGTTCGCCCATGACGTTGGCGCGCGCCACCAGACCATCACGCTCGACCACCTCGAGCACCTTCAGGCCCACCGCAGCAGGCAGCGGATCGGAGACGTGAGTGGTGTAGAACAGGTAGCCCAGCTCATGGGCGCGCTCCTCGATTGCCGCCGAAGTCAGCACTGCTGCCAACGGCAGGCCGGCGCCCAGGGTCTTGGACAGGGTGAGAATGTCCGGCGTAACGCCTTCACGCTCGCAGGCGAACATCAACCCGGTACGGCCGACGCCGGTCTGCGCCTCGTCGAGGATCAGCAGCATGCCGCGTTCCTCGCACTTGCGCTTGAGCGCCGCCATATAGCCCGGCGGTAGCTCGATGATGCCGCCGGAACTGAGGATCGGCTCGGCGATGAAAGCCGCCAGGTTACCGCTGGACTGACGGTCGATCAGGTCGAAGTTGTAATCCAGCTCGGCCAGGTAGTCGTACTCGCCATGACGCTCGAAACGCGGGCGGTAGGGGAATGGCGCAGGGATGGCGAACGAACCAACCGCTGCCGGCCCGACGCCGCGTCGTCCGGCGCTGTAGGTGGCGGACGCGGCGCCACCGGTCATGCCGTGCCAGGATTGGGCAAAGCCGACGATCTCGTACTTGCCGGTGACCAGCTTGGCCATGCGGATCGCCGCCTCGTTGGATTCCGCACCGGTGCTCAGCAACAGTGCGCGATCCAGCCCGGCCGGGGTGATCTCCGCCAGTTTGCTGGCCAGATCGACAACCGGGCGCGACAGCATGCCGCTGAACAGGTGATCGAGCCGACCGGCGTATTCAGCGATAACCGCCGCCACTTCGGGGTGGCTGTGGCCGAGCACTGCACTCATCTGCCCGGAGGTGAAATCGAGGATGGCGCGATCATCGGCGTCATAGACGAAGCAACCCTGAGCACGCTCGATGATCATCGGCTCGAAGGTACCGCCGTAGCGGATCAGATGATTGCGTGCGTTGCGCCAGAAGGCCGGATCATCGTTACGGGACATGGGCACTCTCCAAAAAGGACATGAAGGCCTAAAAGGTATGAAGGCAGTGCTTGCAGTCTAGGCACCCAGCCTGATTTCATGGAAACGAATAGTTCTTATACGAGATAGAAGCGAGACGAATAACTTGAGTCTGTCCCTCGACATCGATCTGCTGCGTTCCTTCGTCGCTATCTCCGAGGCGCGCTCCCTCAGCCGCGCCGCCAACCGCGTCGGGCGTACGCAGTCAGCGCTGAGCCAGCAGCTCAAGCGTCTGGAAGAAATCGTCGAACAACCGCTGTTCCAACGCACCGGCCGCGGCGTCCTGCTCACCGCGCATGGCGAGCGCCTGCTGGCACATGCGCAGCGCATTCTGCGCCTGCACGACGAAGCCATGGCCGATCTGTCCGCCAAGGGGCTGTCCGGTACTATCCGCTTCGGCTGTCCGGATGACTATGCCGCCGTGTTCCTGCCCTACCTGCTGCGCCAGTTCGCCAGCCAGCACCCCAACGTACTGGTCGAGGTGATCTGCGCACCCACACCACGCCTGCTGCAGCAATGGGACAAGCATGCACTGGATCTGGCACTGATCTCCCTGCCGGACGGCGCACCAGACGAGAGCATCATCCGCCGCGAACCACTGGTATGGGTCGGCTGTCCCGGCACCGAAACCGCAGATTTCGACCCGCTGCCACTGGCGCTGTCGAGCCCCGACACACTGGATCACCTGGCCGCCCGCGCCAGCCTCGACCGCGCCGGCCGCAGTTATCGCATCGCCTACGCCAGCGACAGCCTGGCCGGCCTGACCGCACTGGTGCGCTCAGGCCAGGCCATCGCCGTACTCACACGTACCGCCGTGCCGGCTGACCTGTGCATTCTCGACACTACGGCAACACTACCGGCACTACCGAGCGTCGGTATCAGCCTGAAGTTGGGCCGTAGCACACCGTTGAGCGAAGCTTTCGCCGAACACACCCGACGCAGCCTACCGCTGCTTTAGCATCGGGCATCGATCGACGACTCACTCGGTACTTTCAGACCAGCCAGGGCCGTTCGCGTACGGCCCGGGCTGGAGCGCGGCGGCCGCGCCTTCAACCGCGGTTGCGGTGTGCTCTTCGTGCTGATCGGTGTGGTGTTGCCGCTGGCGCGCTGATCGCCTGCCACAGATTCGGCAGTTGTTTCAGGCGGCGACCAGCTGCAAGACGAAATCGAGAAAAGCCCGCACCTTGGCCGGCGGGTTGTGCCTCGACGGATACAGGGCGTATAGCGGGAAACGCTCGTCCGGCCAGTCCGCGAACAATTCCACCAGCCGCCCATCCGCCAGCAACAAGTCACTGCCCAGCGCCATGATCTGGGCAATGCCGTACCCCGCCAGGCAGGTGCTGTGCAGACTGCCGACATCGTTGACCAGTAACTGACCACGGGTATCCACCACCTGACGCTCACTGCCACGATGGAACTCCCAGTCGAACGGCCGCCCGGTTTCAGGATCGCGAAACTGGATGCAGCGATGCCCGTTCAGATCCTGCGGTTGTTCGGGGCGACCATGACGCTTCAGATAGGAAGGTGCCGCGACTGTCAGGATGCGCGTGTCCAGCAACTTGCGCGCGACCAGGCTGGAAGTACGCGGCTCACCGAAACGCAGCGCCAGGTCGAAGCCATCGGCGACCATGTCACCCAGTCGGTCACGGGTGATCAGTTCCAGTTCCAACTGCGGATGGGCATCGAGAAACGCCCCCAATCGCGGGCCTAGGATCAAGCGGGCGAAGAAAGGGTCGACATTGACCCGCAAGCGCCCGCGCACCACCCGAGCACCAGCGGTGACCGAGCTGGCCGCCTCCTCCAACGCAGTCAGCAACGGCAGTACCTGCTCATGCAGACGCCGCCCGTCGTCGGTCAGGGTCACCGAGCGTGTAGTGCGATCGAACAGGCGAATGCCGAGGCGTTTCTCCAACCGCGCCAACGCGCGGCTGACGCCAGGTTGGGACATGTCCAACACCTCGCCTGCACCCGCGAAGCTGCCGGTGTCGACAATGGCGGCGAACACACTCATGCCATTCAGGGTGCGCTCATCAAAGCCCATATTTGATGCCTTTATGTCATCAATTAAATAACTTCCATGTTATCGATTGATCAATTGACTGAGGAGAGACTGCTTGCGAACCCGGCAACCGCCGGTCGCAATAGGAGTTATCCCCATGTATGTGATCACTGGAATCACCGGCCAGGTCGGCGGCACCGTGGCCCGCACTCTGCTCGCTGCCGGCAAGAACGTACGCGCGGTAGTGCGCGATGCCTCCAGGGGCGGCGAGTGGCTGCGCCAGGGCTGTGAGCTGGCCCTGGCCGATATGCGTGACGCCGCCGCGTTGACCCGCGCTTTCAAAGGTGCCGAAGCGGTGTTCGTGCTGCTGCCCCCGAACTTCGACCCAAGCCCGGATTTCCTCGAATCGCGCTATATCGTCTCGACCCTTCGCTCGGCGCTGGAGACCGCTCAACCGGCCAAAGTCGTGTGCCTGTCGACCATCGGCGCCCAGGCCAGCCAGTCCAACCTGCTACGCCAGCTCAGCGATATGGAGCAGCAACTCGGCCAGTTGCCGATGCCGGTCGCCTTCCTGCGTGCCGGATGGTTCATGGAGAACAGCCTGTGGGATATTGCCCCTGCGCGCGACGAAGGCGTGCTGCACAGCTTCCTGCAGCCGTTGGACAAAGCCGTGCCGATGGTCGCCACTGCCGATGTCGGCCGCACCGCCGCCATGCTCTTGCAGGAGTCCTGGCAGGGCCTACGCATCGTCGAGCTGGAAGGGCCGCGGCGTGTCACGCCACAACACCTGGCCGCTACTCTCGGGCGACTGCTGGGTCGTGACGTGCAGGCACGCAGCGTACCGCGTGACACCTGGGAGCAGCTTTTCCGCAGCCAGGGCATGCACAACCCATTGCCACGCATGCAGATGCTCGATGGATTCAATCAAGGCTGGATCGACTTCGCAGGCACGGCGATACACGGCACCACCAAATTGGAAACGGTACTCGCCGACCTGATCCAACGGCAGGCCTGAGGGGGTTCGCATGAGCACTGGCAGTATTGCGCTGACCGGTAGCGGCCGCTCATCGACGGCGCTGCTGGCATTGGCCTGTGGCACATTTGCTGCGGGCAGCTATCTGGCCCAACCGATACTCTCGGCGATCGCCACTGATCTGGGCATCGTCTTCTGGCAGGCGGGGCTAGCCGTAAGCGCCAGCCAATTGGGCTTCTGCCTGGGCCTGTTGCTGGTGGTGCCGCTGGGCGATCTGCTGGAGAACCGCCGTTTGGTCCTGACCCTGGCGCTCGTCCAAGTGCTGGCACTGCTGATGATGGCCAGCGCCAGCAATGTCGGCGTCCTGCTGCTGGCGGCACTCGTTATCGGCCTGGGCTCCTGCGCGGTGCAATTGCTGGTGCCCCTGGCAGCACACATGAGCAGCGACAGCACTCGGGGGCGTGCCGTCGGTAGCGTCACCGCCGGCTTGCTGTTGGGCATCTTGCTGGCCCGCCCCCTGGCCAGCTTGATCACCGATGCATTTGGCTGGCGTGCACTGTTTGCTGCGGACGCGCTGCTGGTCAGTCTGCTCGGTGCATTGCTGGCCTGGCGCCTGCCACATCATCGAGCCAACTCGACGCTTGGCTATCCAGCCCTGCTCGCGTCCCTGACAAAACTGCTGCGCAGGCACGCCGAACTCCGCCGACGCAGCGCGGCACAGGCCTGCTTGTTCGCCGCATTCAGTCTGTTCTGGGTTGGTGCACCTGTGCTGCTGGCCGAACGCTTCGGCCTGCATGCGCAGGGCATCGCCCTGTTCGCCTTGGCCGGCGCCGCCGGGGCTTTGGTTGCACCGGTGGCTGGCCGCCTCGCCGACAACGGCCATTCCACCGCATTGCGAGGCTGGGGGGCTGTGCTGGTAGCGAGCGGCTTTCTGCTGAGCATTGCCCTGCCCACGTTGACCTGTTGGTTACTGGCAGCCCTGCTGATCGATGCCGGCGTGCAAATCAGTCACGTAGCCGCACAACGCCAGGTGCTGACGCTCGATGTCAGAGCTCGTAGCCGACTGAACGGGCTGTACATCGCCGGTTTCTTCCTTGGCGGAGCCCTCGGCTCGGCACTGGCGATGCCCTTGTTGCAACTCGGCTGGCACTGGCTTGCCGGTATAGCCGCCCTTCTCGCGCTCATTGCATTGGCCCTCGGCCAGACACGCAGCAACTAACCGCGGAGATACTCACATGTCTACTCCTGCATTGCGTGACAAGCACATCGTCATCCTCGGCGGCTCATCTGGCATCGGCCTGGAAGTGGCCCGTCAGTCCTTGGCCGAAGGTGCCAGCGTGACTATCGCTTCAAGCAACCCATCGCGCCTAGAACGTGCCCTGACCCGACTTGGCGAAGGCGCCTGCGGCCGCTTGCTTGATCTCACCGATCATCAAGCCATTGCGGCCTTCTTCACGGAAGTCGGGACAATCGACCATCTGGTCTACAGTGCCGGCGACCGCTTGCAATTGAGCCCGCTGGCCGAACTGGATTCAGTGAATGCCCGGCACGCCTTCGAACTGCGTTACTGGTCGGCACTAATAGCGATACGCCATGCCGTGAGGTGGATTCGTCCTAATGGGTCCATCGTGCTTTCGGGCGGTATCGCCGGCATACGACCCAGTTCAGGCTGGAGCCTGGCCGCCAGCGTTTGCGGCGCCATCGACTCGCTGGTGCGGGCTCTGGCCGTAGAGCTGGCACCGTTGCGCATCAACGCCGTGGCGCCCGGTCTGGTGCGTACCGAGTTATGGCGCGATATGCGCGAGCACGAACGACAGGCCCTTTACCAAAGCGTCGCCGCTCGCCTGCCAGTTGGGCGAATAGGCGAAGTGGAGGACGTCGCCGCTGCCTACCTGTTCCTCATGCGCAGTGGCTTCGCCAATGGCCAGTCGCTGGTGGTGGATGGCGGTAATGTGCTGGTGTGAAGACTCAGGCCTTGATCGCCTCGCCAATCGCGTAGTAATGCCCACCGGCCACGTGATGCAGGCTGCGCAGGCTCGGGTCGGCCGTTTCGAAATGCCAGCGGCCATCGCGGAACACGCGCTCATCGGCCCAGGCTGCGATCACCTCGCCGATAAACAGGTCGTAAGCCTGCTGGTTGTGCGGCTCATCGATCAGCCGGCAGACCAGCCAGGCCGAGCAGCCCGCCACCAGCGGCAGGTCGTGGCCTTCCATGGAGAACAGCTCGACCCCGACATGGACCAGCTTCGCCGGGTCATCCGCCAGGCTGGCATTGCCCACCGCCTGGGTCAGCTGCAGCTGTGCCACCGTCGGCACCTGGATGGCGAACAGGCCGCTGCCCTCGATCAGCGCGCGGGTGCGGGTGGTCTTGTCCAATACCACGGTGAGCTTCGGCGGCTCGAAATCCAGGGCGCAGCACCAGGCTGCCGCCATGACGTTATCCACAGCCTGATGACGAGCCGACACCAGCACGGTGGGGCCGTGGTTGAGCAGACGGTAGGCCTTGGCCAGGTCGACGGGACGGATGTGCGCGCTCATGCAGACTCCTCGAAACAAAAAAAGGCGCTCGCATGCTGGCCCGTGAAGGCCCGCATCGCAAGCGCCTGCCGTAGCGGCTGTGGATCAGAACTCCTGTACGGTCGGACGCAGGACGATCTCGTTGATGTCGACGTCAGCCGGCTGTTCGATGGCGTAGGCGATGGCGCGCGCCACCGACTCCGCCGGAATCGCCTGCTTGTAGAAGTCGACGACGAAGTCGCGGCTCTGCTGGTGGGCGCTGCCGAACTTCAACTCCGAATCCACCGCGCCCGGCTCGATGGTGGTGGTGCGGATGCTGCCGCCCACCTCATGACGCAGGCCTTCGGAGATGGCGCGCACGGCGAACTTGGTGCCGCTGTAGACGGTACCACCGGGGCTGAACACCTTGATCCCGGCCACCGAGGCGATGTTGATGAAATGCCCGGCGTTCTGCTGCTGGAACACCGGCAGCGCCGCGGCGATGCCGTACAGCACGCCCTTGATGTTGATGTCGATCATGCGCTCCCATTCCTCGACGCGCACGTCGCTCAGCGGCGCGATGGCCATCAGCCCGGCGTTGTTGACCAGCACATCGACGCGGCCGAAGGTGTCCAGTGCGCCCTGGATCAGCGCCTTGACCTCATCGGCGCGGGTCACGTCAGTCTGGTAGGCCACGGCCTCGCCACCAACGGCGACCAGCTCGCTGACCAGTTTCTCGAGACGCTCCTTGCGCCGTGCAGCCAGCACCACCTTGGCGCCCAGCTTGCTCAGATGGCGGGCGGTCGCTTCGCCCAGGCCGCTGCTGGCGCCGGTGATGACCACGACCTTGCCGGAAATGTTGTTGCTCATGGGTAAGCCCTCTCTCGATTGGTTGGAGTGTCCGTGCCGTAGGCCGGACATGGGCTCACGTTAGAGGCGATTTCCGTTTCAATAAATGGAAGAGTTTGGATTAGGCTATTCCACATCATGGAATACAAAGGCGCCCCGACATGCTCAATCGCATGGAGATGATCCGCATCTTCTGCAGCGCGGCCGACTGCAGCAATTTCCGCGAGGCAGCGACTCGCCTGGGCGTTTCCCCGCAAGCGGTGACCCGCGCGATCAAGGCACTGGAGGAAGAACTCGGCGAGATTCTCTTCCACCGCAACACCCGCCAGGTGCATATCACCGCCTTCGGTGAGGCCTACGCGGTGCGCGCCAGGCAAAAGCTGGAGGATTTCGACGCGCTGTTTCGCGGCCACCGCGCCGACGCCGAGTCGGCCATCGCCGGGCGCATCGGCATCACCGCGCCGCAGGCCATCGGCAAGCGCTTTCTGGTGGCGTTCCTGCAGCCCTTGCTCAAGCAGCACCCACAGCTGGTGCTGAACCTGCGCCTGGAGGACGAGATCACCGACGCGGTGGAGGCGCAGATCGACATCGGCATCCACGTCGGCTTCCTGCGTGACAGCCGCTACGTCGCCCGCGCCCTGGCACCGGTGCCGTTGCAGGTAGTGGCTACGCCGCAACTGATCACTGCCAGCGGCGCGCCGCGTGACCTCGACGAGTTGCAGCAGCGGCCGCTGTCGGTGCTGATCGACCGCAAGAATGGCCGCCCCTGGCCGTGGACCTTTGCTCACGGCCCCAGCCTGCATCCGCCCGCGCCCGCGTTTGTGTGCGATGACCCCGAAGCCGAACTGGAAGCCGTGCTTGCCGGCCTGGCCTACGGCCAGTTGCCCGCCTACCTGGCGCAGCCCTATCTGCAGAGCGGCCACCTGCAGGCGGTGCTGACGGAGCAGGCGCCCGATCCCTGGCAGCTGTTCATCTACCGCCCACAACAGGGCCCTGTGCCGCCAAGGGTGCGCCTGGTGTTCGATCACCTGCGCGCCTGCTTCTCCGATCCGGCGCAGTTTCCCCAAGGCTGAGGTCGCTCACGGCAACGCCACTGTCGCCTGCGAAGCGCCCGCCCCGGCTATCGCTCCGTAACCTGCCTGAAGCCGTCTAAATCAGGGATCAGGAGCGTCGCATGAATGCTATCAACACAGGCCAGCAGGTCAGCCCGGCCACCTTGCACAAGGTGATCGCCGCCTCGGCCATCGGCAACTTCGTCGAGTGGTTCGACTTCGCCGTCTACGGTTTTCTCGCCGTGACCATCGCCTCGCTGTTCTTCCCTCCGGGCAATCCAACCCTGGCGCTGCTGCAGACCTTCGCCGTGTTCGCCGTGTCGTTCGCCCTGCGCCCGCTGGGCGGCATCGTCTTCGGCATTCTCGGCGACCGCATCGGACGCAAGCGCGTGCTGTCGATCACCGTGCTGCTGATGGCCGGCGCCACCACGCTGATTGGCCTACTGCCGACCTACGCCAGCATCGGCCTGTTCGCCCCGCTGCTGCTGGCGCTGGCGCGTTGCCTACAGGGTTTCTCCGCCGGTGGCGAGTATGCCGGCGCCTGCGCCTTCGTCATGGAACACGCCCCCACCGAACAGAAGGCCCGTTATGGCAGCTTCGTGCCGGTCTCGACCTTCATGGCGTTCGCCTGCGCAGCCGGGCTGGTGTTCGGCATGGGCTTGTGGCTGGACGAATCGCAGATGCAGGCCTGGGGCTGGCGTGTGCCCTTTCTGATCGCCGCACCGCTGGGCCTGGTCGGCTTGTACATGCGCTTGCGCCTTGACGAGTCACCGGCCTTCCAGGCCCTGGCCGCGCAACCTCATCCGGAACATTCGCCGCTGCGCGAAACCTTGCGCGAGCACGGCGGCACCGTGCTCTGCCTGTCGGCGTTCATCTCCGCCACGGCGCTGTCGTTCTACATGTTCACCACTTACCTGACCACCTACATGCAGGTGGTCGGTGGTGCAGCACGGCCGGTGGCTTTGCTGGCCAGCCTGATCGCGCTGTTCTTCGCCGCCCTGCTGTGCCCTTTCGTTGGTCGCTACTCGGATCGTGTCGGCCGTCGCCGCACCATCCTGACTGCCGGGGTGGCGCTGATTGTCGCGGTGTATCCGGCCTTTACCCTGGCCGCCTCGGGCACCCTGCTGGCTTCAGCTCTGGGCGCCATGCTGCTGGCAGTGGGTGCGGTGATCTGCGGCGTGGTAACCGCCGTGCTGCTGTCCGAGCAGTTCCCCACCCGCGTGCGCTACACCGCCTCGGCGTTCACCTACAACCTGGCCTATACGATCTTCGGCGGCACCGCGCCGTTGATCGCCACCTGGCTGATCGAGGCAACCGGTAACCGCATGTCGCCGGCCTACTACCTGATCGTCATCGCCCTGCTGGCCCTGGCGGGTGGCCTGGCACTGCCCGAGTCGTCGAGGCGGCCGCTGAACTATCAACCAGCCTGAGACCTCTCCACGCTTGACTCAAGGCTGCGGCGCACAGGCCGCAGCCTACCCCTACCACCCCGGCTGGCGCTGGCCGCACAACGAATGAGTCAGTTGTGCAAAGTGGACCAGTAAAAAACCAAAAAAATGGATCTATGTGGCTAGACCACTGGTGCGTACATTCGTCCTCACCGGGCCGCAGTGGTACTGCCAGTTGCAGAGGGGCATCGGTTTCTTCTCAACTCACAGATGGATGAAAACCATGAGCCAGCGCCTCGACTACTTTGCACTCTCCCCCAAGGCCTCCGGCAAGTACGCCGAATTCTCCACGCTGCTGACCCGCAGCCCGTTTCTCGCGCCGCTGGCTCACCTGGTCATGCTGCGTGCCTCGCAGATCAATGGCTGCGCCTTCTGCGTCGACATGCACGTCAAGGAAGCGAAGATTCATGGCGAGCGCGAGCTGCGCCTGCACCATGTCGCCGTCTGGCGCGAATCGCCGCTGTTCTCCGCGCAGGAGCGCGCCGCGCTGGAGTGGACGGAAGCCCTGACCCAACTGTCGCCGCATGGTGTGTCCGACGCCATCTACGCCAGCGTGCGCGAGCAGTTCTCCGAGCAGGAACTGTCGGACCTAAGCTTCCTGGTGGTCGCCATCAATGGCTGGAATCGCCTGAGCGTGGCCTTCCGTAACGTGCCGGGCTCCGCCGACAAGCAGTTCGGCCTGGACAAGGCCGACCTGGCCTGAAGCCCGATCTCAGAGAGGTTACGCCCATGCCTGCAGCTATCCGCGTGCTGCGCCTGATCAGCAGCCCGCGTGGCGCTGAATCAGAAAGCCTGCGTCTGTCTCACCTGGTGCTCGACGGCCTCGCTGGCCAGCACTCACTGCAGGTGCGAGACGTCGACCTCAACGATCTACAACATGTCGACCGCGACTATGCCATGGCTCTAGCGTCTCCCTCTGACGCTGACCAGGCAGAGCCCGGCAGCGCACTGGAGCGCTCCGCCGAGCTGATCCGTCAGCTCGACGAAGCAGATGTGCTGCTGATCGCCACCCCCATGCACAACTACACCGTCCCTTCGACCCTCAAAGCCTGGGTCGATCACATCGTGCGCATACGCATGACATTCAACGGCACACCGCAAGGCAAGGTTGGCCTGTTACGTGACCGCCCGGTTTACGTGGCATTGGCCTCAGGCGGGCTGATCAGCGGCGAGCAGGCGCGGCAGCCAGACTTCCTGCGCCCCTACCTGCAGGCGGCCCTGGCTACGGTGGGCCTCAGGAACATGCACTTCTTCTGTGTGGAGGGTACCGCCAGAGGTGAGCAGGCCCTGCTGGAGGCCCGCGCCATGGCGCAGTCACAGGTTGCCGCGTTTTTCGCTGCCGAGTGAAACGGCTGGCAACACGTCAGGCGTCTGAGCGAAGGATTCTGTAGGGTGGCGGGTGATGGTGACGAATCGCCTGCGTCATCCATCAGACAGACTCGTAGCCCGCTCAATGGAATCCTCGCATGCTGCCCCAGCCGCTATACGCTCGACCGGCCCGCCTGGCCCTGCTGACCTTCAACTGCCTGGCAGCGCCAATCGCCCTGGCTCAGCAGCCTATGCAGCTGGACGCCATGCAAGTCAGCGGCGCACCGCTAAGCGAAATCGAGGCTGCGCAGGAAGAGCTAAAACAGGTCCCAGGCGCCACCAACCTGGTGGACATGGGCAAGGTCGAGCAGGGCCGCGTGGCCGGCGTCGCCGACGTGCTGGCCTACCAGCCTGGAGTCTATGCGCAGTCGCCCGGCAACGAGGGCGTGAAGATCAGCGTGCGCGGCTCGGGTATCAACCGTGGCCCCGGCTCGCACGCCTCCGGCACCCATATCCTCCTCGACGGCCTGCCTCTGACCGGCTCCGGCGGCACGCCCTACGAACTGCTGGAACCCCTGTGGATAAGTCGCGCCGAGGTGCTGCGTGGCGCCAATGGCTTCGACCGCGGCTCGCTGGCTCTGGGCGGCGCCATCGACTACATCACCCACACCGGCTACACCGCGCCGAAGCTGCAACTGCGCTATGAAACCGGCAGCTACGGTTACCAGAAGCGCACCATCGCCTCCGGCCAGGTGCTGGGCGATTTCGACTACTACCTCGCCCTCACCGACAGCCACACCGATGGCTATCAGGATCACGCGTCGGGCAAAGGCAAGGGCGTGGCCGCCAACTTCGGCTATCGCCTCAATGAGAATCTGGAGACGCGCTTCTACCTGCGCTACCGCGAAACCGAGCATGAAACGCCCGGCCGCCTGACCAAGGCCCAGCTCAAGGACGACCCGCGCCAGGCCGCTGCGGCCAACCGCAGCATCGACGCCCACCGCGACCAACCCGGCAGCACCTGGCTGGCCAACAAGACCACCTGGCGCATCGACGACGACTCCACCCTGGTCGCCGGCCTGGCCTACCACCACTACCCCATGGATATCACCGAGACCGCCTATCGCGGCGGCGCCTACCGTATCCGCGTGGACTACAGCGATATCAGCGGCACTCTGAACTACACGCGCCGGCATACCCTGTTTGGGCTCAATAGCAGCACCACCATCGGCTGGCGCAGCACCACCAACCTGCCGAGCAGCAAAGCGAAAGAGACCGCGGCGTTGCCGATCAACGTCAACGGCACGCCCTATCCGGCCGGCACCCTGATGCGCGACTACGAGCACCTGGGCTCGGACAACGTGCTGCATATTGGCAACGAACTGGAGCTGGCGCCTGACCTGTGGCTGACCAGCGGCCTGGCGCTGATCCATACCCGCCGCGAAGTGCAGGTGACCTGGCCGGCCAACGACGACAAGCTCGACGAAAGCACCTGGGACTACGCGCCACGTATCGGCCTGCGCTATCAGCTCAATCCTGATGTGCAGTTATTCGGCAATATCAGCCGCTCGGTGGAACCGCCACATGCCTGGTCGATGCTCTGGGGCTCGCCGCTGCGCTTCTCCAGCACCACCACGCAGCCCTATGCCGCGCGCCAGCGCGCTGCCATCAGCCTGGACAACCAGACCGCCACCACCTTCGAGGTGGGCGGCCGTGGTGATTCCGCTCTGGGCCAGTGGGAGCTGACCTACTACTACTCACAGGTGCGCCATGAACTGCTCACCGTCGAGATCGAGCCCAACGTCTTCGCCGAGTCCAACGCCAGCCCTACCGTGCACCAAGGCATCGAAGCCGGCCTGGTCAGCCCGCTGTGGCAAGGCGGCGCCGCCGGCGCCCTGAGCCTGCGCCAGGCCTACACCTTCAGCGACTTCCACTACCGCGACGACGACACCTTCGGCGACAACCGCCTGCCCGGCCTGCCGCGCCACTACTACCAGGCCGAGCTGCGCTACGACCATCCGAGCGGCTTCTACGCCGGCCTCAACAGCCAGTACGCCTCGAAGGTCGCGGTGGATTACGCCAACTCCTACTACGCCGATGCCTACGCCACCTTCGGCGCCACCCTCGGCTACGCCTCGCCGAAAGACGACTGGCAAGCCTGGCTCGACCTGCGCAACCTGACCGACAAACGCTATGCCGCCACCGTGACGCCGGGCTATGACGACAAGGGCGCAGACGCGGCGCGCTCCACGCCTGGGGAAGGGTTTGGGGTGTATACGGGGGTTTCTTGGAGTTGGCTTTGATGGCGCAGACGTACACCACGTACTACCTGGAGATGACCTCGCCGGACCAACTGAAGGCCAAGCCTCAGCGCAGCGACCTGCAAATCGTCGAGTGCGAAGAGCCGCAACCGGCACTCAACCGTTTCCTCTATCAACTGGTCGGCTCGGCCTGGGAATGGGGTGATCTGGACGACTGGAGCGACGCACAGTGGCGCGCCATGGTGGAAAACGAAGCACACCGTACCTGGGTCGCCTATCACCGTGGTGCCATTGCCGGTTACTACGAGCTGTTCCGTCCTGACAGTCACAATGCGGAGATCCGCTACTTCGGTCTGGCTCCGCAGTTTCTCGACCGAGGCTTCGGCGGCGCCCTGCTCAGCCATGCCATTCAATCGGCCTGGCAGTGGCCGGGGACCGAGCGCGTTTGGGTGCACACCTGCACCTTCGATCATCCGGCGGCCCTAGCCAACTATCAGGCGCGTGGTATGCGGATTTATCAGCAAGAAATCAGCAACATCGAGAACCCCAATTGAGTCGGTGACCAGCAACGGAGCGAGAACAGCATGGACTGCATGATCAGACTCGCGACAACGGACGATGCAGCAGCGATCAGCCGTATCGTGATCGCCGCATTACGCAAGTCGAACGCTCAGGACTATCCACCCGAGGTGATCGCCCAAGTCGAGAAAAGCTTCACGCCAGAAGCTGTCGAGGTCTTGCTCAACAAGCGCACGGTCTTCGCCGCCTCGATGCAAGACGATCTGATCGCCACCGCCAGCCTCGACGGCGATGTTGTCAGAACGGTCTTCGTTGAGCCCAAGTATCAGGGCTGTGGAGTGGGTCGCAAGCTGATGGAAACGATCCACGCTCAGGCGCTGAACGCCGACATGCTCACGCTGTTGGTACCGTCATCACTAACCGCTGAAGGTTTCTACGTCAGCATGGGCTATCGGAAAATTCGCGATGAGTTCCACGGCGCGGAACGCACCATCGTGATGGAAAAATCGCTGCGGGATCACTGAAAAACGCGAGTACGTAGGGGGTGGACAATCCTCTTCTTGTCCACCGCCTTCACGCCATGCCTGCGCCAAACCGTCCTTACGCAGCAAGTGGAGGCGGGTGTTCGACCCAGCGATGAGAATCTCATCGTCCATAGCAATGTAGACGCCTCAGTAGATTCGCAGGCCTTGGCCGGACAAAGCTCTGGTGTCTGTCGTCTCATCAAGACCTGTCTCATTGCTAAAACTCAACAGTAAATTACACTTATCGTCACTTACCGTTGAGTCAATCTCATGAACCAAGGCCGTGAAACAGTCCAGCCCATACGCCGCCTCTATGACGGTCTGAGCAGCTTGGCAACTCCTGAGCGCTACCTGTTCACACCTTCGGATATGCGCGCCCTGGTGCCGGACATTTCCGCTGAGGCCTACCGCGCATTGCTTAGCCGGGCGGCCCGGGACGGCAAGTTAGAGCGCATCTGCCGTGGCCTCTACCTCTATCGCCCCGCCAAACCGACGGCCGGCCTGTTGCTGTTTCACGCCGCAGCGCGCCTGCGCGCGCATGAGTTCAACTACATAAGCCTGGAAACAGCGCTGAGTGACGCGGGCATCATCTCGCAAATCCCCATGAACTGGATCTCGCTGATGTCATCGGGTCGCAGTAGCCTGATCAAATGTGGTTCATGGGGCACCATCGAATTCGTTCACACCGCACAAAAAGCCGAGGCACTCTCGGGGCAACTCGATTACGACAGCAAATGCCGGATGTGGCGAGCCAGGCCCGCATTGGCTATCCGCGATATGAAGGCGGCGAAAAGGAATCTCGACCTGATCGACTGGAGCATCGCCAATGAGTTTGTTTGACCAATTGGTAGACCAGGCCATCGGCAACCACACCGAGCTGGCCAACCTGCGCGTCGTGGTAGAAAAGGAGTTGCTGCATCACGACATCATGTTGGTACTGAGCGAGGCCGGCCTGCTCGAGAAACTCTGCTTTATCGGCGGGACCTGCCTGCGGGCCTGCTATGGCTCCAACCGCCTGAGCGAGGATCTGGACTTCACCGGCGGCGCCGATTTCAACCGAGACGATTTCGCTCAATTGAGGGCCATCCTGATAGAAAGGCTGCAGACGAAATACAGCCTACAGGTAGACGTCAGCGAACCAAGCAAGGAGTCCGGAAACGTCGATACCTGGAAGCTGAGGGTACAGACGCGCCCGGACGCGCGACACCTACCAGCCCAGCGCATTCATATCGATATCTGCGCCATCCCGAGCTACATCAGCATGCCTAGAACGCTACTCAACCCCTATGGCGTGGACATGGGCACCCAAGGTCTGATCCTCAATGCAGAAGCACTCGAGGAAATCTATGCCGACAAGATCCTCGCCTTTGCGCTCAGGCAAGGGCGAATCAAGAGTCGCGATCTCTGGGATCTGCTCTGGTTGAAGCAGCAAAAGATAGAGCCGGCATTACAACTGCTTGCGGCCAAGCTCAACGACCACAAGGTGGCGGCACAAGTCTTTCTGGAAAAATCCGCGCAGCGCTCAGCCACGCTGGTTAACGATCCACAGGTGAAGGCGGATTTTCGCAGTGAAATGCAACGTTTCCTGCCAGCCCAGCTCGTTGAACAGACGGTGAATAACGACAGGTTCTGGGCTTACCTGATCGATGAGGTTCCACGCTTAATACGCCGCGCGCAAAACAGCCTCAGTCCCGAAGAGGATTTCAGCCACTTCGTGATGTGAGCGAGCCGTTCTTGCGCAGGCGTAGGGTGGACAACGCTCTTCTTGTCCACCGCTTCAGCACTCGGCCCTACGCCATACCTTCCTTACGCAGCAGATAACTATCCATGATCCATCCATTGCGCTCCCGTGCCTCGGCACGGGTGGTGGCGATGCGTTCGGCCACTTCGTCCAGCGGGCCGGCGATCAGGATTTCATCGGCAGTGCCGACGTAGGCGCCCCAGTAGATATGCACGCCGTGGCCGACGAAGCGGCGGTAGGTGTCCTTGGCGTCGAGCATAACCGCCACACTGTCCACGCCCTGCGGCCAGCCTTCGGCGAGCAGGCGGCCGGTGGTAATTTCCACGGCGCGACCGATGCTGTTGAGCGGGATGCGGTGGCGCGCAGTCAGCGCCTGCAGGCTGGTAATGCCGGGGATCACGTCATAGACGAAATCGCTGCGCCGCGCGGCGATGGCTTCGATGATGCGGATGCTGCTGTCGTACAGCGAAGGGTCGCCCCAGGCCATAAAGGCCGCCGTTTCGCCATCGGCCATCTGCTCGTCAATAAGCTGCTCGAACACCGCCTGCTTGTCGCGGTTGAGTTCGTCGACGCTGGCGCGGTAGTCAGCCGCTTCGCGCTCGCGCTCCGGCTGCTGACCTTCGGCGAAACGCGGCGTGTGGCCGTCGAGAAAGCGTGCGCAGATCTCGCGGCGCAGGGCGTTGAGCTTGTGCTTAGCCGCGCCCTTGTCCATCAGGAAGATCACGTCGCTGCGGCGCAGCGCCTTGATCGCCTGGTAGGTGATGTAGTCCGGGTCGCCGGCGCCGATGCCGACCAGCAGCAGGGTTTTCATGGGGTTCTCCAGGTGCGCCCCGGCAGGCCGGGCGCCAGGTCGTCGATATGGTGGTACTCGGCCTGTAGCGCCTGCGCCAGCTGGCGGGCGCGGCCCAGGCGGATGGGCGCGCGCTCGGTGTCGAGCAGCAGGCTCGGACATGGCAGCGGCAGCAATGCAGGCAGATCACGCAGGCGGCCATCGGTCAGGATCAGCAGGCGCTGGCGTTCGTTCGGTTTCAGACGCTGACGGCGCAGCAGCCAATCGCCGGCCTGTTGCAGGGCATCGAGCAGCGGCGTACCACCACCAGCGCCCAATTCGTGCAGCCAGCGATGCAGCTCGGCGCTGGCCTTGCGCCCCTGCCACAGCCATTGCGCTTCGCGGCCACCGGCCTGCAGCACGGCCAGGCGCGCGCGCTGGCGATAGGCGCTGTCGAAGACTTCAGCGAGCACGCCCTTGGCACGACTCAATGCACCGTGGCGACGGGTCGAGGCGGAGGCATCCACCAGCACCAACCACAGCTCTTCGGCCCGCTGACTGCGCGGGCGCAGCACCAACTGTTCGCGGCGTTGTGGCTGCCCCTGGCGCAGAGTGGCCGCCCAGTCGATACGACCGGCCATGCCGATACGCGCAGCACCTCGCAGGCCGCCGCCGAGTCGTCCAGGCCGGTTACGGGCATCCGCGCCTGTGGCTGTGCGCGGGCGGATGCTCAGGGCTTTTTTGGCCAGCGCGGCGGTACCCGCCGCTCATCCATGGCCTGTGGCTGGGCCGGCAGCTCGCCCCACTGACCTTCACCCTGGCTCTGTTCCTGCGCCTGCTGCGGCGCCTGGCCCTGCTCGGGCGGCGTGGCAGCCGGCGGTTGCTGCTGGCGACGGCGATGGCGCAGGACAAAGTCCTCCACCGCATCGATATCCACAGGCTCGATACCAGTCGCGCCGCGCCAGGCGGCATGGGCACGGGCGGCACGCAGCCAGACCAGATCGGCGCGCAGACCATCGACGCCGGCAGCGAAGCAGCGCTGGCTGATCTCACCCAGCGCCGCATCATCCAGCGGGATATCCGCCAGGCGCTGGCGGGCATTGCGGCAGCGTTCGGCCAAGGCATCCTGCTCACACTGCCAGCGTTGCTGGAAGGCTTCGGGGCCGGCATCAAAGGCCAGACGGCGACGGACGATCTCGGCACGTTCGGCCGGTTGCGGCTGGCCATCGAGGGCCAGGTTGAGGCCGAAGCGATCGAGCAGTTGCGGGCGCAGCTCGCCTTCTTCGACGTTCATGGTGCCGATCAGCACGAAGCGCGCGGCATGCCGATGGGAGATGCCGTCACGCTCAACATGGTTGACGCCGCTGGCGGCAGCATCGAGCAGCAGGTCGACCAGATGATCCGGCAGCAGGTTTACCTCATCGACATAGAGCACGCCGCCATCGGCGCGGGCCAGCAGGCCGGGGGAAAACTGCGCGCGGCCTTCGCCCAGCGCCGCGTCCAGATCCAGGGTGCCGACGATGCGCTCCTCGCTGGCGCCCAGCGGCAGGGTGACGAAGCGCCCGCCCTCCAGCAGGTCGGCCAGGCCACGGGCCAGGGTGGACTTGGCCATGCCGCGCGGGCCCTCGATCAGCACCCCGCCGATGGCCGGGTCAATGGCCGCCAGGCACAGCGCCAGCTTCAGCGAATCGGCGCCGACCACGGCGGCGAGAGGGAAGTGATGTTCGGTCATGGCAGTGATCCGTGGAGGTGAACGGTCGCACCTGGCTTTTGTGGGAGGGGCTTTAGCCGCGAGCATGTCGCCGCTGAAGCGCCTCCCACAATGGGCACGCTGCACCCGTAGGGTGGGGTAGCGGCGCAAAGTGCTGATCGTGCAGCCGCGTAGGAGAGTAGCGCGCCGCGTAACCCACCGGGCGATGCCAGGCGTGACACCGATGGTGGGTTACGCCGCACCCTCTTCAGCGAGTTGGCCGGCAACCGCGACAGGCGGCTAACCCACCCTACGGGAACGAGTAGCTTCATGATTCCTCGCTATCGAGCAGCAGGTTCTCCAGCGCTTCGCGGTAGTCGCCGGGATTCTCCCACAGGCCGCGCTGCTGGGCTTCCAGCAGGCGTTCGAGAATATCGTTGAGCGCCCCCGGGTTGTGCTGCTGGATAAAGTCACGGGTGTCCTTGTCGAGCAAATAGGCATCAGTCAGCAGCGCGTACTGGTGGTCGTCGACCAGCTCGCTGGTGGCGTCGAAGGCGAACAGGTAGTCGATGGTCGCGGCCAGTTCGAAGGCGCCCTTGTAGCCGTGGCGCTTCATGCCCTCGATCCACTTGGGATTGGCGGCGCGAGCACGCACCACGCGACCCAGTTCCTCCTTCAAGGTGCGAATACGCGGCGTATCCGGCTGGCTGTTGTCGCCAAAGTAGCTGGCCACCTTAAGCCCGCGCAGGGTCTCCACCGCCGCCAGCATGCCGCCCTGAAACTGGTAGTAGTCGTTGGAATCGAGGATGTCGTGCTCGCGGTTATCCTGGTTGTGCAGCACCGCCTGCATCTGCTCCAGGCGCTCGACAAAGCGCTGCCGCGCGGGCGCACCTTCGGCGCCGCTACCGTAGGCGTAGCCGCCCCAGTTGAGGTAGACCTCAGCGAGGTCCGCGCGGCTCTGCCACAGGCGCTCCTCGATGGCGTTCTGCACCCCGGCGCCGTAGGCCCCCGGCTTGGCGCCGAACACCCGCCAGCCGGCCTGGCGCCGCGCTTCGGCTTCATCCAGGCCGCCATCCTTTAGCGCCAGCGACTCGCGCCAGACCCGCGACGACAGCGGGTTCATATCTTCCGGCTCGTCCAGCTCGATCACTGCTTGCACGGCGTCGTCGAACAGACGGATCAAGTTGCTGAAAGCATCGCGGAAGAAGCCCGACACACGCAGGGTGACATCCACCCGGGGGCGGCCGAGTTGCTCCAACGGCAGTACCTCGAAGCGTTCGACGCGCTGGCTGCCCGGCTGCCATACAGGGCGCACGCCCATCAGTGCCAGCGCCTGGGCAATATCGTCGCCGCCGGTGCGCATGGTCGCCGTGCCCCACACCGACAGGCCGAGCTGACGCAGGTGGTCGCCCTCGTCCTGCAGATGGCGCTCCAGCAGGCGATCCGCTGCCTGCACGCCGAGGCGCCAGGCGGTCGGTGTGGGCAGATGGCGCACGTCGACGGTAAAGAAGTTGCGCCCGGTGGGCAGCACATCCAGCCGTCCGCGACTCGGCGCGCCGCTTGGCCCGGCGGGCACGAAACGCCCTTCCAGCGCCGCCAGCAGGCCGCTCATCTCGGCGTCGCCACAGGCATCCAGCAACGGCGCGATATGCTCGGCCAGGCCGTCGAGGATCAGCGCCACCTCGGTGCCGAAATCTTCGCTGCGCTCGCCGGCCAGGCGTTGTTCGATCAGCTTCAGCGCCAGCAGCTCCAGGCGCTCGCGGGTATCACCGACCGTGCGCCACAGGCTGTTATCCACAACCTGCAACGTCTGTGGACATGGCCCTTGCCAGGGCTGGCCCATATCGCAATCCAGCGGATCGAGGCCCAGCTCAAGGCCGCGCGCCAGCGCGCGCAGCAGGCTGGCATTGGCGCCCTGACCATCGCCACGGGGGATACGCAGCAGCGCCAGCAGAGTATCGCGGCGCAGTTGCCCGGCCGGCGACTCGCCGAACACATGCAGGCCATCGCGGATCTGCGATTCCTTGAGGTCGCACAGATAGGCGTCGAGCTGCGGCAGCCAGCTGTCGGCATCGTCGTTGAGTTGCAGACCCAGCTCGCGGTCGAGGCTGGCCTCGCGCACCTTGGCCAGGATCTCGCCGCGTAGCTCGACGGCTCGGCGCTGGTCGAGCTGGCTGGCGTCGTAATACTCGTCGGCCAGGCGCTCCAGATCGCGCAGCGGGCCGTAGCTTTCGGCGCGGGTTAGCGGCGGCATCAGGTGGTCGATGATCACCGCCTGGGTGCGGCGCTTGGCCTGCGCGCCCTCGCCGGGGTCATTGACGATAAAGGGATAGACGTTGGGCAGCGGGCCGATCAGCGCCTGCGGCCAGCAGCCCTCGGAGAGGCCGACGCTCTTGCCCGGCAGCCATTCCAGGTTGCCGTGCTTGCCGACGTGGATCAGCGCATCGGCGGCGAACGCCGCGCGCAGCCAGGCATAGAAGGCGATATAGCCGTGCGGCGGCACCAGATCCGGGTCGTGATACACCGCCGCCGGGTCGAGCTGGTAGCCGCGTGCCGGCTGGATACCAACGAAGGTCAGGCCGAAACGTAGGCCGGCAACCATCATCCGCCCGCTGCGGAACATCGGATCGTTCTGCGGCTCGCCCCAACGCTCGCGCACGGCCTGCTGATTGGCCGGCGGCAGGCCGTGGAAAAATTTCAGATAGTCATCCAGTGCCAGACTCTGCGCACAGGGGCGCGAATCCAGGCCATCCAGATCGTTGGTTACGCCACCGAGCAGGCTGTGGACAAGCTCGGTACCGCTGCCCGGCAGGTTATCCACCGGATAGCCCTGCGCCTGCAGGGCACGGAGAATGTTCAGCGCGGCAGCCGGCGTATCTAGACCCACGCCGTTGCCGATGCGGCCATCGCGGGTCGGGTAGTTGGCCAGGATCAGGCCGATTCGCTTCTGATCGTTTGCTTTTATCGCCAGTTGACACCAGTTATGTGCCAGTTCGGCGACGAAAGCCATGCCCGACTCATGGGCCTGATAGCACACCACATCGCTCTGGCTGCGCTCGCTGCGCCAGGCCAGACCCTTGAAGCTGATGGCGGTGCCGATCAGCCGGCCATCCAGCTCCGGCAGCACCACATGCATGGCCAGGTCGCGCGAGCCCAGGCCCTGGGCGCTGGCCTGCCACTGCGCCTGGTTGTCCAGCGAGCAGATGGCCTGCAGCACCGGGATGTCACGGCGGAACACCCGCGCCTGCGGCGCCTCGGGGTTGGACAGGGCGAAGCCGGTGGTATTGATGATCAGTGCGGCGTCAGTGTCATCCAGCCAGGCCTGCACCTGATCCAGGCAGGCGGGTTCCTTGAGGCTGGCCACCGCAATCGGCAACGGGTTAAGGCCCTGGCCGAACAGGTGCTGGCAGAAGGTATCGACGAAGGCGGTGTTCGCCGACTGCACATGGTTGCGGTAGAACAGCAGCGCCACCACAGGTGCATCCGGTTGCCACTGCATCTGCCAGTCAGCCAGCGCCGCCGGGCTACGCTGCGGGTGATAAAGACCGACGCGCGGCAGCGGCTGCGGCTCCTGCCAAGTGTCGTCACGCCCCAGCCAGCGGCTGCAGATGCAGAGGAACAGCTGGCGGGCATTGTCCAGTCCGCCCTGGCGCAGGTACTGCCACAGGCGCTGGCTGTCTTGCTCGGCGACATTGCCAAGCGCACTCAGCTCCGGGTCGGGCTTGTCGTCACCCGGCACCATGATCACCGTGGCGCCGCGCGCACCCAGCTCAACCAGGCGTTCGACGCCGTAGCGCCAGTAGCTGACGCCACCATGCACAGAGATCAGGATGACCTTGGCATGCTGCAGCACCTGCTCGACGTAATAATCCACCGAGGCGTTGTTGCTCAGTTGCGCCGGGCTGGCCAGGCGCAGACTGGGGTAGTCGTCCGGCAGTTGCCGGGCGGCTTCGGCCAGCAGCGACAGGTGCGAATCACCCGTGCACAGGATCACCAGCTCGGCAGGCGTTTGGCCGAGGTCGGCGATGCTGTCGGCCGGCAGTTGAGCGCCGGGCTGGGTGCGCAGTAAGTGCATGTTCGTTCCGTGGGAGGGGCTTTAACCGCGTCTGGTGGTAGCGCCGTAGAGTGGACTCAGTTATCCGGCGGACTGTTCGCTTCGCTCCTGAGTCCGCCCTACGATCGAGTACGCCCTACGCTCCGTATCAGGCCAGCGCCGCCTTCAGCTCGGCTTCGATAGCCGCGCGGTCGAGCTGTTGGCCGATCACCACCAGCCGGCTCAGACGCGGCTCGTCGGCCCGCCAGGCGCGGTCGAAGTGGCGGTCGAAGCGCTGGCCCACGCCCTGCACCAGCAGACGCATCGGTTTGCCAGGGATCGCCGCGAAGCCTTTCACCCGCAGGATGCCGTACTTGGCCACTGCCTCCTTCAACGCGGCGAGCAGGCGCGCCTCCTCGGCTTCCGGTAGTTCCACGTGGAACGAGTCGAATTCCTCGTGATCGTGGTCTTCATCTTCGTCGTCGTGATGGGTACGGCGGCTGTCGATATGCAGCTCGGTTTCGCTGTTCAGGCCTAACAGCACGTCCAGCGGCAGTTCGCCGCCGTGCGCCTCGATCACCTTGACCGCTGGCGGCAGTTCCTCGGCCACCTCGGCGCGCACCGCGGCCAGCGCCTCGGCATCGAGCAAATCGGCCTTGTTGAGGATTACCAGGTCGGCGCTGGCCAGCTGGTCGGCAAACAGTTCATGCAGCGGCGATTCGTGGTCGAGATTGGGGTCGAGCTTGCGCTGCTCGTCCACCTGATCGGGGAAGGCGGCGAAGGTGCCGGCGAGCACCGCCGGGCTGTCGACAACGGTGATCACCGCGTCGACCGTGCAGGCGTTGCGGATTTCCGGCCAGTTGAAGGCCTGCACCAGCGGCTTGGGCAGCGCCAGGCCGCTGGTCTCGATGAGGATATGGTCGAGGTCGCCACGGCGCGCCACCAGCTCGCGCATCACCGGAAAGAACTCTTCCTGCACGGTGCAGCACAGGCAGCCGTTGGCCAGCTCGAAGACGCGGCCATTGGCTTCTTCCTCGCTGCAGCCGATGGAGCACTGCTTGAGGATCTCGCCATCGATGCCCAGCTCGCCGAACTCGTTGACGATCACCGCGATACGGCGGCCGCCGGCATTGGCCAGCAGGTGGCGCAGCAGGGTGGTTTTGCCGGCACCGAGAAAACCGGTGACGATGGTGACAGGCAGTTTGGCGAGGGTTTTCATGGAAGGCCCCGTGGCGTCGGTAAGTTCGGCGGACGGGTACGCGCAGGCGGGCACGCAGGGGCGTGCTGGCCGCGTCGGATCACCCCGTCCGAGCAAATGGCTGGTCATTCGAGGCAGGTCTCCTGGCTCACGGTCTGCGCGTTGCGCGTCCTTCACCTTCCCGCCTAACGGCAGTGGTGTATCGAAGGGCTTAAGACCGTTCACAGTTGCGGGGGCAGCCAGGGCATCGACCCTGTTCCCTCTTAGCTCCCCGGCGCCTTGCCGGGAAGAACCTCGAAAGCGAGAAGGCTACGCAGGCCGCGGCGGCCGGTCAATCGCGGTTGACCGCTGGCAGGTGCCATGATGAGCTACGTCACCCTCCGACACGAATACCGCTCATGACCGCCAGCCACCTCGATCACCCCGCTGCCCCCCCTAGGGTGGTTGCCGGCCTGGGTTGTCGGCGCGGTTGTGCACAGAACGAGCTGCTCGCCCTGCTGACCCACAGCCTGGCCCAGCTTGAGTTGACTGTGGATAACCTCATTGGACTGGCCAGCATCGCCCACAAGCGCGACGAACCGGGGCTGCGTGAACTGGCCACGCATCTGAATCTGCAGCTGACATTATTCACTCCCGAAGCGCTCACGCTCCACCAGCCGGAGAAAGCCGGTAGTCCACTCATCCGATCCGTAACGGGAAGCCCCGCTGTGGCTGAACCCTGCGCCCTTGCCCTGGCCTCACGAGTGGGCAAGGCAGCCCGCCTGCTGGGCGAGAAAACCCGCACGGCCAACGCCACTTGCGCGTTGGCCACCTTCGATAGAGAACCCGCAGCATGACCGTCTACTTCATCGGCGCCGGCCCCGGCGACCCCGAGCTGATCACCGTCAAGGGTCAGCGCCTGATCCGTTCGTGCCCGGTCATTCTGTATGCCGGTTCGCTGGTACCAGAAGCGGTTCTTGCAGGTAATAGCGCCGAAAAGGTAGTCAATACCGCCGAACTTAACCTTGGCGAGATCATCGCACTGCTACGTCAGGCGCACGAATGTGGCCAGGACGTGGCGCGCGTGCACTCCGGCGACCCTTCGCTGTACGGCGCCATCGGCGAGCAGATTCGCGAGCTTCGTGCCCTCGATATCCCCTTCGAGATCATCCCCGGCGTCACCGCAACCGCCGCCTGCGCGGCGCTACTGGAAAGCGAGCTGACCCTGCCCGGCATCGCCCAGACGGTGATCCTCACCCGCTACGGCACCACCTCGCCGATGCCCGCGGGTGAGCAATTGCATGACCTGGCGCGACACCGCGCAACAATGGCCATCCACCTAGGCGTAAGCCATCTGCCAGCCATCGTCGGCGAACTCCTGCCACACTACGGCGCCGACTGCCCCATCGCGGTTATCCACCGAGCGAGCTGGCCCGATCAGGACTGGGTACTGGGCACCCTGGCTGATATCGAGGCAAAGGTCGCCGCCAAAGAGTTCCGCCGCACGGCGTTGATCCTTGTTGGACGGGTACTCGATCCCGGTGCGTTTGCAGAATCGGCGCTATATGACGCCACTCATCGTCATCTCTACCGTCCCGGCAACGATTGAGCCTGGCGAGAAACCGTACAAAGCGCTGTATGCCCCGTCAATCAAGGCTTTCGCATGCTTATCAACAGGTTAGATGAAGAGTTATCCAAGGATCATGTGGATAGCCATATCCATTAACGGGCACGCCGAGTGAACTGTTGCTCGGTTACCGCCGTACCCCACTGCGTTCCTCTCTTCTCCTGAGCCAGCATGAAGCCGGAAGCCTCATAGAGCGTGCGCGCCGCATCCAGTCCTTTGAAGGTCCAGAGCTGTATAGCGGCGAAGCCTTGGCGATCACAGAACTCCAGTGCTTGGCTCAAGAGTCTGCGGCCTAAACCACCACCTCGATAGCCTTCATCCAAAATGAACCAGCGCAGATGGGCCTCGTGGTTTCCAAGATCCTGTCCATCGATGGCAACAGCCCCCACGATTCGATCATGCTGGGTGGCAAGCCAGACATTGTTGCAGGGTTCGTTCAACCGCCCTGCGAAATCTGCGACACCAGCAGCGACCTGGCTTTCAAAGAACTGGCCGAACCCCCAGTGTTTTGCGTAGAACTTCGCATGCATTTCTACGATGCGACCTAGCATGCCAGGGCGATAGCCTTCGCCCAGTTGAATCGAGTTGAAAGGGGTTGCAGTGGTGTCGAGTCGACGCCTCTCAAGCGCTTGGGCATAAGCATTCACCCCCTGCGCAATGATCTGCTGCTGAGCTGGATTCAACGGCGCCAGTGCGGTTGTGACCTGATTCTGGCCATATGCCTGTATGGCCTCGACCGTGCGCTTGCCCTGGTTGGTCAGCAGCAGCCGCTTGCTCCGCCCATCACAGGAACTTGTGGACTCTTCTATCTCGCCAGCCTGGATCAGCTTGGCGATCATTCGGCTCACACTGGATTTCTCCAGCCTCAGAACCTGAACGAGTTGCGCTGCAGTCATCACGCCACGGGCGCCAATTTCGAGCAAGGTATGCACCGACGATGGCGAATAGTCGGTACCGGCCAACGTGCTCTGCATGAAACCCAGCTCACGAACCATAGTGCGAGAGGCGGATCGGATCTGGTCGACCAGAGAAGGGTCAAGGCTCATGGCTGGCATATCTCCGAGCAATGGTTGCATGATACAACCATATCTTTAGATAGCCGTCTACAGCCCCGACAAAGGTGAACTACCCGCCTTGGCGAGAAACTGTTCAAATCGTCACAGGCCCCGGCATAAGCGGAACAGGACGATTTACCAACAGGTTTTCTGGAATGTTATCCAAAGCGACTGTGGACAGCCGCGGAGCAAGGATCAGTTTTTGAACAACTGGCTGAGAAGCCCTGCTCATCAGTACCTTGGGCGAGTATCACAAGGATATCCACAGGATGATCCACGCCAATTGTTAGCAACTGTGGATCAGAGCTGTACCTCGACCCGTTTGATACCCAATGCCCGCAACTCCACCATCAGCTCGTTCAGGCTGGAGAAGCTCTCCACCTGCTCGGTTTCGTCCACCAGAAAGAAGCTGCGCCCTGCGTCTTTCTTGAAGAATACGATCCATTCGGACGTATTGGCCGGGTTGACCATGACCTGGGTGTCGAACAGCACCCCTTGGTCTGTTCTGCGTTTCACATCTACGCGCTTCATCCTCTCTCCTCTACCAACATGACTCCATGCGACCCGCGCCTGAACTGGGCCAGTCAGCGGATTTGCCGCCCAGTTTAAGGGATCGGAACACCTACCGGCGCTGGCAACGATCAGACTTAGCGGGCGCAAGATGAAATTCCCGGAAAAGCTCTATATGATTCATATACGAAACATATATGAGGAAGTTTCCATGGGCATCGTCAATATCGATGACGAACTGCACGACCAGATTCGCAGGGCTAGCGCCGTCTCGGGCCGTTCGATCAATGCACAGGCGGGTTTCTGGATTCGCATCGGCATGCTCTGCGAGATGAACCCGACGCTGAGCTTCAATGAGGTGATGGCCGCCGAGATGCGTGCCGCCGGCGTGGTGGTTCCGCCAAGAATGGCGGACGCCTCATGAGCAAGACACCCGAACAGATCGCCCTGATGGCGGAATCCGGCAGATTGCTCGCGTCCGTGTTCGGCTACCTGGATCGCCTGGATCTGCTCGGCATGTCGACCCTGCAAGTCAACGACCTTGTGGATAACTACATCGTGAGTGAACTCAAGGCGCGTCCGGCGAGCAAGGGGCAGTATGGTTTCGCTTACGCCATGAACACGTCGCGCAACGAAGTGGTGTGCCATGGCGTCCCCAGCGCCGACGATATTCTGTGCGATGGCGATCTGGTGAATTTCGACATCACCCTGGAGAAGAACGGCTACATCGCCGATTCGAGCAAGACCTACCTGATCGGCGAGGTGTCGGACCAAGCTCGTCAGCTCGCCCAAGTGACCTATGAAGCGATGTGCAAAGGCATCGAAGCCGTCAAACCTGGCGCCCGACTCGGCGATATCGGCCATGCCATCGAACGCCATGCTCGCGCCCATCGCTACTCGGTGGTCAAAGAGTACTGCGGCCATGGCATCGGCCGGGAAATGCACGAACCACCCGAAGTGTTGCACTGGGGCAAAGCCGGCACCGGCCTGACGCTGCGCGAAGGCATGACCTTTACCATCGAACCCATGCTCAACCGGGGAACGGAGGATGTACGCACCCTGCGCGACGGCTGGACGGTGGTGACCCGCGATGGTCAGCTCTCAGCGCAATTCGAACATACCGTGGCGGTCACCCGCGACGGCGTTCGCGTGCTTACACTGCGCCCCGAGGAACAGCACTTGAGCAGGATTTCGGCGTGACAGAAACGCAAAAGCCCGTCCAGATGGACGGGCTTTTCTTCGCCAGCGGTTTTATTCGACCGTGACGCTCTTGGCCAGATTACGCGGCTGGTCGACGTCAGTGCCCTTGAGTACGGCGACGTAGTACGACAGCAGCTGCAGCGGCACGGTGTACAGGATCGGCGCGAGCAGGTCGTGGATATGCGGCATGGCCACTACGTGGGTGCCCTCGCCGTTGCTCATGCCGGCCTGCTGGTCGGCGAAGACGATCAACTCGCCGCCACGGGCGCGGACTTCCTGCAGGTTGGACTTGAGCTTTTCCAGCAGCTCGTTGTTCGGCGCCACGGTGACCACCGGCATGTCGGCGTCGACCAGGGCCAGTGGGCCGTGCTTGAGCTCGCCGGCCGGGTAGGCCTCGGCGTGGATGTAGGAGATCTCCTTGAGCTTGAGCGCCCCTTCCATGGCCACCGGATACTGCGCGCCGCGGCCGAGGAACAGGCTGTGGTGCTTCTCGGCGAACAGTTCGGCGATCTTCTCCACGGTCTTGTCCATGGCCAGCGCTTCGCCCAGACGGGTCGGCAGGCGACGCAACTCGTCCACCAGCTCGGCGGCCAGCGCCTTGTCCAGGGTGCCATGCACCTGGCCGAGGGCCAGGGTCAGCAGCATCAGGCCGACCAGCTGGGTGGTGAAGGCCTTGGTCGAGGCCACACCGATTTCCGGGCCGGCCTGGGTCAGCAGGCACAGGTCGGATTCGCGCACCAGCGAGCTGGTGCCGACGTTGCAGATCACCAGGCTGGCCAGGTAGCCGCCCTGCCCCGGCGCCTTCTCCTTGGCGTTGCGCAGCGCGGCCAGGGTGTCAGCGGTTTCGCCGGACTGCGACACGCTGACGAACAGGGTGTCCGGCTGCACCACCACCTTGCGGTAGCGGAATTCGCTGGCCACCTCGACCTGGCACGGAATGCCGGCCAGCTCTTCCAGCCAGTAACGGGCGACCATGCCAGCGTGGTAGCTGGTGCCGCAGGCGACGATCTGCACGTTCTTCACCTTGGTGAACAGCTCGGCCGCCTGCGGGCCGAAGGCCTGCACCAGCACGTGGTCGCTGCCCAGGCGACCTTCCAGGGTGCGTTGCACCACCTTGGGCTGCTCGTGGATTTCCTTGAGCATGAAGTGGCGGTATTCGCCCTTGTCCGCTGCCTCGGCACCTTCGTGGTACTGCACGGCTTCGCGCTGCACCGGATTGCCGGCGGCATCCCAGATCTGCACGCCGTCGCGACGGATTTCGGCGATATCGCCTTCTTCCAGGTACATGAAGCGGTCGGTGACCTGGCGCAGGGCCAACTGGTCGGAGGCAAGGAAGTTTTCGCCCAGGCCCAGACCAATCACCAGCGGGCTACCGCTGCGCGCTGCGAGCAGGCGATCCGGCTGCCTGGCACTGATCACGGCCAGGCCATAGGCACCATGCAGTTCCGGAATCGCGGCCTTGAGCGCGGCGCTGAGGTCGCCGAGCTGCTGCAACTTGTGATCGAGCAGGTGGACGATGGTTTCGGTGTCGGTATCGGAGCTGAAGACATAGCCCAGGCCCTTGAGGCGCTCACGCAGCTCTTCGTGGTTCTCGATGATGCCGTTGTGCACCACCGCCAGCTCGTGCCCGGGCTCTTTACCAGAAAAATGCGGATGAGCATTGCGCTCGCTCGGCGCACCGTGGGTGGCCCAACGAGTATGGGCGATGCCCAGACGCCCCGCCAACGGCTCGGCCTGCAGTGCGGCCTGCAGTTCGCTGACCTTGCCAACACGACGACGGCGATCCAGTGCGCCCTGCTCGGTCAGCAGCGCCACACCGGCGCTGTCATAGCCGCGGTATTCCAGGCGCTTGAGGCCTTCCACCAGAACAGCGGTGATATTGCGCTCCGCGATAGCGCCTACGATTCCACACATGGTTGTCTCCTCAAGTTTCCAGCGGCGCGAGGATCAGCTGGATGCCGCGCGCGCGTATTTGTTCGGCCGCCTGGGCATCCAGGCGCTCGTCGGTGATCAGGGTATGCAGGCTGTTCCAGGGCAGTTCCAGATTGGGAATGCGCCGGCCAATCTTGTCGCTCTCGACCATGACGATGACTTCACGGGCCACCTCGGCCATCACCCGCGACAGACCGAGCAGCTCGTTGAAGGTGGTGGTGCCACGCTCCAGGTCGATGCCGTCGGCACCGATGAACAGTTGGTCGAAGTCGTAGGAACGCAGCACCTGTTCGGCCACCTGGCCTTGGAAGGATTCCGAGTGCGGATCCCAGGTGCCGCCGGTCATCAGTAGCACCGGCTCGTGTTCGAGTTCGCGCAGGGCATTGGCCACGTTGAGCGAGTTGGTCATCACCACCAGACCGGGCTTGTGGCCGAGCTGCGGGATCATGGCAGCCGTGGTGGTGCCGCTATCGATGATGATGCGTGCGTGTTCGCGGATGCGCGCCACGCCGGCACGGGCAATCGCCTGCTTGTAGGGGGAAATGGGCTGCGTCGGCTCGCTGATCAGCTCCTGCGGCACCGGCACCGCGCCGCCATAGCGACGCAGCAGCAGGCCGTTCTTTTCCAGGGCAGCGAGGTCCTTGCGAATGGTCACTTCGCTGGTGGCGAAGTGCTGCGCCAGGGCGTCCACGCTCACTTCGCCCTGCTCGGCTAGCAAGGCAAGGATGGTGTGACGACGTTGCGGCGTGTTGCGCTTCGACATGCTTAAGTTTCGATTCGAAAGATAATGGCGCGAATCAAAACATATGATCGAAAAGCCCGCAAGCGTCCGTCGATCAGTTCAACGTCAGTTTGACCCCGAAGCCGACCAGGCACAGCCCGCCCAGTTTCTCCAAGCCCCGCGCGATACGTGGGTTGGCGCGCATGCGCTCGGCGAGAAAGTGCGTCAGCAGCACGATCAGCAAGCCGTAGAGAAAGGTCAGCGCCATGATGGTCACAGCCATGAAACCGAAAGTAATCAGCCCCTGATGGCGCTGCGGATCGATGAACAGCGGAAAGAACGCCATGTAGAAAATGATGGCCTTGGGGTTGAAGACGGTGATCACCAGGGTTTGCCAGAGGTATTGGCGCGGCTTGATGTCCAACGTCGGCGCGGCCCCCGGCTTGGCCAGGATCATGCGCAGGCCGAGGTAGACCAGATAGCCAGCGCCAAGCCACTGCACAAGATGGAAGGCTGCCGGATAGGCCTTGAGTAGCGCGGCGACACCGGCCACCGCCAGCCACAGCAGCACCTGATCGCCGAGCATGATCCCCAGGGTAGAGGCCAATCCACCGCGAATCCCGCCCTTGCCGGTGGACAGGATCAGCGCCAGGTTACCTGGGCCAGGAATGGCCAGCAGGATGATGAAGGCCACCACGAAGGCGGCGTAATCCGTCACACCGAACATACAGGACTGCCTCCGGCAGGTTATCCACAGGCCTGGTCACCCAGGCTGGATCGGGTTCACTTCTTCGTCGGGCGCTTCCAGCCTTCGATATTGCGCTGCTTGGCCCGCCCCACTGCCAGCGTATCCGCCGGCACGTCGCTGGTCACCACCGAACCGGCGCCCGTGGTCGCACGGTCGCCCAGCGTTACCGGCGCCACCAGCGCACTGTTGGAGCCGATGAAGACGTCCTCGCCCAGGACGGTGCGGAATTTGTTGGCACCGTCGTAGTTGCAGGTGATGGTGCCGGCGCCGATGTTGGTTCGCGCGCCGATTTCGGCATCGCCCAGATAGCTCAGGTGGCCGGCCTTGGCGCCCTCGCCCAGTACGGCGTTCTTCAGCTCGACGAAGTTACCCACATGGGCCTTGGCGCCCAGTTTGGTACCGGGGCGCAGGCGAGCGAACGGGCCGCAATCAGCACCCTCGCCCATCTCGGCGCCGTCCAGGTGGCTGTTGGCCTTGACGATGGCGCCCTTGCGCAGAACAGAGTCCTTGATCACACAGTTCGGGCCGATCGAAACAAAGTCCTCGATCACCACCTTGCCTTCGAGGATGACGTTGATGTCGATGGTCACGTCGCGGCCAACGCTCACCTGCCCGCGCACATCGAAGCGATGCGGATCGCGCAGGGTGACACCCTGGGCCATCAGGCGACGGGCCAGGCGCTGCTGGTAATGGCATTCGAGCTGAGCAAGCTGGATGCGGTCGTTGGCACCCAGCACTTCCATCTCGTCGGCGGCGCGCTCGGTGGCCACGGTCAGGCCGTCGGCCACGGCCATGGCGATCACGTCGGTCAGGTAGTACTCGCCCTGGGCGTTGCTGTTGGACAGACGCCCCAGCCAATCGGCCAGGCGCTTGCCCGGAACGGCGAGGATACCGGTGTTGCCTTCGCGGATCTGCCGCTGCGCTTCACTGGCATCCTTGTGTTCGACGATGGCCTGCACCACGCCGTTGCCATCGCGCACGATGCGGCCATAGCCCGTCGGGTCAGCCAGCTCGACGGTGAGTAGGCCCAGCCGATCATCGCTGACCAGGGCCAGCAGGCGCTGCAGGGTGGCCGTTTCGATCAGCGGCACGTCGCCATAGAGAATCAGCACGGTATCGGCGCTGAGCTGCGGCAGAGCCTGGGCCACGGCATGGCCGGTGCCGAGCTGCTCGGCCTGGATGACGAAATTCAGGTCATCGGCGGCCAGCCGTTCGCGCACCTTGTCGGCGCCATGCCCGATCACCACCTGGATGCTCTGCGGCTGCAGGCTGCGCGCGGTGTCGATGACATGCCCGAGCATGGGCTTGTCGGCGACCGGGTGCAGCACCTTGGGCAGCGCCGAACGCATGCGCGTGCCCTGGCCAGCGGCAAGAATGACGATATCCAGACTCATAGAAAGCTCCTTGCTGGGCAAGATTTGGCCGCGGCCAGAGAGCCGCGCGAAGAAAGCGCTATTTTGCCAGAAACGCAAAGGGGCGACCTAAGTCGCCCCTTTGCGTGATACCGCGATACGCGATCAGCGGCTGCGGCCGCCGAACTTCTTGCGCATCTCTTCGATGGTGCGCAGCTGGGCAGCAGCCTCGGCCAGGCGTGCCGAAGCACTGCCGTAGTCGAACTCGGTGCCCTTCTCGCTCAGCGCCTTCTCGGCAGCCTTACGCGCCTCGATGGCAGCGGCTTCATCCAGGTCGCCGGCACGAACAGCGGTGTCGGCAAGAACCTTCACCATGCTCGGCTGAACTTCCAGGAAGCCACCGGAGATGTAGAACACCTCCTCGGTGCCACCCTGCTTGATCACTCGCACCGGACCCGGCTTGAGATCGGTCAGCAGCGGGGTGTGGCCCGGCAGGATACCCAGGTCACCGAGGTGACCGTGGGCGATGACCATTTCCACCAGCCCCGAGAACAGCTCTTCTTCCGCACTGACGATATCGCAGTGGACTGACATAGCCATAACAATGCCTCGGTTGAGAGGCCGGATCGGGCTGCTGCCCACTCCGGCCTGGACGCCCTCTAGAGGGCGCACCCGTTACTTACAGTTTCTTGGCTTTCTCGATGGCTTCGTCGATGCCGCCTACCATGTAGAACGCTTGTTCCGGCAGGTGGTCGTAGTCGCCTTTGAGAATGCCGCTGAAGCCGGCAATGGTGTCCTTCAGGGACACGTACTTGCCCGGGGCACCGGTGAAGACTTCAGCCACGAAGAACGGCTGGGACAGGAAGCGCTGGATCTTACGAGCGCGCGATACCAGCTGCTTGTCGTCTTCGGACAGTTCGTCCATACCCAGGATCGCGATGATGTCCTTCAGCTCCTTGTAGCGCTGCAGAACATACTGAACACCACGAGCGGTCTCGTAGTGATCCTGGCCGATCACGTTCGGGTCCAGCTGACGGCTGGTGGAATCCAGCGGGTCAACGGCCGGGTAGATACCCAGGGAAGCGATGTCACGGCTCAGTACGACGGTGGCGTCCAAGTGGGCGAAGGTGGTCGCCGGGCTCGGGTCGGTCAGGTCGTCCGCAGGTACGTAGACAGCCTGGATCGAGGTGATCGAGCCTTTCTTGGTGGAGGTAATACGCTCCTGCAGAACGCCCATCTCCTCGGCCAGGGTCGGCTGGTAACCTACTGCCGACGGCATACGGCCGAGCAGTGCGGATACTTCGGTACCGGCGAGGGTGTAACGGTAGATGTTGTCGACGAACAACAGAACGTCACGACCTTCGTCACGGAACTTCTCGGCCATGGTCAGGCCGGTCAGTGCTACGCGCAGACGGTTGCCTGGTGGCTCGTTCATCTGACCGTAGACCAGGGCTACCTTGTCGAGAACGTTGGAGTCCTTCATCTCGTGGTAGAAGTCGTTACCCTCACGAGTACGCTCACCCACACCGGCGAACACGGAATAACCGCTGTGCTCGATGGCGATGTTACGGATCAGTTCCATCATGTTCACGGTCTTGCCGACACCGGCACCACCGAACAGACCGACTTTACCGCCCTTGGCGAACGGGCAGACCAGGTCGATAACCTTGATGCCGGTTTCCAGCAGCTCGTTGGAGCCAGCCTGTTCGGCATAGCTCGGCGCAGGGCGGTGGATTTCCCACTGCTCTTCTTCACCGATGGGGCCGGCTTCGTCGATCGGGTTGCCCAGCACGTCCATGATCCGGCCCAGGGTCGCTTTACCGACCGGTACGGAGATGGCCTTGCCAGAGCTGTTGACGTCCAGGCCACGCTTGAGGCCTTCGGTCGAACCCATCGCAATGGTACGTACCACGCCGTCGCCCAGCTGCTGCTGAACTTCCAGGGTGGTTTCGGCGCCAACTACTTTCAGCGCTTCATAAACACTCGGCACCTTGTCACGCGGGAATTCCACGTCGATGACGGCGCCGATGATTTGAACGATACGTCCGCTACTCATCTTTGGTTCCTCTGAATATTTGAACCGTTCTTAAACCGCGGCAGCGCCGCCGACGATTTCCGAAATTTCCTGGGTGATCGCTGCCTGACGTGCCTTGTTGTAAACCAGCTGCAGGTCTTTGATGAGCTCACCGGCGTTGTCGGTTGCGTTCTTCATCGCGATCATCCGCGCAGCCTGTTCGCACGCGCTGTTCTCGACCACGGACTGATAGACCTGCGACTCGACGTAGCGTACCAGCAGCGCATCCAGCAATTGCTGGGCGTCCGGCTCGTACACGTAGTCCCACAGACCTTTCTGCACGCCTTGCGCATCGCTCGCGGCCAACGGCAACAACTGCTGCACTTCCGGCTTCTGCGTCATGGTGTTGACGAACTTGTTCGACACCAGATACAGACGGTCGATACGGCCCTCGGCGTAGGCATCCAGCACGACCTTGACGCTACCGATCAGGTCGTTGATGGACGGCTCTTCACCCAGCTTGCTGATGGCGGCAACCACGTTGCCCCCGTTGCTGCGGAAGAAGCTCGCGCCCTTGCTGCCCACCACGCAGAAATCAGCCTCGACCTTCTGGTCGCGCCATTCCTTCAGGCTTCTGAGCAGCGCCTTGAACAGGTTGATGTTCAAGCCACCACACAGACCACGGTCCGAGGTCACCACGATATAACCGACGCGCTTTACATCACGCTCCACCATGAACGAGTGGCGGTATTCCGGGTTCGCCTTGGCCAGGTGACCAATCACCTGACGAATACGCTCGGCGTAGGGGCGACCGGCAGCCATGCGCTGTTGAGCCTTGCGCATTTTGCTGACCGCCACTTTTTCCATGGCGCTGGTGATCTTTTGCGTGCTTTTGATGCTCGCAATCTTGCTGCGAATCTCTTTTGCGCCTGCCATTTCACACCTTTTGGTTCAAGCAGGCGGGGGCCGAAACCCCCGCTGCGGTTACCAGGTTTGGGTGGCCTTGAACTTCTCGATACCGGCTTTCAGGCCAGCGTCGATTTCGTCGTTGAAGTCACCCTTCTCGTTGATCTTCGCCATCAGGTCGGCGTGATCACGCTTGAAGAAGGCGATCAGGGCCTGCTCGAAGCTGATGATCTTGGCGACTTCGATGTCCTGCAGGAAGCCACGCTCGGCTGCGTACAGGGACACCGACATTTCGGCAATGGACATCGGCGCATACTGCTTCTGCTTCATCAGCTCGGTTACGCGCTGACCATGCTCGAGCTGCTTGCGGGTGGCTTCGTCCAGGTCAGAAGCGAACTGGGCGAATGCTGCCAGTTCACGGTACTGAGCCAGAGCGGTACGGATACCACCGGAGAGCTTCTTGATGATCTTGGTCTGAGCCGCGCCACCGACACGGGATACCGAGATACCGGCGTTGACGGCCGGACGGATACCCGAGTTGAACATGGCCGATTCCAGGAAGATCTGACCGTCGGTGATCGAGATCACGTTGGTCGGAACGAACGCGGAAACGTCACCGGCCTGGGTTTCGATGATCGGCAGAGCGGTCAGCGAGCCAGTCTTGCCCTTCACGGCGCCATTGGTGAACTTCTCGACATACTCTTCGGAAACGCGGGAAGCGCGCTCCAGCAGACGGCTGTGGAGATAGAACACGTCGCCCGGGTAGGCTTCACGGCCTGGCGGACGGCGCAGCAGCAGGGAGATCTGACGGTAGGCAACGGCCTGCTTGGACAGGTCGTCGTACACGATCAGGGCATCTTCACCGCGGTCGCGGAAGTATTCACCCATGGTGCAACCGGAGTAAGGCGCGAGGAACTGCAGGGCAGCGGATTCGGAAGCCGAAGCTGCAACCACGATGGTGTTGGCCAGGGCACCAGCTTCTTCCAGCTTGCGTACCACGTTGGCAATGGTCGACTGTTTCTGACCGATGGCGACGTAGACGCAACGGATGCCGCTGTCTTTCTGGTTGATGATGGCGTCGACGGCCAGAGCAGTCTTACCGATCTGACGGTCACCGATGATCAGCTCACGCTGGCCACGGCCTACCGGGATCATGGCATCGACCGACTTGTAACCGGTCTGCACCGGCTGGTCGACCGACTTACGCCAGATCACGCCCGGCGCAACCTTTTCAACGGCGTCAGTAGCGGCGGCGTTGATCGGGCCTTTGCCATCGATCGGGTTGCCCAGTGCGTCAACGACGCGACCCAGCAGCTCCGGACCAACCGGAACTTCCAGGATGCGACCGGTGCACTTGGCGCTCATGCCTTCGGCGAGGGTCAGGTAACCACCCAGCACTACGGCACCTACGGAGTCTTGCTCCAGGTTCAGGGCCATGCCGTACACGCCACCAGGGAATTCGATCATCTCACCGTACATGACGTCGGCGAGGCCGTAGATGCGCACGATACCGTCGGAAACGCTGACGATGGTGCCTTCATTACGGGCTTGAGCGGTTACATCAAGCGACTCAATGCGCTGCTTGATGATTTCGCTAATTTCGGAAGGATTCAATTGCTGCATGCCAGTTCCCTCAAATCAGGATTTCAACGCTTCGGCCAGCTTGTTCAGCTTGCCGCGGACCGAACCGTCGATGACCAGGTCACCTGCACGAATGACAACACCGCCGATCAGGGCGGGATTGACCACGGGCGTGGGCTGGACGGTGCGATCGAGCCGCTTGGAAAGGGCGGCAGCCAGAGTTTGCAATTGCTCAGCACTGAGCTCGAAAGCCGACTCGACCTCGACATCGAGGGCGCGTTCGGCTTCAGCCTTCAGCACAGCGAATTGTTCGCGTACTACCGGCAACAGCGACAGTCGGTCGTTGCTGCCCAGCGAGCGCAGGAAGTTGCTGAACGAAGCGTCGATGTGACCGGCACAGAGCTGCGCCAGCACATTGACTTTCTGCTCATCGGTCAACGCCGGGTTGACCAACTGCTGAGCCATGGCCGGCGCTTGAACCGCGGCCGCGGACAGCGACAGCATGTTCAGCCAGGCATCGGCCTGCTGTGCAGCACTGGCAAACTCAAACGCAGCTTTCGCGTAGGGCCGAGCGAGCGTGTTGGTATTGATCATCGCGAGCCTCGCTTAGAGTTGAGAGGCCAGTTTTGCGACCAGATCGTTGTGCGCAGCGCCGTCCACGGAGGACTGCAGGATCTGCTCGGCGCCGGTGACAGCCAGAGCTGCTACCTGCGAACGCAGTTGATCCTTGGCACGGTTCACTTCCAGATCGATTTCGGCTTTGGCGCCAGCGATCAGCTTTTCACCTTCGGAGCGGGCCTGGGCCTTGGCTTCTTCGACGATTGCGTTGGCGGTCTTGTTCGCCCGATCGAGAATCTCGGCAGCTTGCTCTTTGGTTTCACGAAGCATCTGGGCAGCGCGTTCCTGGGCCAACTGCAGATCGCGCTCAGCGCGCCCGGCAGCATCCAGACCTTCTGCGATTTTCTTCTGGCGTTCCTGCATGGCCAGCGTCAGCGGCGGCCATACGAACTTCATGCAGAACCAGACGAAAATAGCGAAGGCAATCGTTTGACCGAACAGGGTCAGGTTAATGTTCACAGCGATTTACCTCGTGCTATCTCGTGTTCAGGGAAGAAAAGCCTGAAGAGGCAGCACTCATCATGCTGCCTCGAACTCAGGAACTCTTAACCCGCGACAACGAAGATCAGGTACATCGCGATACCAACACCGATCATCGGAACGGCGTCGAGCAGACCGGCCATCAGGAAGGTCTTGGTTTGCAGCTGCGGGCCCAGCTCAGGCTGGCGAGCGGTGGATTCCAGCAGCTTGCCGCCCAGCAGGGCGAAGCCGATACCGGTACCCAGGGCACCCAGACCGATCATGATGGCAGCGGCGATGTAGACGAGTTCCATAGTTAGCTCCAGAGTTTTTAGAGGTTAAGGTTACGAGTTAGGGGTTTTGGGTTTTTCGATGTTGATCAGTGGTGATCTTCGTGCGCAGCACTCAGATAAACCACGGTCAGCACCATGAAAATGAACGCCTGCAGCGGAATGACCAGGATGTGGAAGATAGCCCATGGCACGTTGAGACCCCACTGAACGTAGAAGGGCAGCAGCGCGATCAGGATAAACACCACTTCACCGGCATACATGTTGCCGAACAGACGCAGGGCCAGGCTCAGCGGCTTGGTCAGCAGGCCGATGATTTCCAGGAACAGGTTGAAAGGAATCAGCGCCCAGTGATTGAACGGGGTGAACGACAGTTCCTTGGTAAAGCCACCGATGCCCTTGACCTTGATGCTGTAGAAGATGATCAGCAGAAACACGCCCAGGGAGATACCGAAGGTACCGTTAGGGTCGGCGGTGGGGACGATCTTGAAGTACGGCAGGCCCATGGCATGGGCCAGGCCAGGAATGTAGTCGACCGGGATCCACTTCAGGCTGTTCATCAAAAACACCCAGACGAAGATGGTCAGGGCCAGCGGCGCAACCAGCGGGTTCTTGCCGTGGAAGGTGTCCTTGACGATGCCCTGGACGAACTCGATGCACATCTCGGCCATGTTCTGCAGGCCGGTCGGTACGCCGGTAACGGCGCGCTTGGCGGCAATGCGGAACAGAGTGATGAAGATCAGGCCCATGAACAGGGACCAGCCCAGAGTGTCCACATGGACAGCCCAGAAGCCCATCGCTTTAACCTCTTCCGGGGTCTGGGCAATGATCCAGCCCTTATCCGGGTGAGCGCCGTAGACCAGGTTCTGCAGGTGATGCTGGATATATTCTGCTGGGGTATCAGCCATAAACGCCTCAAACGGTCCAATGCTTCAGAAAACTTTCATGAGTAGGGGGGCACAGGCTGCAGCCAGAAGGCCAAGCAGATAACCGATGAACAGCTGCATCGGTGCAAGTGGTTCAACCCCTACGAACGCCAGTGCAAACAGCACTGCCGTGATAATCCATTTACCCATGGCCCCGGCCCAGATCGACTGGACGATGGCTCGAGCCGAACGCGCGCCAAAGTAACGAAAGGCCTTGAATGCGAAATACGCGTTGGCCAGCAGGGCGATCAGCCCTCCCAGCAATGCCGAATAGGCCGCGACCCATCCGCCACTGACGGCAAAAATCACTGCAATCACAGCCGTCACGATGGCCTGAAGAATCAGGATCGGAAAACCTGGCTGACGATGAAACGGGACCTTACTGGGGATGCCCATCGACCTCTCCCTGTAAGGCGCCGAAACCTGGCCCGTAGCCGACAAAATTGCGCGGGGAGTATAGGGTTCAGCCTGCGCCCGATCAACCGTGCTGTAGTAGGAGTGAAGTAGGACTACAGACTGAATTGTTTCAACGAATGTGCGCCAGTACACCCTGCAATTCGTCGAGGGAGCTGTAGCGAATCACCAACTGCCCTTTGCCCTTGCTCCCGTGCTTGATCTGTACGGGCGAGCCCAGACGCTCTGCGAGCTTCTGCTCCAGGCGACTGATGTCCGGGTCGGCCTTGGCTTTGGCCGGGGCAGGTTTGGCGCTCAGCCACTGGCGCACCAGAGCCTCGGTCTGACGAACGGTCAGGCCACGTGCGACAACATGTCGCGCGGCTTCGACCTGCTGTTCGAGGGGTAAACCGAGCAGCGCACGAGCATGACCCATCTCCAGATCGCCGTGGGAAAGCAGGGTCTTGATCTCCTCCGGCAAGGCGATCAGGCGCAGCAGGTTGGTGATGGTGACGCGGGATTTGCCCACGGCATCGGCGACCTGTTGCTGAGTCAGCTCGAACTCCTGCTGCAGGCGCTGCAGGGCAACGGCTTCCTCGATCGGGTTGAGGTCTTCGCGCTGGATGTTCTCGATCAGCGCCATGGCAATGGCGGCTTCATCCGGCAACTCACGGACCATGGCGGGAATCTTGTCCTGACCGGCCAGCTGGCTGGCACGCCAGCGCCGTTCACCGGCGACGATCTCGAAACGACCACCGCCGATGGGGCGCAGGACGATAGGCTGCATCACGCCCTGGGCACGAATGGAGGCGGCGAGCTCTTCCAGAGCGGTCTGGTCCATGTCACGACGCGGCTGGTACTTGCCACGCTGGATCAGTTCCAGGGGCACGTATTGCAGTTCACGCGTGTCGACCTGGGCGGCCTCTTCCTGCAGTGCATTGACGGTGTTGCCGCCGAGCAGTGCGTCCAGACCTCGACCCAGACCTCGTTTCTTCGCAGCCATGCGGATGTTCCTTAAGCGGTAGCGGTTTTCGCGGCGGCGCGCTGACGGCGCACCAACTCGCCGGCCAAGGCCAGGTAGGCGATGGCACCACGGGATTGTTTGTCGTAGACCAGCGCCGGCATGCCGAAGCTCGGTGCTTCGGCCAGGCGCACGTTGCGCGGAATCACGGCGTCATACAGCTTGTCGCCGAAGTGCTGCTTGAGCTGAGCCGTGACGTCATTGGTCAGGCTGATGCGCGGGTCGTACATGGTGCGCAGCAGACCTTCGATCTGCAGCTTGGGATTGAGCAGTTGGGCGATGCGCTGGATGCTGTTGACCAGGTCGGAAAGCCCCTCGAGCGCGTAGTACTCGCACTGCATGGGGATGATCACGCCATCGGCGGCGACCAGGGCGTTGATGGTCAGCATGTTCAGCGATGGCGGGCAGTCGATGAGGATGTAGTCGTAGTTCTCGCGGATCGGCGCCAGGGCATAACGCAGGCGGCTTTCCTTCATCTTCATTTCCAGCAGGGCGACTTCCGCGGCAGTCAGGTCACGGTTGGCCGGCAGTAACTGGTAGCCGCCATGCTCGGAGAATTGCATGGCCTGGCTCAGGTCGCACTCGCCGATCAGCACGTCGTAGATCGAGTGCTCAAGACCGTGTTTGTCGACACCGCTACCCATGGTCGCGTTGCCCTGCGGGTCGAGGTCGATCAACAGCACGCGGCGCTTGGTCGCCACCAGTGAAGCGGCCAGGTTGATGCACGTCGTGGTTTTGCCCACGCCGCCTTTCTGATTGGCGATCGCGAATACCTTGGCCATCTTCTTTCCCCTTAGACCGAGCGACGCAGTATCAACAGATGGCGTTGGCCTTGGCAACCGGGAACCCGCAACACATGCGTGGCGCTGAGACGGAAGTCCGTCGGCAGGGCCTGCAATTCGTCATCCGGGTGCACGCCTTTCATCGCCAGCCACTGGGTGTCGACGCTGCCGAGGTGACGCGTCCAGTTGCTGAAGTCCTCCAGGCTGCTGAACGCCCGCGAGCTGATGCCATCGAAAGGCTGCTCGGGGCGATAGGCTTCGACCCGGTTGTGGACAACCTCGAGGTTGGCGAGTTTCAGCTCCAGCTTCACCTGCACCAGAAAACGGGTTTTCTTGCCGTTGGAGTCGAGCAGGGTGAAACGCCGCTCGGGGAACATGATCGCCAGCGGCACGCCGGGCATGCCGCCGCCACTGCCGACGTCCAGCCAGTTATCCCCAAGCTCGGCTACGAACGGCACCACCGATAGGCTGTCGAGCAGGTGGCGCGACACCATCTCGTCGGGGTCGCGCACGGCGGTGAGGTTGTAGGCCTTGTTCCACTTGATCAGCAGGCCCAGGTAAGCGAGCAGTTGTTCCTGCTGCACGGCGCTGAGCTCGATGCCCAGTTCACGGGCACCCTGCAGCAGTTCTTCGGCGTGACGCTGAGTGACCGACATCAGGCGCTCTGCTCCAGCTTCTGCCCGGCGCTGCGTTTTTTCAGGTGAATCAGCAGCAGGGAAATCGCCGCCGGGGTAACTCCGGGGATCCGTGAAGCCTGGCCAAGCGTGGCCGGGCGGGTATTGCCGAGCTTGAACTGGATCTCCTTGGACAGCCCGGAGATCGAGGCATAGTCCAGATCATCCGGCAGCTTGGTGTCTTCGCTGGCCCGCAGTTTGGCGATCTCGTCCTGCTGACGGTCGATGTAGCCGGCGTACTTGGTCTTGATCTCGACCTGTTCGGCCACCTGGTTATCCACAACCGGCGCGTCGGTCAGTTCGACCAGGGTGGCGTAGTCGATCTCCGGGCGAGCCAGCAGGTTGAGCAGGTTGTATTCGTGGGCCAGCGGCGTACCGAAGCGCGCGGCGATGGCATCACCCTGCGGCGTGCCCGGGCGCACCCAGGTGCTCTTCAGGCGCTGCTCTTCCTGCACGATGCCTTCGCGCTTGGCCTCGAAAGCGGCCCAGCGCTCATCGTCGATCAGGCCCAGCTCGCGGCCTTTCTCGGTCAGGCGCAGGTCGGCGTTGTCCTCACGCAGGATCAGCCGGTATTCGGCGCGCGAGGTGAACATGCGGTATGGCTCCTGGGTGCCCAGGGTGATCAGATCGTCGACCAGCACGCCGATGTAGGCTTCGTCACGACGCGGGCACCAGGCTTCTTTGCCCTGCGCGCGCAGGGCAGCGTTGCAGCCCGCCAGCAGGCCTTGGGCACCGGCTTCTTCGTAGCCGGTAGTGCCATTGATCTGGCCAGCGAAGAACAGGCCGGCGATGACCTTGGTTTCCAGGCTGTACTTGAGATCGCGCGGATCGAAATAGTCGTACTCGATGGCATAACCGGGGCGCACGATGTGCGCGTTCTCCATGCCACGAATGCTGCGCACAATCTCCAGCTGCACGTCGAACGGCAGCGAGGTAGAGATGCCATTGGGATACAGCTCGTGGGTGGTCAGGCCTTCCGGCTCGATGAACACCTGGTGGCTGTCCTTGTCGGCGAAGCGGTGAATCTTGTCTTCGATCGACGGGCAATAACGCGGGCCGACACCTTCGATCACACCGGAGTACATCGGCGAGCGGTCGAGGTTGGCGGCGATGATCTCGTGGGTACGCGCGTTGGTGTGGGTGATCCAGCAACTGATCTGCTTGGGCTGATGTTCGCGCTTACCGAGGAAAGACATCAGCGGCGTGGGGGTATCGCCCGGTTGCTCGGTCATCACCGAGAAATCCACCGAACGGCCATCGATGCGTGGCGGCGTACCGGTTTTCAGGCGACCGACGCGCAGTGGCAACTCACGCAGGCGATGCGCCAGAGCGATGGAGGGCGGATCACCGGCACGGCCGCCGGAGTAGTTCTGCAGGCCAATGTGGATAAGTCCGCCGAGGAAGGTGCCTGTGGTCAAAACCACGGAATCCGCATGGAACCTGAGCCCCATCTGGGTGACCACGCCTTTGACCTGGGCGTTTTCCACAATCAGGTCATCAGCGGCCTGTTGAAAAATCCACAGATTGGCCTGGTTTTCCAGAATCTCGCGTATCGCGGCCTTGTACAGCACGCGATCGGCCTGGGCGCGGGTCGCACGTACGGCTGGGCCTTTGCGGCTGTTGAGAATACGGAACTGGATACCGCCCTTGTCGGTAGCGGTGGCCATGGCACCGCCGAGGGCATCGATTTCCTTGACCAGATGGCTCTTGCCGATCCCGCCGATAGCCGGGTTGCAGCTCATCTGGCCGAGGGTCTCGACATTGTGGGTGAGCAGCAGGGTCTTCACGCCCATGCGTGCTGCAGCAAGGGCTGCTTCGGTACCGGCATGACCGCCGCCGATCACGATCACGTCAAAACGGGAAGGGAAATCCACCACGCACCTCGTGCCTGTTGAGAAGGGGTCTGAAAGAAAGGCGGCAAGTATAGGGACTTCAGCCTGCTGAATGAAGCCTTCTGCACAAAAAATAGCCAGCTGATTGGCTGTGTTCCTCTCTCCTCGAGCCTTTACCTGATGACCCCTTCCTGGTGAAAAGTACGCTCAGGCTTATAAAGAATAGAAAAGAGAGAATTTTTATAAAGCTTGTTCTTTATGTTTATGTATAGAGGGAGCCTTTTCTGTGGATAAAGCTTTACAAGCCTTGCTGCTACTGGTGTACAGCGAATGATAAGCCTGTGTCATTCCTGCTCGGTTCCGCTGGGCAAGCTGCTGAACTACTGTGGATGAAAGTGCTAGTTACCCACAGGGGCAGTTACGCCCAGCTTTGTCATAGGGTTATGGGCAGGGCTCAAGGGCTGTTTTCCACAGGGTTTATTTCGCTATGAATAACTCTTCAGCGCACCTGGATTTCGGCTGAAAATCGGGCATTGTTAAAGTGCCGTGTCAGCCCTTAAGGGGGTCTCAAGCTTGTGTAAGGTGGGCTGGGCGAGCCGACGATTGCCATCGGTGTCAGCCCCAGACGCAGCCGGTGTCTGGCCTGCAGTTCGTAGCCCGGATGAAATCCGGGGAGGCAGGAAGAGGCGGATTGACGGCGCGACCTATGCTCTTTTCGCGGAAAAATCCGCTCCTACAGGCTAGCTGTGGATAAGAGGACGGTGAGTGCAGAGCGCCTGAGTATGTGGTTTCACTTGCCAATACAGAAGCTGGAGAAGATGCGTCCCAGCAGGTCGTCGCTGCTGAAGGCTCCGGTGATCTCGCCCAGGGCTTGTTGGGCCATACGCAGATCCTCGGCCAGCAGTTCACCCGCGCCCATCAGGGTGAGCTGGTTGCGGCCGTGCTCGAGGTGCTGCTCGGCCTGATGCAACGCTTCGAGGTGGCGCCGCCGCGCGCTGAAGCCGCTCTCGGCGGTTTGCTGATAGCCCATACAGGCTTTCAGGTGCTCGCGCAGCAGTTCCAGGCCATCGGCTGATTTGGCTGACAGGCTGAGGGTGACGTGGCCATCGGCGCTGGTTTCAAGTGTCACCGCCTCGCCGGAGAGATCGGCCTTGTTACGGATCAGGGTCACGTGTGCCGGATTTGGGCGCTGCTCCAGAAACTCTGGCCACAGAGCAAAGGGATCGGCGGCTTCCGGCGCGGTGGAGTCCACTACCAGCAACACACGGTCTGCCTCGCCGATGGCCTTGAGCGCACGCTCCACGCCGATGCGCTCGACCTGATCATCGGTATCACGCAGGCCGGCGGTGTCGACCACGTGCAGGGGCATGCCGTCGATGTGGATATGTTCACGCAGCACATCGCGGGTGGTGCCGGCGATATCGGTGACGATGGCCGCTTCACGGCCGGCCAAGGCGTTGAGCAGGCTGGATTTACCGGCATTGGGTCGGCCGGCGATGACCACAGTCATGCCGTCGCGCAGCAGGGCGCCCTGGCCCGCTTCGCGCAATACTGTGGATAAGTCGGCGCGCACGCCGTCGAGCTGGCTCAGCACATGACCATCTGCAAGAAAGTCGATCTCCTCCTCGGGGAAGTCGATGGCGGCTTCGACGTAGATGCGCAGCTGGATCAGCGACTCGGTCAGTGCATGCACGCGTTTGGAGAACTCGCCCTGCAGCGAACGCAGGGCATTGCGCGCAGCCTGTTCGGAGCTGGCTTCGATCAGATCGGCGATGGCCTCGGCTTGAGCCAGGTCGAGCTTGTCATTGAGGAAGGCGCGTTCGCTGAACTCACCAGGACGCGCCAGGCGTGCCCCCAACGCCATGCAGCGGCGCAGCAGCAGATCGAGCACCACCGGGCCACCGTGGCCCTGAAGTTCCAGTACGTCTTCACCAGTGAAGGAGTTGGGGCCGGGAAAGTAGATGGCCAGACCTTCATCCAGCGTCAGTTCGCTCTCGCCATAGAACGGCCCGTGATGAGCGAAGCGTGGCTTCAACTCGCGCCTGCAGATGGCCTGAGCCAATTGACCGGCCAGTGGACCAGATACCCGCACGATACCCACACCGCCCCGACCCTGGGCGGTGGCGACGGCGGCGATGGTATCTCGGGCGTGGTTCATGGCGGTTTACTCGTTGTTTACGGGGCTAGTAGGCGCGAGGGAGAAAGCTGTGGATAGCAGCGATTCGTGAGCAGAGCTCGCGCCCACGACAAATGCTTGGATAGCAAAACGCCCCAATCATGGGGCGTTTGCTTGATGCTTGGAAGCTTTGGCGAATCAGGCGTTGGCCGGTTTCGCTGCCGCTTCGATCTTGCGCGTAATGTACCACTGCTGGGCGATGGACAGGCAGTTGTTGACCACCCAGTACAGCACCAGACCAGCCGGGAACCACAGGAAGAAGAAGGTGAAGATGATCGGCATCAGCTTCAGCACGCGGGCCTGCATGGGGTCCGGCGGCGTCGGGTTGAGCTGCTGCTGGATGAACATGGTCGCGCCCATGATGATCGGCAGGATGAAGAACGGATCCTTGATCGACAGGTCGGTGATCCACAGCAGCCATGGCGCCTGACGCATCTCGACCGATTCCAGCAGCACCCAGTACAGGGCGAGGAATACCGGCATCTGCACCAGGATCGGCAGGCAGCCGCCCAGCGGGTTGATCTTCTCTTTCTTGTACAGCTCCATCATCGCTTGGGACATCTTCTGGCGATCGTCACCGTGCTGCTCTTTCAGCGCCTGCAGTTTCGGCGATACGGCACGCATACGCGCCATCGAGCGGTAGCTGGCAGCCGACAGCGGGAAGAAGATCAGCTTGATGATGATGGTCAGGACGATGATCGACCAACCCCAGTTGCCGAGCACGCCATGGATCACTTCCAGCAGCCAGAAGATCGGCTGCGCCAGGAACCACAGGAAGCCGTAGTCGACGGTCAGCTCCAGACCCGGGGACAGGGTGCCCAGGTGCTCCTGCAACTTGGGACCGGCATAGAGGATCGCGCCAGTTTCGCCCTGCGCGCCGGCAGCGACCTGCACGGACGGGCCAGTGAAGCCGACGATGTAGTTACCCTGGCTGTCCTTGCGGGTCTGTACCAGGTTGGTGCTGTCCTTGCTCGGCACCCAGGCGGTAACGAAGTAGTGCTGCAGCCAGGCGACCCAGCCGCCCTGTACGGTTTCCTTGAAGGACTGCTTGTCGATGTCCTTCATCGACACCTTCTTGTACGGCTCGTCGGCGGTCCACAGTGCCGCGCCGAGGTAGGTGGCGGTGCCGGTAGCGGTGGTCGAGGACGGGTCGCCGCTGTTGTCGCGCTTGAGCTGGGCGAACAGGTTGCCGCTCCAGGCCTGCTCGCTCTGGTTGTCGATCAAGTAACGTACGTCGACCTGATAGGCGGACGGATCGATGCAGCCAGGCTTCTTCAACTGCTGCTCACGCGCCGAGCACTGCGGGTTGAGGCCGCGTTTGAAGCTGTAGCGCTTGATGTAGTTGATGCCGTTCTCGCTGAACCTGAGATCGACTACCAGGCTGTCCTGGCCTTCGGCCAGTTCGTAGTTTTGCTTTTCGCTGCTCCACAGGGAACGACCGCTGGATTTGTCCGGCGCGTTCTGACCGATCAGGCCGCTCTGTGCCAGGTAGGTACGCTCGTTGCCGTTATCGAACAGCTGGAACGGAACGTCCGGGCGGTCCTGACGACGCGGGTACTGCGGCAGACGCAGCTGCACGATATCGCCACCACGCGGGTCGATGGCCAGGTCCAGCACATCGGTCTTGACGCGAATCAGCTCGTCGCTGACAGCGGCGGTAGGCGCAACGGCAGCAGCAGTGGGCTCGGCCACGGCAGTGGGAATGTCGTCGCCGCCGGTGCTGGCAGTTGCAGCAGGTGTGTCGGGCAGGGCAGGCGTCGCAGCGGTCGAGGTACTAACCTCGGCTGGCAGGGCAGCCTGGCCATAGTCCTCGTTCCATTGCAGGACCATGAGGTAGGACACGACTGCCAGGGCGACGATCAGGATCGAACGTTGGATATCCATGATTATTCGGCCATCGAAGGGGAACGGGATTTTTTAACGGGTGGAACCGGATCGAAACCGCCGGCATTCCAGGGGTGACAGCGACCGAGACGGCGCACTGTCAGCCAGCCACCACGCAGGAAGCCATGTTGTTCGATGGCTTCGTAGGCATAGCAGGAGCAGCTGGGATAGAAGCGACAATGACTGGCCATCAGCGGACTGATGGCGTAGCGATAAACCTGAATACAGGCTAGAGCCGCTTTACGCATGGGGATTGTCGCTTGTCCCGGGGGATAAGTCTGCGTCGCGACTGGGCCGGCTTCGGGCCAAGCGTTTCCAGAGTTTGCCGAACTGCTGAGCAAGTTCGCCATTCTCCAGATCACCTAGCCCTTTGCGGGCGACCACCACGATGTCCCAGCCTGTCAGGTTGTCCTGATTGAGGCGAAAGGACTCGCGGATTTGACGCTTGATGCGGTTGCGCTCGACGGCGAGCTTGACGCTCTTTTTGCCGATCACCAAACCTAGGCGGGGATGATCAAGCTGGTTATCGCGCGCTAGCAGCAGGACACTTTTGCCCGGAGCTTTACCGCTTGGGGAGTCGAAGACTGCCTTGAATTGCCGGGGGGTCAGCAGTCGCTTTTCCCGGCCGAAGCCTCGACTCACCACCTGTCAGGATGAATTAGACAGTCAGACGCTTGCGGCCCTTGGCGCGACGACGCGACAGGACGGCACGGCCGTTCTTGGTGGCCATGCGGGCACGGAAACCGTGGGTGCGAGCGCGCTTGATGGTGCTGGGTTGGAAAGTGCGTTTCATGGTGCGTTACCTGGGTGATCGACTAGGGTCGGAATGACCCTGGTTTAAAGAGACCGGCAATTCTAGAGAAAGCCGCGCGGTAGGTCAATTTCCAACCAACCTTATTCGTCAGATAGAAATAGAAAGAAAGAAAAGGGTTTAAAGCTCTTTTTCTATGTTTATTTTGAATGGCGCTGCGAGCGTCTGTGGACAACCCTTTGGCTGCAGCGCCCTGCTTGCTCATCCGGCGATGATAAGTCTGTCCAAAAGGCGTGGTTCCTCTGTGCGTGTCCTGCAGACAGCCTGAGGATAGAATGCCGTGTTACCCACAGCAGGGTTATCCGCCCGTTCATCCCCAGGCTTTTACAGAAGCTTATGGGGTGCTTATCCACAAGGCTCATGCTGCTTCTGATAAGTCTGATGAATGGAACTAAGGCTTTGATTTTACTTGGCCATCTAGGCCCTGCTGTGTGGATAACTCGGTCGTTGGCCGTTACAATGGCGGCTGTTTTTTGCATCGCCGCCTGGATAGGGGATAGTCAGTGTCAGTGGAACTATGGCAGCAATGCGTCGAGCTTTTGCGCGACGAGTTGCCGGCCCAGCAATTCAACACCTGGATCCGTCCTCTGCAGGTCGAAGCCGAAGGCGACGAGCTGCGCGTGTATGCGCCGAATCGTTTCGTACTCGATTGGGTCAACGAGAAGTACCTGAGTCGTTTGCTCGAGTTGCTCGGTGAGCGCGCTGGCGGTCTGGTTCCTGCGCTTTCCTTATTAATAGGCAGCAAGCGGGCAGCGACTGCCCGTGTCGCGCCAACGGCCCCTTTGCCTGCCGCTGCACGTGCCGCTCAGGTTCAGGCCGCCGCATCCGTCAGCAAGCCGGTGCCGCCGCCTGCACAGCAGGAGCCGTCGCGTGCCAGCTTCGACTCCATGGGAGGCTCCGCGCCGCAACCGCCGACTCCCGCGGTGGCGCCACGCACCGAACGTACCGTACAGGTCGAAGGTGGCCTCAAGCACACCAGCTACCTCAACCGCACCTTTACCTTCGATAACTTCGTCGAAGGTAAGTCGAACCAGTTGGCGCGCGCTGCAGCCTGGCAGGTGGCGGACAACCCCAAGCACGGTTACAACCCACTGTTCCTTTATGGCGGCGTTGGCCTGGGCAAGACTCACCTGATGCATGCTGTGGGTAATCACCTGCTGGCGAAGAACCCTAACGCCAAGGTCGTGTACCTGCACTCCGAGCGCTTCGTCGCCGATATGGTCAAGGCGTTGCAGCTCAACGCCATCAACGAATTCAAACGCTTCTACCGTTCGGTCGATGCACTGTTGATCGACGACATCCAGTTTTTCGCCAAGAAGGAGCGCTCCCAGGAGGAGTTCTTCCATACCTTCAACGCGCTGCTCGAAGGGGGTCAGCAGGTGATTCTCACCAGCGATCGCTACCCGAAAGAGATCGAAGGCCTAGAAGAGCGACTGAAGTCGCGCTTCGGCTGGGGCCTGACCGTGGCTGTCGAGCCCCCCGAGCTGGAAACTCGCGTGGCAATCCTGATGAAGAAGGCCGACCAGGCCAAGGTGGATCTGCCGCACGATGCCGCGTTCTTCATCGCCCAGCGTATTCGCTCCAACGTGCGCGAACTGGAAGGCGCGCTGAAGCGTGTGATCGCCCACTCGCACTTCATGGGCCGCGACATCACCATCGAACTGATCCGCGAATCGCTCAAGGATCTGCTGGCCCTGCAGGACAAGCTGGTCAGCATCGATAATATTCAGCGCACCACCGCTGAGTACTACAAGATCAAGATCACCGACCTGCTTTCCAAGCGTCGTTCGCGCTCGATCGCCCGGCCGCGTCAGGTGGCCATGGCATTGTCGAAGGAACTGACCAATCACAGCCTGCCGGAAATCGGTGTGGCCTTCGGCGGTCGCGATCACACCACGGTGTTGCACGCATGCCGTAAGATTGCTGAACTTAGGGGATCCGACGCGGACATCCGCGAGGACTACAAGAACCTGCTGCGCACCCTGACTACCTGATCAAATCAATGCAGCTCCACGAGGCAAGGGACTAGACCATGCATTTCACTATTCAACGCGAAGCCCTGTTGAAACCCCTGCAACTGGTCGCCGGTGTCGTGGAACGACGCCAGACGCTGCCGGTTCTGTCCAACGTCCTGCTGGTGGTCGAAGGCCAGCAGCTGTCGCTTACCGGTACCGACCTCGAGGTCGAACTGGTTGGCCGCGTCACACTCGAAGATGCCGCCGAACCCGGTGAGATCACCGTGCCGGCGCGCAAGCTGATGGACATCTGCAAAAGCCTGCCGAGCGACGCGCTGATCGACATTCGCGTCGACGAGCAGAAGTTGCTGGTCAAGGCCGGACGCAGCCGTTTCACCTTGTCGACGCTGCCGGCCAACGACTTTCCTACCGTCGAGGAAGGTCCGGGGTCGCTGACCTTCAACCTGCCGCAAGCCAAGCTGCGTCGTTTGATCGAACGTACCAGCTTCGCCATGGCTCAGCAGGATGTGCGCTACTACCTCAACGGTATGCTCCTGGAAGTACAGAGCGGTCTGCTGCGAGCGGTCGCTACCGATGGTCATCGTCTGGCCATGTGCTCCATGGAAGCGATCATCCAGCAGGAAGGCAAGCATCAGGTCATCGTGCCGCGCAAAGGTATTCTCGAACTGGCTCGCCTGCTCACCGAGCAGGACGCCGAAGTCGCCATCGTTCTCGGTCAGCATCATATCCGTGCCAACACCGGCGAGTTCACCTTCACCTCGAAGCTGGTCGACGGCAAATTCCCGGATTACGAGCGCGTGCTGCCGCGTGGTGGCGACAAACTGGTACTGGCGGATCGTCAGGGCCTGCGCGAAGCCTTCAGCCGCACCGCGATTCTGTCCAACGAGAAGTACCGTGGCATTCGCCTGACCCTGGCGTCTGGTCTGCTGAAGATTCAAGCCAACAACCCTGAGCAGGAAGAGGCCGAGGAAGAGATCGTTGTCGACTATGCGGGCAGCGGCCTGGAGATCGGTTTCAACGTCAGCTATCTGCTGGATGTGCTGGGCGTGATGGGCACCGAGCAGGTGCGCCTGATCCTCTCCGACTCCAACAGCAGTGCCCTGCTGCAGGAAGCCGACAACGACGATTCTGCCTACGTTGTCATGCCGATGCGTCTTTAATGTCCCTAAGCCGTATCACGGTCACCGCGGTGCGCAATCTGCACCCGGTGACCCTCTCCCCCTCCTCCCGCATCAACATCCTCCACGGCGCCAACGGCAGCGGCAAGACTAGCGTGCTCGAGGCGATCCATCTGCTCGGCCTCGCCCGCTCCTTCCGCAGCACCCGCCTGCAGCCGGTTATCCATTACGAGCAACTCGCCTGTACCATTTTCGGTCAGGTGCAGTTGGCCGAGGGTGGCTCCAGCAATCTGGGTATCTCTCGTGATCGTCAGGGTGAGCTGCAGATTCGTATCGATGGGCAGAACGCGCGTAGCGCTGCGCAGCTTGCCGATCTGTTGCCGTTGCAGCTGATCAACCCGGACAGCTTTCGTCTGCTTGAGGGCGCGCCGAAGATTCGCCGGCAGTTTCTCGATTGGGGCGTGTTCCACGTGGAACATCGCTTTCTCGGCGCCTGGCAACGCTTGCAGAAAGCCCTGCGGCAGCGGAACTCGTGGCTGCGCCATGGTACACTTGACAGTGCTTCGCAGGCCGCATGGGACCGCGAACTATGCAGTGCCAGCGAGGAAATCGACACCTACCGACGTGCCTACATTCAGGCCCTGAAACCGGTGTTCGAACGGACCCTGGCCGAGCTGCTGGAGCTGGAAGGACTAACCCTGAGTTATTACCGCGGTTGGGACAAGGATCGTGAGCTGAGCGAAGTGCTCGCCTCATCCCTCCTCCGCGACCAGCAACTCGGGCATACCCAGGCCGGACCGCAGCGCGCTGATTTGCGTCTGCGACTGGCGGGGCACAATGCGGCAGAGATTCTGTCGCGAGGACAACAGAAACTGGTGGTGTGTGCTTTGCGCATCGCCCAGGGCCACTTGGTCAACGAAGCCAAGCGTGGCCAGTGTATCTATCTGGTGGACGACTTACCGTCGGAGCTGGATGAACAGCATCGTCAGGCATTGTGCCGGTTGCTGGAAGATTTGCGCTGCCAGGTGTTCATCACCTGTGTAGATCATGAATTGTTGAGGGAAGGCTGGCAGACGGATACGCCGGTTGCCATGTTCCACGTGGAACATGGCCGTATCACCCAGACCCAAGACCATCGGGAGTGAAGGCATGAGCGAGAACCAAACGTACGACTCCTCCAGCATCAAGGTGCTGAAAGGACTGGACGCCGTACGCAAACGTCCCGGGATGTACATCGGTGACACTGACGATGGTAGTGGTCTGCACCACATGGTGTTCGAGGTGGTCGACAACTCGATCGACGAAGCGCTGGCAGGCTACTGCAGCGAAATCACCATCACCATCCACCCGGATGAGTCGATCAGCGTGCGCGATAACGGCCGTGGTATCCCGGTCGACATGCACAAGGAAGAAGGCGTCTCGGCGGCCGAGGTCATCATGACCGTGCTTCACGCCGGCGGTAAATTCGATGACAACAGCTACAAGGTATCCGGCGGCCTGCACGGCGTGGGTGTCTCGGTGGTGAACGCCCTCTCCAAGGAGCTGGTGCTGACCATCCGCCGTAGCGGCAAGATCTGGGAACAGACCTACGTGCATGGTGTACCGCAAGCGCCTCTGGCCGCTGTCGGTGACACCGACGGTACCGGCACGCAGATCCACTTCAAACCGTCCGAAGAGACCTTCGCCAACATCCACTTCAGCTGGGACATCCTGGCCAAGCGTCTGCGCGAACTGTCCTTCCTCAACTCCGGCGTGGGCATCCTGCTGCGCGACGAGCGCACCGGCAAGGAAGAGCTGTTCAAGTACGAAGGTGGCCTGAAAGCCTTCGTTGAGTACCTGAACACCAACAAGACAGTGGTCAACCAGGTGTTCCACTTCAACGTTCAGCGCGAAGAAGACGGCGTTGGTGTCGAAGTCGCCCTGCAGTGGAACGACAGCTTCAACGAGAACCTGCTCTGCTTCACCAACAACATTCCGCAGCGCGACGGTGGCACACACCTGGCGGGTTTCCGCTCTGCCCTCACCCGCCACCTGAACAACTACATCGAGTCCGAAGGCCTGGCGAAGAAGTTCAAGGTTGCCACCACCGGTGACGATGCTCGCGAAGGCTTGACTGCGATCATTTCGGTCAAGGTGCCGGACCCGAAGTTCAGCTCGCAGACCAAGGACAAACTGGTATCGAGCGAGGTGAAAACCGCGGTCGAACAGGAAATGGGTAAGTACTTCTCCGACTTCCTGCTGGAGAACCCCAACGAAGCCAAGGCCGTGGTCGGCAAGATGATCGATGCCGCTCGCGCCCGCGAAGCGGCTCGTAAAGCGCGTGAGATGACTCGCCGTAAAGGTGCGTTGGACATCGCTGGCCTCCCCGGCAAACTGGCCGACTGCCAGGAAAAAGACCCGGCGCTGTCCGAACTCTACATCGTGGAGGGTGACTCCGCGGGCGGTTCTGCCAAGCAGGGCCGTAACCGCAAGACCCAGGCGATCCTGCCGCTCAAGGGCAAGATCCTCAACGTCGAGCGCGCGCGTTTCGACCGCATGATTTCCTCGCAGGAAGTCGGCACGCTGATCACCGCGCTCGGCTGCGGTATCGGTCGTGATGAATACAACATCGACAAGCTGCGTTACCACAACATCATCATCATGACCGATGCTGACGTCGACGGTTCGCACATTCGTACCCTGCTGCTGACCTTCTTCTTCCGCCAGCTGCCGGAGCTGGTTGAGCGTGGTTACATCTATATCGCTCAGCCACCACTGTACAAGGTGAAGAAAGGCAAGCAGGAGCAGTACATCAAGGACGACGAGGCCATGGATGAATACATGACCCAGTCGGCCCTGGAAGACGCCAGCCTGCACGTCAACGAAAATGCCCCAGGTCTTTCTGGCAGCGCGTTGGAGAAACTGGTCGGCGACTATCGTGGTGTGATGAAGACCCTGGACCGCCTGTCGCGCGTCTACTCCAAGGACATCACCGAGCACTTCGTTTATCTGCCGCGTATTTCGGTGGAACAGCTCGCTGATCAGGCCTTCATGCAGAACTGGTTGGAAGGCTTCGCTGCACGTCTGAAGACTACTGAGAAGTCTGGCCAGACCTACAGTGCCAGTCTGCGTGAAGACCGCGAGCGTCACCTGTGGTTGCCGGAGGTCGAGGTCAAATCTCACGGCCTTTCCAGCTACACCACTTTCAACCGCGACTTCTTCGCCAGCAATGACTACAAGACCGTCACTACCTTGGGCGAACAGCTGAACAACCTGCTGGAAGAAGGCGCCTACGTGCAGCGTGGCGAGCGCAAGAAACCGGTCAGCACCTTCAAGGAAGCACTGGACTGGCTGATGACCGAAAGCACCAAGCGTCACAGCATCCAGCGATACAAAGGTCTCGGTGAGATGAACCCGGATCAGTTGTGGGAAACCACCATGGACCCGGAAGTGCGCCGCATGCTCAAGGTGACCATCGAAGACGCCATCGCCGCCGACCAGATCTTCAATACCCTGATGGGCGATGCCGTGGAGCCGCGCCGTGACTTCATCGAGTCCAACGCCCTGGCTGTGTCGAATCTGGACTTCTGATGTTATGGCAAAAGGCTTACACGTCGAAGCGCAATGAGCCTCTCCCGTCGCATGCGTAGGCTGGCTAATCTACACACACCTACCGGGAACTGGATGTCCCGGGTCAAGGAAGACAGACCGCGCCAGGATGGCAAACGACAGGATGTCGGAAGGTCTTGAAAAACCCGCTTCGGCGGGTTTTTTGTTGCCTGCAGAAAAGTCAGGCGACGCTGAACGCTGGTAGCCAGGCATTACTCAGTTCTTCCGGCAGAAATCTGTTGGCCGTCCGGGGATCATCAGTAAATCCGAGCCCGTTCCCTCAGTCCGCCGTGGCCAGGACCTGCGTATTACGCCCGGCGTGCTTGGCGCGATAGAGCGCGGCGTCGGCCTTGAGCAGCATGCCGGTGATGTCCTCGGCGACGGGGCTGGTGCTGCCGTAAACACCGGCGCTAAAGCTCAGGGCGATGTGCTTGTCGTCAACCTGCGCCGGGTGCTGGGTAAGGGATTGGCGGAGCTGATCGACCAACTCCAGCGCGCCGCTGGCGTCGGTGCCGGGCAGAATCAGCAGAAACTCCTCACCACCATAACGGCCGATGCTGTCGTTACGCCGCAGCCGTTGCTGAAGATGGTCCGCGCAGTGCCTGAGCACGGCATCGCCGACAAGATGGCCGTGGCTGTCGTTGATCTGCTTGAAGTGATCCAGATCGAGCATGGCGATAGACAGCGGCATGTGTTGGCGGCGGGCACGCTCCAGCTCGTCGGTGAGTTGTTCCAGTATCGCCAGGCGATTGGGCAGCCTGGTAAGCGTGTCGCGTAGGGCGGTCTGGCGCAGCTCCGATTCGATGCGCTCGCGCGACAGCAGCACCAGGCCGAAGGAGAACATGATGATGGTGGCGGCGCCGAGGGCTACCGATACCGTCTGCTTCAGGTTGCTGACGTCGTAGTGCATCTCCGCCGGTGCGCCACTGAGGATGACCACCACACGAATGCCCAGGCCGAATAGGCTGATGCCTGCACCGATCATCAGGATTCGGTGGGCGCGCCCGCCGGACACGGCATGGATGCGGCTCAGGCGCAGGATGACCAGGCATTGCGTGAACAGCAGCAGGCAGGCCACCAGTTGGCGGGGTTCCTGGGTATCGATCAGCAGGCTGAGCAACGCGCCCAGCAGCAGCGGGAAGGCGAAGGCCAGTCGCCAGGGCGGGCGTCGGCCGTGGATCAGCGGCAGGCTGACCGTGTAGAACGCTAGCGCGGTGGACAGCAAGGTGTTGGCCAGCACGTAGCTGATCCACATCGATATCTGACCGAACAGGGTGAAGCCAATGTAGGCCAGCGCATGGGAAAGCATGCCCAGCCCAGTGGTGAGCATGCCGTCGCGATGACGCAACTGGCCGACCAGGATCAGACAACTGCCCATGATCACGGCGACCAGTGCGACGGCTCCGAACAGTGTCTGGGTGTGGGCGATCATGTCGGCCTTCTTGTTCTCTGGAGTTGCTTAACTCTAGTGCAATCCTCTGCTCCAGTACTTGCGCCAGATCAGGCCCACCAGTAGCGCACCATATGGAAGAAAACCGGCGCGGCGAAGCACACCGAGTCCAGGCGATCCAGCATGCCGCCGTGGCCTTCGATCATGTGGCCCCAGTCCTTCACCCCGCGGTCGCGTTTGATCGCCGACATCACCAGGCCGCCGGCGAAGCCGAGGATGCACACCAGCAGCGCGAACAGTGCGGCCTGCCAGAAGGCGAAGGGGGTGATCCAGCACAGCATGGCGCCGATCAGCGTAGCCAGCGCTACGCCGCCGACAAAGCCTTCCACGGTTTTCGAGGGTGACAGGTTGGGCGCGATCTTGTGTTTGCCGGCCAGCTTGCCGCAGACGTACTGCAGCACGTCGGAGAGCTGCACGACGATGATCAGCCAGGCGATCAGCAGCAGGTTGCGACCCTCGTAGCCGGGGATGTCCAGGGTCAGCAGCGCCGGTACCGAGGAGATGCAGTACACGGCGATCATCAAGCCCCACTGCACCTTGGCCGCACGCTCGAGGTAGCGGGTGGTGTCGCCGCCCAGCGAAGCCAGGATCGGCAACAGCAGGAACAGATAGACCGGGATGAAGATGGCGAACAGGCCGTACCAGCCGAAGGCGATCAGCAGGTACTGCATCGGCAGAGCGAAGTAGAAGGCCGCCACCAGCGCCGGGTAATCGCTGCGCCGGGTCGGCGTCAGCGTCATGAACTCGCGCAGGGCGTAGAAGGAGACGAAATAGAACAGCAGGATCACGCCGTTGTTGCCGAACAGGAAGGCGATGCCGATTACCAGCACCATCACCCACCAGGCATTGATCCGCGCGTTGAGGTTGTCGATCACCGGGTTGGGCTGATCACCACTGCGCCGCTTGAGGACGAAGCCGACCAGGCTGGCCAGCAACAACAGGGCACCGATACCGGCGAACAGCAGCAAAGTGTTGTTATCCATCTCAGGCCTCCTCGGGTGCCAGTGCCAGCAGGGCGTTACGCGCGCGTTCCAGGAAGGCGTCTTTGCCCTCCCCCTCGATGGGCTCCAGTGCCGCGCCGAAGCTCAGGGTGCACAGCAGCGGCAGCGGCAGCGCTCTGCCCTTGGGCATGACCCGGTTGAGGTTGGCGATCCACACCGGCACCAGTTCCACGTCCGGGCGCGCCTGAGCCAGGTGATAAAGGCCGCTCTTGAAGGGCAGCAATGGTTCATCGCCGAGATTGCGCGTGCCCTCGGGGAAGATGATCAGTGAGTCGCCGCCATCCAGCGCGTCGAGCATCGCCTGCAGCGGGTTGGCGCCTTCCTTGCGCTCGCGGTCGACCAGCACGCCGTTGAATACGTTATTGATCAGGAAGCTGCGCACGCCCGGCTTCTGCCAGTAGTCGGCGCCGGCCACCGGCCGGGTGCGTTTGCGCAGCTCCGGCGGCAGTGATGCCCAGAGCAGGACGAAGTCGCCGTGGCTGCTGTGGTTGGCGTAGTACAGGCGTTGGGTAGCCTGTGCGGTGCTGCCGAGCCACAGGGCTCGTGCGCCGGTCAGCAGGCGAGCTGCCGAGGTGATGGCGAAAGCGGTCAATGCAGCGAGCATGGCGACTCCTTTAAGCGAGAACGATGAAGAACCCGAGTACGACGATGACGATCTGTAGCAGCAGGCATAGGGCCTGTTTGCGTAGCAGGCCGAGTGCGCCCTGAGCGCGCAGGCTCCAGCTGCGGCCAGCCTGTTGCGCATTTTGCAGGCCAAGATTCTGTAGCGCCTGATCCAGCGCATGAGTCTGGCTGTCGAGCTGTTCACTGGCTTGGGCCAGGCCCTGGAACAGCTCAGCATCCAGCGCCACGCGCAACGCCCAGTATTTTTCGGCCAGGCCGGCGACCAGCAGCGCTGCGCAGAGCAGCGCCAGCATCAGGCTTGGCGGTGCACCCAGCCAAGGCGCCAGGCCGAAGAGCACGGCGACCAGGCTTAGCGCGCTGGAAAAGCGATCAAGGCTGCGTCCCCGTCGCAACAGTGCCGTGACCAGCAGCAGATCAGCCTGCATGAGCGACCTCCAGCCCCGGTTGTGCATCGACCATGGATTGCAGCGCGGCCAGATGCTGCGGGCCGACCACGACCTGTGGCCGCGCCTGGCGGATCAGCGCCACGGCCGCATCCACGCTCTGGCAGCGGCCGCTATACAGCAGCCAGGCCGCCACGGCGGTGGCACTGCGCGAGTAGCCCAGTGCACAGCACACCAGCACTGGGCCCTTGTGGCGCAGGTTTTCTATGGTCTCGGCGGCGCGTTGGCAGGTCAGCGCATCCGGCGCCACCAGATCCAGTGACGGCAGGCTGCAGTAGTTCTGTGGCGTGTGCTGCAGCGGCAGCTCGGCGCAGAGGTCGACCAGGGCGGCATAACCACCGAGATCGCCCATGGCGGGCAGGCGGCCGAGGTCGATGCCCTCCACGACCTGGCTGGGCGCTGGCTGGCGAAACGTCCACAACCGCGAATTGATCCAGGCGCCGAGCAGATAGGGTGCGAGCAACACCGTCGCGGCCGGGCTGAGGCGCCCGTCGGCCTGCTTCTGGAAGCCGCCAGCGCCGAACAGCAGGTAGTTGAGCGCGACCATGGCCAGGGCAACGGCCAGCCAGGACAACCACAGCCAGGCACCGCCCAGCTTGAAGGCCAGCACAGCGCACAGCGTTGCGCCAAGCCCATAGCGCAGCCCCAGGCGCCAACGCCGTGGATCGCTGGCCAGGCGAATCTGCGTAAGGGGCGTAGCGCCCCGCAGCGGCAGCAGCCATAGACAGAAGAAGCCGGCCAGCGCCCCGGTGGGCAGATCGATGAAGTGGTGCTGCCAGGTGGTCAGCACGGAGATGCCGATCAGCGCCATCCAGCCGTGCAGCAGGCCACGCCAGAACAGCCCGCGGATGTGATTGGCGAACATCGCCCAGATGATCACCAGCAGGGTGATATGCAGCGAAGGCGCCTGGTTGAAGGGTTTGTCGAAACCCATCAGCACGTCGAACATCAGGCCGAAGGTGCCGTCCAGCGGCGGCCGCTCGAAGGTGAAGCGCAGCGGCCAGAGCAGGAAGCAGACCACGCAGATCACCTGCGCAGCGAGCAGGCGCAAGGCATGGCGATCCATCTCGCGGCGGCAGGCCGGCAACAGGAAGGACAGGCCGTAGAGCAGGTCGATCGACCAGTACGGCACGATGGTCCAGGGCCAGAGCGGAATCTGCGGCTCCCAGGCGAAGACCAGGCTGCCGACGTCCTCGCGTTGCCCGGTGAACCAGTTGGCGAAGCCGTAGCTGGCGAAGAACAGCGGGCCGAGCAACAGCAGCCAGAGTACGCCGCGCTTCCACAATCCTGGTTCGCGGGCGCTATCCATCACTTCACCCGCTGCGCCAGGGACACGCTGAAGATGCCCCACTGGTCGATGCGCTGCGCGACCTTGCGAAAGCCCGCCGCTTCCACCAACTGGTCCATCTCCGCCTGGCTGCGCCGGCGCATGACCCAGGCCTGGCCGTCGCGGTGGCTGGTCAGGGCGCGGGCGATCAGCTCCAGCTGCGGGTGCCAGGGCTGGCCGGTGTAGACCAGGTAGCCGCCCTCCTCGACGGCGGCTGCCAGGCCTGCCAGCGAGTCGCCGACCATCTGGTTGCTGCCGAACAGTTCGTACAGGCCGGAGACTACCGCCAGGGTCGGTTTCGGCTCCAGCGCGGCCAGGTCTTCACGGTCGAAGGCATCGCCTTTGACGAAGCGGGCGATGTCGCCCAGGCCCTTTTGTTGGATCAGCGCATTGCCGTCACGCACGTTGATGTCGCTGTAGTCGCGCAGCAGGATCGCGTCGGGGCGCTGCTGCTGGCCTTCCAGCGATTCAAGGATGTAGCGGCCATGGCCGGCGGCGATATCGACGATGCGCACTGCCCTGCCCGCTTCGCGCAGCCTGGCCATGGCCAGGCGCAGCAGCTCTTCGGCGTGCAGCTTGCGCTGGCGGATACCACGCCAGCCGATGGAATCCAGATAGTTCTGGTCGATCAGGCGGCCCAGCGCGCCCTTGCCGGTCGGTTGGTTGCGGTAGACATAATCGAGCGTGCTGCCGGAATCGAAGCCGGTGTCGAAGCCCAGCTTCACTCCTTCGGATAGCGTGCTACCCAGGCGCATGCCGGCACGGGTGGCGCGCCAGTAAAGGTCGCGCAGCGAATTTTTCGGCAGCGGTGCGGCCAGTTCCTCGGCCTCGGCGCAGGTGGCGCCCAGGCGGTCGGCATCGAGCAGCGAGGGGCGCGTCACCGGCTCCTCGAAGTTGCGCAGGATGAAGCGCCGCGCGCGGCTCAGGGCATGGGCGCGGTCGCGCTCGCCGAGGGTGTCATGGAAGAAGCCGGGCAGCAGGTGCTTTTCCTTGCGCAGGCTGCCGAGGCGCTCGAAGAAGTCCTCCTGCGGTTTGCGATGAACGACGAAGTCGGCCCCGGAGATCAGCAACTGGGTCGGCACCTGGATCGCCTGGGCGTCGGCGACGATGCGCTCGGCAGCCTCGTACAGGCCGAGCAGCATGGTCACCGAGATTGGCCGGGCGATCAGCGAGTCGTTTTCGAAAGAGGCGATACGCTCGGGATCGTGGCTGAGGAACCTCGCCTTCACATAGCTGTTGACGAAGAAATTGCCGCGCCAGGTGTGCAGCAGCTTCAGCCCAGGGCGGGCGAAGGGCACGTAGAGTTTGACCTTGAAGGCCGGCGAGGCGAGTACCAGACAGCGCACCTTCGGCGCGTAGTCATGAGCCCAGGTGGAGACGATCACCGCGCCGACGCTTTGCGCCACCACCGCCAGGTCCTCTTCGGCGATGCCGTGTTGCGCGCCGATATGCTCGATAAAGGTCTGCACGTCACGCACGTTGGTGGCGAAGCTTGGGCTGTCGCCGCGTGCCCCGGGCGACAGGCCATGGCCACGGGCATCCCAGGCGAAGAAGTCGCAGTGCGGCAGCTCCAGTTCGTCCACCAGGTGGGCCATTCGCCCGCCATGTTCGTGCCCACGGTGAAACAGCACCACGGCCTGGCGTGGGCCATCGGCAGGCGTCGTCGCCGGCCAGTGGCGATAGCTCAGCTCGACGCCGTCATGCGTGGTGAAGGTGTGAAGCTGTACGGGGCGCATGGAATCTCCTTATTCCGTAGGACGGGTCAGACCGCTTCGGCCAAACCCCGGCGAACGCGGTTGTAGAGGGTGTAGAGCAGCAGGGCGAGGATCAGACCCAGCAGCAGGTTGATCCACAAGGCCGGCAGCAGGCCCGTGGCGACGCCTGCGCCGAGCACGCCGAAGCAGAAGGCGCGGTCGCTCTTGCCCATCGGCCCGTCGTAGCGCCGTGAGGCGCCGACCATGGGGCCGAGCACGCCGGCGTATTCGCTGATCACCGCCAGCAGCACCACGAGGATCACCAGTAGCGGCGAGACGCCGGCCAGCAGCGCGAAAGGCAGATACAAGGCGCTGTCGGCGATCACGTCGCAGAGTTCATTGAGGTAGGCGCCGAGCTCCGACTGCTGACCGAATTCGCGCGCGAGCATGCCGTCGACGGCATTCAAGGCCATGCGCAGCAGCATCCACAGGGGGATCAAGGCGAATAGCCAGATGATGTGGCTGAAGGCTGCGAGCAGGGCGCCGAGCAGCACGGAGACCACGGCCGCGGTCAGAGTTACCTGGTTGGCGGTGACTCCACGGGCATGCAGGCGTTCGACGCCGGGGCGCAGCAGGTTCTGGAAAGCCGGTTTGAGCTGGTAGATCGACGGCATGGCAGCGAATTCCTTTTCGTGTCCCATCTTCGGCCATTGCCGCGGGCGAGACTGTGAACCCATCGAGGTAGAAGCGGCTTTATCGACGGTCATGCGTAAGGCGGGTGCAACCCGCCAGAGCGCTGATGGCGGGTTGCACCCGCCCTACTGAGGCAACAACTTATACCCTGTTAGGCGATTTTCCTAGCGCTGGTGATTCGCCAGGAAAATCAGTTCGATGCAGGCAATGATGGCGCTTTGCTTGCATTTGATGCACAGCTTATCCACAGATCAGGCGGTTTCGCCCAGACGGCTCAACTGCGGCTCTTCGCCACGCAGTTCGGTCTGTTGCTGGCGTACCCACTGAAAAGCACGTTCGTTGAGCTCGGCGATGGCACGCGGCCCTTCGCCTTCTGCGTACATCGGCTGGCTGATGATCACCTGGATAGTGCCCGGGCGCTTGCCCCAGCCAGCCTTGGGCCAGAACTCACCGGCGTTGTGGGCGATGGGCAGTACCGGCAGGCCGGCATTCACCGCCAGTGCGGTGCCGCCGCGGGAGAACTTGCCGATCTGGCCTGGCGGAATCCGCGTGCCTTCGGGGAACACCAGCACCCAGGCGCCCTGCTTGAGGCGTTCGTCGCCCTGCTTGGCCAGTTGCTTGAGCGCCGCCTTGGGGTTGCTGCGGTCGATGGCGATGGGCTTGAGCAGCGCCATGCCCCAGCCGAAGAACGGCACGCGCAGCAGTTCGCGCTTGACCACCTGCGACAGTGGCTCGAAGAAGCCGGAGAGGAAGAAGGTCTCCCAGGTACTCTGGTGGTTGGCGAGTATCACGCAGGGGCGCTCTGGGATGTTCTCCAGGCCGCGCACTTCATAGCGAATCCCGACGATCACCTTGGCCAGCCACACGGCGCAGTTGCACCAGGCCTGAACGACGAAGCGGTAGCGTTGGCGGAACGGCAGCAGCGGTGCGACCACCAGGCTGATCAGGCACCAGAAGAACGAGCTGGACGACAGCAGCAGGTAGAAAAGCGTGACTCTGAATGCCTGCACTAGCGCCATGAACCTTCACACCTTATGAGAGCAATTGATCGGCGACAGCCGCCAGATCAGCGAATACCAGGGTTCCTGGCGGCAGTGGCTTGGCCAGGGTGCGTTCGCCCTTGCCGGTTTTCACCAGCACAGGCTGACAATCGACGGCCAGCGCGGCCTGCAGGTCACCGCTGGTATCGCCGACGAACCAGATTCCTGCCAGTTCCGTGGCGTAGTGCGCGGCGATCTGCCGGAGCATGCCAGGTTTCGGTTTGCGGCAGTCGCAGCCGTCATCCGGCCCGTGCGGGCAATGGACGATCAGGCCGACCTCACCGCCCTGCTCCGCCACCAGCTGGCGCAGACGCGCGTGCATCGACTCCAGGGTCGCCAGGTCGTAATAGCCACGGGCAATGCCGGACTGGTTGGTAGCCACGGCCACCGTCCAACCGGCTTGCGACAGGCGCGCGATGGCGGCGATCGACGAAGGGATCGGGATCCACTCGTCGAGCGTCTTGATATAGGCGTCGGAGTCTTGGTTGATGACACCGTCGCGGTCGAGGATCAGCAGTTTCATGCAGCCACGCCAGAAGCAGAGATGGAAACGACCGCTGGCCGCGAAAACTTTCGCGGCCAGCGCCTGGCGTCAGCCCAGTACCGAGATGTCCGCCACGCCGAGGAACAGCCCGCGCAGGCGGGCCAGCAGGGCGTAACGGTTGGCGCGCACGCGGGCGTCTTCGGCGTTGACCAGCACCGCCTCGAAGAAGGCGTCCACCGGCTCGCGCAGACCAGCCAGCTTGGCCAGGGCCTCGTTGTACTGGCGGGCGGCGGCCAGCGGCTGTACGGCCTGGTCGGCCTGCTGGATGGCGGCGTGCAGGGCGAACTCGCTGGGGTTGTCGAAGTAGTGCGCTTCGACCTGGGCGGCGACGCCACCTTCGGCCTTGCTCAGCAGGTTCGACACACGCTTGTTGGCAGCGGCCAGGGCAGCGGCCTGCGGCAGCTTGCGGAAGGCCTGCACGGCCTGCACGCGCTGGTCGAAGTCCAGCGGCGAGGTCGGGTTCACCGCACGCACGGCCTGATACACGTCCACTTCGATGCCTTCGTCTTCGTAGCGCGCACGCAGGCGGTCGAAGATGAACTCCAGCACCTGGGCGGCCAGGCCTTCGGTCTTGATCTTGCCGGCGTACTGGGCGACGGCGAAATCGACCGCAGCAGCGAGGTCCAGATCCAGGCCCTTCTCGATCAGGATGCGCAGCACGCCGAGGGCGGCGCGGCGCAGAGCGTAGGGGTCTTTCGAGCCGGTCGGCAGCATGCCGATACCGAAGATGCCGACCAGGGTGTCGAGCTTGTCGGCCACGGCCACCGCCGCACCGGTGAGGGTGCTCGGCAGTTCGGCGCCGGCACCGCGCGGCATGTACTGCTCGTTCAGGGCCAGGGCGACGTCTTGCGGTTCACCGTCGTTGAGCGCGTAGTAGTAGCCGGCAATGCCCTGCATCTCGGGGAATTCGCCGACCATCTCGGTGGCCAGGTCGCATTTGGACAGCAGGCCGGCACGGGCGGCGCGCGCCTCGTCGCCACCGACTTCACGGGCGATAAAACCGGCGAGCGCCGATACCCGCTGGGCCTTTTCAAATACCGAACCGAGCTGGGCCTGGAACACCACGTTGGCCAGGCGCTGGTTGAAGCCTTCGAGCTTCTGCTTCTTGTCCTGCTTGAAGAAGAACTCGGCGTCGGTCAGGCGAGGACGCACGACTTTCTCGTTGCCGGAGACGATCTGCGCCGGGTCCTTGGACTCGACGTTGGCCACGGTGATGAAGCGCGGCAGCAGCTTGCCGTTGGCATCGAGCAGGCAGAAGTACTTCTGGTTGTCCTGCATGGTGCTGATCAGCGCCTCCTGCGGCACCTCAAGGAAGCGTTCCTCGAAGGAGCAGACCAGCGGTACCGGCCATTCCACCAGCGCGGTTACTTCGTCCAGCAGCGCCGGCGGTACGATGGCCGTGCCCTGCTCGGCGGCGGCCAGCTCGTCGACGCGGCGGCTGATGAGCTCGCGGCGTTCGGCGAAGTCGGCCAGCACATAGGCGCTGCGCAGGTCTTCGGTGTAGTTGGCCGGGGCGCTGATGCGCACCTCGCGGTTGGCGTGGAAGCGGTGGCCACGGGAGACGCGTCCAGCCTTCTGCGCAAGGATCTCGCAGTCGACCACGGCGTCGCCGAACAGCATCACCAGCCATTGGGTCGGGCGCACGAATTCGTCGCGACGGGCGGCCCAGCGCATGCGTTTCGGGATCGGCAGGTCGTTCAGTGAGTCCTGCACGATAGTGGGCAGCAGGTTCACCGCCGGCTGGCCGGGGATGTGCTGGGCGAAGCGCAGTTTCGCGCCGCTGCGGTCGATCTCGGCGATGTTCACGCCGCACTTGCGGGCAAAGCCCAGGGCGGCCTGGGTCGGGTTGCCCTCGGCGTCGAAGGCGGCCTGGATGGGCGGGCCGTCGAGGTTCATGCTGCGGTCGGCCTGCTGTTCTTCAAGCTGCTCGATCAGCACCGCCAGGCGGCGCGGCGCGGCATATACGCGGCTGGCGGCGTAGTTCAGGCCGGCGGCCTTGAGGCCTTTCTCGATACCGGCGAGGAAGGCCTCACCGAGGCTTTTCAGGGCTTTCGGTGGCAGTTCTTCGGTGCCCAGTTCGACCAGGAAATCTTGTGCACTCATGCTTGCGCCTCCAGCTTGGCCAGTACTTCGTCACGCAGTTCGGGGGTGGCCATGGGGAAGCCGAGCTTGGCGCGCGCCTGCAGGTAGCTCTGCGCCACCGCACGGGCCAGGGTGCGCACGCGCAGGATGTACTGCTGGCGCGCGGTCACCGAAATGGCGCGGCGGGCGTCGAGCAGGTTGAAGGTGTGCGAGGCCTTGAGCACCATTTCGTAGGTCGGCAGCGGCAGTTCCAGCTCGATCAGGCGGTTGGCTTCGCTCTCGTAGAAATCGAACAGCTCGAACAGCTTCTCGACGTTGGCGTGCTCGAAGTTGTAGGTGGACTGCTCCACCTCGTTCTGGTGGAACACGTCGCCATAGGTCACGGTGCCGAACGGGCCGTCGGTCCAGATCAGATCGTAGACCGAGTCGACGCCCTGCAAGTACATGGCCAGGCGCTCCAGGCCGTAGGTGATCTCGCCGGTCACCGGGTAGCACTCGATGCCACCGACCTGCTGGAAGTAGGTGAACTGGGTGACTTCCATGCCGTTGAGCCAGATTTCCCAGCCCAGGCCCCAGGCGCCGAGGGTCGGCGATTCCCAGTTGTCCTCGACGAAGCGTATGTCGTGCACTTCCGGGTCGAGGCCGATGGCCTTGAGCGAACCCAGGTACAGCTCCTGGAAGTTCTCCGGGTTGGGTTTCAAGACTACCTGGAACTGGTAGTAGTGCTGCAGGCGGTTGGGGTTTTCGCCGTAACGGCCGTCAGTCGGGCGACGCGAAGGCTGCACGTAGGCGGCGTTCCAGGTCTCCGGGCCGACGGCGCGCAGGAAGGTGGCGGTGTGGAAGGTGCCGGCGCCCACTTCCATGTCGTAGGGTTGCAGCACCACGCAGCCCTGCTCGGCCCAGTAGTTCTGCAGGGCCAGGATCAGGTCCTGGAAGGTGCGCACGGCAGGCTTGGTCTGGCTCACGAAAAAATCACCTGTGGAGGCTTGCGAGGGAAAGCCGGGGAGTATATCGAAACTCGACGCAGGCCGCAGGGTACGGCACATCGGCATCATCCGTGATGTATGAGGCTGTATTTATATCCAGTTATTTTGCCGCTATAGTCGTCGCTTCGACCCCGACCGAGGCCTACCGCCATGCCCCGCTGCTTCTGGTGTACCGACGATCCGCTGTACCAGGCCTATCACGACGAGGAATGGGGTGTGCCGCAGCGCGATGCCGGTCATCTGTTCGAGATGCTGCTGCTAGAGGGCGCGCAGGCCGGCCTGTCGTGGATCACCGTACTGAAGAAGCGCGAGCGTTATCGCCAGGTGCTGCACGGCTTCGATCCCGAGCGTCTGGCCCGCCTCACTGACGAAGAGATCCAGGCGCTGATGCAGGACCCTGGGATCATCCGCAACCGCCTCAAGCTCAAGGCCGTGCGGCAGAACGCCCAGGCCTGGCTGAAGCTGGAGGATCCGGTGACCTGGCTCTGGTCGTTCGTCGGCGGCGCACCGAAGATCAACCACTTCAGCGACCGCAGCCAGATGCTGGCAGTGACGCCTGAAGCCGAGGCGATGAGCAAGGCTTTGCGCAAGGCGGGCTTCAACTTCGTCGGGCCGACCATCTGCTATGCCTTCATGCAGGCCACGGGTATGGTGATGGACCACACCACCGACTGCGACCGCTATGCGCAACTGAAGGGCTCATGACCACCATCACCACGCTGGATGAATTGCAGGCACTGTACGGCGAAAGCCACGAGCGCTCGCGGCGCAAGGAACTGCCGCGGTTGATCGAACCCTACCGCGCGCTGATCCAGGCCTCGCCCTTCGTGGTGTTGGCGAGCGTTGGCCCGGATGGCCTGGATTGCTCGCCGCGTGGTGATGCTCCGGGCTTCGTGCAGATTCTCGACGACCAGACCCTGCTGCTGCCGGATCGCCCCGGCAACAATCGCATCGACAGCCTGCGCAATATCGTGCTCAACCCGCAGGTGGCGCTGCTGTTACTGATTCCGGGCGTCGGCGAGAGCCTGCGCATTAACGGCCGCGCAGAAATTTCCCTCGACCCCGAACTGCTCGAACTGGGCCGTGCCCAGGGCAAGCTGCCGCGCAGCGTGCTGCGCATCCATATCGACAGCTGCTACTTCCAGTGCTCCAAGGCGGCGGTGCGCTCGGGCCTGTGGGATGCCTCGCGTCAGGTCGAACGCGCCAGCCTGCCGAGCGCGGGCGATATCTTCCGCTGCATCTATGAGGAGTTCGATATCGAGGCCTACGAACGCGATCTGCAGCAGCGGCTGCGGACGAGCCTTTACTGACTGGGTCGACCCTGGTCGTTACGCCTTGTCTTGCCTGCCTCACCAACGTTTTTGAACGTCCTGTTAAACTGGGCGCTTTGCAGAAACGCTTGGAGTCTCTCGTGGAAAAACTCAAGGGCGCCCTGGTGGTCGGGTTCCTACGTCTGTTCGCACTGCTGCCCTGGCGTGCCGTGCAGGCCGTGGGCAATGCCATCGGCTGGCTGATGTGGAAACTGCCGAACGGCTCGCGCGACGTGGTGCGCATCAACCTGAGCAAGTGTTTCCCCGAGCTGAACCAGGCCGAGCTGGACAAACTGGTCGGGCAAAGCCTCAAGGACATCGGCAAGACCCTGACCGAAAGTGCCTGCGCCTGGATCTGGCCGGCGCAGAAATCGCTCAAGCTGGTGCGTGAAATGGAAGGCCTGGACGTGCTGCAGCAGGCGCTGGCGTCCGGCAAGGGCGTGGTCGGCATCACCAGCCATCTGGGCAACTGGGAAGTGCTCAACCACTTCTACTGCAACCAGTGCAAACCGATCATTTTCTACCGCCCGCCGAAGCTCAAGGCGGTCGACGAGCTGCTGCAGCAGCAGCGCGTGCAGATGGGCAACCGCGTCGCGCCGTCGACCAAGGAAGGCATCCTCAGTGTCATCAAGGAAGTGCGCAAGGGCGGCGCCGTGGGCATTCCGGCCGACCCTGAGCCGAGCCGTTCGTCGGGTGTGTTCGTGCCCTTCCTCGGTACCACCGCTTTGACCAGCAAGTTCGTGCCGAGCATGCTCACCGGAGGCAAGGCGGTCGGTGTGTTCCTGCATGCGCTGCGTCTGCCGGATGGCAGCGGCTACAAGGTGATCCTCGAGGCGGCCCCCGAAGGCATGTACAGCGAGAACGTCGAAGAAGGCGTGGCGGCGATGAGCGAAGTGGTATCGCGCTACGTACGCAACTACCCGAGCCAGTACATGTGGAGCATGAAGCGCTTCAAGAAGCGGCCTGAGGGTGAAGCCAAGTGGTACTGACGTACTGCCACAGAGCAGGATGATGAACGAAGGCGCCTCGATGGCGCCTTTTTTCTGTCGAGCGTTGGGAATTGCTTCGATTTTGCGTTATTAAAGGCTGCACCGTCCGCCTACCCCCGGAGCCTCCATGCCGAACCAGCGCCAGCAGGTGCGTACCCCGATGAAGTGCCGGATCAAGATCAGCCACCCCAGCTTCGGCGAGTTGCTGGCGCAGACTCGTGATCTGTCCGATAGCGGTGTCTACGTGAAGCACCCGGACATGGCCAGCTTGTCGGTCGGCACCGAAGTGATCGGCCAGGTACAGGATCTGCCTTTCCCCGCCCCGGTATTGAAGATGGAAGTGATGCGCGTGGATCCCGAAGGGGCCGGCCTGAGGTTTCTCGGCGAGGCCTGAGCGGCGCCAGCCAGTTCGGACATTCGCAACGAGCGTTTCGGCTCAATGGAACATTTTGTTACATCTACACTCTGATCTAGGCCTCACTCCGAGGTGGCGTCCATCAGAGGCGTTTTCGACATGAGTCGAGCGGTATCCGAACTCCCCGTGCAGGGCGCTGATGCGCCTGATCTTCTTCCTCCTTCACAACCCGGCTGGTTGCAACGCAATCGCCACTTGATCGGCCTTGGTCTCTCGCTGCTGTTGTTCGGCCTGGCGCTGGTCGCCTGCTGGCATCTGGTGCGTGAAATCAACCCGGACCAGGTGCGCGAATCCCTGGCAGCCGTGCCGTCGCAGGCGCTACTTGGTGCCCTGCTGGCGACCGCGCTGGGCTTTTTGGTGATGCTCGCCTACGAGTGGTCTGCCAGCCGCTACGCCAACGTCAACCTGCCGGCGCCGACCCTGGCGCTGGGCGGTTTCTGCGCTTTTGCCATCGGCAATGCCGTGGGCCTGTCGGCATTGTCCGGTGGTTCGGTGCGTTATCGGCTGTATGGGCGCAATGGGCTCGGTGCGGGCGATGTGGCGCGCATGAGCCTGTTCGCCAGCCTGTCGCTTGGCGTCAGTCTGCCGATCCTCGCAGCATTGGCGGCGCTGTTCGATCTCGAGGATGCCTCAGCCGCGCTGCACCTGTCCGAGCCGGTGCTGGCGGCGTTGGCCGTTGCCATACTGGTCGCCGCCACGGCCGTGGTGCTGCTGGTCAGCCGCAAACGCCTGGCCGAGCGCCCCGCGCCCGGCTGCTGGCAGGTGGATATGGGACGTTTCAGTCTGCGTCTGCCGGGCCTACGCATGAGCCTGACGCAGCTGCTGATCAGCAGCCTCGACGTGCTGATCGCCGCCAGCGTGCTGTACCTGCTGCTGCCCGAGGCGCCGCCTTTTTCGTCCTTCGTGCTGATCTACATGCTGGCGCTGGCGGCCGGTGTGCTGAGCCATGTACCGGGCGGTGTCGGGGTGTTCGAGGCAGTGCTGCTGGCGGCCTTTTCCTCGCGCATCGACCCGGCCGGTCTGGTCGCGGCGATGCTGCTCTATCGCCTGCTCTATGTGGTGCTACCGCTGGTGGCGGCCGGGCTCCTGCTGCTGGCTGCCGAGGCGCGCCGCTTGTGGTTTCCACGGCAGGTGGCGCGCGTGGCCAGCGGCATGGCGGTGCCGCTGCTGGCGCTGCTGGTGTTCTGCGCCGGTATGGTGCTGCTGTTCTCCGGGGTGACCCCCACTGTGGATGAGCATCTCGAGGCCCTGGGCTTTCTCATGCCACCGCAACTGATCGCTGCCTCGCACCTGGCGGCCAGCCTGGTGGGCACGCTTTGCCTGTTGCTGGCGCAAGGGCTGCGCCGGCGCCTGTCGGCGGCCTGGGCACTGACCCTGGTGCTGCTTTGCCTGGGTGTGGTGCTGTCATTGCTCAAGGGCTTCGACTGGCCGGAGGCCCTGGCCCTGGCGGCCATCGCCGGCTTGCTGGCGCTGTTTCGCCGCGAGTTCTACCGGCGCAGCCGGCTGATGGACGTGCCGGCATCCGGCCTGGCGCTGGCGGCCACGGCTGGGGTGATCGCCGCCTCGGTGTGGCTGCTGCTGTTCGTGTATCAAGATGTCGCCTACAGCCATCAGCTATGGTGGCAGTTCGAGCTGGATGCCAACGCCCCGCGCGGCCTGCGGGCCGCACTGGGCAGCGCCCTGGTGCTGTTGGCCGTCGGCCTGACCTGGCTGCTGCGCGCCACACCACCGAGCATCAGCCTGCCGGACAGCGAGGCGTTGCTGCGTGCCCGCGCCATCGTTCAGGCCTCGCGCCAGCCGGAGGGCAGCCTGGCCCTGAGTGGCGACAAGGCGTTGCTGTTCCACCCCGATGGCGAAGCGTTTCTGATGTACGCGCTGCGCGGCCGCAGCCTGGTGGCACTGTTCGATCCTATTGGCCCGGCGGCGGCGCGTGCCGAGCTGATCTGGCAGTTCCGTGACCTGTGTGACCGCCACCATGCGCGGCCGGTGTTCTACCAGGTACGTGCCGAGAACCTGCCCGGCTATATAGACATCGGCCTGACCGCGCTGAAGCTCGGCGAGGAAGCACTGGTGGATCTAAAGACCTTCGACCTGGCCAGCAATGGCAAGGAGATGAAGGCGCTGCGCTATACCTGGAATCGCGGTCAGCGCGATGGCCTGAGCCTGGAGTTCCATGCCCCCGGCCAGGTGCCGATGGCAGAGCTGCAGGCGATCTCCGATGCCTGGTTGCAGGGCAAGAACGTACGCGAGAAAGGCTTTTCCCTGGGCCGTTTCAGCCCCGAGTACCTGGCGCACTTTCGCGTCGTGGTGGTGCGTTTCGAAGGTCGTGCGGTGGCCTTCGCCAACCTGCTGGAATGCGAGACGCGCGCTGTGGCCAGCCTCGACCTGATGCGCGTGCTGCCGGATGCGCCGAAGTCGACCATGGAATTTCTCATGCTCGGCCTGATCCAGCAGTTCCAGAGCGAGGGCTATGCGCGCTTCAGCCTCGGCATGGTGCCGCTGGCCGGTCTGCAGACGCGCAAGGGGGCGCCGCTGCCGCTGCGCCTGGGTGCGCTGGTGTTCGACCGTGGTGAGAGCTTCTACAACTTCCAGGGCCTGCGCCGCTTCAAGGACAAGTTCCTGCCGCAGTGGGAGCCGCGTTACCTGGCCGTGCCGGCTGGGCTTGATCCCTGGGTGGCATTGGCCGACACCGCCACGTTGATCGCTGGCGGCCTGGGTGGACTGGTGAGGCGCTGAGATGAGCAGGACGACAAGGAGGCTGGGTGGGTTGTTGCTGGTTGTGGCCCTGGCTGCAGGCGCAGTGGGTTGGTGGTGGTCGATGCGTGCGGTACCGCATCTGCAGACGGTGCAGATACAGGGCAACTCGGCGCAACTGCTGAGCCAGGGGGACGCGCGTCAGCGTGTGCTGCTGCTCACGCCTGCCGACCAGGCGCTGGACGAAACCACGCTACGCCGCTTTGCCGAAGTCGGCGATCTGCGCCTGCTGCAACTGCCCTTCTCGCCTGGCGACTGCAAGGCGCAACAGCAACTGATCAGCCTGGCCAGCGAGGAACTGAGCGGCGCCCCGACCCTGGTGGCCGGTATCGGCCCGGCAGCGGCCTCGGCCTGGCGCTGGCTGGCGGCGCAGCAGAGCGATGAGGCCCAGGCGCTGTCGGTCGGCTTCGACCTGGCCAAGCCGGACTGCGCCGATCCGCTGCCACAACGGGCGGAGCACGGCCACTGGATCGCCCTGTGGAACGACAACCCGGGCGATGACAACGCGCGGTTCCTGCGTCAGCAGGGCAATGGCGAGCCACGCATCGGCGCGCTGGGCACGCCGCTGCCGACGCTGCTGGCCGGTCAGTTGCAGCACCTGCTCGCCGGTCAGGGCGCGGCTATGCCAGTGATCGAGCATCCTTCGGTGCAGCCGGCCGAAACCCTGACCCTGTTCTATTCCGGCGATGGCGGTTGGCGTGACCTCGACCGCGCGTCCGCCGAGCACATGGCCGCTGCCGGTTATCCGGTGGTGGGCATCGACACCCTGCGTTACTACTGGCAGCACAAGAGCCCGGAGCAGAGCGCCGCCGACCTGTCGCGGCTGATGCAGCAGTACCGCGACAAGTGGCATGTGCAGCGCTTCGTGCTGGCCGGTTATTCCTTCGGCGCCGACGTGCTGCCGGCGATCTACAACCGCTTGCCGGTCAGTGATCAGCAGCAGGTCGACACCATGCTGCTGCTGGCCTTCGCCCGCAGCGGCAGTTTCGAGATCGCCGTAAGCGGTTGGCTTGGCAAGGATGGCGCGGAGGCGCCGACCGGCCCCGAACTGCGCAAGGTGCCGGCAGCCAAGGTGTATTGCATCTACGGCAGCGAGGAAGCGGCCGAGAGCGGCTGCACCGAAGCCGGTGCTCCGGGGGAGCACCTGATGATCGAGGGCGGCCACCACTTCGATGGTGATTACGCCGCGTTGGCGCAGAAGATGCTGGCGGCGATCAAGGCGCGGCAGCAGCCTTAAGAGCACGTTCTTGTAGGAGCGGATTCATCCGCGAATGATCGCGGCTAAAGCCGCTCCTACAGGAACGGCAGAGAGCTTTGTTGTGGGAGGGGCTTTAGCCGCGACTACCCCTTCGCCGTTAAAGCGCCTCCCACAGTGCGCCTCAGTGCGCCTCGTTCACCGCACTCAGAAACGCCTTGGTTCGCTCCTGCTGCGGGTTGCCGAACAGCTGGTCCGGCGTGCCCTGCTCGTGAATGCAGCCCTGGTGGAAGAAGCACACGCGGTCGGCGAACTCGCGGGCGAAGCCCATCTGGTGGGTGACCATCAGCATGGTCAGGTTGTGCTCGCTGCCGAGGCGGCGAATCACGTTGAGCACTTCGCCGCACAGCTCGGGGTCGAGCGCCGAGGTCACTTCGTCGAACAGCATCACCTTGGGCCGCATCGCCAGGGCGCGGGCGATGGCCACGCGCTGCTGCTGACCGCCGGAGAGCTGCGAGGGGAAATGGCGCAGCTTCTCGCCCAGGCCGACCATCGCCAGTAGCTCTTCGGCGCGTTCGGTGGCCTCCTTCCTGCCCATGCCGAGCACCTGCATCGGCGCCTCGATGACGTTCTGCAGCGCGCACATATGCGGGAACAGGTTGAAGCTCTGGAACACCATGCCGATCTTGCCGCGTACCTTGCGCTGGTGGCTGGCGCTGGCCGGCACCAGACGACCGTCGCGCGCCGGCATGTGGGTCAGCGGCTCGTCGTCGACGCAAATCACGCCTTCGTCGATGCTCTCCAGAGTCATCAGCGCGCGCAGCAGGGTCGACTTGCCCGAACCGCTGGGGCCGATGATCGCCACCTTCTCGCCGGGGGCGACGTCCAGGTTGAGCTTGTTGAGCACGGTGAGGTTGCCGTAACGCTTGGTCACGTCGGTGAAGCGGACGATGGGCTGGGTCATGGAGGAACTCCCTGCAGCAGCGGTCGAGTTTAGAAAAGCAGTCATCGGGCAGTGACCTCCAGTCGATCTTCCACGCGCCGCACGCACCAGGCCAGGGCCAGGCTCAGCAGCAGGAAGAAAAGACCGACCATGGTGATGGGCTCGAGGTAGCGGAAGCTCTCCGAGCCGATGTTCTTGGCTTGCTGCATGATTTCCACCACGGTGATGGCCGACAGCACCGGGGTGTCCTTGAGCATGGCCACCAAGTAGTTGCCCAGCGCCGGCAGGATCGGCCGCAGCGCCTGCGGCAGGATGATCCGCCGATAAGCCGACAGAGGCGACATGTTCAGCGCCGTCACCGCTTCCCACTGGCCGCGCGGCACCGCATCCAGACCAGCGCGATACACCTCGGCGGTGTAGCAGGCGTAGTGCAGGGCGATGCCTAGGATGCCCGCCTGCAGCGCAGTGAGGTTCAGCCCGTAGTTGGGGAACACGTAGAACAGGAAGTACACCTGGATCAGCAGCGGCGTGCTGCGGATGAACTCGATCAGCCCGGCCACCGGCCAGGACAGCCACAGGTGCTTGCTGCGCCGGGCGATGGCCAGCAGCAGGCCGACGACGATGGCGATGGCAAAACCGGCGAAGGTGATCAGCAGGGTATTGAGCGAGGCCTTGAGCAGGTCCGGGAGGATGCTCAGGGCGAAATCCCAGTCGAAGAAATTCATTGCAGGCCTCCGCGCATCCGGCCACGGCTCAGGCGTTTTTCCAGCAGGCGCATGCCGAGATTGATCACCTGGGCCATGAGGAAGTACAGCACCAGGGCCAGGGCGAAGATCTCCAGGGTCATGAAGGTCGCCTGGTCCAGCTGGCGGGCACGGAAGGCCAGGTCCGACAGGGTGATCAGCGACACCAGCGAGGTGTTCTTTAAAAGCTCGATCAGCAGGTTGGTACCCGGCGGAATCGCCGCCAACAGTGCCTGCGGCAGGATGATGCGCAGGAAGCGTTTCGAGGGCCGCATGTTCAGCGCCGTGCAGGCCTCGTACTGACCCTTGGCCACCGAGCGGATGGCGCCGCGCATCACTTCCGCACCATAGGCGCCGATATGCAGGCCGAGGCCGACGATGGCCACGGCGAAGGCGCTCATCTCGACGTTGAACGGCGGCATCGGCAGTACGAAGTACAGCCAGAACAGCTGCACCAGCAGTGAAGTGCCGCGAAAGATCTCGATGTAGGTGATCGCCAGCCAACGCAGCGGGCCGATCGGCGACAGGCGGCCGAGGGCGGCGATCACTGCGCTGACGATGGCCAGCAGCGAGCCCCAGAAGGTGACTTGCACGGTGACCCAGGCGCCTTGCAGCAACAGGGGGAGAAGATCGGTCATGGATGTCTACCGCTCTATGCAGGGAAACACGCCACGCACCTTCGTGCGCGGCGTTACCCATGCATTACTGGCCGCAGAGTTCGGCGGCGGTCTTGTCGGTGATGTTGGACTGGTCGAAGCCGAAGGGCCCCACCGTGGCCAGGTGTTCTTCGCTGCCCAGCCACTTCTTCAGCTCGGCATTGACCGCATCGCGCAGGTCCTTGTCTTCCGGGCGGAAGGCCAGGGCGCCATAGCCCGTATGGGCCGGGTCGTCCTTGAATTCGGCGATGGCTTCGACGCTGTCGCCACCCTTGTCGGCCAGGCCCTTCATGGTCAGCTGGGTGCCGACTGCAGCGTCGGCGCGACCGGCGCGCACGGCCTGCAACTGTGCGGTGGTGTCCGGCACCTGGAGGATCTGATCGTCGGTGATACCGGAGTTACGGGCATAACCCAGGTTCACCGTGCCGGACATGATCGCCACCTTGGCACCGCTCTTGGCGATGTCTTCGTAGCTGTGCAGGCCCTTCGGGTTGCCGGTTTTCACCAGCAGGGTGTCGGGCAGCTGGTAGTGCGGGTCGGTGAACAGCACCTGCTTGCAGCGCTCGGGGGTGATGTACATGCCGGCGGCGATCAGGTCGAAGCGGCTGGCGCGCAGGCCGGGGATCAGCGAGCCCCATTCGGTTAGTACCGGGTTGATCTTCTCGACGCCCATGCGCTCGAAGATCTTCTTGACGATCTCCGGCGACTCGCCGGTGACACTGCCATCGAGGGCGGTATAGGCGAAGGGGGTTTCGTTGGCGTAGCCGATGCGCACGCTGCTGCTGTCTTTGACCTTGTCCAGGGTCGAGGCCTGGGCGCCGGCGGCGAGGCCGGTGAGCAGGGTGCAGGCCAGCGCGAGGCGGCCGAAGCGGGAGGGGATAACGCTACTCATCTTGGTGTTCTCCTGTTTCTTGTAGTCCGCCAACGGCGGCGTGCTGTGTTAGGAGGCAGGTAAATCAAGAGCGTTGGAGCGCTGTTCACGCCAGGTGGTCATTCTTCTGAGGTGCCAAGGCACTGTTTTCCACCCTTGGCCCGAGCATACAAAGGCTTTTTTCGCTTCGGCATTGCACTAGGACAATTGAATCGTAACGCCTCGCGCGGGATGCTTGAGCGCAGTCGCCGGAGGAGCCATCGATGCACAACTGGAAGAAGGCCCTGGCCAACGCTCGCCCGGGCGAATCGAAATACAAGCTGCTGGTCCAGGCGGTCGCAGCCGACATCGAACAGGGTACCTTGATCGACGGCCAGCGGTTGCCACCGCAACGCCAGGTTTCGGATGCCCTGGGCATCAGCGTGCAGACCGTGACCAACGCCTACAAGGAGCTGGAGCGCCAGGGGCGCGTGCGCTGCGAAGTGGGCCGTGGCAGCTTCGTCTCGCGGCGTACCAGTGAGCGTGTGGCCACCAGCATGCTCGATCGCAGCGAGCAGGCGCTGATGGACTTTTCCAACGCGCGCATCCTGCATACGGCAGATCACGACCGTCTGTGGCGGCAGACCTGCCTGGAGCTGGCGCAGGAGGCGGATCAGCCCTGGATTCACGCCTTCCGCCCGATAGCCGGCATGCAGCACCAGCGCGAGGCGGCGGTGCGCTGGCTGGCGCGTCTGGGCATGGATGTGGGTATCGAAGACGTGCTGCTGACCAGCGGCGCTGCCCACGGTATTTTTCTCGCCTTGGCGACCCTGGCCGGCCCGGATGATGTGGTGCTCTGCGAAGGCCTGACCGACCACGGTGCCATCGGCAGTTCGCAGGTGCTCGGCTTCACCCTCAAGGGCCTGGAGATGGATCGCTACGGCCTGAACCCCGAGCACTTCGAGGACATGTGCGGCAACGAACGCATCACCGCGCTGGTCTGTACCCCCAACCTGAACAACCCCACCAGCGCGCTGATGCCCGACGAGCGCCGCCGCGAGATCGCCGAGATCGCCCGCCGCTATGGTGTGTACGTCATCGAGGACGACGTCTACGGCCCGCTGCTGGCCGGCCAGCAGGCCACGCGGCCGCTCAGTCACTACGCGCCGGAGCTGTCGTTCTACTGCACCAGCATGACCAAGTCGGTGCTCACCGGCCTGCGCATCGGCTACCTGGTGATGCCCAAGCGGCTGGCCCTGCGTACCGAGAGCATCCTGCGGGTCAACAGCTGGATGGCGCCGTCGCTGCTCGGTGAGATCGCCACACGCTGGATCGACTCCGGTGAAGCCGAGGATCTGGTGCAACTGCAGCGGCAATTGCTGGCCAACCGGCAGGCGCTGGTGGAGCAGGAGCTGGGCGAGCACCTGATCGGCAATCACCCCTATTCGCTCAACAGCTGGCTGCGCGTGCCCGAGGGTTGGGAGATCGATGGCCTGCTGCGCGAGCTGCGTCGGCGCAACGTCGCGCTGACCCTGCCCGACCCCTTCGTCCCGCCCGGCATGCCGCGGCCGCGAGCGGTGCGCCTGTGCGTAGGCGCCGAATGCAGCGAAGCGAAGATGCGCCAGGGCGTGCAGATCGTGCGGGACGTCTTCGAGCAGTACCCGAAGGTGCATGATTTCTAGCACGGTAAGAAGCTTCGCGGCTGAAGCCGCTCCTACAACATCTCCGACGGTACAAGGATTCAGCCCCCTCTCCCGCTTGCGGGAGAGGGTTGGGGAGAGGGGCTCTTGTAGCCCGGATGAAATCCGGGAGCGGTTTGCACCAATGCTTCCGGGTCGCTTCGGTGCGCACGGCGCACCCTACGCAAACGCACCGATTGTTTACCTCTTGAAGTACCCGAATAAAAAATCGTCCTAGTACATTCAGCCGCTCAATTTCCCGCTCATACACTCGGCCGCACACCTTCTCGGAACGTGCGCCATGTCTTCCATCCACTTCGATGAACTGCTCCAGGCCCGCCAGCGTATCGCCGGTCTGGTGCGCCAGACGCCGCTGGAGCACTCACCGAGCCTGAGTCGCCTGGCCGGTGTGCCGGTGTGGCTGAAGCTGGAATCGCAGCAGGCCACCGGCAGCTTCAAGCTGCGCGGCGCGAGCAATGCGGTGGCGCAGCTGGGTGCCGAGCAGAAGCGCCTCGGCGTGGTCACTGCCTCCACCGGCAACCATGGCCGTGCCCTTGCCTTCGCCGCCTCGCAGCAGGGCGTGAAGGCAATCGTCTGCCTCTCCGAGCTGGTGCCGCAGAACAAGGTGCGCGCCATTCGCGAGCTGGGCGCCGAGGTGGTGATCAGCGGCCGCAGCCAGGACGACGCCCAGCTCGAAGCCCTGCGCATCGCCCGCGAACAGGGCGCCGCGTTCATTCCACCCTTCGATCACCCGCATGTGATCGCCGGCCAAGGCAGCCTGGGCCTGGAGATTCTTGAGCAGTGTCCGGATGTCTGCGAGGTGCTGGTGCCGCTGTCAGGCGGCGGTCTGTTCGCCGGCGTGGCGCTGGCGATCAAGGCGGCCAGCCCGGCCATTCGCACCCACGGCATCAGCATGCAACGGGGCGCGGCGATGCACGCCAGCCTGCAGGCCGGCGAGCCGGTCGAGGTGGAGGAGCTGCCGACCCTGGCCGATTCCCTCGGCGGCGGTATCGGCCTGGACAACCGCTACACCTACGCCCTCACCCGCGAGCTGTGCGACCAGTTGCACCTGCTCGATGAAGCCGCCATCGCTCGCGGCATTCGCCATGCCTACCGCGAGGAGCGGTTGGTGATCGAAGGCGCTGCCGCGGTCGGTATCGCCGCCCTGCTCGATGGCCTGATCGAGCCGCGTGGCCCAGTGGTGGTAGTGATCAGCGGCCGCAATATCGATATCGACCAGCACCTGCGCGTGCTCAATGGCGCCGACGCCTGAGGAGCCCCCATGGCCAAGACCCTGATACTCAACCAGGCCGATTTGCGCGATTGCGTCGGCCTCGACACCGACAGCCTCGCGGTGGTGGAAAACGCCTTTCGCCTGCTCGCCACGGCCGCGGTGGCGATGCCTCCGATCCTGCGCCTGGACGTGCCCGAGCATAACGGTGAGGTGGACGTGAAGACCGCCTACCTGCCCGGCGTGGCGCACTTCGCGATCAAGGTCAGTCCCGGTTTCTTCGACAACCCCAAGCTTGGCCTGCCCAGCCTCAACGGCCTGATGATGCTGTTCTCGGCGCAGACCGGCCTGGCCGATGCGCTGCTGCTGGACAACGGCTACCTCACCGCCGTGCGCACCGCCGCCGCTGGCGCCATCGCCGCCAAATGGCTGGCCCGTGAAGATGCCAAGGTGGTCGCCATTCTCGGTGCCGGCGAGCAGGCGCGCCTGCAGTTGCAGGCCCTGCGCCTGGTGCGGGAGGTGCGCGAGGTACGTATCTGGGCGCGCGATCCCGCCAAGGCTCAGGCCATGGCCGCCGAGCTGGACGATGCGCGTGCGGTGGACAGTATCGATGCCGCACTGGATGGCGCCGATATCGCCATCACCACCACGCCCAGTCGCGCGCCACTCATCCAGCCGCAGCATCTGCGCCCTGGTCTGCATATCACCGCCATGGGCTCGGATGCAGAGCACAAGAACGAGATCGCCCCGACCGTGCTGGCGCGGGTCGATGCCTATGTCGCCGACCGCCTGAGCCAGACCCGCGTATTGGGCGAGCTCAATCATGCCATCGCCGCCGGCCTGGTTGCCGCCGATGCCGATTTCGCCGAACTCGGCCAGGTGATCGCCGGCCAGCGCCCGGGGCGCACCGCGAATGACCAGATCACCCTGTGCGACCTGACCGGCACCGGCGCCCAGGACACCGCCATCGCCAGCCTCGCCTACCAGCGCGCCGTCGCTGCCGGTAAAGGCCTCAACTTCGATTCATGAACCTGTGGGAGGGGCTTCAGCCGCGATTGGTCTCGTCGCGGCTAAAGCCCCTCCCACAGTCCAAAAAACCACGGGGATTCATCCATGTCCGAAATCGTCGTCAACCTCCCCTTCAGCCGGGAGGAATATGCCCAGCGCCTGGCCAAGACGCGCAGCGCCATGCAGGCCAGGGGCATCGAGCTGCTGATCGTCACCGATCCGTCGAACATGGCCTGGCTCACCGGCTATGACGGCTGGTCGTTCTACGTGCACCAGTGCGTGCTGCTGGCGCTCGATGGCGAGCCGGTCTGGTATGGCCGTGGTCAGGACGCCAACGGCGCCAAGCGCACGGTGTTCATGCAGCAGAGCAGCATCGTCGGTTACCCCGACCACTATGTGCAGTCCACCGAGCGCCACCCGATGGACTACCTGTCCAAGGAGGTCATCGCCGCACGTGGCTGGGACAAGCTCAGCATCGGCGTCGAGCTGGACAACTACTACTTCAGCGCCGCTGCCTACGCCTCGCTGCAGCGCAACCTGCCCAACGCGCGCTTCGTCGACTCCACTGCCCTGGTCAACTGGCAGCGGGCGATCAAGTCGCCTACTGAAATCGGCTACATGCGCATCGCGGCGAAGATCGTCGAGCAGATGCACGCGGCGATCTTCGACAAGATCGAGCCGGGTCTGCGCAAGAACGAGCTGGTGGCCGAGATCTACCGCACCGGCATCCTCGGTGCCGACGGCCATGGTGGCGATTACCCAGCCATCGTGCCGCTGCTGCCCACTGGCGCCGATGCCAGCGCGCCGCACCTGACCTGGGACGACTCGCCGATGATCAGCGGCGCCGGCACCTTCTTCGAGATCGCCGGCTGCTACAAGCGCTATCACTGCCCGCTGTCGCGCACCATCTACCTGGGCAAGCCGCCGCAGCATTTCCTCGACGGCGAGAAGGCCGTGGTCGAGGGCATCGCCGCCGGCCTGGAAGCAGCCAAGCCGGGCAATACCACCGGCGATATCGCCCGCGCCTTCTTCAAGGTGCTGGAGAAGTTCGGCATCCACAAGGACAGCCGTTGCGGCTACCCCATCGGTATCAGTTATCCGCCGGACTGGGGCGAGCGCACCATGAGCCTGCGCCCGAGCGACGAGAGCGTGCTGCAGCCGGGGATGACCTTCCACTTCATGCCCGGCCTGTGGCTGGACGACTGGGGCCTGGAGATCACCGAATCGATCCTGATCACCGACAGCGGCGTGGAGACCTTCTGCGACGTGCCGCGCAAGCTGTTCGTGAAGGACTGATCCTGTGGCTGCCGCTTCAGTAGGAGCGGCCGGGCGGCGATCCGCTTTAGCCGCGAAGTTTTCCATTCGCGGCTAAAGCCCCTCCCACAATGAGCTCCATCTTGAAGGCCCGACCATGACCCAACTGCGCGACAACCCCATCAGCCCCACGGTCGATTTCGACCGTGACGGCGTACAACACGGCTTCCTCAAGCTGCCCTATTCCCGCGACGATTCGGCCTGGGGCGCGGTGATGATCCCGGTGACCGTGGTTAAGAACGGCAGCGGCCCCACCGCGCTGCTTACCGGCGGCAACCACGGTGACGAGTACGAAGGCCCGCTGGCGCTGAGCAAGCTGGCCCAGCGCCTGCGCGCCGAGGACGTCAGCGGCCGAGTGATCATCGTGCCGTTCATGAACACCCCGGCGGTGCAGGCTGGCACCCGCACCTCGCCGATCGACAAGGGCAATCTCAACCGCAGCTTTCCCGGCAAGCCGGACGGTACGGTGACGCAGAAAATCGCCGATTACTTTCAGCGCAGCCTGCTGCCGCTGGCCGACGTGGTGCTGGACATCCACTCCGGCGGCAAGACCCTGGACTTCCTGCCCTTCGCCGCCTGCCATGTGCTGCCCGACAAGGTCCAGGACGCCGCTTGCGCCGCTGGCATGCGCGCCTTCGCCGCGCCCTACTGCATGCGCATGCTGGAGCTGGACGCAGTGGGCATGTATGACACCGCCGCCGAGGAGCTGGGCAAGGTGTTCGTTACCACCGAGCTGGGAGGCGGTGGCAGCAGCACGGCGAAAAGCCTGGCCATCGCCGAGCGCGGCGTGCGCAACCTGCTGATCCATTTCGGCCTGCTGCAGGGTGAGATCGAGGCGGGTGAATCGGTGATGCTCGATATGCCCGACGGCGACTGCTTCGTCGCCAGCGAGGATGACGGCCTGCTGGAGATGTGCCGTGACCTCGGCGAGCACGTCGAGAAAGGCGAGGTAATCGCCCGCGTGCACAGCGCCCGCCGCACCGGCGAGCCGGCCCGGGAATACCACGCCAAACGCAGCGGCCTGCTCGCCGCTCGGCATTTTCCGGGGTTGGTGAAAAGTGGTGATACCCTCGCGGTGGTTGCCGAGGTGGTGGGTTGAAGAGCCCAACCTGCAGCCATGCTCGTGAACGCCGGCAAGGCAAAAGCTTCGCGAGCAAGCTCGCTCCTACCGGTCTCGCATCGTTCCCAAGATAGGCGTACTGCCGATGCACAAGCTCGACCGCTATGACCTGAAGATTCTGCGCATCCTTGCCGAGGATGGGCGGATCACCAAGTCGGCCCTGGCCGAGGCGATCAACCTCTCGGTGACGCCGGCCTGGGAGCGGGTGCGCAAGCTGGAAAGCGCCGGGCTGATCAAGGGCTACCGCGCGCAGATCGACTGGGCAGCGCTGTTCAAGAGCCAGCAGGTGCTGGTTGAAATCACCCTGGCCCGTCACACCGCCCAGGATATGCGCCGCTTCGAGCAGCGCCTGGCCGAGGCACCGGAGGTGGGCTTCTGCTACGCCACCGGCGGCGGCGTCGACTACATCGCCATGATCCGCGCCCGCGACATCGACCACTACCAGCGTTTCATCGACCAGCTGCTGCTGGAAGACCTCGGTATCGAGCGCTACTTCACTTACATCGTCACCAAGACCATCAAGGCGGATACAGCAGGTGCGCCCGCTGATCTGGACGACTAGCGCCGCGCCAACCATGAGATGCAGGGCATCTGTAGGATGGGTTCGCCGCCTGCCGAGGTGACCGAGCGTTTCGCCTTCACCGCCGCCAGGCCATCGCCGTGGCCTTAACGGCCTGTGGGCGCGGCTCAGCCGGAGGGGCGAAATTGGGTGCGAATGGTCGGGAATACGAAGGCATCAGCGGCAAACCGTTCGTCGACTACTACCCCCTGAAACTGAACCAAAGACTTTTACCGGGAGTCCGTCTCCGGGACGGGCAGGAGGCTCGTTTCCGATGCAATGCCTTGATTCGGAAGGGCTTCCGCGCAAAGGCCAATCACCAGGGTCACTGGGTTTGAATAAGTTCTTCATGTCACTTTGCCTGGGAGGCGCTCTTTTACTGGGAATCTGTACCCAAGCCTCCGCCACCTTTCGCATTCACACCATTCTTGCCACTGCGCCAGCGGCCGAACCCAAGCCAGCCAGCGAAGTGATCGATCGCGCCCTCGCTGCACTGGGTACGCCTTACCGCTGGGGCGGTAGCAGCCTGCGCCACGGCTTCGATTGCAGCGGCCTGGTGCAATACGCCTTCAAGACCCAGGAAGACCTCGAACTGCCGCGTACCTCCCGCGCGTTGTCGCGCCTGGACGCGCCGTCGGTGAAACGCAGCGACCTGCAGCCCGGCGATTTGCTGTTCTTTCGCATCCGCAGCCGTTCGGTGGACCATGTGGCCATCTACATCGGTGAGGGTCGTTTCGTCCATGCGCCGCGTCGCGGCACCAAGGTTCGTATCGACCGCCTCAACGACGCCTACTGGCAACGTCATTTCCAACTGGCCAAGCGAGTGGTGTCGCAAGCCTGATGGGCTCGACCAGCAGAAATGCCCGTTCTTCGATCAACCCACCATGACGGCTAGAGCCAGACATAACTATCTGAAATATTAAACTTTTGTGAATTCCGCGCCCGGCCAGGAACCCCATCCGAACGCTTGCCACCCAAGCGGCAGCTTTGATGGATGTCCCTGGTATGGAGGTGTGGAATGCCCAGTGCTGCCTATTGCCGGTTGGTCGATGACCTCTGCCAGCTGGCTTTGTTGCCGAACCCGAAAGCGCTCTATGAACGAACCGCCCTGACGGTGGGCAAGGTCAACTTCAGCCTCGTCGAGCGCTCAGGCGATCCGTACAGCGAGGTGTTGATCTATACCGACCTGGGGCCGTTGCCCAGCCAGCATCGAGATGCCGTGCTGCTGCGCTTGCTGGATATCAACTTTCATCTGTTCGTCGGTGCTGGCAGTCCCAGCTGTTCCTACAACAGCGAGACCCAGCGCCTGACGCTGGGTGTCAGCCTCCTGCTACAGGCTGCCACTGGCCAACGCTTGCTGGCACTGCTCGGGCAACTGGCCGACATGGCTCATAACTGGCGTGGCGATCATTTCCTGGAGCGCCCGAGCCCACGTCATGCGCAGGTGAGGTTGTGATGGACAGAATCCACCAGCCCAGTTCAGCCTCAGCACATGGGGTTGGGCATAGCCCAAGCCCGTCTGTCACTGGCGCGCGCCCTGCTTCACCGGTATCGCAACCCAGCGTCACGGTGGCCAGCGAGGCACCCTTGCAGGGGCGTCAGGCCGAGCGCGCTGCCAGGCCGCAGAGTGCGCTCGAACGCTACGAATCCACCTTCCCGGCGCTACGCGAGTTACGCCAGAAGGCTCAGCGTGAGGCGGCCCGGCAGGCGGACACGGACAGACCGGCCTATCACCCCCTGGAGGCTGCCAAGCGGCGCATGCTGATCGAAGGTGAATTGTTGCAGGCGCACCCTTCGCTGAGCCTGCAGCAGGCGTCGGAGATTCTCAATATGGGGCATGTCGAGCAGCTGGCCTCGCCGATTCCCTATGGCGACAGCCTGGAGAAAATGGCGACCGCTCTTGACCAGTTGTTCGCCCCGGGCCTGCAGGATGAGTTGCCGTCCCTGGTGCAATTGGGCGCGATACTGGACCAGGGCCTTGGTGAGATATCGCGCCACCTGGAAGGGCAGTTGGATCTGTATCGGCAGGTACTGCAGCACACCTTGCTGGATGACACCGAGCGAGCTCAGGTGAAAGCCGGGCAGCAGGCCTTGCAGGCGATGGCAGAGCGCTGGACGGAGGATATCAAGGGCAAGGTGCTGGGCAAGGCACTGGCGCTGGCCGAAAGCCGCCTGCAAGACCAGCAAAGGGCCCAACAGCAAAGCCCGGATCAAATGGAAGTCCAGACCCGGCAGTGGCAAAACATCCGTGACTACCTCAAGAGCGCGCAAGACGCGTTCGATACGCAAGGTGAGTTCGGCACGGCCTTGCAGCATGTCCGGCTCGACAGCCAGGTAGAGGCAATGAATGCCAGTAACCAGGGCCTGTTTTCCGCGATGCGTTCGTTCATGGCCAATGGCGTTCCGCCGGGTATCGCCTCGACATTGCTCTATGTGATGGCACGCGCCTATGTCTCACCGCAGTTGGTCGGGGCAGAATTCGTCGCTCGTGCGCTGGGCAGTGGCATGGCCATCGGTGCGGTGCATGAGACTCTGGACAACTTCGCCAAACCGGCGGCGCGTGAGGTTCTGGCCTCGCTGGGTATGACGGAGTTACGCGAGGTCGACCCGAGCGAAGTCATCCCGGACCCACCTCGAGCGGTGATCGTCGAGGGGCGTTACCAGGAGCGTGACGCCGAACAAATGGCCGCAGCCCAGGCCGAAGTCGAGCAGGCGCGCAAGGCGTTCTTGAATGCACAGCAGGACTACAAGACCGGGACGCTCAAGGGCGATGCGATCACGCTGACCAGTCTGCCCGGTGCGCAGGCGGCACGCGAGCTCGTCAACCTGCTGTCCTCACAAAATGCCGCATCAACCGGGGCGATGGCACTGGCTGCGTTTCTGGGCAATGCCGGCATGTATGGCCTGCAGGCGATGGGACAACGGCAGAAGACGTTCAGCCATGAGGGGCATGACCTGCCGACCCACGTACCCAAGCCGGCGCCGCAGGAAGCTCTGGGCCAGCGCCTGGGCAATGTGCTCAAGGATGGGTTGTCGACGATCAATCCGCTGGATGCCTCGGTCAGGCAGAAGTACGACAGCAAGGGTTGGAGCGCTGCACTGGGCATGATGGGCTACAACAGCGTCGAAGGTGCCATCAGGCAGCTGGACACCAGCACAACCGGCGGCATGGCCTCGTCCGTGATACTCACGGGGCTGCAGACCTTTCTCATGCAACAGGTGTTCTATGCCAACAAGCCTGCCGGCGACGAGGCCGAGGCGGGCGGCACCGGCCGTTTCGACAATGCGCTGAACAATATCCGTGATCCCGATCGGGAAACCTTGCCCCATGGCTCGCGCCCGGGCACGACAGAGCGCCGGATCGAAAACACTTACGACCGACTGCGTGGAGTGATTCAGGGGCCACCGCAGGCCGCGACCGAGATCACCGAGGCTGTGACCAGCACGGTCGTGAGCGGTCTCGGGCAACTGGGGCGTCAGGCGGCCGAGCAGGCTTCGCGGCAGCAGCAACGGCTTGCGTCCGAGGTCAGCACCAGGGTGTTCAATACGCTTGCGGGGGGGCTCGAGCACGTGGGGCGTCAGGTGGCGGAGCAGGCCATGAGACAGCGCGACCGGTTCAGGGCGGCGGAGCCGCCAGGCGATATCGAAATGGGTTTGCAGGCACCTCGGGATCGAGACAACGTCTGACAAGCCGGCAGGAGGAGTCTGTAGGAGCCCGCTTGCTGGCGATCCGGTGCCTGGCACATGACGAAAAGCATCACCGGCACGCCGGCTCCTACGGGTTTGCGGCGCTAAGAGCGCTTCGAAGACCTGCTGTGGGAGCCGACAGGCATTGGCCGGTGGGGTTGCTCACCGGTTTTCCTCATTCGGGATCAGGACTGCAGATGGCCGAGTCCTGCCAACTGCAGCTGTTCACTGCAGATGTCGTCCATCGAATTACCCACGCCTCCAACGTCCGGGCTGGCGTGCCAAACCACGAAGTCCTGCTGCACGTTGAGGAAGAGGAAGTAGTCGCTGTAACGGTCGGATTCGACGAAGCGGCGCTCCAGGGCATTACGCAATTGCTCGGGGCTCATTGCGAGGCTCTCCACGTGTAAAGCGATGCCCCAGTCCTGATGCTCTCGCCGGCTCACAAAGGTCACGCCCGAAGCCACCGGCCAGACGGCGCTCCTTTCGGCAGCCACATGCTCATAGAACGCCAGTTTCTGCGATACCTGTTTCATGCTCAGTCCTTAAGAGGAACGACGGTGTAATCGCGCTCGGGGTCGCGATCATTGAGGCCCTGGCGCATGTCTTCCGGCCACCAGATCACCAGGGCCCGGTTCGTGGAGTCAGGACGTTCGCAGGCGTACCCGGAGCAGCCGATCTTGCTGGCACAGCCCGCCAACAAGGTCAGGGCCAGAAGGACAGTCAAACAACGAATGGTCATCAAGGGGTGCTCCTGTGCAGCAATGAAGTTCGGCCTTGTCCGGTTTTTTGCAGCGATTGCGGCTGGCGCAGGGCAATGAACACTTCGCTCTCCTCGCCAGGCTGGAGCCAGGCGCGTGGCCAGGCACTGACCCCCATGGCCCAGCGTCCCCCACAGCGGCTCTCATCGATGCGTATCGGTTGTGCCGTGTCGTTACGTGCCACGACCACTGCCACACCCCAACCATCGCGGGCGAACCACTGGGAGCGGTCGGTATCCAGCGTCAGTCCGTGATCCGAGTTGCAGAGCGTTTCTGCCCTGAGTGGCAAGGGTGCGCTGTCGAATCCGGAGGGGTGTATGCCATCGAGCAGCTGGGTGAAGGCACGTTCGATGTCGCCCCGACTCGGGCGCTCGGTACCCCGGCGGCGCTCCTCGATCTCGCGAAGTTGCCGGTCCAGGTTATGCGGATTGCCATGTTGCACGTAGCGCGCAGGGTTCACCTGATCTCCGATCAGACGAGGGGTGAGGATGAACAAGCGCTCACGCCGGTTGAATTCGCGATTGCGTGACTGGAACAGCAATTTACCAATGACCGGGATATCGCCGAGCAAGGGAATCTTGTTGATCCTGTCGTTGGCTTCGAGACTGTGGAAACCGCCGATCACCAGCGAGCCATGCTCGGCGATCACTGCCTGGGTGCTGACGTTGCCACGGCGTACCGACGGCTGCTCCTCGGAGATGTCCGACTCGATGATCTGGCCATCTTCGATATCGACGATCAGCTGGACCTGGGAGCGGCTGCCCTGATTCAGTGACCTCGGGATCACCTGCAGGCTGGTGCCGGCGGTGATGGGTTGGATATTGGCAACACGCTCGGCCAGCGCCGTCAGGTACTCGGTGCGGCTGAAGTCGATGACCGCGGGCTGGTTTTCCAGGGTCAGGATCGAGGGGTTACCCATGATCGAGGCGGCCCCGGTTCCCTCCAGTGCACGCAATTCCGCGGCGAACCGACCGGCATCCTGGATGAACAGCGTCGACGTGGTACCGGGTTCGAACAGGTTGGCACCGCCGCTGACACTGCCGGAGTTGAAGGCCCAGCGGCTGGACAGTTCGGCCAGCTCGTTACGGTCGATATCGAGAATCACGGCATCGATCTCGATCAGGTTGCGCGGCACGTCCAGTTGCTGGATGAGGCCCTGATAGATTGCCTTGCGCTCTGGCAGGTCATAGATCAGTACCGCGTTGTTGCGCACGTCGGCGCTGACACGGATCTGCGAGCGGCCGCGGCTTTCACTGCGGCTGCGCGAAGAGGACTGAGCCAGCCCCAGTATATTGTCGAGCCCCTGCTCGAGCATGCCGCCATCCAGGCCACTCATGCCGCTGTAAGGCAGCCCCATCGGGCGGGTCGGCGCCAGGCCCTGGGTCGTACCGGAGGGCTGGAGAATGCCCATGCCACCGATGGGCTCACCCCGTGACCGGGTTTCCAGCAGTTCGCGAAGGATGCTGGCCACACCTGCTACACGCAGTTCCTGATCACGATAACGAATGGAGCGATCAGCCGCGTTGGCATACTTCAGGGTGAAGACGATAACGTCCTGTTTTTCCGCTTTCTCCGGTTCTTCGACCTTCTGGCTGTATTCGCGAATGAACTGTACGTACTGGGCCGGGCCGCGAACCAGCACCAGGCCTTCTTCGGGTAGCGTGCCCCAGCCGAAACGCGGGTCGAGCAGGCCGATGGAGGTCAATGCGTTTTCCAGGTCATCGACGGCATCCGGCGAGACCTCGATGCGGGCCGACGTCTGTTCACGGGTGGGGCTGACATAGAGCGTTTCGTTGTAAACGAACCATTGGAACTGGTATTCACGTCCGAGTCGTTCGAGGAACTCCTGCGGGTTGCTGGCGCGGATACGTCCGTCGACTATGCCATCCATGGGCGGCATGTCCAGCGATAGGCCGAACTCCCGGGCGAAGTCCGCCAACGCCGAGTTCAGGTCGGTTTGCCGGGCATCGTAGGCATAGGCGGTCTGTTTCCAGCTCTCGGGTGGCACGGCGTGCGCCGGTATGGATACGAGCCATAACAACCACGACAGCGATATCAAGGTATTGCGCATCTCACACTCCCGGATGCAGTGCGTTGAAGGGCGGTTGCGGTGCGATGATCGCCGCCTCGCGTATGGATACGTGGAGCAGGCTGATCAGGGCAGCCCGCTGGTTGGCCAGCCTTTCCAGGCTGGCCAGCAGCTGATCCACGGAGCAGGGGGCGCGATGCCAGTTCACCAGGACGAGTGCATGGGTGTCGGGGTCGATGGCGAATGCGCCATCGCAGGCACAGGCCAGGCCGGCACCGCCCTGGCTCAGCACCGCCTGCAATCGTTGTTGGTCGCTGGCTTCGAAGGGATTGAGCACTTCCAGACTGCATCTGACGCCGCCGCCCATCTCGGCAAGGCGCGCGTTGGCATCGTCGATCCAGCAGTCGAGTGGCAGTGCCGGCGCCTCGCACCATTGGGCGATGACGTCGGAGAATTCACTGAATTCCATCGATGATCGCTTTGGTCAGGCCGTGTTGAGCGCGCAGTTCCTCACTGACCACGGTGCTGACGAGCTGGGCTTTGCGCGCCGCCTCGTTGTAGGCGTGCATGTCATTGATGTCGGCGCTTTCGGCTGCCTGCAGCAAGGCATCGTCCTTGTTTCGCACGGCGCTTTCCTGGGCGCGGTCCAGACGGTTACGCAGGGCTTCTAGGCTTGACATAGGGACTCTCCAGTCAGTGGACGATGTCACTGAGTGGGATGTCTGGCGTGGCGGGTTCCCTCGATGTTGCAGGATCTTTGGCTGGATATGATCCACCGCTCGTTTTGCCTGAGCAGGTCGTGGTGTCACGGGTGCAATGGCTGGCTACAGGCAGGCAACGCTAGGCATGCCGGGCGTCGGACAGGCTCGGTATCAGCCCGCGCCGCAACGACGGCCAGTCGATATGAAAGGTACCCAGCGTGTTACTCAGGCGTAGCGATTCAGGTGCCATGCCCGGGTCTTCCTGCACCTGCCAGAGCGCGTCGAAGCCCATCGTCTGCAGCCAGGCGCGAACCGTGCTGGCGGCTTCGGGGTGACAGACCAGGTTCGCCTCCGCCTTGCTTGGCAGGCCATCGACCAGGTTGCGCAGCAATGCGCTGATCCGCTGCGGCAGATCCGTTTCATCCAGCAAACGCGACAGGGCGATGTTCAATAGCGAGTCGACAGCGGACAAGGCATCGCGCTGATAACTTGCGCGTTCCTCCTGTATCGCCTGAAGCAGTGCGTTGGCTTCGCTCCAGAAGCGGGCGACGGCTTCGTCGAGGTGGTGCTGGCGCTGCTCATGGGCCTGCTGCAGCAATTGTTCGGCCTGCAGACGTGCTTGGGCCAGAAGTTCGTCTGCGCGCAGACTTTCTGCCAGCAGCTGTCGGCGCAGAATCGGTTCTTCGAGTACGGCTGAGCCAAGGGTGAAGCGGCGTTTAGTCAGCACGAGTGCGCTCCATCTGCGAGGTTCGCCACAGTACCGCCGCCCACAGGGTGGCCAGGCGTTTGGCTGGCAGATCCGGAGGGACTTCTTCCAGCGAACCGGGCGCCCACTGCAGGCGCAGGCGTTCCCAGCATGCAGGGCCGGCCCAGGCGCCGAGCAACAGCCTGGGATCTGTGGCTTCGGCGGTCAGCCACAAGCCGGGACGCAATGCCTTGCCCAGGCTGCGACACCAGTCGGCATCGGCAGGCAGGGCCTGGCAGGGGGCTTTCGCCGAACAGATGTGCTGCGCCAGGGCTAGCGCGTGCTGGCGCTGGCGCTCGTCCAATGCCAGCCATTGCAGGACACCCTCATGCGGTGGTGGGGGTTGCGTAGCGCCGATTCCCAGAGACTGGGCGAGTGCGGCATGACGGCTATGGCTGCAATCTGCCGCGGCTGCCAGCACCGGAGATGATCGCCGCCAGCCCGGATGCGCGAAGTGCCAGGCCTCGCACCACCAGCGCACCCAGCGCTCGGCAGCATCACTCATGCGACGCGGCTCGGCAGTGTCGAGACGTTATGGCTGGCCGGCTGTCGTGGCCGTACTCGACTGAGCAATACCGAGCGCCAGTCCTGGCGTACCAGCAGTGTCAGGATCGCCAATAGCAGCAAGCCTCCCAGCGGGATGAGCCAGGACATGAGCTGCCAGAATCCCAGTTTCTGGCTTTCGATCAGAAAGGGCCCGAAGGGCACCAGGGTATCTGCATCCTGAAACTCGGCGGCCGGGACGAAGACGATGGAGAACTTCTCGCTGCTCTCGACTCCCGTACTGGCCAGACCGGGAATGCTACTGACCACCATCTGCTGAATCCGCCGTTGCACGGCATCGGGGTCCAGGCTGGTGGCATGCTTGATGAAGACCGCGGCCGATGCCGGCTGTACCGGTTCGCCTGGCGCAATGCGCTCGGGCAGCACGACATGAACACGGGCGACGATGACGCCATCGATTTGCGAGAGTGTCGACTCCAGTTCTTGCGACAGCGCATAGATGTACCGGGCGCGCTCTTCCAGCGGCGTGGAGATCACGCCTTCCTTCTTGAATATTTCACCCAGGCTGGTCCGAGCCCGGCGTGGTAACCCGGCTGCTTCCAGTACACGCACCGCTCGATTGATCTCCGCGGTGTCGACGGTCACCACGACACCCGCCTTCTCCGCGCGTTTGCGCGCGCTGATGCGGTGTTCACCGAGGGAGGCGATGACCTCATTGGCATCGAGTTCGGAAAGGCCGCTGAACAGGTCGGTGCGATCACTGCACCCGCTCAACAGAAACAGGCACAAGGCGACAATGGGGAGCGTCCATTTCACGGTATCGGTCCTACTGCATGTTGGTCAGTTTTTCGAGTGCCTGCCCTGTCTTGCTGACCACCTTGGTCGTTACCGCCATTTGCAGTGAGTACTGCGAGAGGGCACGGCTCATATCCGTGACGGCGCTTACATCGTTGCCGGTAACGGCCTCTTTCATGTGGCGCATGGCTTGCCGCGAGAGGTCATCCACAGACGTCATCCGCGCATTCACCGTCTCGGCGATCACGGCCGCCAGGTGGCTGGGCTGGTCGGCCGTGTTGCCGTTGTCTCGCATCAAGCTGGAAAAGAGGTCGACATCTGCCTGAGAAGGCTCACTGACCAGTCCCTGGTCGAGCGTCAAGGAGGGGCTCGTCAGCCCGTCTATCTTGGAAATGCTCATATGAAAACTCCTGCAGGCGATGTCGATGAGGGGCAATGGCGATCAGGCAGTGCGGCTGTTGTTGGGCAACATCGCACCGACCAAGGCATTGGCCGTATCCATTGCACTACTGGCGAGGTTTTGCAGGCTGAGTTGGGAGGCCAGACCTTGCAGGCCCTGGATCAGGTCGTTCAGCTGTTGCAGAGGATTGCCCGCCGCGCTACCTGTGCCCGAGCCGCCGAGGCCGCCTTCGCCACCGAGCATGTTCTGCCCGGCGTTACCCGGCATGCCCAGCCCGCCTGGCATGCCAGATGGCTGACCGGATGCTTTTTGGCTCAGCGCCCCACCAATTTGGTCGAGGGCTGCGCGGAAGTCGGCAGTTTCTTCCTTGTTCAGGTAGTTGTCTTCATGGAGTTCGTTCGCCCATGTGCCGGAGTCAGGTGGCTTGATCCCGTTTTTCGGGTCATCCATGAACTTGGCAATCTCCGTCAACAGCGGGATGTCCTTTTTGTCGAACGTCGTACCCTCACCCTGTTTGCCGAGCAGATCGTCCAGCGACGATTTGGCCAGCCCGCTGAGTACGCGCTCCAGTAGGTCGGGTTGCTGACCGCCGCCAGCGCCACCGGCACCGCCAGTACCAGAGCCGTTACCCAGGCCGAGCGACTGGGCGGCACCGAAGTTGTCGCCGAGCTTTTCGCTGATGATGTCTTTGAGGGCGTCCTTGACTGCATTCTCCATGCCGCCCTTTTTCAGGATACCCATCAGACCGCCCGAATCGTCGAGCTTGTCCTTGACCATCTGCCCCAGCGGGGAGGATGACAGGTCGCTGCCTTTCAACATGTCGGCCAGCTTGTCCACCACCTGGTCCATGTTCTGCGGTCGTTCGCTATTGCTTTGCGAGCCAATAGAGAAGTTGCTGAGATTGCCGGCCACCAGCCCCGGCATATTGCTAATCATATTCACGGGTGACGCCTCCTATCCATGCACTGAAAGCTTTGCAGCCTGTGCGGCGATTAGTAGCTGATGCCCTTGGCGTTCTGTGCGGTGGAGCTGATTTTCTTGTTGGCAGCATCGTCCTCGGCGGACTGCATGGCCTGCAGGGTGTTTTCGACTTTCATCTTCTCGGCGTGACGGCTTTGCAGGTCGATCATCTTCGCGCTGCTGGCGTCGGAGCGCGCCATGGCTTCCTCCATGGCCTTGGAGGACTTGCTGTCGCCTGCCGCGTCAGCGATGTTGTTGTTCATGTTGAGGGAACTGGTTGCTTGGTTGAACAGCTGCATGCCGCCGTTGATTGGGTCCATCGCCATGGTGTGATCCTCTGAATTGTTGCCAGCGTTATTGCTTGGCATCGATGGGTGGCAGGCAGGTGCGAATCGGTTCCATCAGGCGGTGCGAAGTAGGAAAATGTGCAGCAGATCCGTTATTGCGCAGGCGCTTGGCACGCAGGTGTAGCCGCTGGTGCAGGTTTTGCGGGGATGGAGAAGTGCGCGTAACGGGTTTGCCCGCGTCAGCGAGTTTTGTACAGGTGCACCTGGCTGGCCCAGGAGCCAGGAACATGATCGTCGGCAGTCACAGCGGCGATTGGAGGTGTCGAATTACACCTCAGACATCGAGCTCTTTCATGCGGTGATAGAGCGTGCGTCGGGGAATGTCCAACTCGTGGAGCACGGCCTCGATGCAATGTTCGTGGCGCTGCAGGGATTCCTGGATCAACACCTTTTCGATCAGCCGGAGTTGGCACTTGAGGTCGCACTCGATGGGCTGTTCGGCTTCGATACCCAAGAGGTTTATACCCAGCACATGGCGCTTTGCCGCAGATTTGAGCTCGCGGATATTGCCGGGCCAGTCATGGTTCAGCAGTACATGTTCGATGGCTGGGTCGATGACCGGTAGCTCCGTTTCCATGTCCTGCGAGGCCTCGAATGCGAAGCGCTCGAACATCGGAATGATCCACTCGCGCTTCTGTCTCAGCGCGGGCAGCCTTAGCGTCAGTACATTGAGGCGGAAGTAGAGATCACGGCGAAACTCGCCCTGCTCGACCAACTCGTCCAGCGAGCGTTGTGCGGAGGCCACGACGCAGATATCCAACGGGACTGGCGTGGTCGACCCCAGGCGTTCGATCTGGCGGGTCTCCAGCACCCGCAGGAGCTTGGCTTGCAGGAACGCAGGCATGCTGTCGATCTCGTCGAGGTACAGCGTGCCGCCTTGGGCGGCCTCCACATAGCCCATTCTGGAGTGGTCAGCGCCGGTGTAGGCGCCGCTGGTCACACCAAACAGCTCGCTCTCGAACAGAGATTCCGGAATTGCTGCGCAGTTCATAGCCACGAATGGGCCTTTGCGTCCGGACAGCTTGTGCAGGTATTGCGCAAGTGTGTCCTTGCCAGAACCGGTCTCGCCGGTCAGCAGGACATCGATATTCAGTTCGGAGATGCTGCTTGCCACGACTTCGAGATTGGGTAAACCACCGTCATTCATCCAAGATGCATCCGGCCAATCGAACTCACTCATGCTGCATGACCTCTGGCGCGCTGAAAAAAGCTCGCAGCTTCTAGGCAGGTAAACCTATCGATGCTGCTTCAGCGAGGTTGAACCTCCAGTTCTCCATGCGGTGATACGAGGAATGCTGGGTACTCGGTCACGGCTTCGAGACAGTGCTTGTGACACCGAAAACACCTGGATCAGGGGTTCCAATCCTGGTGTCCGAATTTGAGACAGGTCGTTTTGTGGATGTATCCGGGGCGTACAGATCGATTGCGAGTGCTGGGAAATCCGTCACAGATTGTTTGCGCAAGACAGATGCGGCTGGCTGGTGCGGCCCCGGCTGTAATGTTGGGCGGACGGCAAGGTGCCAATGTACGGTAGCGCGCTGCTTCGAACGCGGGCCTGGTAGCAGGTGGGCCGGGTGCTAGACGTCAAGTTCCTTTATTCGCTGATACAGGGTACGACGGGATATGCCGAGCTCCTCGGCGACTGCCTCCAGACCGTTCTTGTGACGTTTCAAGGCGTCCTGAATGAGCATTTTCTCCACAGCGCGCATGCGCTTCTTGAGCCCCCTCCTGTCGTGGGGAAAATCACTGTCCTCGAGATCATCGAGGGTGCCGACATCGATAGGCGGCAGTCCTATCACGAAACGTTTGGCGGCGGACTTCAGTTCACGGATATTGCCCGGCCAGGGATGGCTGAGCAGTATCTGGATCAGTTGGGAGTCCAGGGCTTGGGCGCCATTTGCCTGCTTCGCGCCTAGGCTTCGGGTGAATCGCTTGAACAGCGGCAGGATCAACTCACGCCGCTGGCGCAAGGGAGGTAATGACAGCGTCATCGCGTTGAGCCGGAAAAGCAGGTCGCGGCGAAACAGCCCTTGCTCCACGAGCTCTTCAAGAGGGCGTTGCGTCGAGGCGATGATCCGCAGGTTGAGAGGGATGAACCTCGTCGTGCCCAAGCGTTCGACGCCACGGGTCTCGAGTACGCGCAGCAGCTTCGCCTGTAGTTGCAGGGGCATGCTGTCGATCTCATCGAGGTACAGCGTACCGTCGTTCGAGGCTTCGATATAACCCTGGCGTGACCGGTTGGCCCCGGTGAAAGCACCGCTGGCAACACCGAACAGCTGGCTTTCGGCCAATGCCTCCGGAATGGCGGCGCAGTTTATGCCGACGAAAGCGCCTCTCCTGCCGGACAGATCGTGGATGTGCCTCGCCAGCACATCTTTGCCAGTTCCTGTCTCCCCACACAGAAGCAGGTCCATTCTGAAATGTCCTGCAGATAGCGTAATGCCCAACTCGGGAACGTCAGTACCACCACGTCTGCGCGCACTTTGTTCTGCGGCGACCCCCCTACTCATTACTGCTCCTCACACCTTACCCAGGGTCAGGCCAGTAAAAATAACCGCAGAGCAAGTCAGGTCAATAAATTAGCGTCCGTATTCCGACGAAGTGTTCAGCTTGCGACGCCTTGGTCATGCTCGGCGCCGCAGGCTCCGTCCTAGAGCATATTGTTCAATATTAACGATGCTGCACGGTTTGGCTCTGGGCGTGCCAGGGCAAAGTGGGGACAGCAATTTGCTGCCGGCATCGACCTTGAAATGAAAAACGCAGTGGAAACAATAAGAAAAGTAGAAAGTTGAACTTCAGGTCAATAAAGAAGGTGCTAAATGGAAATGTCTCGCAAATGTTCCTAAAGAGCTGGGTAAGAGCGAAAACGTGCTCTAAAAGATGAGCTGTTATTGTTTGACTGGATAAATAAAAAACGACGAGCGGTATATGTTTGTGGCGATATGCCGTCACTGGGTGTCGAACGCAGAAAAGAGTGTGGGCCAACTTTCTTTGCAGAACCGTGATTGCACGTTGCAATCACGGGGAACGTGAGAGATGGGCCGCTCAGCGATTCTGCATTTCAACGTCTTCACCATCACGTTGTGCACTCGGGCGCTGTCGCAGTGAATTGACCGTCGAATTGAGTGAGGTGCTGTGCCGGCCAAGGCGATCAAGCTGTAACGGCCCTGGTCGATAGCCTGATCATTCTTCAGCCAATCCTCCTCCTCGCATTCATCTTTTTCTTCTGCGTCCATGTTCCGCCGGGCGCATGTGCGTTGTCGGCACCGCCCGGCGCTATGTCGCTCGGCAGCGGTGTCAGGCAAACGGATCGATCTGCCTTTTCAACTGCTCTCTTGCGCGGGACAGGCGTGAGCGCACCGTGCCGATCGGGACGCCCAGTGAGGAGGCGGTGTCCTGGTAGCTACCGTCCATGGCCAGGCTGACTTCGATCACCCGCTGCATATTGTTCGGCAGGTCGCTGATCGCACTGACGACACGGGCCAGTTGCCGGTGCCCGTCGACTTGCTGGCCAATGTCATCGGCATGTTCGTTTTCCAGATGCCAGTGGTCCTCCCAGGCCTCCTGATAAGGCTGGTTGTACAGGCGCCGGAAATGGTTGCGAATCAGGTTCAGGGCAATGCCGCACAGCCACGTCTGCGGCTTGCTGGCGTGCTGGAACTTGTGCTCATTGCGTAGTGCTTCGACGAAGGTGCCCTGCAGGATGTCGTCGGCATCGTCCGGGTTCATCACGCGTTTCTGAATGAAGGCGCGGAGCATCTTCAACTGTTCGCTGGTGAGCTGGCGGATAGCGGAGGGTTGGCGGAGAGAAATGGCTGTGTTCGCGTACATGGCTTGTCCCTCTATTACGGATGAATGTGCAACCGCTATAGCGACATGTGTGCCATCTCAGATTTGTTATGTAATTTATTGATTTATAAAAATAAAACATGAGTTCAGGTTATTACCTTGGGCAATTTCCTGCATAACCCCAACGACGCCGGAACATTTTTTTGCATGACCCGCAAAGGCCTCTTTGCGGGATGGAACTGGAATCATCGGTGCGCCACTCAAGCCGCGAGACTCCATCCAGACGTGCGCCATGATCAGACCTACCACCATCGCCAACTCGATCCTGCACATACCGCCTGTCGTCCGTGCAGCATCCCCTGCCACTCCGCTTGCGCAGGTTCGGTCAGGTGCTGCGACCACCACTGGTACGAGTGCACAGCAAGCCTCGAGATTCGCCGCCGCGCTGGTACAGAACAGCCGCGAGTTGGGGCGTCGCGATCTGTTCGCCAAGATCAATGCTCTGCAATCCCAGGCAAGCAAGCAGCATGAGTTGGCCCACCTGCTGCTGGCGACTCATGAACGGGGCATGGAGGAGTCGGCTCGTGCGCTGCGCAAGACGCTGAAGAACGGCCAACTGCTGCGAATGGAGCGGGGCAAGCTGCTCAAGCAGATCGTCGACAGCATGGCGGGTGATGCAGCCAAGGCTCATGCCCTGTTGCAGGCGGCGGCTCGACAGGCCAAGGGCGAGAAGTCGCTCAATGAACAGCAGGCGCTGAATCAGCAACTCCAGCTCTTGCGGCAACAGCATGGGCGCAACCCCCGGCCATTGTTCAATACGAGTAACAACACCAGGATCCTGGCGCGCGGAGGCGAGGATCCTCAGCGGCGAGACAAGCTGCGCAGCCTCTACAGCGTTGCGGTGACCGAACAGTTGAACGTGGTCGGGCTGATCGAGGCTCTGCTGAATAGCACCCAGGACGATGGGCAGAAGGATGGCCGCGAAGGCTTCGAAGCCGTCCTGCGCGAGATCCGCCAGGTCGTGGCGCGCGACATGGCGGAACTCGACAGCAGCGCATCGCCACAGAAACTGCGGACCATGATGTACGCCATGAGTACGGCGCAGTACGTGGCAACCCTGTTCGGTGGCTGCGAACACCTGCTGGGCCGCATGCGCAACAAGAATCCCGCCATGCAGGTTGAGACCTCGGCGTTTCTCAAGAACCTGCTGGGGCTGATCGGCAAGGGCATGGCGCTGAACGACACCCTTCAGCTGACGCAGCAGATCGGCGGACGACAACTCAAGCACCAGCTGGCGTTCCTCAACGGGCTGCGCCCGATGCTGCATCAGCTGCCAATCATGTTGTGGCGCGACATCAAGAGCCGACAGAACGCGCTGGGTAATCTGCTCTCGCTGATGGCGGCGTTGACCAGTGAAGAGCAGAAGCGCCTCAAGGAGGGCATCGCCTAATGGGAGTGGTCATCGATTTTCTGAACGGTATCGCGCTGGCTGCCATGCGCCGCTCGGAGATCGTCGGCGCCTTCGTGGTCATCGCCATCATCTTCATGATGATCACGCCGATGCCCACGGCGCTGATGGATGTGCTGATCGCGATCAATATCTGCATTTCCTGCCTGATGATCATGCTGGCCATGCATCTGCCCCGGCCCCTGGCGTTCTCGACGTTCCCGGCGGTGCTGCTGCTGACCACCATGTTTCGCCTGGCCCTGTCGATTTCCACCACGCGCCTGATCCTGCTCGAGCAGGACGCCGGACATATCGTCGAGGCATTCGGCGAGTTCGTCGTGGGTGGCAACCTGGCAGTCGGCGTGGTGATATTCCTGATCCTGACCATCGTCAACTTCCTCGTCATCACCAAGGGCTCGGAGCGGGTGGCTGAGGTCGGCGCGCGCTTTACCCTGGACGCCATGCCCGGCAAGCAGATGTCCATCGACAGCGATCTGCGCGCCAACCTCATTTCGGTGAACGAGGCGCGTAACCGCCGGGCCGAACTGAACAAGGAAAGCCAGCTGTTCGGCGCCATGGATGGGGCGATGAAATTCGTCAACGGCGATGCGATCGCCAGCCTGATCATCATCGCCATCAACATGATCGGTGGGATGGCCATCGGCGTGGCGCAAATGGGGATGAGCGCGGGCGATGCCTTGCAGTTGTACACCATCCTCACCATTGGTGATGGCCTGGTTTCGCAGATCCCGGCGCTGATGATTTCTGTCACCGCCGGTATCGTCATCACTCGGGTGCCCAACGAGCAGAAGCAGCAGACCAACATCGGCCGGGAGATCGCCGAGCAACTGACCAGTCAGCCCAAGGCCTGGATCATCGCCTCGGTGGCCATGCTCGGTTTCGCCGCATTACCGGGCATGCCCACCCTGACCTTCATCATCATCGCCATCATCTGTGGTTGCGGCGGCTTGTTGCAGTTGCAACGTGCGCGTACTTCCAGTGCGTTGGAGGATGATCCCGAAGTCATTCCACCAGAGATGAATGGTCAGGAGGACCTGCGTACCTTCTCGCCAAGTCGTCAGTTCGTGCTGCAATTTCATCCCAGCCAGGATGCGCATCAGGTCGCGGCCCTGCTCAGCGAGATTCGCCAGCGGCGCAACAGGCTGGTGGTGCAGTACGGCCTCACGTTGCCCTCGTTCATCATCGAACAATCGCCGCTCCTGCCTCCGGACGAATTCCGTTTCTCGGTCTACGAGGTGCCTCTGTTCAAGGCCACGCTGACGCAAAGCCAGTTGGCCGTACCCGCACGCAGTCTGCCGCCGGGGGCTGTCTGCGGTTCCAACGAGCGTCAGGAGGAGGACTGGGTATGGATGCCGGCCGATGATCCCATGCTGCAGAACGACGAGTTGGAGATCGTCAGCGCCGCGACGCTGATCGTCGAGCGTATGGAGCGTGCCATGCAGGCCTGCGGGCCGCAGTTCATCGGCTTACAGGAAACCAAGGCGATCCTCGGCTGGCTGGAATCGGAGCAGCCCGAGCTTGCCCAGGAAATGCAGCGGGTACTGCCCTTGGCCAGGTTTTCCGCGATTCTCCAGCGTCTGGCCGCCGAATGCGTGCCGCTGCGCTCCGTTCGCCTGATCGCGGAGACCCTGATCGAGCACGCCCAGCACGAGCGAGATGTGACTGTGCTGACCGACTACGTACGCATCGCCCTCAAGTCGCAGATCTACCACCAGTACTCGAGCGCGGAGGGCTTGCTGGTGTGGCTGCTGACCCCGGAAAGCGAAGGCATCCTGCGTGACGGCTTGCGTCAGACCCAGACCGAGACCTTCTTCGCCCTGAACCATGAAACCAGCCAGCTGCTGCTGCAACAACTGCACATGGCCTTTCCGATGCGGGCGCCGGAGCAGGCGGTGCTGCTGGTGCCGCAGGATCTGCGCAGCCCACTGCGCACGCTGCTGCAGGAGGAGTTTCACCACGTGCCGGTGCTGTCCTTTGCTGAAATCAGCAGCGCTGCTCGGATCAAGGTAATGGGTCGATTCGACCTGGAAGAGTCGGTGGCGCTGGACAATGACTACGCCGCTTGATGCAGAGGTGAGCACGATGTACGAACTGAGGGTATTGACCGGCCTGCACAAGGGCGCCGCACTGCCACTGATCGGTGAGCAATGGCTCATCGGTGCCGAAGAGAGTCGTGATCTGGCGTTGCACGATCCCGGGGTGGAAACCCTTCACTGCCGCTTGCAGCGGGCGGGCGATAGCTGGCAGTTGCTGGCCGAGGAAGGGGCCGTGCTCGACGGGGAAGGACACTCCCATGCCTCGATGGAAGTACTGCTTGATTGCCCGCTCGTGCTCGGCTCCGTCTGGGTGTACCTGGCCGCCGCTGAGTCACCCTGGCCAACGTTGCCGGCACTCGTCGGTCATCCAGGCGAAGACGGCGACAGCAAGGCCTCTGCGGAGGTCGGGGAACGAGGCCGTATGCGTCTGCTCAATCGCGGCACCGGCATAGCGCTTGGCGTCTTGCTGGGCGTCATGGGCAGCGCCTGGAGCCTGAGTTGGCCGGTTGGCTCCGCTTCGGGACCTGCGGCGGTGCCGACGAGCGAGCCTGCCGCGGTCAGCGATGGCCGCACCCTATTGCAGAAGGACGAGGCGGTGCGCGTGCTCAAGCAGATGCTGAGTGAACGCCTGCTGACGGCCGTCTCGGTCGAGGCGAATGAGCAAGGTGTGGCGCTCATGGGCTCGCTGCAGGGCGAAGGCATGCTGGTCTACGAACGCATGCTGCAGCGTTTCGAGAAGGACTATGAAACGGACTTCGTGTTGCAGGACCAGGTTTCAAGTGGTGCCGCAGGGCTGCCATTCGTGATCGTGCAGATCATTGCCGGCCCGCGTGGGCACCTGGTGATGGAGGATGGCCGGCGCTTGCATGTCGGCGACAAGCTGGACGGCCTGCGCCTGGTACGCATCGATAATGAGCGCATCCTGTTCGATGGTGTCCGCCGTTATGAGGTGGCCTGGTGAATGCTCCTGCCACCGAGCTGCAGGAATGGGTACGTTTTCAGGCTGCTCGGCTGGGCACATTGTCGGCGGTGCAGGTCAGCGGCCGGGTGAGCGCCGTCAGTGGCATCCTGCTGGAGTGCCAGGTGCCAGCCGCCAAGGTGGGCGAGCTGTGTGAGGTGAGCAAGGCCGATGGCAGCAACATGCTGGCCGAGATAGTCGGCTTCACGCCTGACTGCACCCTGCTCAGCGCACTGGGCACGCCGGACGGCATCCAGGTTGGAGCCACCATTCGCCCTCTGGGCATTGCCCATCGTATCGGTGTCGATGACAGCCTGCTTGGCAGCGTGCTGGATGGTTTCGGTCGGCCGTTGCTGGGCCAGGCGCAGGGGGCTTTCGCCGGCCCTCATGATGCTCGGCAGACGCTACCGGTGATCGCCGATGCGCTGCCACCGACGCAACGTCCGCGTATCACCACTGCCCTGCCGACCGGTATTCGCTCCATCGACAGCGCCATGCTGCTGGGCGAGGGGCAGCGGGTGGGCCTGTTCGCCGGTGCCGGCTGCGGCAAGACCACGCTGATGGCGGAACTGGCCCGCAACATGGCCTGCGATGTGATCGTGTTCGGCCTTATTGGCGAACGCGGCAGGGAACTGCGTGAGTTCCTCGACCACGAACTGGACTACACCCTGCGCAAACGCTCGGTGCTGGTCTGCGCGACGTCCGATCGTTCCAGTATGGAGCGGGCTCGCGCAGCCTTTACCGCCACGGCCATCGCCGAGGCATACAGAGCCAGAGGCCTGAAGGTATTGCTGTTGATCGACTCACTGACCCGTTTCGCCCGCGCCCAGCGTGAAATCGGTATTGCCGCCGGCGAGCCGCTTGGGCGTGGCGGCTTGCCGCCCTCGGTCTACACCTTGCTGCCGCAACTGGTCGAGCGTGCCGGAATGAGCGAGAGCGGCTCGATCACGGCGTTGTACACCGTGCTCATCGAGCAGGACTCGATGAACGACCCGGTGGCCGACGAGGTGCGTTCGTTGCTCGATGGACACATCGTGATGTCGCGCAAGTTGGCCGAGAAAGGCCACTACCCGGCCATCGATGTGCCGGCCAGCATCAGTCGTGTACTCAGCAATGTCGCCCCCCGCGAGCATCAGCGTGCCAACAATCGGCTGCGTCGCCTGATGGCGGCCTATCGACAGGTGGAGATGCTGTTGCGTCTTGGCGAGTACCAGCCAGGCACCGACCCGGTGACGGATTGCGCCGTACAGCTGCATGAGCCGATCAACGCCTTCCTGCGTCAGGATCTGCGCGAGCCTTCGCCGTTGCCGGTGACCCTTGAGGCCCTGATGCAACTGACCGCGGCGCTTCCGGAGTGAGCATGGAAGACGAGCTGGAAGCCGATCCGCAACGCCTGGCTCTCGAACAGGCCATTCAAGTGCTCAAGCCCCTGCGCCAGCACCGCCAGGCGAGTGCCGAGCGGCAGCAGCGGCAGATGCAGCAGACGCTTGCCAGCAGCCGTGAACGTCTGGCCGAAACCCGTGAACGGCTGGGCAGCGAGCGCCAGGCGCAATTGGCACGTCGCGAGGCACTGGCGGAGCAGCACGTGGATCGTTGCCTGAGCCTGGATGAAGTCGAGCTCTGGCACAACCAGGAGCGGGCGATGCTCGATCGCCTGGCGCACATGCGTCAGGACATTCACCGGCAGTGCCTGGCGATCGAGCAGCAACAACATCAACTGCAGGTCATGCAGGCTCAAGCCAAGGCGGCTCAGCGTGCGGTGGAAAAACTGTCCTGCCTGGCCGAGGCGATCAACGATGAAAACTGAACACGCAGCGCGCCCTCAGCAGACGCAAACCCTGCAGCAGGGTGCAGCCCCACAGGGCAACCTGGCTGCACTCAAGGAGACGGGCTGGTCACGACGCAGCGATTTCGAGTCGAGCCTGTCGAGTTGGTCGAACAGCGCAGTGCCCACCCTGGCCGATGGGCAGCTGTTCGCCCAGTTGATTCAGCCCGTTCATTCAGGTGGCGATCAATCCGGTTTTGGCGGCAGCGGCGTTGCATCGTTTCAGGCTCGGCCCGATGGCATGGCGGGAGAGCTGGTCGATGAGCTGACGCAGCGTCTACCCAGCCTGCCGAGCGGCCCGATCAACGTCACCCTGTTGATGCCGAACCTGGGCCGGGTACAGGTGCGCGCGGGCAAGCGCGACCAGCAACTGGAAGTGGAGCTGGGCTTCGAGCGGCAGGATGTGCTGGAGCGTCTGCGCGCGCAGGAACGCACCTGTGAAAGCGCGTTGGGCGAAGCGCTTGGTCAGCCTGTGCGCTTATGGATGCGTGAAGAGGCGAGCGTATGAAGCCGCTGACCCTGGGCGCGATCTCCAGCGTATTGGCCCAGGCCTCACGTGCGCTGGGTGCCGGCGTCACACTCAACTTCCGGGCCCGTGGTCATGACGGCGAGCTGAAACTGCTGCCCATGCTCCCTAATGCGCCGTCGAGGGCCGGAACCTGGCTGCATACGAATGTCGGGCCGCTGTGTCTGGGCGACGCCGGGGCGGTGTTGAGTCTGCTGGGTGAGCTGCCGGTTACGTGCGAAGGCGATGACCAGCCCTGGTACTGGCAACTGATCAGTCAGCGCCTCAGTCAGGGTGTTGCGGGTGCCTTGGGGGCGATCAGCCCTCTGGACGGGGATGCTCCAGCGGTCGCGCTGCTGCATGCCCAACTGCACGTTCGCCTGGGCGATGAACGAGTGCAGGCTCAACTCGCCGCACCACCGCAGACCTGGCTGAACTGGCTGCAGGCGCCTGAATGGCAACGCATCAGGACAGCGCTGCACGAGGTTTTGGTGTTGCACATTCCTCTGCAACTGGGGCAGCTGGAACTCAGCGCAGAGCAGTTGGCCTCACTGCAACCTGGCGACATCGTGCTGCCTGCCCGGGCCAGCTTCACTTGTGACGGCAGTGGTCATCTGGAGTTGGCCAGCCGGTATTGGGCGGCCCAGGTGAGCAGTCGTGGCGAAAAACTCTTCCTGAATCTGCGTCACGAGGAAAGCAGCCAGCATGAGCACTGAACATCTATCCCAGGAAAGCTTGCAGGAGATGGCGGAAATGGATGCTGATGCGCTGCCTGAGGGTTTCGAGGAACAACCTGTCGAAATGCATCCGGAAGGTCAGGAGTTCGCCCCGCAGGACGAGCACGCGAGTGCCGTCGAGCCCCAGCAGATGGCGGCGCTTGGCAGCATCGCGCATTTGCCGCTGCAACTTACCTTGCGCTGCGGCCAGTTGACCTTGAGCGTCGATCAACTGCGGCAGCTGGGCAGCGGCAGCGTTCTCGAGATCCATGGGGTCGCCCCTGGCCATGCCACCCTCTGCCATGGTGAACATGTGGTGGGTGAGGGAGAGTTGGTGGATGTCGATGGGCGGCTGGGTCTGCAGATCACCCGGATGGCGACGCTGTCATGATTCTGGACGGAATGAACCCCATCATGCTGGCGCTGTTTCTTGGCGCCCTGTCGTTGATTCCCTTCCTGCTCATCGTCTGCACGGCATTTCTCAAGATCGCCATGACGCTGATGATCACCCGTAACGCCATTGGCGTGCAGCAGGTTCCGCCGAACATGGCGATCTACGGTATCGCCCTGGCGGCGACCATGTTCGTGATGGCGCCGGTTGCCTACGAAATCCAGAACCGACTCAGTGACAACCCCCTGGACCTGTCGTCCACGGACAGTCTCCAGGCCAGTGCCGGCAACGTGGTGGAGCCGTTGCAGGACTTCATGGTGAACAACACCGACCCGGACATCGCCACGCATCTTCTGGAAAACACCCAGCGCATGTGGCCCAGGGAAATGTCCGAGAAGGCCAGCAAAAGCGACCTGCTGCTGGCGATTCCGGCGTTCGTGCTGTCCGAGCTGCAGGCTGCGTTTCAGATCGGTTTTCTGATCTACATCCCGTTCATCGTGATCGACCTGATCATTTCCAATCTGCTGCTGGCGCTGGGCATGCAGATGGTGTCGCCGATGACCATCTCGCTGCCGCTGAAGCTGTTGCTGTTCGTCCTGGTGGACGGCTGGACACGGCTGCTCAACAGCCTCTTCTACTCCTACATGTGAGGTCGCCATGGAGGCGTTGGCGCTGTTCAAGCAAGGCATGTTTCTGGTGGTTATCCTGACTGCTCCGCCATTGGCCGTGGCGGTGCTGGTCGGGGTGACGACGTCGCTGGTGCAGGCGCTGATGCAGATGCAGGATCAGACGCTGCCGTTCGGTTTGAAACTGGCTGCCGTCGGCCTGACCCTGGCGATGACCGGACGCTGGATCGGCCTGGAGTTGATTCAGTTCACCAATATGGCGTTCGACCTGATTGCCCGCTCAGGGGGCAATTAGATGCCATTGGATGCCCAGGCCGCTTTCGAGCTGATGCTGGGGCTAGGTCTCGGCGTGGCCCGGCTGCTGCCCTGCATGCTGCTGGTGCCTGCATTCTGTTTCAAACACCTCAAAGGCATTCTGCGTTATGGCGTGGTGATCGCCGTGGCGATGATCCCGGCCCCTTCGATCGGCGAGGCCCTGGCCAGTGAGGGGGCCAGTTTCGGCGTGGTCATGGGGCTGCTAATCAAGGAGGTCATGCTTGGTGCGCTGCTTGGCGTGTTGCTGCACATGCCGTTCTGGATGTTCGCCTCGGTCGGCGCTTTGCTCGACAGTCAGCGTGGTGCTCTCAGTGGTGGTCAGCTCAACCCGGCGCTCGGCCCGGACGTGACGCCGATGGGCGAACTGCTGCAGGAAGTGCTGGTAATGCTGGTCATTCTGTTCGGCGGGTTGCCGCTGATTACCCAGGTGATCTGGGACAGCTACTTGATCTGGCCGCCCACGGTCTGGCTGCCGATCCTGACCGAGGACGGCCTGGGCGTGCTGCTCTCGCAACTCAGCCGAACGTTGCAGCACATGCTGCTCTATGCCGCGCCCTTCATTGCCCTGCTGCTGCTGATCGAGGCGGCCATGGCGATCATCAGTCTGTATGCGCAACAACTGAACGTATTCATCCTGGCAATGCCGGCCAAGAGCATTGCCGGGCTGGCTTTCTTGCTGATCTATCTGCCCACGCTTCTCGAACTGGGTGGCGGAGAGGTTCAACAGTTTCAGCTTCTCAAGCTGTTGCTAGGCGATATTGCCCAGGTGCCGGTGCCATGAGCGAAAAAACGGAGAAGGCGACGCCCAAGCAACTGCGTGATGCGCGGGAAAAGGGGCAGATTGCGCAGAGTCAGGACGTCAGCAAGCTGTTGATCCTGCTGATGGTCAGCGAAATCACCTGGAGCCTGGCTACGGAGAGCGTACAACGCCTGCAGCACCTGATGGCGCTTGCCATCAATGCGACTGGGCAGCCGTTTCTGCGGATTGTGGGGCAACTGGTCGACGAGGCCGTGACCGTATTGCTCGGCTTTCTGATCTTCAGTGCCGGCGTCGCCATGGTGATGCGTCTGGCCGGAGGCTGGGCTCAGTTCGGGTTTCTCTTCGCGCCCAAGGCACTGAAGATCGATTTCAACAAGCTCAATCCATTTCCCCAGCTCAAGCAGATGTTCTCTGCGCAGAACCTGACCAACTTGCTGATGAGCATCCTCAAGGCTGCAGTCATCGGCATCACGCTCTACGTTCTGCTCTGGCCAGAGCTGGGTACATTGATCCTGCTGGCCAACTCCGACCTGGATACCTACTGGCAATCGTTGATGGAGGTGTTTCGCTACATCCTGCGCTGTACCCTGGGTTTACTCCTGGTGCTGGCTGCAGTGGACTTCGGCCTGCAGAAATACTTCCATGCCAAGAAGCTGCGCATGAGCAAGGATGACGTGAAGAAGGAGTACAAGCAGTCGGAGGGCGACCCGATGGTGAAGGGGCAGCGGCGCCAACTGGCGCACGAACTGCTCAATCAGCCGCCTTCGGCCGCGGCAAGGCCTGTGGAAGAGGCCGATATGCTGGTGGTTAACCCGACCCACTATGCCGTGGCCCTGTACTACCGTCCGGGCAAGACACCCTTGCCGATGATTCACTGCAAGGGCGAGGACGAAGACGCATTGGCCCTGATTGCGCGGGCCAAGAAAGCCAGGATTCCCGTGGTGCAGAGCGTCTGGCTCGCCCGTACCCTGTACAAGGTAAATGCAGGACGCCACATCCCCCGTCCGACCCTGGAAGCTGTCGCCCACATCTATCAGTTGGTGAAACAGCTGGACGAGGTGACCGACGAAATCATCCAGGCCGACTCCGGGCTCTGAGTGCTACCTTGTCCAGCTGTTTGCGTCGCGGCCTCTGGATTGCAGGGCGCCGAATCGAGATGGCTCGCACGAGCGCTGGAAAACCTATCCCGCGGGTCAACAATGCGCTAGAATGCGCGCCGCTCGTGGCCATGCCGGCTGCGGCAGTGGGTTCCCTCACCCCACTTCATGAAAAAGGACATCGACATGACCCTGATTCCTGCGTCGGTCAGTCGGCCCGTGCTGGCCGGCCTGATCGCCTTCCATATCCTCATCATCATCGCCAGCAACTACCTGGTGCAGCTGCCGATCACCCTGTTCGGCTGGCATACCACCTGGGGTGCGTTCAGCTTTCCCTTTATCTTCCTGGCCACCGACCTCACCGTGCGTCTGATCGGCAAGCATGCCGCACGGGTGGTCATCGCCCGCGTCATGCTGCCGGCGCTGGTCGCCTCCTACGTGGTGTCGGTGCTGTTCCATGAAGGGGCCTTCGGCGGCCTGGCGGCGCTGGGCGACTTCAACCTGTTCGTCTTCCGTATCGCCGTGGCCAGCTTCCTGGCCTACGCCTTCGGCCAGTTGCTCGATATCCAGGTGTTCGACCGCCTACGCCAGATGCGCCAGTGGTGGGTCGCGCCGACGGCCTCGACCATCTTCGGCAACCTGCTCGATACCTTCCTGTTCTTCTCGGTGGCTTTCTGGCGCAGCGACGATCCGTTCATGGCGGCCAACTGGGTGGAGATCGCCACGGTGGACTACGTGATCAAGCTGGCCATCAGCCTGATCCTCTTTGTGCCGCTGTACGGCATGCTGCTCAGTGCCATTGTGCGGGCGTTGCCGCAGCGTACCGTCGCGGCGTGAAGCACGCTCGCCGCTGAAGCGCCTCCCGCGGTGGCGAGTGTGTGGGAGGGGCTTTAGCCGCGATTGCCTGAGTGCCGCCGCTGAGGCGCGACGGGCGCCTCAGAAATCCTCTGTTCACCCCGATCCTTCAGAAAAAACTGCGGTAGCGCCTACCCGGCTTGGAAAAAACGCCAAGCCACCCTTCCCTAGCATGTCTCCCATGCCCATCGGCCCGGAGACATCGCCATGCCCCTCGACCATCCCCTGCTGTTCAAATCGCTGTGCTACGTCGACGGTCACTGGCTGCACAGTGACGACGGCGCCAGCATTGCCGTGCACAACCCCGCCGACCAGAGCGTGATCGGCCATGTGCCGATGCTCGGTGAGCAGCAGATCATCGCCGCGGTGGACGCCGCCCAGCGCGCCTTCGCCGACTGGCGCGAGCAGAGCCTGGACGCTCGCGCCACGTTGCTGCGGCGTTGGGCCGAGCTGATCCTGCAGCATCAGGAAGACCTGGCGCGCATCCTCAGCCAGGAACAGGGCAAGCCGTTGGCCGAGGCCCGTGGCGAGATTCGCTACGCCGCCAGCTTCATTCCCTGGTTCGCTGAAGAGGCGCGCAGGCTTTACGGCCAGACCATTCCCAGTCATATCCCCGGGGCTCAGCTCGGTACGCTGAAGGAGCCGGTCGGCGTTTGCGCCCTGCTCACACCCTGGAACTTTCCCAGCGCGATGATCACCCGCAAGGCAGCTGCCGCCCTGGCCGCTGGCTGCACCGTGGTGGTCAAACCGGCGCATGAGACGCCCTATTCCGCTTTCGCCCTGGCGCAACTGGCTGAGGAAGCGGGCTTGCCGGCTGGTGTATTCAACGTGGTGCTGGGCGAGCCGCAGATGGCCATGCAGACCCTGGTCAAGGACATGCGGGTGCGTTCGGTGAGCTTCACCGGCTCGACCCGCGTCGGCAAGCTGGTACTGCAGGCCGCTGCCGAAGATGTGAAGAAGGTGGCGCTAGAGCTGGGCGGCAACGCGCCGCTGATCGTCTGTGCGGACGCCGACCTCGACCACGCTGTGCAGGTGGCGCTGGACGCCAAGTTCCAGACCTCTGGCCAGGACTGCTGCGCCGCCAACCGCATACTGGTCGAGCGACCGGTGTACGAAGAATTTCTACAGCGCTTCGCCAAGGCCGTGCGCGACCTGCGCGTCGGCCCTGGCCATGACGCTCGCAATCAGATCGGCCCGTTGATGCACCAGGCCGCATTGGATGGAACGGCCGCCCGGGTCGCCGATGCCATCGAACAGGGCGCGCGCCTGCTCGCCGGTGGTGAGCCCCATGCGCTGGGCGGCTGGTTCTGGCAGCCGACGCTGTTGGCTGACGTTACCGACAGCATGCGCATCTACCGTGAGGAGAACTTCGCCCCCATCGCCGGGGTGCGCGCCTTCGACACCCTGGACGAGGCCGTGGCCATGGCCAACGACACCGAGTACGGTCTGGCCGCCTACATTTGTTCCAACCGAGTGGACGTCGTCCACCCGCTGATTCGCCGCCTCGACCACGCCATGGTGGCGGTCAACGGCACCAAGTTCACCGGCCACCCGATCCCATTCGGTGGCATGAAAGCCTCAGGCCTTGGCCGTGAGGGCGGCACGGAAGGCTTCGAGCCCTTCGTCGAAACCAAGTACTTCTGCATTCATCACCAGGGCCAGCGCTACTCCTGATGATCCAGAGTGCGGGTGGGAGGGGCTTTAGCCGCGACTGACCTTACAGGCGCATCGCGGCTACGACTGCATGGATGCAGGAGGTAGAGCGAAGCAGGATGCCCGAGCCGAAAGCCCCTCCCACGAGCGTGTGAATTACCTTTAACGCTACCTCAGCGAATTAGATGGAGATCGCCATGACCGACTACCAGAACCTGTTCGAGCAGGACCGTGCCCACTTCATGCACCCGTCCACCCACGCCCACGACCACGCCAGCGGCGCCCTCAAGGGCCGCATCATCACCGGCGCCTCGGGTATCCGTATTCGTGACCATGAAGGCCGCGAGCTGCTCGACGCCTTCGCCGGGCTGTACTGCGTGAACATCGGCTACGGCCGCACCGAGGTCGCCGAGGCCATCTACAAGCAAGCCAAGGAGCTGGCCTACTACCACACCTACGTGGGCCACTCGACCGAGGCGATCATCGAACTGTCGGCGCGTATCATCGACTGGGCGCCCAAGGGCATGAAGAAGGTCTATTACGGTCTGTCCGGCTCCGACGCCAACGAGACCCAGATCAAGCTGGTGCGTTACTACAACAACGTGCTCGGCCGTCCGGCGAAGAAGAAGATCATCTCCCGCCAGCGCGGCTATCACGGCTCGGGCATCATGACCGGCAGCCTCACCGGCCTGGCCAGCTTCCACCAGCATTTCGACCTGCCCCACGCGGACATCAAGCACGCCGCCTGCCCGCACTTCTACAAGGCGCCGGCCGGTATGGACGAAGCGGCGTTCGTGCGCCACTGCGCCGAGGATCTGGAGCGTCTGATCCTGGCCGAGGGGCCGGAGACCGTGGCGGCTTTCATCGGCGAGCCGGTGATGGGCACCGGCGGCATCATCGTCCCGCCCACCGGTTACTGGCAGGCGATCCAGGCGGTGCTGGCCAAGTACGACATCCTGCTGATCGCCGACGAAGTGGTCTGCGCCTTCGGCCGTCTGGGCACGCCGATGGGCAGCCAGATGTTCGGCATGCAGCCGGACCTGATCACCACCGCCAAGGGCCTGACCAGCGCCTACGCGCCGCTGTCGGCAGTGATCGTCGGCGAGAAGGTGTGGAACGTGATCGATGAGGCGTCCAGTCGCGACGGCGCCATGGGCCATGGTTGGACCTACTCCGGTCACCCGATCTGCGCTGCCGCCGCACTGGCCAACCTGGATATTCTCGAAAAGGAAAATATCTCTGCCAACGCCGCCGACGTCGGCGCCTACCTCAACCAGCAACTGCGCCAGACCTTCGAAGGCCATCCGCTGGTGGGCGAGGTACGCGGCGTCGGCATGCTCGCCGCGCTGGAGTTCATGGCCGACAAGGAGGCGCGCACGCCCTTCGACCCGGCGCTCAAGGTCGGCCCGCGGGTTTCCGCTGCCTGCCTGGAGCGCGGCATGATCGCCCGCGCCATGCCGCACGGCGACATCCTCGGCTTTGCCCCGCCGTTGGTGCTGACCAAGGCTGAGGCGGACGAGGTAGTGGGGATTGCCAAGGCGGCGGTGGATGCGGTGGCCAGCGAGGTGCTTTGAGCTCGCTAGAGCAGTAGGTTGCCGTCCTGGGGGAGGGGCTTCAGCCGTGACGGCTTGAGCCCTGATCCCGGATCGGCGACCTCCAGGAATGCCTAGAAGCTCGCCGCTGAAGTGCCTCCCACAGTCCGCGGCGGGCTTTTCGATCAGCGGGGTAGTACTGAGCTTGTGGGAGGGGCTTTAGCCGCGATTGCTCTCTGGCTTGTCCAGCTTGCGCAGAAACACGGTCATTTCCTTCTCGGCCTGCTTGTCACCCTTGGCCTGGGCGGCTTTGAGGCCCTGCTGCCAGGCCTGGCGCGCTGCCTCAGCGTTGCCTTCGGCCTGCAGCGCCTTGCCCAGCAGTTTCCAGGCAGCGGAATAGCCGGGGTCGAATTCGACGCAACGTTGCAGGTGCTCGGCAGCCTGGGCGGCGTTACCACCATCCAGGTGGGCCTTGCCCAGGCCGAAGCGCAGCAGGGCGTTGTCCATGCCCTTGGCCAGCATCTTTTCCAGTGCCTCTGTGCTCATCAAGTTTCTCCGCTGATGTAGCCCGGATGCAATCCGGGTGAGGCCCGGCGCGATTCATCCCCGGATTGCATCCGGGCTACGGTTTTATTCAGAAGAACGTCAGACCCGCTTGGAACAGGCGCTCGACGTCGCGGATGTACTTCTTGTCGACCAGGAACAGGATCACGTGGTCACCAGACTCGATCACCGTGTCGTCGTGGGCGATCAGCACCTGTTCGTCGCGGATGATGGCGCCGATGGTGGTGCTCGGTGGCAGGGCGATGTCTTCGATGGCGCGGCCGATCACCTTGCTCGATTTGGCATCGCCATGGGCGATCACCTCCAGCGCCTCGGCTGCGCCGCGGCGCAGGCTATGCACGCTTTCGATATCGCCGCGGCGCACGTGGGTCAGCAGGGTGCCGATGGTGGCCAGCTGCGGGCTGATGGCGATGTCGATCTCGCCGCCCTGCACCAGGTCGACATAGGCCGGGTTGTTGATGATGGTCATCACCTTGCGCGCACCCAGGCGCTTGGCCAGCAGCGAGGACATGATGTTGGCCTCGTCGTCGTTGGTCAGGGCGAGGAAGATGTCGGCATCGTTGATGTTCTCTTCCACCAGCAGGTCGCGATCCGAGGCGCTGCCCTGCAACACGATGGTGCTGTCGAGGTTCTCCGACAGGTAGCGGCAGCGCGCTGGGTTCATCTCGATGATCTTCACCTGGTAGCGACTTTCGATGGCCTCGGCCAGACGCTCGCCGATATTGCCGCCACCGGCGATCACCACGCGCTTGTAGCTGTCCTCAAGTCTGCGCATCTCGCTCATCACTGCGCGAATGTGGGCCTTGGCGGCGATGAAGAACACCTCGTCATCGGCCTCGATCACGGTGTCGCCCTTGGGCATGATCGGCCGGTTGCGGCGGAAGATCGCGGCGACACGGGTGTCGACGTTGGGCATGTGCTGGCGCAACTGGCGCAGTTGCTGGCCCACCAGCGGGCCGCCGTAGTAGGCCTTGACCGCCACCAGCTGCGCCTTGCCTTCGGCGAAGTCGATCACCTGCAGGGCGCCGGGGTATTCGATCAGGCGCTTGATGTAGTTGGTCACCACCTGCTCGGGGCTGATCAGCACATCGACCGGAATCGCTTCGTTGTCGAACAGCGCCTCGCGGGTCAGGTAGGCCGCCTCGCGCACCCGGGCGATCTTGGTCGGGGTGTGGAACAGGGTGTAGGCCACCTGACAGGCCATCATGTTGACTTCGTCGCTGTTGGTCACCGCCACCAGCATGTCGGCATCATCGGCGCCAGCCTGGCGCAGTACGGTGGGGAAGGAGCCCTTACCCTGCACGGTGCGGATGTCCAGGCGGTCGCCTAGGTCGCGCAGGCGGTCACCATCGGTGTCGACCACGGTGATGTCGTTGGCCTCGCTGGCGAGGTGTTCCGCCAGGGTGCCGCCCACCTGGCCGGCGCCGAGAATGATGATTTTCACTGATCGCTCCGTTAGCTGTGGCTGGTCACAGCGGTCTTTATCAGCTTGGCATAGTAGAAGCCGTCGTGGCCGTCCAGCTGTGGCAGCAACTGGCGACCGTGGGCTGGCTGCAGGCCGAACTCGCCAGCGATGGCGACTTCCTGCGCGTCGGGGGTGCGGGCGAGGAAGGCGGCGATGGTCTCGCTATTTTCCGTCGGCAGCACCGAACAGGTGGCGTAGAGCAGAATGCCGCCAGGCGCGAGAGTCGGCCACAGGGCGTCGAGCAGCTCGCCTTGCAACTGCGCCAGGGCGGGAATGTCCTCGGGCTTGCGGGTCAGTTTGATATCCGGGTGGCGGCGGATCACGCCGGTGGCCGAACAGGGCGCATCGAGCAGGATGCGCTGGAACGGCTGGCCGTCCCACCAGGCGCCGGTATCGCGGCCGTCGGCGGCGATCAACGTGGCTTCCAGATGCAGACGCTCGAGGTTTTCGCGCACGCGCGCCAGGCGCTTGGCTTCCAGGTCCACGGCGACCACTTCGCCCAGGCTCGGCTCGACTTCCAGCAGGTGACAGGTCTTGCCGCCCGGCGCGGCGCAGGCGTCCAGCACACGTTGGCCAGGCGCCAGCTCGAGCAGGTCGGCGGCCAGTTGCGCGGCTTCGTCCTGGACGCTGACGCGGCCTTCCTTGAAGCCGGGCAAGGTGGTCACGTCGCAGGGCTGCAACAGACGCACGCCGTCGCGGCTATAGGTGCAGGGTTCGGCTTCGATGCCGGCCTCGCGCAGCTCGTTGAGGTAGGCGTCGCGGCTGCCGTGGCGGCGATTGACTCGCAGGATCAGCGGCGGATGCGCGTTGTTGGCGGCGCAGATGGCTTGCCAGTGCTGCGGCCAATGCGCCTTGAGTGCCTTCTGCAGCCAACGTGGGTGCGCGCTGTGCAGCACCGGGTCGCGATCCAGTTCGGCGTACAGCGCCTCGTGCTCGCGCTGAGCGCGGCGCAACACGGCATTGAGCAGGCCCTTGGCCCAGGGCTTTTTCAGCGCGCCGGCGCAGCCGACCGTCTCGCCGATGGCGGCGTGCTCGGGGATGCGGCTGTGCAGCAGTTGATAGAGACCGATCAGTAGCAGCGCTTCCACATCCTTGTCGGCGGTCTTGAAGGGCTTTTCCAGCAGCTTGTCGGCCAGCAGTTGCAGGCGTGGCTGCCAGCGCGCGGCGCCGAAGGCCAGGTCCTGCGCCAGGGCGCGGTCGTGGTGTTCGACCTTGTCCAGCTGCGGCGGCAGGCTGCTGCCCAGCGAAGCCTTGCCGGACAGTACGGCGGTCAGGGCGCGGGCGGCGGCCAGGCGTGGGTTCATTGACCGAGCACCAGGCCGGGCGCGAACTGCTCGCGGCGGCTGTTGTACAGATCGCTGAAGGCCAGCGGCTTGCCGCCAGGCAACTGCAGAAGTGTCAGGCGCAGCGCGCCCTCGCCGCAGGCCACGGTCAGACCGTGCTTGTCGGCGGTGAGAATGGTGCCGGGGGCACCACTGCCCTCGCCGAGCTCGGTCGCATGCACCTTCAAAGCCTCGCCGTTCAGCGTGGTATGGCAGATCGGCCAGGGATGGAAAGCGCGCACCAGGCGCTCCAATTCCACGGCCGGGAGGCTGAAGTCGAGGCGCGCCTCGTCCTTGTTTAGCTTGTGCGCGTAGTTGGCCTGGGCGTCGTCCTGTACTTCGCCGATCAGGGTGCCGGCGGCCAGACCGTCGATGGCCTGCAGCACCGCTTGCGGACCAAGCTGGGCGAGGCGGTCATGCAGGCTGCCGCCGGTGTCTTCTGCCGAGATCGGCGTGCTGACCTTGAGCAGCATCGGCCCGGTGTCCAGGCCCGCTTCCATCTGCATCACGGTGACGCCGGACTCAAGATCACCGGCCTGCACGGCGCGTTGGATCGGCGCGGCGCCGCGCCAGCGCGGGAGCAAGGATGCGTGGCTGTTGATGCAGCCCAGACGCGGCGTGTCGAGCACCACCTGCGGCAGGATCAGGCCATAGGCAACCACCACCATCAGGTCCGGTTTGAGCGCCGCCAGCTCGGCCTGGGCCTCTTCGTTACGCAGGCTGGGCGGTTGGTAGACCGGGATGCCATGTTCGACGGCGAGCTGCTTGACCGGGCTCGGCATCAGCTTCTGGCCACGGCCGGCCGGGCGATCCGGCTGGGTGTAGACGGCGATGATCTGGTGCGGGCTGGCCAGCAGGGCCTTGAGGTGCTCGGCGGCGAATTCCGGGGTGCCGGCAAAGACGATACGCAATGAGTCAGGCATGGAGGCTCGCTAAAAGAAAAGGCTTGCCGTAGCAAGCCTTCAAGATGGGGCGTCAGGCGCGCTGGCGATGCTGTTTTTCCAGCTTCTTCTTGATGCGGTCGCGCTTGAGGTTGGACAGGTAATCCACAAACAGCTTGCCGTTGAGGTGATCGCACTCATGCTGGATGCACACGGCGAGCAGGCCTTCGGCGATCAGCTCGTAGGGCTGGCCATCGCGGTCCAGTGCCTTGATCTTGACCTTCTGCGGGCGGTCGACGTTTTCGTAGAAGCCAGGCACCGACAGGCAGCCTTCCTGGTACTGGTCCATCTCATCGGTCAAAGGCTCGAACTCGGGGTTGATGAATACCCGGGGTTCGGACTTGTCCTCGGACAGGTCCATGACCACCACGCGCTTGTGCACGTTGACCTGCGTCGCCGCCAGGCCGATACCAGGAGCGTCATACATGGTCTCGAACATGTCGTCGACCAGCTGACGAATGGAGTCATCCACAACGTCCACCGGTTTGGCGATGGTACGCAGGCGTGGATCAGGAAATTCAAGGATATTCAGGATCGCCATATGCGTTTGTGATGCACTTGTGGAATAAAGTCAAAATCCGCTGCTAAGATGATGAACAGCATTGAAAAACGGCTTCACGCCGCGTATTCAGCGGGTTTGGCACGCGGCGCTAGGGCGCTTCACGTGAAGGCACATAATAAAGGGATTCACCGTATGAGGAAATCACTACTCGCCCTGCTCTTTGCAGCTGGCGGACTGGCCCTGACCAGCTTGGCTCAGGCCGAAGTGCAACTCAAGGACGGTCACCCGGACCGCTACACAGTGGTCAAGGGCGATACCCTCTGGGACATTTCCGGCAAGTTCCTGCGCCAGCCGTGGAAATGGCCGGAGATCTGGCACGCCAACCCACAGGTGGCCAACCCGCACCTGATCTACCCTGGCGATACTCTCAACCTGGTCTACGTTGACGGCCAGCCGCGCCTGATGCTCAACCGCGGCGAGTCGCGCGGCACCATCAAGCTGTCGCCGCAGGTGCGCAGCACGCCGATGGCCGAAGCGATCCCGACCATCCCGCTGGAGGCGATCAACAGCTTCCTGCTGAGCAACCGTATCGTCGACACGCCGGAAGAATTCAACGGCAAGCCTTATATCGTTGCCGGCAACGCCGAGCGCGTGGTCAGCGGCGCTGGCGATCGTGTCTACGCCCGTGGCGAGTTCGACGAACAGAACCCGGTCTACGGCATCTTCCGTCAGGGCAAGACCTACGTGGACCCTGAGACTCAGGAATTCCTCGGTATCAACGCCGATGATGTCGGTTCTGGCGAGATTGTCGCCGAAGAAGGTGATGTCGGTACGTTGCTGCTGAAGCGCTCGACTCAGGAAGTACGCCTGGGAGATCGCCTGTTCCCCACCGAGGAACGTGCGATCAACTCCACCTTCATGCCCAGCGAGCCGATAACCGATATCGATGGCTTGATCCTCGATGTGCCGCGCGGTGTGAGCCAGATCGGCCAGTTCGACGTGGTCACCCTGAACAAGGGGCTGCGTGACGGCCTGGAAATCGGCAACGTGCTGGCGGTGTTCAAGACTGGTGAGACCGTACGTGACCGCGTTACCGGCGAAAACGTGAAAATTCCGGACGAGCGCTCCGGCTTGCTGATGGTGTTCCGCACCTATGACAAGCTCAGCTACGGTCTGGTACTGCAGGCCAGCCGCCAACTGGCGGTGATGGACAAGGTCCGCAACCCGTAATACCCGACGAGCCCCGCGAATGCGGGGCTCGTGCTTTCTGGCCGCCAGGATGGCGGTGCAACTTTTCAGGGAAGAGTCGCCATGCCTGCATCCTTCTCGCTTTCCCTCGCCGTTTCTCCTGCCGAGCTCGAAGCCCGCTTGCGTCTGCATCTGCTACCGGAGTTGGGGCCGCGACGTTTTCGCAAACTCCTGAGCGCTTTCGATAGTGCCTCGGCTGCGCTCAGCGCGCCGGCCAGTGCCTGGCGTGCGCTGGGCTTGCCGGCCGCCTGTGCCGAGCCCCGCCGCAGTGCGGATATCCGCGAGCGAGCTGCCGCTGCCCTGCACTGGCTGGGTGAGCCTGATCAGCATGTGATGATGTGGGACGATCCAGCCTATCCGGCTCTGCTCGGCGAGCTGGTGGATGCGCCGCCGCTGTTGTTCGTGGCGGGCGATCCGGGTGTGCTGGAGGCGCCGCAACTGGCCATGGTCGGCAGTCGACGCGCCTCGCAGCCCGGCCTGGATAACGCGCGGGCCTTTGCCCGTAGCCTTGCTGGCGGTGGTTTCGTCATCACCAGCGGTCTGGCATTGGGGATCGATGGCGCCGCGCATCAGGGGGCGCTGGAGGGCGGCGGCAAAACGGTGGCCGTGCTGGGCACTGGCTTGCAGTGCCTGTACCCGCGGCGGCATGTGGGGCTGGCGGCGCAGATCGTCGAGCAAGGTGGCGCGCTGGTCTCAGAATTGCCTCTGGACTGTCCGCCGCAGGCCAGTAATTTCCCGAGGCGCAACAGGATCATCAGCGGGTTGTCGCTGGGTGTACTGGTGGTCGAGGCCAGCCCCTCCAGTGGCTCACTGATCACTGCGCGCCTGGCCGCCGAGCAGGGGCGCGAGGTCTACGCCATTCCTGGCTCGATCCATCATCCTGGCGCGCGTGGTTGCCATCAGCTGATCCGTGATGGAGCCACCCTGGTGGAAAGCATCGAACATATCCTCGAAGCTCTGCGTGGCTGGCAGGCGCAAGCCGTCGAACCCGCATCGATGCCCATCGCCAGCGTCGAGCACCCATTGCTGGCCCTGCTGCATGCCGCGCCGCACAGCACCGAGGCGCTGGTGCAGGCCAGCGGCTGGCCGTTGTCACAGGTGCTGGCGGCTTTGACCGAGCTGGAGCTCGATGGCCTGGTGTGCAACGAGGCTGGGCGTTGGCTGGCGCGCAGCCGTTAAGGGCCGTGGCAGGTCTCGATTGGCTTGGATAGACTGCCGCCCATTGATTCCGCGGGAGACAGTCGATGGCCAGCAACTGGCAGATACAGCAAACGGCGCGAGTGGTGCGTGAGGGGGGCGTGATCGCCTATCCGACCGAGGCGGTCTGGGGCCTGGGCTGCGATCCCTGGAACGAAGCGGCGGTGGATCGTCTGCTGGCGCTCAAGGAGCGGCCGATGCACAAGGGGCTGATCGTGGTGGCCGACGACATCGAACAGTTCGACTTTCTGCTCGATGATCTGCCAGAGGTCTGGCAGGAGCGTCTGGCCGGCAGCTGGCCAGGTCCGAACACCTGGCTGGTGCCGCATCAGAATCGTCTGCCCGAGTGGGTCACAGGTCAGCACGATACCGTTGCCCTGCGCGTCAGTGACCATCCGCTGGTGCGTGCGCTGTGCCGCTACACCGGGCCGCTGATCTCCACCTCGGCCAACCCGGCGGGGCGCCCTTCAGCGCGTTCGCGTCTGCGCGTCGAGCAATATTTCCCGGGCGAACTGGACAAGGTCCTTGGCGGCGCCCTGGGTGGACGCAAGAATCCCAGCCTGATCCGCGATCTGCGTACGGGCGATGTGATTCGCCCGTCCTGACTGGCCAATGCTCGCGGCTAAAGCCCCTCCCACGATCGTGGGAGGGGCTTTAGCCGTGACTGTTCTACGGCAACAAAATGGTCGAGCCGGTGGTCTGCCTTGAGCTCAGCGCATCCTGCGCGGCGGCGGCGTCCTTGAGCGCGTAGCGGTTGCTGATTTCCACCTGCAGCTTGCCGCTGGCGATCATGCCGAATAGCTCGTCGGCCATGGCCTGCAGGCGCTGCGCGCTGGTGGCGTAGCCGGCCAGGGTCGGGCGGGTGACGTACAGCGAGCCCTTCTGCGCGAGGATGCCCAGGTTGACGCCGGTTACCGCGCCCGAGGCATTGCCAAAGCTGACCAGCAGGCCGCGCGGTGCCACGCAGTCCAGCGAGGTTTCCCAGGTGTCCTTACCGACGCCGTCGTAGACCACCGGGCACTTGGCGCCGTCGGTCAGTTCCAGTACGCGCTGCACGACGTTTTCATGGCTGTAGTCGATGGTCGCCCAGGCACCCTGTTCCTTGGCCCGCGCCGCTTTCTCGGCCGAGCTGACGGTGCCGATCAGCTTCACACCCAGCGCTCTGGCCCATTGGCAGGCGAAGGAACCCACACCGCCGGCCGCAGCGTGGAGCAGGATGGTCTCACCGCCCTTGAGCTCATAGGTCTGGCGCAACAGGTACTGCACGGTAAGGCCCTTGAGCATCACCGCAGCGGCCTGCTCGAAGCTGATGTTGTCCGGCAGTTTCACCAACTTGTCGGCGGGCAGCACGTGCAGTTCGCTGTAGGCGCCGAGCGGGCCGGTGGCGTAGGCGACGCGGTCACCGACTTTGATGCCTTTGACCTCGCTGCCAATCGCTTCGACCACGCCGGCACCTTCGGTGCCCAGGCTCGAAGGCAGCGCGGGTGGCTGGTACAGACCGCTGCGGAAGTAGGTGTCGATGAAGTTCAGGCCGATGGCCTGGTTGGCCACGCGCACCTCGCGCGGGCCTGGTGCTGCCGGCTGGTAGTCACGGTACTGCAGCACGTCGCTGCCGCCATGCTGGCTGAACTCGATACGCTTTGCCATCTCGGATTCCTTGTCTGATCGGCGCCGCTGCAAGCGGCGAAAGAGCCTATCCAATCGTCCCGATTGACCGACGTCAACTGCGGATGTGCCTGGGTGAATGCTATGCTGCCCGCCGATTTCGACCTGCTCTCTGTTCAAGGTGCCGCCGTGACTGACCGTACCGAGGCCGTGAAGGCCTATCTGCTCGACCTGCAAGATCGCATCTGCTCCGCCCTGCAAGCCGAAGACGGCCAGGCCGTGTTCGCCGAGGACGCCTGGCAGCGTCCGGCCGGTGGCGGCGGGCGCACGCGGGTGATCGAGAACGGCGCGCTGATCGAAAAGGGCGGGGTGAATTTCTCCCACGTGTTCGGCGACAGCCTGCCGCCTTCGGCCAGCGCCCATCGTCCCGAGCTGGCCGGCCGTGGCTTCCAGGCCCTTGGCGTGTCGCTGGTGATCCATCCGGAAAACCCCTATGTGCCGACCTCGCACGCCAACGTGCGCTTCTTCAGCGCCGAGAAGGCAGGCGAGGAGCCGGTGTGGTGGTTCGGTGGTGGTTTCGACCTCACGCCCTACTACGCCAATGAAGAAGACTGCGTACACTGGCACCAGGTTGCGCATGACGCCTGTGCGCCGTTCGGCGCCGAGGTTTACCCCAAGTTCAAGGCCTGGTGTGACCGCTATTTCCACCTGAAGCATCGCGGCGAGCCGCGTGGCATCGGCGGGCTGTTCTTCGACGACCTCAACGAGTGGGACTTCGATACCAGCTTCGCTTTCATGCGCGCCATCGGTGATGCCTACATCCAGGCCTACCTGCCCATTGTCCAGCGCCGCAAGCTGATGCCGTTCGGCGAGCGCGAGCGTGAGTTCCAGGCTTTCCGCCGTGGCCGCTACGTCGAGTTCAACCTGGTGTTCGACCGTGGCACGCTGTTCGGCCTGCAGTCCGGCGGGCGTACCGAGTCGATCCTCATGTCGCTGCCACCGCATGTGCGCTGGGGTTACGACTGGAAGCCGGAGCCGGGCAGCATCGAGGCGCGCCTGACCGAGTACTTCCTGACTGATCGTGATTGGCTGGCGCAGGCCTAGCTTCCATTTTCTCTTGTAGGAGCTGCGCCCCGCAGCGAATGACGGCGGCGTGTGCTACCGAGGCAAAGCAAAGGCTTCGCCCCGAGGCGGGGCTCCTACAGGACGGCGTCAGTTTCGTAGATTTCTACCGTTACAGGACTTTCCATGGACCGCTACTGCGTCTTCGGCAACCCCATCGGCCATAGCAAATCGCCGCTGATCCACCGCCTGTTTGCGGAGCAGACCGGCCAGGCGCTGACCTATGACGCGCGCCTGGCGCCGCTGGATGACTTCGTCGGCGATGCCCGCGCCTTCTTCGCCGAGGGCCAAGGTGGCAACGTCACCGTACCGTTCAAGGAAGAGGCCTTTCGCCTGGCCGACGAGCTCACCGAGCGTGCGCGACGCGCCGGCGCAGTGAACACCCTGAAGAAACTTGAGGATGGCCGTTTGCTCGGCGACAACACCGATGGCGCCGGCCTGACCCGTGACCTGCAGGACAACGCCGGTTTCAGCCTGGCGGGCAAGCGCATCCTCGTGCTCGGCGCCGGTGGTGCCGTGCGCGGCGTGCTGGAACCCTTCCTGGCGCAGAAGCCGGCGGTGCTGGTGATTGCCAACCGCACCGTGGCCAAGGCCGAACAACTGGTGCGTGAATTTGCCGACCTCGGCCGGCTGGTCGCCGCTGGCTTCGACTGGATCGATGCGCCGGTGGACCTGATTGTCAACGGTACTTCCGCCAGCCTCGGTGGTGAGTTGCCGCCGATTGCGCCAAGCCTGATCCTGCCTGGCCATACCGTCTGCTACGACATGATGTACGGCCTTGAGGCGACCGCCTTCAACCGCTGGGCAGCCGAGCAGGGCGCGGCGCGCTGCCTGGACGGGCTGGGCATGCTGGTCGAGCAGGCGGCCGAGGCGTTCGAGCTGTGGCGTGGCGTGCGTCCGGACACCGCGCCGGTGCTGGCTGAGCTGCGCCGTCAACTGGCAGGCTGAGCGGGCATGGACGAGCAAGCGCTGCCGAGGATCAGGGGCTATCACGCCCATGTTTACTTCGACGCCAGTACCCTCGATCAGGCCCGTGCGCTGTGCGAAGAAGCCGCGCGGCTTTTTCCTCTGAAGATGGGACGGATGCACGAGCGTCCAGTCGGGCCACACCCGGATTGGAGCTGTCAGCTGGCCTTTCGTCCTGAGCTGTTCGGCGAACTGGTGCCCTGGCTGATGCAACACCGCAATGGCCTCAACGTGCTGGTGCACCCGATCACTGACAACGAGCTGCGTGACCACCGCGACTGGCCGCTATGGCTCGGTCAGGTGCGCCCGCTGGATCTGAGCACGCTCGCAGACGAATGATGGCCAGGACGAGCGGCCTCGCTCAGTCTTCGAACTGCACCGGGCAGCGCTCGGCGCCTTCCAGCTTGAGGATTTCCTCCACCACTGGCGGCCGTGCCTGACGCAGCACCAGACTACGCTTTAGCGCCTGCAGGCGGCGTGCCTCCTGGTGCAGCATCTCCACCCCGGCGTAGTCGATGAAGTTGATGTGCCGCGCGTCGATCACCAGGCGCTGGCCGCGGCTGCGCTGCAGCAACTGCTGGATGTACTGGCAGGCGCCGAAGAAGATCGAGCCCTCGATGCGCAGCACCTCGTCTTCGCCGTCCTGCCATAGGCGCACGCGCGGCTGCGAGGTGCGCTTGAGGTAGAAGAACAGCGAGGCCAGCACGCCGGCGTAGATTGCCGTCTGCAGCTCCAGCACCAGGGTGGCGGCGAAGGTCAGCAGCATCACCATGAACTCGGAGCGACTGACCCGACGTAGTGCACGGATCGCCGGCAGGTCCACCAGACCCCAGCAGATCAGCAGGATGCCGGCCGCCATCACCGGCAGCGGGATATGTGTCAGCAGCGCTGCGCCGAACACCGCGAACAACGCCACCAGCAGCGCTGAGAACACCCCGGCCAACGGCGTACGCGCGCCAGCCTGCAGGTTCAGCGCCGAGCGGGTGAAGGAGCCGGCCGACAGCGAGGCGGAGAACCACGGCCCGAGCATGTTCGACAGGCCCTGGGCGCGTACCTCCTGGTTGGCGTCGAGGAACTGGTGCGATTTCACCGCCAGCGCACGGGCGATGGACAGGCTGGTGACCAGCCCGAGCATGCCGCAGGCCACCGCTGCCGGTAGCAGACGGAGCACGTCGTCGAGGTCGAAACTCAGCACAGTAAATGGCGGCAGGCCACCGGCGAACGGCGCCACCAGGGCGATTTCATCGACGAAACGTGCCGGCAGCAACCAGGCCAGCAGGCTGCCGCAGACCAGGCCGATCAACAGTGCAGGCGCTTTTGGCCAGAGCTTGCGCACGGCCACGCTGAGCAGCAGGGTGAAGGCCGCCAGGGCCAGACTCGGCCAGTGCGCCTCGGGCAGGTGCTGGCCGATCTGCAGCAGGCTGGTCAGGGCCGTGGGTTGGCTGGCGACCTCGACACCGAGCAGATTGGGCATCTGCCCGATGGCGATCACCAGCGCCGCGCCGAGGGTGAAGCCGAGCACCACCGACTGCGAGACGAAGTTCACCAGGGCGCCGAAGCGCAGCATACCTAGCAGCCACTGGAACAGCCCGGCGAGAAAGGTCAGCAGCAGGATCAGGGCGATGAATTCGTCGCTGCCGATGCGCGCCATGGGGCTGACGCTGGTGAACAGGACGATGGAGATCGCGGCGGTCGGCCCGCAGATCAGGTGCCAGGACGAGCCCCACAGACAGGCGATGATCACCGGCACGATGGCGGCGTACAGGCCGTATTCGGCGGGCAGGCCAGCAATCAGCGCGTAGGCCAGCGATTGCGGCAGGGCCAGGATGGCACCGGTCAGGCCCACCAGCAGGTCGTTGCCGAGGGTCTTGCGGCTGGTGCCAGGTAACCAGCGGAGAAACGGCAGCAGGGTCTGTCGGTCAGGTAGGCGCATGATTTGGGTCGAGGGTGGGCCGCAGGCGACTCCACCCTACTCACTTGCCGCGGTTAATTCAAAGCCGCGCCTTCACAGCGGCCAGACCGTCGCCACCGTCGCGGGTGGTCACGCCCTGCAGCCAGCCATCGAGTACCTGCGGGTTGGCCTGAAGCCAGGCCTTGATCGCGGCGTCGTTGCTGGCCTGCTTGCTCAGCACCTGATCCATGATGCTGTTCTCCATCTCCTGGGTGAAAGTCAGGTTGCTCAGCAGCTTGCCGACGTTGGGGCACTGCGCGGCGTAGCCCTTGCGCGCCAGGGTGTTGACCTGGCCGCTGTCGCCGAAATACTTCTCGCCGCCTTTCAGGTACTTCATGTCGTACTGCACGTTCATCGGGTGTGGCGTCCAGCCGAGGAACACCACGAACTGGTCGCGTTTCACCGCGCGACCGACCTGCACCAGCATCGCCTGTTCGCTGGACTCCACCAGCGTCCAGTCGCCCAGGCCGAATTCGTCGGCGGCGATCATCTGCCTGATCGACTCGTTGGCGGGTGAGCCGGAAGCGATGCCGTAGAGCTTCTTGCCGAACTGGTCGGCGTGCTTGTCGAGGTCGGCGAAGGTCTTCACCCCGGCCTCATAGGCATAGGTTGGTACGGCCAGGGTGTACTCGGTGCCTTCGAGGTTCTGCGCCAGCTTGTCCACCTCGCCGCTGGCGACGAACTTGTCGTAATTGCTCTGCTGCGCCGGCATCCAGTTGCCGAGGAAGACGTCGACCTGGCCCTTCTGCAGCCCGGCGAAGATGATCGGCACGGCCAGGGTCTGGGTTTGCGCCTTGTAGCCCAGGCCGTCGAGCAGGAAGCTGGCGATGCCGTTGGTCACGGCGATGTCGCTCCAGCCCGGGTCACCCAGCTTGACCGTGGCACAGGCGGCGTCCTCGGCCCGGACGTTGCCGGCGCTGGTGAGCGCTGCCGCGAGTAACAGCACACTGAATCGGTTCATGGCGTCTCTCCTTTTTTCTTCTGTGTTGGGCACCTCTAAAAACGTAGGCGAGGCAGCCAGCGCAAGGCAAAAACAGGCGAAAAAGCGGAGTTTACGAGCTGTAAATGAGCATTTTGAGCCTGTTTTTAACGCAGTGATGGCAACGCAGGTAGTTTTTAGAGGTGTCCTTTTGGGGGCGGCAGTCGGTAAAGGTTCATACCTGGGGAAAACGAGCGCGGCGTTCCAGGTCGTCGAGATCGATATGGTTGCGCATGTACTGTTGGCTGGCATCGACCCAGGGCTGGTGATCCCAACTGGTCAGCTTGCCCTGGCTCAGTGCTTCGGCCACCAGGCGGCGGCGGCGCTGACTGGCCAGGGTGGCGGCGTGGATGGCCGGAATATCCCAGCGCTCGCGGGCCTCGGCCAGGAAGCCGGCGAGGAAGCCCTTGTGCTCGCTGCAATCGGCCAGGTTCTGACGCTCGAGCGGGTCATTGTCCAGGTTGAACAGCAGCAGCGGGTCCTGTTCGGAATAGACGAACTTCCATGGCCCGCGGCGAATCATCATCAGCGGGCTGACCGTGCCTTCGGCCATGTATTCACCGAGTACTTCGTCGTGGCCACCCTTGCCTTGCAGGTGCGGCAGCAGCGAGTGACCCTCCAGCTCCAGGCCCTGCTCGACCTGGCCGCCGGCCAGTTCCACCAGTGTTGGCAGCAGATCGAGAGTGGAGACCGACTGGCTGACCCGGCGCGCGGCGAAGCGCTGCGGCGCATGCACCAGCAGTGGCACGCGGGCGGCCATCTCGAACCAGTGCATCTTGTACCAGAGGCCGCGCTCGCCAAGCATGTCACCGTGGTCGCCGGAGAAGACGATCAGGGTGTCCTCGGCCAGGCCGCATTCTTCCAGCGTCTTCAGCAGCTTGCCGATGTTGTCGTCGATATAGCTGCAGGCGCCGAAGTAGGCGCGGCGGGCGTCGCGGATCTTGTCCTCGGGCAGCGGTTTGTCCCACAGGTCGATGACCTTGAGCAGACGCTGCGAGTGCGGGTCCTGCTCGCTCTGCTCGATGTGCTGGCGCGGCAGAGGAATGTCCACGCCCTCGTAGCGATCCCAGTATTCGCGCGGGATGGTGTAGGGGTCATGCGGGTGGGTCATCGACACGGTCAGGCAGAACGGCTGATCCGGGGTCATGCGCACGTGGTCGTAGAGGTACTGGCGGGCCTTGAACACCACCTCCTCGTCGAAATCCAGCTGGTTGCTGCGCACGCAGGGGCCGGCCTGCAGTACCGAGGACATGTTGTGGTACCAACTGGCGCGTACCTCCGGCTCGTCCCAGTTCACTGCCCAGCCATAGTCGGCCGGATAGATGTCGCTGGTCAGGCGTTCTTCGTAGCCGTGCAGCTGGTCCGGGCCGCAGAAGTGCATCTTGCCCGATAGCGCAGTGCGGTAGCCGAGGCGGCGCAGGTAATGGGCATAGGTCGGCACATCGGCGGGGAAATCGGCGGCATTGTCATAGGCGCCGATCTTCGATGGCAGCCGCCCGCTGACCAGGGTGAAGCGTGACGGCGCGCAGAGCGGGCTGTTGCAGTAGGCCGAGTCGAACACCACGGCCTGCTCGGCCAGCTTCATCAGGTTGGGCATCTGCACCGGCGAGGCGGCGTCGTGCAGCGGCAGGATCGGCGCGGCCATCTGATCGGCCATGATGAAGAGGATGTTCGGGCGCTTCATGGTGGCGGGTATTCCATACTGTTGGTTTATGCGACAGTGCTGGCCCCATGATTCCGGTAGAACGGCAGCAGGGTAAACCCGGCTGTGAAACATGCCTCGGATAAGCAGAACTTATGTTTAAAGCCATCGATGGGCTGTCGCTCGACGCGCTGCGGGTGTTCGAGTCGGCCGCGCGCCAGCTCAGTTTCACCGCCGCCGCCAGTGAGTTGGGCAGCAGCCAGCCGGCGATCAGCCAGCAGATCAAGCGTCTGGAGCAGCAACTGGCCACGCGGCTGTTCGATCGCGTCTATCGCGGCATCGTGCTGACCGAGGCCGGCGAGCTGTTGCTGGCGCATGTGCAGGAAGGGCTGGCCAGCCTCGATGCCGGGCTCGTCGCCGTCACCGCGCGCCAGCAGCATGAAGTGCTGCAGGTGGCCACCGACTTCGCCTTCGCCGCCTACTGGTTGATGCCGCGCCTGCAGCGCTTCAACCGCCTGTACCCGGAGGTGGACGTCAGCCTGATCACCAGCGAGCGCGACCCGGCCACGGTACCCAGCGATATCGACGTGGCGATCCGTTTTGGCGACGGTCGTTTCAAGCATGGCGAAGCGCACCTGCTGTTCCGCGAAGAGGTGTTTCCGGTGTGCAGCCCGCGTCTGCTCGGCGAGCGTCAGCTACCGCTGCCGACGGAGGTTCTGACCGAGCTGCCGCTGCTGCACCTGCGCCCCGAGCACCGCTCGCGCTGGTTCGACTGGGAGGGATTGTTCCGAGCCCTCGGCATCGCCAGCCTGCCGACACCCGGCGCGTTGCGTTTCGACAACTACACCCTGCTGATCCAGGCGGCGATTGCCGGGCAGGGCGTGGCCATTGGTTGGCGCCATCTGGTGGATGAACTTCTCGCTCAGGGGCTGCTCTGTCGTCTGGGTGAGGCCGAGGCGCATTCGGCACTTGGCTATTACCTGGTGCTACCCGAGCGCAAGCGTCGCCAGCGCCTGACCGCGCGTTTCGTCGACTGGTTGCAGGCCGAGCTGGATTCGCCAGCAGCAACCGTTTGATCGGGCCATACTGCAATAGCCAAGCGTGATCCTTATACTGATCGCCGCCGCTCTAGCCGGTCGTTTTCCACGTCTGCCAGCGGCCCCCACACTCCAACCGGTGAAGTGAACCGTGAAACTCCGTCATTCGATTTTGGGCCTGCTGCTATGCGGCAGCCTTGTTGTTTCGAACCTCCAGGCCGCACCTGCTCAGCCAAAGCAGGAACTGGCCGCCGGTAGTGCATTGCTGATCGATCTGAAGACTGGCCAGGAGCTCTATTCCAGCAACCCGGACCTGCGCCTGCCGGTTGCCTCGGTCACCAAGCTGATGACCGCCATGGTGGTGCTCGACGCCAAGTTGCCGCTGGACCAGGTATTGCCCATCACCATCCGCGACACCCAGGAGATGCAGGGCGTGTTCTCCCGCGTGCGCATCGGCAGTGAAATCACGCGCCGCGAAATGCTGCACCTGGCGCTGATGTCCTCGGAGAACCGCGCTGCCGCCAGTCTTGCGCACCATTACCCGGGTGGTCACGCCGCCTTCGTCGCAGCCATGAACGCCAAGGCCAAGGCGCTGGGCATGCACAACAGCCACTTCGTCGAACCCACCGGCCTGTCCGAGCTGAACGTCGCCACGGCGCGTGACCTGGCGCTGATGGTCAAGGCGGCCAACCAGTACCCGCTGATCCACCAGTTCAGCACCGACTCCGAAGCCACCGTGGCTTTCCGCAAGCCCAATTACACCCTGGGTTTTCGCAACACCAACGCCCTGGTGCGCAAACCCGACTGGAACATCAACCTGAGCAAGACCGGCTTCACCAATGCCGCCGGTCGCTGCCTGGTGATGGCCACCACCATCGCCAACCGCCCGGTGGCCTTCGTGGTACTCGGCGCGTTCGGCAAGTACACCCATATGGCCGACGCCAACCGCCTCAAGCGCTGGATGGAGACTGGCAAGGTCACTCCGGTGCCGGCTGCGGCGCTCAGCTACAAGCAGCAGAAGCTGGCCGAGTGGAGTCTGCAGGCCGCGCAGTGATGCAGGCGTGACAAAAAGGGCGACTCGGTGAGTCGCCCTTTTTCGTGGTGTCTCAGCTCGGACAGCCCAACCGTTCGCTGAGAAAATCGAGAAAGCAGGTGATGCGCGACGCCAACGCGGTGTTGCGGTAGTACACCGCGTTGATCGGCTGGCGCACTTCCACGCGTTGCTCGGCCAGCACCTCCACCAGCGCGCCGCTGGCGCGGGTGGCATCGGTCATGAAATCCGACAGGCACACCAGGCCTTCGCCCGCCAGGGCCAGTTCGAGAATGGTGTCGCCGCTGGAGGCGCGCAGGCTCGGGGTGATGCGCCAGCGCTCGCCGAGGGCGTGACGTAGCGGCCATTCGTTGAGGCTGTCCGGCTCGGTGAAGCCGATCAGGCTGTGCCCGATCAGATCCTCGGTACGCGCCGGCGTGCCATGGCGGCGCAGGTAATCGGGACTGGCCAGCACGCGGCGGCGGCTGTGACACAGCGGTCGGGCGTGCAGGCTGGAGTCCGGCAGGTTGCCGATGCGGATGGCCAGGTCGGTGCGGCGTTCCAGCAGATCGATGATGCGGTCGTCGCTGTGCAGCTCCAGTTCGATCTGTGGATAGAGCGCACGAAATTCGCCGATCAGCGGCACGATCACGTGCAGCATGAAAGGCGAGGCAGTGTTGATCCTCAGGCGCCCGGCCGGTGCCTGGCGGCGCAGGGTCATCTGCTCCTCCGCTTCCTCGACGCTGGCGAGGATGCGCCGTGCCTGAGCCAGGAACACCTCTCCCTCCTCGGTCAATTCCAGACGCCGCGTGGTGCGGCGTAGCAAGGTAACGGCGAGTTTTTCCTCCAGCCGGCTGAGGGCACGGCTGATGCCGGACGCGGTTTGCTCGAGCTGCTCGGCGGCGGCGCTGATCGAGCCGCAGTCGACCACGCTGACGAAGGCGAGCATTTCTTCCAGGCTGGTCTTCATTATTGATCTTCAGTCAAAGGTGTTTGCTGGCTTATTGGGTTTTTTCGCATGAGTCTGGCGCGGATACTGCTCCCCAGCAAGCCTGCCTGCGGCCCGCCCTTTGCCTTCGGCCTGCAACTTTTATCCGCTGAGTCAGGCCGAACCATTCAGTTCCAGCGTCGGTCTGCTGATCGGCCATCCATTCACGACCTGATGAGGACATTCGTCATGAAATTCATTCCCCCCTTCGGTCTTGGCACCTTCCGCCTCAAGGACCAGGTCGCCATCGACTCGGTGCGTACCGGCCTGGAGCTGGGTTACCGGCATATCGACACGGCGCAGATCTACGGCAACGAGGCGGCGGTCGGCCAGGCCATCGCCGATAGCAATGTGGCGCGTGACGAGCTGTTCGTCACCACCAAGATCTGGACCGAGAACCTCGGCAGCGGCCGGGTCATTGCCAGTTTGCAGGAAAGCCTGCAGCGTCTGGGCCTGGAGCGGGTCGATCTGACGCTGATCCACTGGCCGTCGCCGAACGATGAGATTCCCGTGGCGCAGTATCTGGGCGAGCTGCTGGAAGCCAAACGTCAGGGGCTGACCGCAGCCATCGGCGTGTCCAACTTCACCATCGCCCATTTGCGCCAGGCCATCGAGGCCGTGGGGGTGGACGAAATCGCCACCAATCAGGTGGAAATCCATCCGCTGTTGCAGAATCGCAAATTGGTGGAATTCGCCCGTCAGCAAGGCATCCATCTGACTGCTTACATGCCGCTGGCCTACGGCAAGGTGCTGGCCGAACCGGTGATCCAGCGCATCGCCGCTACCCATGGCGTCAGCCCGGCGCAGGTGGCCCTGGCCTGGTCGCTGCAGCAGGGTTACGCGGTGATTCCATCCTCGACCAAACGCGACAATCTGGCCGCCAACCTGGCCGCCGCCGAGCTGCGTTTGAGCACCGAAGATATGGCTGCAATCGCGGCGCTGGAGCGTGGCGAGCGCGTCGCCAACCCGGGCTTTGCGCCGCGCTGGGATTAAGCCGTTGGTTTTGGTGCGCAGGCCTGACCACTAATGTGTGGGAGGGGCTTTAGCCGCGACTCTGGGCGCTATCGGCCGCCAGCTATATCGATCAGTGCACCGGTGGTGTAGCTGGCCTTGTCATCGAGCAGCCAGATGATCGCTTCCGCGACTTCCTCGGCCCGCCCGGCGCGGCCCAACGGTGTCGCCTTGCCCAGGCGCTCGGCGCGGTCCGGCTGGCCACCACTGGCGTGAATCTCGGTATCGATCAGCCCCGGGCGCACGGCGTTGACCCTTACCCCCTCGCCACCCAGCTCCTTGGCCAGGCCGCGAGTCAGAACGTCCATCGCACCTTTGGCGCCGGCGTAGTCGACGTACTCGAAGGGCGCGCCAAGACTGGCGGCCACCGACGACACCAGCACCATCGAGCCACCCTCGCCGCCGCGGCTACGGGCCATGCGCCGGGCGCCTTCGCGAGCAGTCAGGTAGCTGCCCAGCACATTGACGTCGAACATCCGCTGCAGGCGCTCGCCGCTCATTTCCAGCAGCGGCATGGGCGGGGCGACGATGCCGGCATTGACCACCAGGCCGTGTAGCGGACCGAACCTGTCCATGGCCTCGAACAGGCGCTGTACATCCTCCTCATTGGCGACATCGCCAGGCAGGGCGACGGCTTTGCCGCCCATGGCTGCGATCTGTGCCACCACCTCATCGGCGGCGGCGCGGTCACTGCGGTAGTTCACCCCCACCGTCCAGCCGCTAGCGGCGGCCAGCAGGGCAGTAGCGCGACCGATGCCGCGGCTGGCACCGGTGATCAGTAGATTCTTGCTCATGGCTGGGCTCCTCGTCTTGCTTGCATTCAGGTTGCTGAATTTGCGGCGGGCTCGCTAGCGCGGGGTTCTTCCGATGAATGGTACATATCGGTCATTCGCGTCTATTCCGGGCGTTGTAGGTATCCAACGGGTACGTTGCACAACGTTTGCTGAACCAGTAGCTGACTGGAAAATTAGGAATAATGAAAGCGTGATATAAGATTTGTTTCTTATTCTATTGGGGTATATCTGGTCGCGGCACAGGTGTTGCGATAGGAAAACTCACGCAAACAGGAGGTGCGATGGAGCACAACATATCCCTCATCACTATGTTGGCCGGTGGTTTCGGCCTGGCCCTGATCTTCGGATTCTTGGCGGAAAAGCTGAAACTGCCGGCGTTGGTGGGTTATCTCTTGGCAGGCATTGCTCTCGGTCCGGCAACTCCCGGCATGGTCGCGGACATGGAGCTGGCGCCGCAGTTGCTGGAGATTGGTGTGATGTTGCTGATGTTCGGCGTCGGCCTGCACTTCTCCCTGAAAGACCTGTTGGCCGTGAAGAAAATCGCCCTACCGGGCGCGGTAGTGCAGATGAGCATGGCCACCGTGCTCGGGCTTGGTGTGGCCAGTTGGTGGGGCTGGACCTTCGGTGAAAGTCTCCTGCTGGGGTTGTCGCTGTCCTGCGCCAGCACCGTGGTGCTGCTCAAGGCGCTGGATACGCGCGGCATCACCGACTCGATGAACGGCCGTATCGCCGTGGGCTGGCTGGTGGTGGAAGACCTGGCCACCGTGCTGGTGCTGGTACTGCTGCCGCCCCTGGCCGGCATGCTGGGCGGCAAGGTGATCGGTGCCGATGCCGGTACGCCGCTGTGGCAGGTGCTGGGTATGACCCTGCTGCAGGTAGCCGGCTTTATCGCACTGATGCTGGTGGTAGGGCGCCGCGTGCTGCCCTGGCTGCTGCTGCAGATCGCCAAGACCGGTTCTCGCGAGCTGTTCACCCTCTCCGTCGTCGCCGCTGCTATCGGCATCGCCTATGGCGCGGCGGTGCTGTTCCATGTGTCTTTCGCGCTTGGCGCGTTCTTCGCCGGTACGGTGATGCGCGAGTCGGACCTCTCGCACCGTGCGGCCGAGGAGTCGCTGCCGCTGCGTGATGCCTTCTCGGTACTGTTCTTCGTCTCGGTGGGCATGCTGTTCGAGCCGGCCGTGCTGGTCGAAGAGCCGCTGCATGTTCTTGCCGTGGTGGCTATCATCATCGTCGGTAAGGGCCTGGCGGCGGCGCTACTGGTTCTGGCTTTCCGCTACCCGCTGAGCACGGCGCTGACCGTGGCGGCGAGCCTGGCGCAGATCGGCGAGTTCTCCTTCATCCTCGCGGGACTGGGCAAGGACCTTGGTCTGCTCTCGGCCGAGGGCATGAGCCTGGTGCTGGCTGGCGCGCTGATTTCCATTGCTCTCAATCCACTGGTGTTCGCCTGCATCAAACCGATCAAAGAGCTGGCGCTGCGGCGTTCTGCTCTGGCTAGACGCCTCGAGTTTCGTGAAGACCCGCTGGCAGTGCTGCCGGCCAGTACCGAGCGCAGGTACCTCGAGGGGCAAGTGGTGGTGGTTGGCTACGGTCGGGTAGGTCGACGCATCGCCAAGGCCCTGCTGGAGCGCGGCATTCCCTTCGTCGTGGTCGAGCAGAATCGCGAGCGCGTCGAGCAGATCCGCGGCCAGGGCATCGCCGCCGTCAGCGGTGATTCCGCCGAGCCGGGCACTCTGATCCAGGCGCATATCGCCAAGGCGTCGATGCTGGTGATCGCCACGCCCGATCCGTTGAACGTGCAGCGCATGGTCGAAACCGCGCGGGCGCTGAACCCGCAGGTGGAAGTCGTGATCCGCACGCACAGCGCCGATGCGATGGAAATCTTCCGCCGCGAAGGTTTCGGCGAGGTGTTCTTCGACGAGGAAGAACTGGCGCGCGGGATGAAGGACCATGTCCTCTCCAAGTTTGCCCCGGCCCAGGCAAATGCGGGGCAGAGTCCGGCACACAGCCATTGAGGCCGCGTTGAACGAGCCGCTGCTGGAGCGATCCAGCAGCGGCTTCTTCATAGCCGCAGGTGTGGCAACTATCGTCTGAACAGTCGGCATCGGGCATGACGGACGAGCGCTCGGGCGCTACCATGCGCGCCCTTTTCGTTCCGCTGCCATCGCCCGGCCCCGCCGGCTTGCCGAGACGCCATGAAACCCGCACGCCTACGCGCCGACCTGCTGGCCGGCCTGACCTCATCCTTCGCCCTGGTGCCTGAGTGCATCGCCTTCGCCCTGGTGGCTCAGGTCAATCCGCTGATGGGCCTGTACGGTGCCTTCATCATCTGCACTCTCACCGCCCTGTTCGGTGGCCGGCCCGGCATGATCTCCGGCGCCGCCGGCTCGATGGCGGTAGTGATCGTCGCCCTGGTGGTGCAGCACGGCGTGCAGTACCTGCTGGCCACGGTGCTGCTCGGCGGCCTGATCATGCTGGCGTTCGGCCTGTTGCGCCTGGGCAAGCTGATCCGCATGGTGCCGCATCCGGTGATGCTGGGCTTCGTCAACGGCCTGGCGATCATCATCGCCCTGGCTCAGCTCGAGCACTTTCAGCACGACGGCCACTGGCTGCAAGGCAAGGCGCTGTACCTGATGCTCGGCCTGGTGGCGCTGACCATGGTCATCGTCTACCTGCTGCCGCGGCTGACCCGCGCCGTGCCGCCGGCGCTGGTGGCGATTCTCGGCATCGGTGCGCTGGTCTATCTGCTGGATCTACCCACTCACACCCTCGGCGACATGGCGCAGATTGCCGGCGGCCTGCCGAGCCTGGTGCTGCCGGACATTCCCTGGACGCTGGACACTCTGATCATCATCGCCCCCTACGCCGTGCTGATGGCCCTGGTCGGTCTGCTGGAAACCCTGCTGACGCTGAACCTGACCGACGAGATCACCGCCACCCGCGGCCACCCGGATCGTGAGTGTGTAGCCCTTGGCGTGGCCAACATGACTTCCGGCCTGTTCGGCGGCATGGGCGGCTGCGCGATGATCGGCCAGACCGTGATCAACCTCAGTTCGGGCGGGCGCGGGCGCCTGTCCGGGGTGGTCGCCGGGACGATGATCCTGCTCTTCGTGCTGTTCCTCTCGCCACTGATCGAGCGCATCCCGCTGGCGGCACTAGTGGGTGTGATGTTTGTGGTGGCGCAGCAGACCTTCGCCTGGGGTTCGCTGCGCGTGGCCGGCAAGGTGCCGGCCAACGATGTGCTGGTGATCGTCGCGGTGACCGCCATCACCGTCGCCACCGACCTGGCCACCGCCGTGCTCTGCGGCATCGTCATCGCCGCGCTCAATTTCGCCTGGCAGCACGCCCGCGAGCTGTATGCCGACAGCGATATGCAGACCGATGGCAGCAAGCTCTACCGTGCCCACGGCACGCTGTTCTTCGCCTCCTGCACCACCTTCCTGGCGCAGTTCGAGCCGGCCGACGACCCGCAGCAGGTGACGCTGGACTGCCGCCATCTGAGCTTCGTCGACTACTCGGCCATCGCCGCGCTGAAGACCCTGCGCGAGCGCTACGAACGCGCCGGCAAGCACTTGCGTGTGGTGCACCTGTCCGAGCGTTGTAAGCAGTTGCTCAAGCGGGCGAGCGAATAAGGTTGCAACTGTGGCTGAGGGCCTTGCCTGCTGCTAAGGCAGGCCGTGTTCTCGCTATTTAGTGAAGAAACCATTGAAGAGTCCCTAAAAGGGAACTATCGTTCCTTTTTTGGGACTCATTGGGCCGCCCATGCAAACTCTTTCATTAGGCGAGGCGCTGTTCAGCGGCACCCAGCGCAAGGTATTGGGGTTGCTTTACGGCAAGCCGCAACAGAGCTTCTATGCCAATGAAATCGCCCGCCATGCTCAGGTTGGCAAAGGCAGCCTGATGCGTGAGCTGGAGCGTCTGCAGCAGGTGGGTATCCTGAGCATGACCCGTCAGGGCAACCAGACCCATTACCAGGCTAACCCGCACTGCCCTATCTATACCGAGCTGCAAGGCATCGTGCGCAAGACCTTCGGAATCGATGCCCCGCTGCGTGAAGCACTCGCGCCGTTGGCTGGACAACTGACGTGGGCGTTCGTCTATGGTTCGCTGGCTAAGGGCAGTGAACATGCTGATAGCGATATCGACCTGATGCTGATCGGCAACGGACTCAGCTATTCCGACGTGATGGAGCGCTTGTTGCCGGTGGAGGCCCAACTAGGACGCACCATCAACCCGACGCTCTATACTCCGCACGAGTGGCAAGCCAGGAAAGTCGCTGGCAACAGTTTCGTGCTGCGGGTGGCGCAGCAAGACAAGATCGAGCTGATCGGCCACGATCCGGAGGGAACCGAGCATGGGCAATAACGACAATCTGGACAACCTGCTGCGCACGGGCGGCCTTAAGGCCGAACCGCCAGACCGCAAGGAATGCGAAGGACTGCTGCGTTCGGCCGTTGACCGCCTGCAGGACGCCCACAACCCTGCGCTGTCATTCGCCAGCCGCTTCGACCTCGCCTACAACGCTGCTCACGCACTGGCTCTGACTGCATTGCGCCTACAGGGCTATCGTTCCGACCGCCGCTATCTGGTGTTCCAGTGCCTGGCGCACACGCTTGCCGTCAGCAAGGCGCAAGTGCGCCTGTTTGCGCTATGCCATGACCGACGCAACCTGGCCGAGTACGAAGGTTATATGGATGTGGATGAGCCACTGCTGGCCGAGTTGATTGCGGCGACCGATGCACTTCTGCCTGAAGTACAGAAAGCCATGGCGGTAGCGTGATCTACATGAGCACCTAGGATGGGTTGAACCTCGCGAAACCCATCAACCAATTCCCCGGGTATCGCTACGCTCGACTCAGGCTACAAAGCCATGAAAAAGCCGCTGACAGATCGCTCCGTCAGCGGCTTTCTCGTATGCCAGAGAGCGGATCAGCGGCGCGCGCCACGCACCCCTTCGGCCAGCTCGCGGCACAGGCCGAGCACGCCGTCGATGGCCTGCTGCGGGCTCTTCGCCTCGGCGATCTTGTCGATCAGTGCCGAGCCGACCACCGCGCCTTCGGTACGCTTGGCCACTTCGGCGGCGTGCTCCGGGGTGCGGATGCCGAAGCCGATGCACAGCGGCAGGTCGGTATGGCGACGCAGGCGCGTTACGGCCTCCTCGACGTGATCCATGGTCGCCGCACCAGCGCCGGTCACGCCCGCCACCGACACGTAGTAGACGAAGCCGGAACTGCCGGCCAGCACGGTGGGCAGGCGGTCGTCGTCGGTGGTCGGGGTGGTCAGGCGAATGAAGTCGATACCCGCGCTCTGCGCCGGTTCGCACAGCTCGTCGTTGTGCTCCGGCGGCAGGTCGACCACGATCAGGCCGTCGACGCCGGCCTCCTTGGCGTCACTGATGAAGCGCTCCACACCGTAGACGAAGATCGGGTTGTAGTAGCCCATCAGTACCAGCGGCGTGCTCTGGTTGCCTTGGCGGAATTCACGCACCATCTGCAGCGTCTGCTGCATGCCCTGCTTGCCGGCCAGCGCGCGGATGTTGGCGAGCTGGATGGCCGGGCCGTCGGCCATCGGGTCGGTGAAGGGCATGCCCAGCTCGATCACGTCGGCGCCGGCGTCCGGCAGGCCCTTGAGGATGCTCAGCGAGGTGGCGTAGTCGGGGTCGCCAGCGGTGATGAAGGTCACCAGCGCGGCGCGGTTTTCCGCTTTCAGTTCGGCGAAACGGTTCTGCAGGCGGCTCATGCGTGCTTCTCCTGGTTGTCCTGCATGTGGTGCATCACGGTCTGCATGTCCTTGTCGCCACGACCGGACAGGTTGATCACCATCAGGTGATCCTTGGGCAGCTTGGGTGCGCGTTTGAAGGCTTCGGCCAGCGCGTGGGCGCTTTCCAGGGCCGGGATGATGCCTTCCAGGCGGCAGCAGTGGTGGAAGGCTTCGAGGGCTTCGTCATCGCTGATCGGCACGTACTCGACGCGCTTGATCTCGTGCAACCAGGCGTGTTCCGGGCCGACGCCGGGGTAGTCGAGGCCGGCGGAAATCGAGTGGGCATCGGTGATCTGGCCGTCGTCATCCTGCAGCAGGAAGGTGCGGTTGCCGTGCAGCACGCCAGGCGCGCCGCCAGCCATGCTTGCCGCATGCTTGCCGGTGTCGATGCCGTGGCCGGCCGCCTCGACGCCGACGATCTGCACGCCCTGGTCATCGAGGAAGGGGTGGAACAGGCCGATGGCGTTGGAACCGCCGCCGATGCAGGCCACCAGCGAGTCGGGCAGACGGCCTTCCTTCGCCAGGATCTGCTCACGTACTTCGTTGCCGATCACCGACTGGAAGTCGCGCACCATGGCCGGGTACGGATGGGGACCTGCGGCAGTGCCGATCAGGTAGAAGGTGTTGTGGACGTTGGTCACCCAGTCGCGCAGGGCTTCGTTCATGGCGTCCTTGAGGGTGCCGGTGCCGGCGGTGACCGGGATCACCTCGGCGCCGAGCAGCTTCATGCGGAAGACGTTGGCCTGCTGGCGGTCGATGTCGGTGGTGCCCATGTACACCACGCACTGCATGCCGAAGCGCGCGGCCACGGTGGCGGTGGCCACACCGTGCATGCCGGCGCCGGTCTCGGCGATGATGCGCTGCTTGCCCATGCGCTTGGCCAGGAGGATCTGGCCGATGCAGTTGTTGATCTTGTGCGCGCCGGTGTGGTTGAGGTCTTCGCGCTTGAGGTAGATCTTCGCTCCGCCGAAGTGCTCGGAGAGGCGCTCGGCGTAGTAAAGCGGGCTGGCGCGGCCGATGTAGTCGCGCTGGAAGTAGGCCAGCTCTTCGAGGAAGGCCGGATCGCTCTTGGCCTTCTCGTATTCCGCGGCCAGCGAGTTGATCAGCGGCATCAGGGTTTCGGCGACGAATTGACCGCCGAAGCGGCCGAACAGGCCGCGAGCGTCGGGGCCGGTGCGAAATGAAGTCATGATCGAGCTCCTGTCTGGGCTCCTCTGCCCACAAGCGGACAGGAGGATTGGCAATGGCGCCATTCTACCCCTGGCGGGCAGGCTGAAAAGCGATTAGATTGCCCTGACATGTCAGTAAAAGTCACAAGTCAATGAGCCGAGAACTGCCCCCGCTGAATGCTCTGCGCGCCTTCGAGGCCGCTGCTCGTCTGCAGAGCGTCAGCCGTGCCGGCGAGGAGCTGCATGTTACCCACGGCGCGATCAGTCGGCAGATCCGTGCATTGGAAGAACAGCTTGGGGTCAGCCTGTTCGACAAGGATGGTCGCGGCGTGAAACTCACCGATGCCGGCATGCGTCTGCGTGATGCGGCAAGCGATGCTTTCGAGCGCCTGCGCGGTGTCTGTGCCGAGCTGCGCCAGCGCCAGGACGATGCACCCTTCGTCCTCGGCTGCCCCGGCAGCCTGCTGGCACGCTGGTTTATCCCGCGTCTGGATCGCCTCAATCGCGAGTTACCGGAACTGCGCCTGCAGTTATCCGCCAGTGAGGGCGAACTGGACCCGCGTCGCCCTGGAGTGGATGCCACCCTGTGCTTCGCCAGCCCGCCCTGGCCGGTGGACATGCAGGTGTACGAGCTGGGTGTAGAGTGCATCGGCCCGGTGCTGAGCCCACGCTACGCCAGTTATGAGCAGCTCGGTTCGGCGCCCGCGGCCGCCTTGCTGGATGAGCCGCTGCTGCATACCGCGTCGCGCCCCCAGGCCTGGCCGCAATGGGCCCTTGCGCAAGGGCTCGACTCGCACAAGCTGCAGCATGGGCAGGGCTTCGAACATCTCTACTATCTGCTGGAGGCCGCCGCGGCGGGCCTCGGTGTGGCTATCGCCCCGCAGATGCTGGTAGCCGACGACCTGGCCGCTGGTCGCCTGGTCGCGCCTTGGGGCTTCGTCGAAACGCCGGCGCGCCTGGCGTTGTGGGTGCCTGGTCGCGCGCGGGACGGCCGCGCTCAGCAACTGGCGCGCTGGCTGGAGCGCGAGCTACGGGTTTAGGTCATTTCGGGGGCGTGCTCTGGCTGCTGGTCTAGGCTGGTAGTAAAGCCACCGTGGAGCAATGACATGTCCAACCACCACACCTACAAGAAGATCGAGATCGTCGGCTCGTCCCGCACCAGCATCGAGGAGGCCATCGAGAACGCCTTGGCCGAATGCGCCAAGAGCGTGCGCAACATGGACTGGTTCGAGGTCGTCGACACCCGTGGCCATATCGAGAATGGCAAGGTGGGTCACTACCAGGTCACGCTCAAGATTGGTTTTCGCTTGAGTGGTAGCTGATGCCCTGGGCGGCGAGGAAGGCGTAGAAGGCTTCGCGGCTTGAATAGCGCGGTTGGTAGCCGAACTCCTCCTTCAGGCGCTGATTGGCCAGCACCGGTCGGTAGCGCAGAAAATCCAGTTGCTCCGGGCCGTACTGGCTCAGCCCCAGTGGTTTGAGCAGGCGCAGCACGCCGCTGAGCAGCGGTGCCGGTAGCGGCCGGTAGGGTTTGCCGAGGATCTCGGCGATTTCCTTGAGGCTCAACGCGCCATCGCCAGCCAGGTTGTAGATGCCTTCGCGGTTCTCTTCCAGGCCCTGGCGGATGATGCCGACCACATCCTGCTCCCAGATGAACACGAAACGGCTGGTGTGGCCGAGCACGCCGAGCACCGTGCGCTTCTTGAACAGGTCGCTGATCGGGTTGTTCAGGCGCTTGCCAAGGATGGTGCCGGGACGCAGCACCAGTTGACGCAGCTGCGGATGTTCCTTGCGGTAGCGCGCCAACAGTTGTTCGATTTCCAGTTTGTGCTTGGCGTAGGCGAAATGCGGGTGGCCACGTAGCGGCTGATCTTCGTCGATCCATTCGGCATTGTCCGCGGCGTAGCCGTAAGCTGCACCGGAGCTGGTGAGCACCAGTTGGCGCACACCGTTGGCGAGTGCGCTATCGACCAGGCATTGGGTACCACCGACTTCGATGGCGTGCAGGTGGGCTTCGGTCATATCGCGTGGTGGGCGGATCACCGTGGCCAGATGGACGATGGCATCCGGTTTCCAGCCGCTGATGCAGGCACGCACCTGCGCCGGGCGGCCCATGTCCAGTAGCACTGGCTCGACGTTGGCTTTCAGCCCTTGGCTGGCGAGGGGGCGGATGTCTGCGGCGATCAGTGTCCATTCAGGGTGCTGGATGGCCAGTTCGTCGAGCAGCTGATGGCCGATGAAGCCGGCAGCACCGGTGATCAGAACGCGCATGATTGCCTCCCGGCGGATACTGATGTCCGCCCTGGTCCGTTCAAATACCGGAAGAGCGCCGGTGCGACGGACGTGGCCCGTTGAGAAGCGGGCCTTGTGATTATGGTTTTTACCGAGGTCAGGCTAGGCAGACGACCGCCAGTTGGCAATGGCAGAAGTCGCCAGCGGCCGTGGCGATTTACGCCAGGCGCACGGAGGCTGTGGTGCCGCGCACAGCCACGAGGGTTGCGGCTGGCCATAGAGGCGTGGATCAGGCAAGCTGGCCGCGCTTATTCAGGGAGGATAGTCATGTTCAGGATGATGCTGGTGTTGTTTGTCGCGCTGTCGCTCGGCGGCTGCATCGACAACGAACCGCCACTCGCCGAGGAGCGCCGCCTGCTGCTCAGCGGTGAGGATTTCGCCGCATACGAGGCGCCGGACGAAGGGCACTACGAGAAGCTGGTGACCTACGCTGCGCGCAGCATCGACCTCAGTTTCGAGAGCGAGGGCAGCGACTGGTTCTATCTCTACAGCGGTGTCTCTCTCTATCCGCGCGCCGCTGATGCGCTGATGACCAGTTATGCCGAGACGTTCGGCGCCTCGTTCGGCCTGCGTGACAGCGGGCTGGTGCAGCAGGATCTGCCGCTGGAAACCAAGCTGGCCAGTCGCGCCAGCCTCAAGCTGCTGACCCAGGACGGTGAGCCGGTGGGCAATCTGTTCTATGCCACGGTCGGCAACAAGTCGATGTTCACCATCTTCACCGGGGTGTATTTCGAGCAGCCCGAGGACTTCGAGGCGTTCATCACGCCCAAGCTGCTGGCGTTGCGTGAATACCAGCACACCGATCCGTTGCTGAGCTGGGCGGGCGACAAGCTGGGGTTGGGCGCCGATTGAGCCGCCCCAGCGCGAAGATGATCAGCCGAAGAACCAGTAGGTGACGGTGATCGCTGCGATCACTCCCGCCAGCTCCGCCAGCAGAGCGCAGCCGACGGCGTGGCGAGCACGTTGGATACCCACTGCGCCGAAGTAAACCGCCAGCACGTAGAAAGTGGTTTCCGTGCTGCCCTGGACGGTTGCCGCGGCTAACGCCGGGAAGCTGTCCACGCCATGGGTCTGCATGGTCTCGATCAGCATGGCGCGCGCTGCACTGCCGGAGAACGGCTTGACCAGGGCGGTGGGCAGTGCATCGACGAAACGGGTGTCCCAGCCGAAGGTTTCCACCATCCAGCGGATGCCGTCGAGGCCAAACTCCAGGGCGCCGGAAGCCCGCAGCACGCCGATTGCACAGAGCATTGCCACCAGATACGGCAGCAGGCTCTTGGCGATATCGAAGCCTTCGCGCGCGCCTTCGATGAACTGCTCGTAGACCTTGACCTTGCGCAGTGCGCCGACCACCAGGAAGGCCAGAATCACGCCGAACAGGGTCAGGTTGCCGAGCAACGATGACAGCGCCGCCAGAGCGGTGGCGCTGAGGCCGGCAAGCAGGGCCATGAAGCCACCGAGCAGCAGCGCTCCTGGGATCAGGTAGGCCAGTACCACCGGATCCCACAGGCGCAGACGCTGCATTAGCGCTACCGAGAGCAGGCCGACAAGGGTCGAGGCACTGGTTGCCAGCAGGATAGGCAGGAACACCAGGGTCGGGTCGGCTGCACCTTGCTGGACGCGATACATGAAGATAGAGACCGGCAGTAGCGTCAGCGACGAGGCATTGAGCACCAGAAAGAGAATCTGCGCATTGCTCGCGGTGAGCTTGTCCGGGTTCAGCTCCTGCAGACTGCGCATGGCCTTGAGGCCGATGGGCGTGGCGGCATTGTCCAGGCCCAGGCCGTTGGCGGCGAAGTTCATGGTGATCAGCCCGAGCGCCGGATGGCCGCGCGGCACTTCCGGCATCAGGCGCGCGAACAGTGGGCCCAGCACGCGCGCCAGGGCATCCACCAGGCCGGCTTGCTCGGCGATGCGCAGCAGGCCGAGCCACAGGGTCATGGTGCCGAACAGCAGCACCATCACTTCCACCGACAGCTTGGCCATGGCGAACAGGCTCTCGACCATGGCGCCGAACACCGCCGGGTCATCGCCGATCAGCCAGCGGGAGAAGCCCGCGACCGCTGCCACCAGAAAAAAACTCAGCCACAGGCCATTGAGCATGCCGTACCCCCTCGTCGTTCTGGCGGGGGATGATAACGTGTCGCCCCATTCCATGGGACGTCCGGCAAACTGCGGTTACGCGGTCGTTCGGCGGTCAGGTCGCTCCCAGCCTCGATAAGCGGGCACCATGCCTAGTACCAGTTGGGATCACTGCGCAGCTGTTCCATCAGCATCTGCTGGACCTCCTCGTCCGGGTCGCCCAACCAGCGCAGGCTGGCGTGTTCACTGGGCGCGCGATCCTCGGGCAGACCATCGGGCACCTGCACGTACAGGGCATAGGCTTCGTCGTCTTCCCATTCGAAGGCGACATAGGCGCGCTGTCCGAAACATCTGTGCGCTTCGCAGATCTGGCCGACCAGATAGCGATCACTGTCGGCTTCCACTGCCTGCATGGGGGTAGAAAGGCCGCTGAGATTGATCAGCCAGTCCGGCAGGCGCTCTTCATCCTTTACCAGGTCCTGCCAGGCTTGGCGGTACTCGTCGTTGCTGGTCAGCAACTCGCCTGGATGGAAACTGGTGTCGCGGTCGGCGGCCTGAGCCGCCAGGGCGCCGCCCATCAGCAGGGCGGCAGCGATGGCGTGAATCGACTGCATCTATCTCTCCCTAAAGACGCGGGCGGCGGCCCATGACGAACGAGACGATGAACAGCACCAGGAACACCACGAATAGGATCTTGGCGATACCTGCAGCAGTGCCGGCGATACCACCGAAGCCCAATACTGCAGCGATGATGGCGATGATCAGGAAAGTGACTGCCCAACTAAGCATGATGTTTCTCCTCGATGGATCAGTGGGTAATGGCCTAGGCAGGCCAGGGGTCTTGCGCGTTGCTCGGGTCCTGAGGCTGGGGCGCAGCGCCCGTGGGCAGCTCCAGCTCGGCGGTATTGCGGCTCGCGCACAGGGTCTGGCCAATCAGTACAACGCTGGCGAGCGTCAGGCTGAGCAGAAGCAGCAAGGTGGCGAGCACCAGAGCAACTATCCACATGGCGATTCTCCTGTTGCGTTGGAGGCGAATAGCTCGGGTTCGTGGCATATCCGTCTCTTCCTTGTTCTGCATTGCAACCGGTGCATGACCGGTCACCCACTGGGAACGTTGCAGCACCCGTGCCAGACTTTTTGTTTTTATAAAAACCTTGTAAATCATTGATTTACGTTTTTTGTAAGGCCTTGGGAGGCAGGCATACTGCCCGAACGAGGTTTGCCCGGTCGTGCGTTTTGCCCGACCCGGCATGGGCTGTGACGTTTTACGCCTCGCCAGAGTGGTCGCTCGTCGACTGCACAGTCGGTATACTCGCTGCGCCCGTGTGCCATGCGGGTTCCGCGCCCAGAACAACAACCGCGCCGCGAGTCTCGAACCGATGAACGACTACGAACAGGAAGACCCGATTCCCCAGGGTGACCTCGCCCTGCAGATCACTGCGTTGCCGCGCGAGACCAATGGTTTCGGTGATATCTACGGTGGCTGGCTGGTATCGCAGATGGATCTCGCCGGCACCGCGATGGCGAGCAAGGTTGCAGGTGGCCGCGTGGCGACCGTCGCCATCGATCGCATGGCCTTTCTGGTACCGGTATCGGTAGGTGCCCAGCTCTCGTTCTACACCCAGGCACTGGAGATCGGCCGCAGTTCGATTCAGATGATGGTCGAGGTGTGGAGCGACGATCCGCTGTCCAACGAGTGGCGCAAGGTCACCGAAGCGGTATTCGTGTTCGTCGCCATCGATGGTAGTGGCCGCACTCGTCCGGTCCCGCCGCGACGCTGAGACCGCAACGAATGCCTTGGCCTGAGCTGACAAGGGCTTGAGCCACCCGCCGTCAATTGCTGCTTCTCAGCGATCAGACGCTACAGGGCTGTATCCACGCTATTTCCCGGGGTTGTAACGGCCCTCTAGTCGTAGGGCACCCAACCATGGGCCAGGGCGTGCTTGAGCAGGTCCACCGGCTTGTCGATAGCCAGTTTGCGCCTGATGCTCAGGCGATGGGTTTCGACGGTGCGTACGCTGATATGCAGGGTGCGGGCCATGACCTTGTTGTTAAGGCCTTGGGCGAGCATCAGCAGCACCTCGCGTTCGCGCGGCGTCAGCTCCTCTTCGCTCGGAGCCGGCTTGACCAGCTTGCGTGCGATATCGCCGCTGTAGAAGCTGCCACCGGCGGCAATGGCTTCGATAGCCGCGACGATTTCGCGGGAAGGCGCTTCCTTCAGAACGTAGCCACTGGCGCCAACCGCCAGCGAGCTGCTCACATACTCCTGATTGTCATACATGCTCAGCATTAGCACCTTTATGGCCGGGTAACGCTCGCGCAACTGTCGGGTCAGCTCCAGCCCATTGATGTCGCGCAAGCCAACATCCATTAGCAGGATGTCGACTTGGGTGCTCTGTATCAGGTCGAATGCCTCGGCACCGCTGCCCGCCTCCCCGACGACCTCGAAATGAGGCACCACCTCGAGCAGTGCTCGAATACCTTCGCGCACCAGGGCATGGTCATCTATCAGGGCAATTCGTATGGCAGCGGTCATTCGTGCGTGCTCTTGTTGTTTTGGTTGCTTCGGTCGAGAGGGCTAGGTTGTTGACAACGGCAGCGTCACCATCAGCTCCGTGTGGCCGGGTTGTGATGTAAGGGCGAAGCGCCCGCCAAAATGTTCGACACGCTGACGGATGTTGCGTAGGCCGATACCTCCAGTGAGGGTGTCGAAATGCCGGGAGCTGAAACCGACGCCGTCGTCACGAACCCGCAAGCGTACCCGTCGTGCCCTGCCGTCGAGGCTGATGGCAACGGTGTTCGCCTGCGCATGGCGCTCGATGTTGGTCAGCGCTTCTTGCAGAATCCTGAACAGCGCAACCGCCATCCCATCGGTGAGTAATATATCGCCCAGGTCATTCCTGTAGTCGATCAGCAGGCCGCTGCGTTGCTCGAACTCGGCAACCAGCTGACCAATCGCTGCGGGCAGGCCAAGGGTGTCGAGCAGCGAGGGGTGCAGGTCGTGAGAAATCCGCCGTACTTCGCCAATAGCACCTGCTAGCCGCTCGGTGCCTTTGTATAGCGTTTCCAGGCCCTGATCATTGCCTGATGCAAGTTCAAGGCTGGCCAATTCGAACTGGAACTTGATCGAGGCAAGCAGCTGGCTGATGCCATCGTGGAGTTCACGCGAAACCCGCGAGCGTTCCTCTTCCTGCAGGTTGACGATGCGTTGGGTGAGCAACTGCAGCTTGCGATCAGCCAGGCGATGCTCGCTGAGGTTCAGCGCCAGGCCGCCGACGAATACCAGCAACACCGCGACCAGGGCCAGACCGGCAATCGCCAGCATGGTGGCGTGGATGCCATTGGAGGCCTCGTCATGCACCTGGGCAATCGCCTGGTCGACATCCTCCAGGTAAATCCCTGTGCCAAGCATCCAGCCCCAGCGCTCGAGCATAACCACATAGGCCAGCTTGTCGGTCACCTCGCCGGTCGATGGTTTCTGCCAGGCGTAAAGCTGGAAGCCGTCGCCGTTGTGCGCGCTTTGCATCAGGGCTTGAATGACCAGTAGGCCGCGAGGGTCGGTCATGTTCCATAGATCCTGACCGACCAGCTCACCCTGACGCGGGTGCATCAGGTTGCGCCCGTTGCTTTCATAAACGAAGAAGTAACCATCGCTGCCGAAGCTGATTCTGGCCAGCACTCCCAGCACCTGTTGTTTGATCTCGGCATCGTCGCGGCCGCTTTCGTACAACGGCGAAATGATGCTCAGGGCCATCTCGACATAGTGTTTGAGCTCGACGCGCTTGCTCGCCAGGATGCTGTCTTCGATCAGGCGCGCCTGTTGTTCGCCCAGGCGCTGGTTCTGGAAGAACACCAGAACACAGACCACCGCCACGGCCAGCAGCAACGGCAGCACGCTGAGTGCGACTATCTTGTGTTTGAGCTGCATGGGTCAGGTCATTCCAGAAAGAACACAGCCAACTGAATGCGAAATTGGCGTAGCAGAGTACCTGGGTCATCGCCGAGTCTGGCGGGTCCGAGAGGCGTTGGCCTGACTCGCCTGCCCAGTGACATGAAACGGCGCATCGCATCCATGTGTCTTCGGGGCGTATCTGCAGGCAGTCGATCATACCCGGATTTTCAGCGTGCTTTGTGGCGTGCGGCTGGCCGAGACGCGCACTTCGTCGGCGATCAGGGCAGATCCGCGACGGCTCTCACTTGACGCGTTGAGTGCTGGAGACATCCATGAGCTGGTGAAGGCGATGTGTCATCTGACTGAATGGGCGCAATCGCTTCTGCTACGGAGTCTGTTGGCCAAGTGGGACTGGCCGCGCATGAAGTGGCTGGGTTGGCGCACAGCCCGAATCGAGTTGAGAAACCGCTCGATTTGCAGCGAGCGGTACGGACACCGGCCATCCGCCTTGGGTCAGACCGAAGACCCGGTGATTTCATCGGGTCTTCGGTATTCACCAGGCTAGGCGAACGGCTCGCAGTGCGATGCCGACATTTTCGTGGCTCGGGAATCAGCCACGGATGTTGTAGATGTCCTTCTCGTTGCTTTCCGCGTATTCGTACAGGCGCTTGAGGTAGGCCTTCTGGTGTTCCCACACCTTGGTTGCCGCCGGGTCGGCCGCTGCGCTGGCATCGACCACCTCGGCAGCCACTTCCTTCAGGCGCGCCAGGACTTCATCCGGCAGGCGGCGAACTTCCACGCCGTCGGCCTTGAGTTGCTCCATGGCCTCCATGTTCTTGGCGTTATAGTCGTCGAGCATGTCGCCGTTGACGTCACGGGCGGCTGCGCGAACGATGGCCTGCAAGTCTGGCGGCAGGGTTTCCCAGGCCTTGATGTTGACGTCCAGCTCGAACAGAACGCTCGGCTCCTGCCAGCCCGGGGTGTAGTAGTACTTGGCTGCTTTGTGCAGGCCGAGGGCCAGGTCGTTGTATGGGCCGATCCACTCGGTGGCATCGATGGCGCCAGTCTGCATGGCAGTGAAGATTTCACCGGCCGGCATGTTGACCACGGTACCGCCCATCTTGGTCAGTACTTCGCCGCCCAAGCCTGGGGTGCGCATCTTCAGGCCCTTGAAGTCGTCGACCGAGTTCATTTCCTTGTTGAACCAGCCGGCTGTCTGCACGCCGGTGTTGCCACAGGCCATCGGCAGCACGCCGAAGGGCTTGTAGACCTCTTCCCACAGCTGCTGACCACCACCGCGGTGCAGCCAGGCGTTCATTTCCTGGGCGTTGGGGCCGAATGGCGAGGCGCAGAAGAACTGCGCAGCCGGGACCTTGCCTTTCCAGTAGTAGGGTGCGCCGTGCCCCATCTCGGCGGTACCGCGGGAGACTGCATCGAACACTTCCAGTGCCGGTACCAGTTCACCTGCTGCGTACACCTTGACCTTCAGGCGGCCGTTACTCATTTCATCGACCAGCTTGGCGAAGCGCTCGGCTCCGACGCCGACGCCTGGAAAGTTCTTCGGCCAGGAGGTGACCATCTTCCAGTTGAAGGTTTGGGAACTCGAACCCTCTTGGGGTGCTGCGGCGCTCTTAGAATCTTCTTTACAGCCAGCCAGTGCGGTTGCTGCAAGGCCTACGCCCGCTGCGGCGAGTATGTCGCGACGTTTCATGCAATGCTCCTTCTTGTTGTACTAATTACCCGAACACTAGGATCGCCAGTATTCGGAGCGTTCTGACTATCATAGGCAGTAGCATCACTCAAGCGCAGCGACTACGTACGTAGTATTGCGGGTTGCGACGCTCTTGAGCGGCCCCCTAGAATCCCGAGCCCCTTGGCTATAAAAATAAGGTCCTGCCATGCCCAATCTCCCCCCTTTACTCGGGTTGGCACGCTTCATCGATGCGTGCAACGCCCTATTCGGCAAGGCCTGCGCCTGGCTGACGGTATTTTTGGTGATCGGTACCGCCATTGTCGTGGTACTGCGTTACGGTTTCGGTATCGGTGCGACAGCCCTGCAGGAGGCGGTGCTTTACGCTCACGCACTGGTGTTCATGGGCGCCGCGGCCTGGGTGCTGCAGCGCAACGGTCACGTGCGCGTGGATATCTTCTACCAGAAGTTCAGCGGCCGCCGTCAGGCGCTGGTGGAGATTTTCGGTAACCTGCTGTTCCTGCTGCCGGTCGCGCTGTTCCTCGGCTGGGCCAGCTGGGACTACGTCAGCAATGCCTGGTCGACGCTCGAAGCCTCCAGCGAGTCCGGCGGCCTCAAGTTCGTCTATCTGCAGAAAAGCATCATCCTGGTACTGGTCATCAGCCTGGTACTGCAGGGTATTTCCAATCTGATCAAGGCGCTCTACGTCTTCAGCGGTCGCCTGCCGGCTCCGGAGGTGAAACATGGCTGAGTTGATGGCGATTCTGCTGTTCGTCAGTATTTGCGTGGCCTTGATGGCCGGCTTCCCGGTGGCGTTCACCCTGGCCGGCGTTTCCCTGCTGTTCGCCGCTATCGGCGTCGTAACGGGCACCTTCGACCCCGGTTACCTCAGCGCACTGCCGAACCGTCTGTTCGGCATCATGAACAACCAGACCATGCTCGCCGTGCCGCTGTTCGTGTTCATGGGCGTGATGCTGGAACGTTCACGGGTGGCCGAGGACTTGCTCGAGTCCATGTCGCGCCTGTTCGGCACCCTGCGTGGCGGCCTGGCAATTTCCGTGTGCGTGGTCGGCGCTCTGCTGGCTGCTTCTACCGGTATCGTCGGTGCCACCGTGGTGACCATGGGCCTGCTGGCGCTGCCGACCATGCTGCGCCGTGGTTACGACCCGGCCATTTCCACCGGGACGCTGGCTGCTACCGGCACCCTGGGCCAGATCATTCCACCTTCGATCGTGCTGGTACTGCTGGGTGACGTGATGTCCAGTGCCTATCAGCAGGCGCAGTTGAAGATGGGCATCTTCTCGCCGAAGACCGTTTCGGTCGGCGACCTGTTCGTCGGCGCGCTGATTCCCGGGCTGCTGCTGGTTGGTCTGTACATCGTCTACATCATCGCAGTCGCCATCCTCCAGCCGAAGAAACTGCCGGCGTTGCCGCAGGAGGAACTGGGTCCGATCGAGTGGGGCAAGCTGGGCAAGGCGCTGATTCCGCCGCTGATCCTGATTGGCGCGGTGCTGGGCTCGATCCTCGCCGGTTATGCCACGCCAACCGAGGCTGCTGCACTGGGTGCCGTGGGCGCCATGTTGCTGGCCTTCAGCAAGGGCAAGCTGAACTTCGGCCAGCTCAAGGAAGTGGCCTACGGCACCACCGAAATCAGTGCCATGGTCTTCATGATCCTGATCGGTGCTTCGCTGTTCTCCCTGGTGTTCCGTGGCTTCGGCGGTGAGGCATTGATCGAGGACGTGTTCGCCCAGCTGCCAGGCGGCGTGCTGGGTGCGTTCTTCCTGGTGATGGTGGTGATCTTCCTGCTCGGCTTCATTCTCGACTTCATCGAGATCACCTTCGTGGTGGTACCGATCGTCGGGCCGGTGCTGCTGGCCATGGGCCTCGATCCAATCTGGCTCGGCGTGATGATCGCACTGAACCTGCAGACGTCCTTCCTTACCCCGCCATTCGGCTTCGCGCTGTTCTACCTGCGTGGCGTGACACCGGCGAGCATTCCCACCAGCACCATCTACAAGGGTGTGGTGCCGTTCATCCTGATCCAGATTCTGCTGCTGGTAATCGCCTACATGTTCCCCGGGCTGATCACCTGGCTGCCGGAACAGGTTTACGGCAAGTAAGCATCGCTGGCCTGGTTTGGCAAAACGCCCGTCCTTGTGATGGGCGTTTTGCTTTTTGCGTTGTCACACTATCTGTCATCTATCTCAGCGAGAGGTCGTCATGAGCACCGCCCAAGTCGAACGCGTGGAACTGGATCAACTGGTCTGCTGGCGCATCCGTGCCGCCGACAGCGAATTGCTGGTGGCTCAGCAGGGTGCGCAGATTCTCAGTTACCAGCAGGGCGAGCAGCCACCGCTGATCTGGCTAAGCCCGGATGCGGCCTACCAGCGTGGCCAAAGCGTGCGTGGTGGTGTGCCGGTGTGCTGGCCCTGGTTTGGTGACCTGCAGCGCAATCCGCAGGCCGTGCAGGCGCACTATCATCAGGAGCAGGCGCCGGCCCACGGCCTGGTGCGCGCGCTGGACTGGGAGCTGCTGGGCATCGACGAGGAGGACGATACTGTCGCTCTGCGCTTTGCCTATGACACGCGTAATCAGCCGCTGGAGGGCTGGCCCAGGGATGTCGGCCTGACCTTCGTCGTGCGTCTGGCGCAGGATCTCAGCATGAGCCTGGAAACCCACAATCGCGGTGACACGCCCCTGACCCTGAGCCAGGCGCTGCACAGCTACTTCGCCGTCAGCGACGTGCGCCAGGTCAGCGTCGAGGGGCTGCACGCCTGTCGCTACATCGACACCCTGCTGGACTGGCAGGAGCTGCGTCAGCAGGACGAACTGGGATTCAGCGCCGAGACGGATCGCATCTACCTCGATACCCCCGCGCGGCTAAGTATCGTCGACCCCGGCTGGGGCCGGCGCATCCATCTGGATGCCCGTGGTTCACGTTCGGCCGTGCTGTGGAATCCGTGGGTCGACAAGGCCAAGCGCCTCTCGCAATTTCCCGACGATGCCTGGCAGAACATGCTCTGCATCGAGACGGCCAATGTGCTGGAGGATGTCGTGCAGCTGAAAGCCGACGAGCGGCATCGTCTGGAGCTGCGCCTTTCGAGCGAGTTGATCGGCTAACAGCCAGTACCGATACAGTGAACCTGTAGGAGCGGCGCACCTGAGAAGCTTTGCCCCGTGGCGGGGCTCCTACGAAAGGCAGTTAGCGGCCTGCCAGTTCTTCATGGACCGTCAGTGATTGCCTGCGCCTCCAAGGCTTGTCGCAGATCGTCAGCATGAGTGAAAACCTGCTGCGAGACGATCTGCAGACCATCGAGCTGTAGCCACAGCACCTCACCCTCGCCAGCCGGATAACGCGGGGCGATGCGTGCATCGCGGTCGAGGAGGATGCGGTAGTTGTAGTCGCGCATCTTCGGCAGGGCAAACAGGGTAGCGATGATGCGGGGCATGCGGCTGATATCGGCGAGGAAGACCGCTTGGCGCTCGTCCAGGTAGCCCTTGGGTTTGCCTTCCAGTGCAGCGTTGACTAGCTTGGCGCCGTCCATGTCGCGGGCGACCAGCAGGATGCGGGTCTCGTCATTCAGGGTGTAGGGCACGTCATGCTGATCCAGCAGCGTCCAGGGTGCCAGGCGTTCGCCGGGCTCCAGAGCCAGTACGGCGGTAGACAGCAGGCACAGCAACAACAGGGCGGCAGCTTTCATGCGCAGACTCCAGAGCGATCAGTAGAGGTCTTCGTCGGTCACCAGACGCACTTCGCCCGCTTCCATGGCATAGGCGGCGTCGGCCAGGTCGTTGCTGACCTGCTCCACCTTCAGCTCGCCACTGACCCACAGTGGGGCGTAGATGTCCTCGAGCGGGATGCCCTTGGGATAGCGCACCAGCACCAGCTGGTTGGGCGGCGGTGGCGGCACATGGATGCAGGCGCCCGGATAGGGCACCAGGAAGAACAGGGTGCTGTTGCCTTTCTCGTCGTTCTCCAGCGGTACCGGGTAGCCGCCCAGGCGAATGGCCTTGCCGTCGAGTTCGGGCACGGTCTTGGCGGAGTACATCACTGCCGGCAGATCCTGATCCTGCTGGCGCAGGCCGCCCTCGCTGTAGAAGGTGCTGTCGCCTTCAGGACTGTCGTGGCTGATCTCGGGCATCTCCTCGAGGGCCTTGCGGTCTTCGGGTGGCATCAGGTCGAGCCAGTCGGTTTCCGGCAGTTCGGCGTGAGCCAGGCCGGTACAAAAGAGCAGGGCGAGCAGCAGGTGGCGCATGGGGTATGGCATCTCGTGGCGGCGTTAACGAGGAGCCGACAAGTCGGCTCCTGAGCGGGGCTTGTCAGCCCTTCTTGATCGCGCCGTAGATTACCAGCAGAACGATGGCGCCGATCACTGCGCCGATAAAACCGGCGGCCTGTCCGGCCTGGTAGATGCCCAGCGCCTGACCGCCATAGGTAGCGGCGATGGAGCCGCCGATGCCGAGCAGGATGGTCATGATCCAGCCCATGCTGTCATCGCCAGGTTTGAGAAAACGTGCGATCAACCCGACGATCAGGCCGATGAAGATGGTGCCGATAATGCCCATTGGCGTGTCTCCTTGATGAGTGCCGCTCGTGCGGCAGGCTCGGCATGGGACAAGTCAATGGGGCTATCGGTTCGCCTCGTCTGGCGGCAGAACGCCATAGCGGTGGTAGATCAGGGCCACTTCGCCCTCCTCGCGCATGCGTTTGAGCTCAGCGCCCAGGCGGTCGTAGAGCTCGCGCCGGTCGCTCTGGTAGCGCTTCAACGATGCGCCGAAGTGGTTGCCCAGTACCTGCTGGTGGGCGTAGTGCGCATAGCTGTAGGCGCGAAAGTTCATGGCCTGGAATTGCGCCTCCATCGGTACGGCGTCGAGCACTGCGATGGTGTCCAGGCGCCCAGCCCGGAACATCGCGGCCAGTTGCGCATCGTCGCTGGCATAGGCGCGACCGAGCATGTCATCGCTGTCGAAAGGTTCGAAATAGGCCGTACCGCGTTTGACACCCAGAGACAGGTCGTACAGATCCTCGTAGCGGCTCAGTCTGGCCTCTTCCCCCGGGCGCACGACGAAGCGCACGTTCAGTTGCTGATTGCCGATGCTGGGCAGGAAATGGATGTACTCGCGGCGCTGTTGAGTGAGCAGCACGCGCGGCACCAGGTCGACTCGTCCGGAGCGCAGGTCGTCAAGACTGCGCAGGAAGGGCGCTTCACGCCACTGCAGGTCTACCCCGACACGGTGTGCGGCCGTTTCCAGCACGCTGATCAGCGGGCCGCTGGGTAGCCCGTCGACAGCACGCATCTCCGGTGGCCGTTCGCGAAAATCGACGCGCAGCACCTCTTGCGCGCCCACGCAGGTCAGCGTGAACAGTAGCGGCAGTAAGGAAAGAAGACGCTTCATGGGGGGCTCTTGAACGACCACCGTCGTTCAAGAGTCTAGCTGCGAATCGATCTGTCAGACTTCGGCGATCAACGTCTGAACGTCGGCGATACGCGCATCCAGGCTGGCGCGGTCGGCGCAGCGCAGGGTGGCATGACCGACCTTGCGCCCGGCCTTGAAGGCCTTGCCGTAGTGGTGCAGATGGCAGTCGGCAACGCTGATCACCTTGTCCACCGGCGGCACCGAGCCGATGAAGTTGAGCATGGCGCTTTCACCCAATTTGGCGGTGGAACCCAGCGGCAGGCCGGCGACGGCGCGCAGGTGGTTCTCGAACTGGCTGCACTCGGCGCCTTCGATGGTCCAGTGCCCGGAGTTGTGCACGCGCGGGGCGATCTCGTTGGCCTTGAGGCCGCCGTCCACCTCGAAGAACTCGAAGGCCAGCACGCCGACGTAGTCGAGCTTGTCCAGTACGCGGCCGACGTAGTCCTCGGCCAGCGCCTGCAGCGGATGATCGGTGCTGGCGACGGACAGGGCGAGGATGCCGCTGTCGTGGGTGTTGTGCACCAGCGGGTAGAAGCGCGTTTCGCCGTCACGGGCGCGCACGGCGATCAGCGACACCTCGCCGGTGAAGGGCACGAAGCCCTCGAGGATGCACGGCACGCTGCCCAGTTCGGCGAAGGCGCCTGTGACGTCTTCGGGCTTGCGCAGGACTTTCTGGCCCTTGCCGTCATAACCCAGGGTGCGGGTCTTCATCACCGCCGGCAGGCCAATGCTGGCCACCGCGGCGTCCAGATCAGCCTGCGACTGGATGTCGGCGAACTCGGGGGTGGGGATGCCCAGCTCGCGGAACATGGACTTCTCGAACCAGCGATCGCGGGCGATGCGCAGTGCCTCTGCACCCGGATAGACCGGCACGAACTGCGAGAGAAAGGCGACGGTTTCGGCCGGCACGCTCTCGAATTCGAAGGTGACCAGGTCGACCTCATCGGCCAGCTGGCGCAGGTGATCCTGATCGCCGTAGTCGGCACGGATATGCTCGCCGAGCGCCTGGGCGCAGGCGTCCGGCGCCGGGTCGAGGAAGGCGAAGTTCATGCCCAGCGGGGTGCCCGCCAGGGCCATCATGCGGCCCAGTTGGCCGCCACCGATCACACCGATTTTCATAACAAAGCCCCTTTTCAGCAGGTGGCGAGACCAAGCAGTTGAACGCTGCCCGCAGCGCAGGAAGCGGAGTTTACGCCGGTAAATGAGCATTCCGAGCAGCGCACAGCGTGCAAATGCGCCGTGTCGCAGCCCCTGATGGAATGGGCTCAGGCCTCGCGCGGGTCCGGGTTGCTCAGCACGGTATCGGTCTGTTCCTGACGGAACTGCTTCAGCGCCGCATGGAACTGCGGGTGCTGGTGACCGAGGATGCTGGCGGCCAGCAGGGCGGCGTTGACTGCACCGGCCTTGCCGATGGCCAGGGTGGCGACCGGAATGCCGGCCGGCATCTGCACGATCGACAGCAGCGAGTCGACACCCGAGAGCATCGACGACTGCACCGGTACGCCGAGCACCGGCAGGTGGGTCTTGGCCGCGCACATGCCCGGCAGGTGGGCAGCGCCACCGGCACCGGCGATGATCACCTGAATGCCGCGTGCTTCAGCCTCTTCGGCGTACTGGAACAGCAGGTCCGGGGTGCGGTGGGCGGAGACCACCTTGACCTCGTGGGGAATGCCCAGCTTGTCCAGCATCTCGGCGGTGTGGCTAAGGGTGGACCAATCGGACTTGGAGCCCATGATCACGCCAACCAGTGCGCTCATCGTCGTGCCTCTTCTCTCGGGCGCCTCGCGGCGCGTCAAAAACCAACAAGCCACGCGGGCGGGCCAGCGTGGCTTGTCATGATTCGTTGGCCGGGTGCTGCCGGCCGAAGGCCGCGCAGTATAACGCAAAGCCACTGCTGGCGGGCAGTGGCGATGACCGTTTGTCATGCAAGCTGTGGCAGAGGGTGAAAACCGCCTAAACCTTGCTCTGGAGCAATGCCGGCGTGGGCTGCGTGCGCACACTGGACAGACACTCGCATGCAAGAGGAACCGCGCATGAACCGGACCATGAAAGCCGCAGTTGTCCACGCCTTTGGTGAGCCGCTGCGTATCGAGGAGGTGAAAACCCCGCTGCCTGGCCCCGGGCAGATTCTGGTGAAGATCGAGGCCTCGGGCGTCTGCCATACCGACCTGCACGCCGCCGAAGGCGACTGGCCGGTGAAGCCGAGCCTGCCATTCATTCCCGGCCATGAAGGGGTCGGCTACGTGGCAGCGGTCGGCAGCGGCGTCACGCGGGTCAAGGAGGGCGACCGCGTCGGCGTGCCCTGGCTGTACACCGCCTGCGGCTGCTGCGAGCACTGCCTGACCGGCTGGGAAACCCTGTGCGAGGGTCAGCAGAACACCGGTTATTCGATCAATGGCGGCTACGCCGAATACGTGCTGGCTGACCCGAACTACGTCGGCATTTTGCCGAAGAATGTCGACTTCCTCGAGATCGCGCCGATCCTCTGCGCCGGCGTGACGGTATACAAGGGCCTCAAGGAAACCAGGGCGCGCCCCGGCCAGTGGGTGGCGATCTCCGGTATTGGCGGCCTCGGCCACGTTGCGGTGCAGTATGCCCGCGCCATGGGCCTGCACGTGATTGCGGTGGACGTCGACGACGCCAAGCTGGAACTGGCGCGCAAGCTCGGCGCCAGCCTGACCATCAACGCGCGCAAGGAAAACCCCGCCGGGGTGGTGCAGCGCGATATCGGCGGCGCTCACGGCGTGCTGGTCACTGCGGTGTCCAACGCTGCCTTCGGCCAGGCCATCGGTATGGCACGCCGGCACGGTACGGTGGCCCTGGTCGGCCTGCCGCCGGGTGACTTCCCCACGCCGATCTTCGATGTGGTGCTCAAGGCCATCACCATCACCGGCTCGATCGTCGGGACTCGCGCCGATCTGCAGGAAGCGCTGGATTTCGCTGGCGAGGGTTTGGTCAAGGCCACGGTGCACAGCGACAAGCTCGACAACATCAATGGCATCTTCGATCAAATGCGCGGTGGGCAGATCGAGGGGCGGGTGGTGTTGCAGTTCTGATTCGAGCAAGGCCACGGACTGGCAACTTTCCTACAGAACGGACGCGGACGGGCGCACAGATCGCCGCCAGGTGGCGGGCTATACTGTGCGCTCTTCATCCGAACAAGGACGTGTCGTCATGAAACAGTACGTTTCGCTCGTTGCCCTCTCCCTGCTTTCCCTTCAAGCCGCTGCGCTGGATCTGGCCAAGCATCCGCAGGTATTCGATGCCGGCCAGGGCGTGAGCCTGGCGCTGGCCCCTTCCGCTGACGGCACGCAGGCGCTGGTGCAGGTGCGCGGCATCAATCACCCGCTCGACGAAGTGGTGTTCCTTACCGACGTTCGCGAGCTGGGCAACGAGCAGCGCGACTATGGCATCCGTCTCGATGGCCGCGACTACAACCTGCTGAACAAGCGCCGCGCCTGGAGCGGCGAGAGCTACCAGCTCAACCTGCCGAACACCCAGGGCTTCGAGCTCAGCTACAACGAGGACAAGACCAAGGCGCTGAAGCCGAAGGACCTCCTGGCGATTTACCAGAAGCAGGAGAAGGATGGCCTGCAGGCGCGCCTCGCCGCCTTCGACCGCAAGCAGCGTGTTGCCGATTACAGCGCGCGCCTGCAGGAGATCGACGGCGAAGCCTCCAAAGCCTGCGCCACCCCGCTGAGCACCCAGGTGGACTGGAGCGCGATATCCGATGAACAACTGATCGGCCTCAGCGTGCCGAGTTTCTGCGGTGAAGTGGTCAACCAGATGGCCTACCTGTGTGGCAAGGACGACCGCTACAAGGCCGAAGCCAAGACCCTCAAGGGTGTCGACTGCCGTTTCGGCGAGAGCATGAAGTTGCGCGAGCAGGACGGCCAACTGCAGTTCACCACCCTCAAGGACGAACCGAATCAGGGCGACTTCATCAACGCCATTCTGCGTAATCGCTGATCCTCTCGGGCGGGCTACGGCCCGCCGTCTCGCGGCATATTTCTTGCGTTCCTTTGCCTGATCACGCTTACGGAACGCATCATGCTGCACGCCCCACTGACCACCCTGCATGTGGTTTCCCTGATCCTCCAGCGCTTCGCCGAGCAGCCCGAACTACGCCCGCAATTGCTGGCTGGGAGCGGCATTGGTGCGGCTGATCTGGACAATGCCGACGCGCGCATCACCCGGGTGCAGGAGCTGCAGGTCTGTGCCAATGCCCTGGCCCTGCGCGCTGATCTGGGGCTCGACCTGGGGCGCAGCCTGCATGTTTCCTCCTATGGGCTGCTGGGTTACGCCGCACTCTCGGCTGCCACCTTTGGTGACGCCTGGCGTCTGTTGCTGCAGTACCCGGCGCTACTCGGCACCTATTTTCGCCTCGACATGCAGGTGGAAGGTGAGCTGGCCTGGATCTGCGCCAGCGGTTACCGCGATGCCGAGGCGCTGGAAGTGTTCAACGTGGAGATGTGCCTGGCCTCGCTGAAGCTGATCGGTGACGAACTGCTACGCCAGCCGCTGTCATTGGAAGGCGCCGAGTTCACCTACGCTCGGCCAGACTACGTCTCGCGCTATGCGCAGAGCTTTCCCTGCCCGCTGCGTTTCTCGGCACAGCGCAATGCCTTCGCCTTTCCCGCCGCGTTGCTGGAGCGCCGGCTGCCGCTGGCCGACAGCGTCACCCACGGCGATATGGTGGAACGCTGCCGCCGTCTGAACGCCGAGTTCAGCAGCCGCCAGGCCTGGCTGGAGCGGGTGCGCCAGTTGCTCGCCGCGCAGTTGGCCGAGCCGCCGGGGCTGGAGAACCTGGCGCAGCAGATGCACTGCTCGCCGCGCACCCTGCGTCGTCACCTGCAGGAGTTGGGCACCAGCTACCAGGGCTTGCTCGACGAGCTGCGCTTCGAGCGCGCCAAGGCGCTGCTCAGCGAGGAGCAATGGCCGGTGTATCGCATCGCCGAAGTGCTCGGCTTCAGCGAGACGGCCAGTTTTCGCCATGCTTTCCAACGCTGGAGCGGCGTGCCGCCGAGCCGCTTTCGTGCCTGAGACGAGCGATGGCATTCGCGGCTGAAGCCGCTCCTACAAGAGCGGCAACTCACACCTCCGTAGGAGCGGCTTTAGCCGCGATAAAAGCTCGCCGCTGAAGCGCCTCCCACAGGCGTCGCTCATTCCTCCGCCTGCACGTTGCGGTACATCTGCAGCCGCGCTGCTTCATGCAAGCCACGGCTCAGCGCCAGCAGGCGCTGGAACTCTTGCGGGTGGCGCTCGGCGACGTTATCGCGCGGGGTCGGCGAGCGCAGGTCGTGCAGGGTCGGCGAGCTGCCGTCGTGTTGCATCTGCACGAGGAAGTCACGGGTCACCGCGCCGATCACCGGGAAGGTGCCTTCCTGCAGCACCAGCGGCACCACGCGTTCGCCTTCCGGCGCAGGTAATTGCAGATCGCGACCGAGGCCACCGTTGTCGAAGGGCACGCCGACCAGCCCGGCAACGGTCGGTAGCAGATCGGCCAGGCCCACGGCTTCGTCGAACTCGCGCGGCGCCAACCATTTCGGTGCATGAATCAGCAGCGGCACGTTGTTGCTCTCCAGCCCCAGTTGCTCGAAGGCTGGCGCCATGTGCGGGATCTGGCTGATGCGGGTGTTGTGGTCGCCGAAGAAGACGAAAATGGTGTCGTCGTAAAAACCCTGCTCCTTGGTCAGCTCCATCAGCCGGCCGATGTTGAAGTCCAGCAGACGCACCGCGTTGTACTGCTCGACGCTGCGCGAACCGGCCTGCTGCACCTGCTCCAGCGGCAGGTCGAGCGCCTCGAAGCCGTCGTTGTCCTTGGGGATGGTGAAGGGCCGGTGGTTGCCGGAGGTTTGCAGGTAGGCGAAGAACGGCTTGTCCTTCGGCAGGGCGCCGAGAATCTGCGAACTCTCCTTGAAGAAATCCAGGTCGGAGATACCCCACACGTCCACCTGTGGCGACTGCCAGTGGCGTTCCTCATAGAGCTGCACACCGTCGATGCTTTGGCGGATCAGCGCATTGATGTTGGCCCAGCCGGCGTTGCCGCCGATCATGTAGAACTTCTCGTAGCCTGGCAGGGCGTTGATCAGCGTGCGTTGACGGGCGATCAGCGGGTTGCGCGTCGCCGTCTCCTGGCGCGACACATCGGGGATGCCGGTGATGCTCGCCCACACCGTCTTGGCGGTGCCGGTGACCGGCACGTAGAAGTGGCGGAAGAACCAGCTCTCCTTGGCCAGCCGATCCAGATTCGGCGTCGGGTTCAGCGGGTTGCCATAGGCGCCCACGGCGCTGGTGCCGAGGGATTCGAGCATGACGAAGACCACGTTGGGCGGGCGCTCGGCCTGGATGCGATGCGCCTGCAGCGGCTGGTGACGGAAGAAGTTCAGCGCCTGCGCATCGCGCTCGCTGACCCCCAGGTAATCGGCCACCACCTGGTAATGCTCGCGCGTGGCGGCCTCGTCGAAGGCGGCGGGTTCGAGCTTGAGGGTGTCGAAGAGAAACAGCGCCGGATTGATCCCGAGCGCACCGATCTGGCTGTTGCCGCTGTAGAAGGCGTCGCTCCAGCGCAGCGGCACCGGGTTCTCCAGGTTCAGCGCGCTGGCGCGGCCGAGCAGGCCGAAGAAGACCAGCACGCCCACCACCGCCGCACCGCCGATTGCCGGCAATACGCCGACTCGTTGTGCTTGCGGTCGATCCAGGGTGACGCGCTCCAGGCGCAGCAGCGCCCAGGCCCACAGCACCACACCGGCCAGCCAGGCCAGGGTTATCCACAGCACCGGATAGGTCTGCCAGAGCATGCCGGCGGAGATCTGCGCATCACCGGCAAAGCGCAACACCGTGGCATTGAGGCGCACACCCAGGTAGGCGTAGTGGCCGAAGTCGATGATGTAGAGCAGGCCTAGCGCGGCCACGGCCAGCAGCAGATAGCCGCGCAGCAGCCAGCGCACCGCGCGAAAGCGCGCCAGGCGCAGCCTGGGCAAGGCCAGCAGGATGCCTGCCGGCAGCATCAGCAGCAGGGCCAGGCGCAGGTCGAAGCGCAGGCCGATGCCAAGGGTGAGCAGCACGTCCGGGTCGCTGACGCTATCGACAGCGGAGAAACCCAGCAGAAACAGCCCGCGCAGGGCGGCGAAGAGTGCGAACAGCAGCGCCGTCAGGCCTGCCAGGTAATGCAGGCGGCGTGATTTCAGCCAGCTCATGCGAGTTTCCTTGTCGGTCGGGCCAGCAGCCAGCGCACAGCGGCGCTCAGCAGCGCGCCCAGGCTGTAGAGGGCCAGGTAGGGGTCGATCAGGTAATCCCAGTAGTTTTCCGAGGCGCCCAGGCGCAGGGCGAAGGCCAGGGTCGCCAACACCAGCGCCAGTGCACCGAGCCAACTGCGCTGGAGGATCAGCACCGCGCACAGCAGGCCCAGCACCAGCAGCATCGGCCGGGGTTCGAAGCCCAGCTGGTAAGGGTCGGCATAGCTCAGGCCCAGTGCCGCCGGGTAGAGCAGCACGGCCAGACCGGTGAACAGCGCCAGGCTGGCCAGGCGATCACGGGAGCCGGCGTGCGACAGGCCAAAACGGCATAGCGTTGCCCAGCCAAGCAGCACCAGACTGGCCACCGACAGGTCGCCGATATAGGTGCGCAACTGCAGCGCCAGGCTGATGCCTTGGACCGGCACCAGGCTGAGCAGCAGGCAACCCGCCAGCAGGATGCCGCGCTGCGTCGCAGTGCGCGTCAGGCGCGCGAAGATCAGGAATGCGAGCAGGGTGAAGGCCAGATGCGGCAGCCAGAAATCAGTCATGTGGGCGGCGCTCCGAGAGCCAGACCTCGTTGAAGCTCAGGTGCTTGATGAACATGTCGTTCCACGAATACACCAGGTGGTAGGCGCCTTCGCGGTCACGAGTGAAGTAGGGATATTCGTAATCGAAGGTGCAGCCCTCGGCGCTGCACATGCGCGCGCTCACTCGTTCGAGGAACTGCGCCTGCTGCTCCGGCTTGCCGCCGCTGGCGCGGAATTTTTCACTGACCACGGCCGGGAATTCGTCTTGCGCAATCGGTTCGCCCCAGGGGTTGGGGCTTTCGTCGAGCTCGCCGAGAGTGCGCCAGTTGGCCAGGTTGGCGTCGGTGGCATAAAGGGTCAGGCGAAAGCGCCCGTCTTCGAGGTCGTTCATCGCCACCAGCAAGCTGCCGTCCGGGCGACCGACCGCCGCCAGGGACGAGTTGGGGTTGCTCGGCTCGACCGGCTGCGGATGGCTCCAGCTGCGCCCGGCGTCCTCGCTGTAGCTGGCCAGCACGCGGTGATGCTCCTCGCCGGCATAGCGCAAAAGGGCCACGGCGCGGCGTTCGTCCAGCGCCACCACGGTCGGTTGCAGGGAATCACGCCCCTTGCCGATGCGGTACTTGCCCAGCACTTCGCCGTTCGCGCTCAGGTGCAGGTACTCGGGAAACTTGCCGAGAAACTCGTGATACACCGGCAGGCCGATGCTGCCGTCGGTGTGGAACACCGGAGCGGCACGCACCAGGGTGCTGATGTTGAGAAAGGGGCTGGTGACCAGTTGCCGGGGCGCCGACCAGGTGTCGCCGAGGTCGTCGGAAACCATGGCATTGACCGCGCTGCCGGCCCAGCCGCCGAGCGACACCGAGACGTAGAACAACCACAGGCGGTTGTCCGGCGCCAGGCTGATCACCGGATTGCCCAGCTTGCGGATGTGCTTGCCGACCGCGCGCTGGGTCGACTCGCGGCTGGCCAACACACGCTCGGCGCTCCACTGGCCGCTGCTGGCATCGAAGCGTGCGGCGCGAATCTGTACGTCGGCGGCACCCTCGCGAGTACCGGCGAACCAGGCTGCCATCAGATCGCCGCCGGGCAGGCCGGTGATCGAGGCGGAATGGACGAAATCCTCCAGATCGGAGGAGGCGAAGTGCGCGGCCATGGCCGGTGACGCATCGGCTGGCGCCGGTGGTTGGCTGGCGAAGGGCGCCAGCGCGTGGGGGGCAGCGCCGAACCAGGCGCAGGTGAACACCGTGGCAGCGCCCAGCAGCAGGGCGCAGGTCTTGAGGGTCGAGGTCATGTTCGGTGGTTCAGGGGTGTCTGGGCGAAGCCAGGTGCGAGCTGGCGACTTCTTCTACCGGGCGGGCATCGACCGGGTCGTAGTAGATCTCCAGCTTGCGGCCGTTGGCATCGAAGCCATAGATCTCGTAGCAATTGCCGGGGGTGATGCGGAACTTGGTGATCTGCACGCCCTGGCGCTTCATCTGCTCGCGGAACTGCGACTCGGGCATCCAGGCGCTGCGGTCTTGCCGAGCGCAGTCGGTATCAGCGAGTGCGGCGCTGGATAGTGCAAGCAGTGCGAGCATCGTCAGGGCGCGAACGGGGCGGCGGGCCGGTGTCGACATGCTCGGCATCCTTTGGCGTGGCTGATGGTAAGGGGCTTGGCCCCAGGCAGGTTGCCACCATCGGCCGCCAGGCTTAAGGAAAGCTTAAGCATCACGGGTTGTTACATTTACCTGCCGTGGGTGGTGGGGAGATTCATGGCCTACCCTCCCTGGCGGCGACCCGGCGGGCAGCGTCGCTACGCGCTGTTAAAAAATCGCTCTCGGCCATTTTTTGGCCATTTCGATCCCCTTTTGGCCATTGCCAGCGTTCTCGATTCGCTGCCAGCGGGCGAACAATGCAGGCACAACAACGAGCCTGGAGCGCTTTGCATGCTCACCTACTACAGCGACGACCACCACCTGCATCACGGCAAATGCGAGCTGATCGACGGGCAGCTGATGCCCTGCTTCGAGAAGCCGCAGCGCGCCGACCACATCCTTGCGCGCGTCAAGGCTCGCCAGCTCGGCGAAGTCCGCGCGCCCAAGGATTTCGGCCTGGCGCCCATCGAGCGCATCCACAGCAAGGCCTACCTGGAATTCTTCAAGGGCGCCTGGGCGCGCTGGCAGGAGCAGGGCGGCAAGGGCGATCTGCTGCCTTTCACCTGGCCGGCGCGCACCCTGCGCCGGATGATCCCCAATGACCTGCATGGCCAGCTCGGCTACTACAGTTTCGATGGCGGCGCGCCGATCACTGCCGGCACCTGGCAGGCCGCCTACAGCGCTGCCCAGGTCGCGCTCAGCGCCCAGCAGGAGATTGCCAACGGCGCCCACAGCGCCTTCGCCCTGTGTCGTCCGCCAGGCCATCATGCCGCCGGCGACCTGATGGGCGGCTACTGCTACCTGAACAATGCCGCCATCGCCGCACAGGCCTTCCTCGACCAGGGCCGCAAGAAAGTCGCCATCCTCGATGTCGACTACCACCACGGCAACGGCACCCAGGACATCTTCTACCAGCGCAGCGACGTGCTGTTCGCCTCGATCCACGGCGACCCGGCCGAGGAGTTCCCGTTCTTCCTCGGTTATGCCGACGAACTGGGCGAGGGGGCGGGCGAGGGCTGCAACTTCAACTACCCGTTGCCCATGGGCAGTTCCTGGGACACCTGGAACGCGGCGCTGGAACAGGCCTGCCAGCGCATCGCCGACTACGGCGCCGAGGTGCTGGTGGTGTCGCTGGGCGTGGACACCTACATGGAAGACCCGATCTCGCAGTTCAAGCTCGACAGCCCGGACTACCTGGCCATGGGCCGGCGTATCGCCGCACTGGGCCTGCCGACGCTGTTCATCATGGAAGGCGGCTACGCGGTGGAGGCCATCGGCGTCAACGCGGTCAACGTGCTGGAAGGCTTCGAGGGCGCCTGATCAGCAATCAGAAATTTGCCAAACAAGAGCAATATTTCAGGGGTGAGAAACGATGAAAGCCATTAAACAGATGCTCGGCGTCGCCCTGTGCGGCGCCACCCTGCTCAGCGGCGCGGTGCAGGCCAAGGAGCTGCGCGTATACAACTGGGCCGACTACATCCTTCCGGAGGTGCCCAAGGACTTCCAGAAGGAGTCCGGTATCCAGATCACCTGGGACACCTTCGAGACCAACGAGGCGCTGGAGGCCAAGCTGCTCACCGGCAACTCCGGCTATGACCTGGTGATCCCGTCCAACCAGTTCCTCGAAACCCAGATCAAGGCCGGCGTGTTCGCCCCGTTGGACAAGTCGAAGATCCCCAACTGGAAGAACCTCGACCCGGTACTACTTGGCCTGCTGGAGAAGAATGATCCGGGCAACCAGTACGGCGTGCCCTACATGTACGGCACCGTGCTGATCGGCTACAACCCGGACAAGGTCAAGGCCGCGCTCGGTGAGGACGCGCCGGTCAACAGCTGGGACCTGGTGTTCAAGCCCGAGTACATGGAGAAGCTGAAATCCTGCGGCGTGGCCATGCTCGACTCGCCCACCGAGATCATCCCCATCGCCCTGCATTACATGGGCCTGGACCCCAACAGTACCAACCCGGCCGACTATGACAAGGTCACCGAATTGCTGCTGAAAGTGCGTCCGTACGTGGCTTACTTTCATTCGGCCAAGTACATGACCGACATCGCCAACGGCGACATTTGCGTGGCCATCGGTTATTCGGGCAGCTTCTACCAGTTCGCCAACCGCGCCAAGGAAGCCGGCAACGGCGTGACGATCAACTGGCGTTTGCCGAAAGAAGGCGCGCCGATCTGGTTCGACACCTGGGCCATCCCCAAGAGCGCCAGGAATTCGGACGAAGCCCACGCCTTCATCAACCACCTGCTCGAACCCAAGGTGATCGCGCCGATCAGCGATTTTCTCGGCTACCCCAACCCCAACGTACCGGGCATGCAGCTGGTGGGCGCGGAAATCGCCGACGACCACGACCTGACCCCGACACCGGAGCAGCAGAAGTCGCTGTACGTGGTACAGCCGCTGCCGCAGAAGATCGAGCGTGTGCGCACGCGGGCCTGGACGTCGATCAAGTCGGGTAAGTGATTCGTCGCTAAAGGCTCGCGGCTGAAGCGGAATGCCGCCCAGCCGCTCCTACAAACGCGATGCTTCTATAACCGATGGTGCCCACGCTCTGCGTGGGCACCTGCGTTTGTGACGCTCTGCGTCATGTTGGGAGATGCTGGCTACTGTAACTATGGCAACGGACGCAGAGCGTCCTCGGCTGCGTTCCCACGCGGAGCGTGGGAACGATCAATCAAGTCGGGTAAGTGAGCGGCCCTGAAAGCTCGCGGCTGAAGCCGCTCCTACGGAACACCGCACAAGCTGTAGGAGCGGCTTCAGCCGCGAATGCCTTACCCGCAGGGCGCTCAGCCACCCACCTCTCCCGTCTCCAACTTGCGCCAGAGCAAACGCACCGCGGCCTTGCGTACCAGGGCGCAGCGGTACAGGCGGATTTCCAGCGGGATCTGCCAGTGCTCGCCACCGCAGATCGCCAGCTCGCCACGGCCCAGTTCCGCCGTCACCGACAGCCGTGGCACCCAGGCCACGCCCATGCCCTGCAGGGCCATGCTCTTGAGGCTGTCGGCCATGGCGGTTTCGTACACGGTGGTCGAGCGCAACGCGCGCTGGCGCAGCAGCAGGTTGACCGAGCGGCCGAGGAAGGCGCCGGCGCTGTAGGCCAGCAGCGGCACACTCTGCCCGCCGTCGAGGTCGAACAGCGGCGTGCCGGCTTCGCCGACCGCGCACACCGGCAACATCGAGGTGGCGCCCAGGTGCAGCGAGGGGAAGATCGCCGGGTCCATCTGCAGCGCGGCATCGGGGTCGTAGTAGGCGAGGATCAGGTCGCAGGCGCCTTCACGCAGTGAATGCACTGCTTCGCCGACGTTGGTCGCCACCAGGCGGGTGGTCAGGGGCAGGCCTTCGCGCCGCAGGCGGGCGATCCATTCGGGGAAGAAGCCCAGCGTCAGCGAGTGGGCGGCAGCAATCGACAGCATCTCGCCCTGCTGACCTTCCAGATTGTGCAGATGGCGCACCACTTCGCCGAGCTGTTCGACCAGGCTGCGCGCGGTGACCAGAAACAGCCGGCCGGCCTCGGTGAGTTCGACGGGCGTGCAGGAGCGGTCGACCAGGGTCAGGCCGAGCATGCCTTCCAGACTGCGGATGCGTCGGCTGAACGCCGGCTGGGTGACGAAGCGCTTCTCCGCGGCCTGGGAGAAGCTGCGGGTGGCGGCCAGGACGATAAAGTCCTCCAGCCATTTGGTTTCCAGGTTCATCGCAGGCTCCCGAGGCTTGCACGAGGCGTAGGGTGGGTTAGCGACGCTGAACGCGGTTCGGCAGACGCAACTGCCGTGGTGCGTCGCGTAACCCACCAGGCGATGGTGGGTGACACCGCGTCTCGAACGACGTGATGTTCGACAATGGCAGCATGCGGCTAACCCACCCTACGTTTGCCGCTATCCCGCAGTCACATCGACATTATGCCGATTGTGCATAGGGCAGCAAGTAACGGCATTGGTAGCGAGACGGTCGGGGCCCCTATTCTATGGGCATCGCGGCACTCGCCGCATTTCCCAAGAGCCATCGCTATCATGTCCTCTGCTGCATCTGTTCGCGTCGAAAAAGACCTGCTCGGCACCCTCGAAGTCCCTGCCGATGCCTATTACGGCATCCAGACCCTGCGCGCCGTGCAGAACTTCCGCCTGTCCGGCGTGCCGCTGTCGCATTACCCGAAGCTGGTGATCGGCCTGGCCATGGTCAAGCAGGCTTCGGCTGACGCCAACCGCGAACTGGGTCATCTGTCCGCCGCCAAGCACACGGCGATCAGCACCGCCTGCGCACGCATCATCCAGGGCGAGTTCCACGAGCAGTTCGTGGTCGACATGATTCAGGGCGGCGCCGGCACCTCGACCAACATGAATGCCAACGAGGTGATCGCCAACATCGCCCTCGAGGCCATGGGACATGAGAAGGGCCAGTACCAGCACCTGCACCCGAACAACGACGTGAACATGGCGCAGTCGACCAACGACGCCTACCCGACCGCCATCCGCCTCGGCCTGCTGCTCGGCCACGACAGCCTGCTCGGTGCGCTGGACAAGCTGATCCAGTCGTTCGCCGCCAAGGGTCTGGAGTTCGGCCACGTGCTGAAGATGGGTCGCACCCAGCTGCAGGACGCCGTGCCGATGACCCTCGGCCAGGAATTCCGCGCCTTCGCCACCACCCTCGGTGAAGACCTGCAGCACTTGAAACTGCTGGCGCCGACCCTGCTCACCGAAGTCAACCTGGGCGGTACCGCGATCGGCACCGGCATTAACGCCGACCCGAAATACCAGGCCCTGGCGGTCAAGCGCCTGGCCATCATCAGCGGTCACCCGCTGACCCCGGCTGCCGACCTGATCGAAGCCACCAGCGACATGGGCGCCTTCGTGCTGTTCTCCGGCATGCTCAAGCGTACCGCAGTCAAGCTGTCGAAGATCTGCAACGACCTGCGCCTGCTGTCCAGCGGCCCGCGTACCGGCATCAACGAGATCAACCTACCGGCGCGTCAGCCGGGCAGCTCGATCATGCCGGGCAAGGTCAACCCGGTGATTCCCGAGGCGGTCAACCAGGTGGCCTTCGAAGTGATCGGCAACGACCTGGCCCTGACCATGGCGGCCGAAGGCGGCCAACTGCAGCTGAACGTGATGGAGCCGCTGATCGCCTACAAGATCTTCGACTCGATCCGCCTGCTCACCCGCGCCATGGATATGCTGCGCGAGCTGTGCATCGACGGCATCACCGCCAACGAGGCGCGCTGCCGTGAACTGATGGAAAACTCCATTGGTCTGATCACCGCGCTGAACCCCTACATCGGCTACGAGAACGCCACCCGCATCGCCAAGGTCGCTCTGGACAGCGGGCGCGGTGTGCTGGAGCTGGTGCGCGAAGAGCAGCTGCTGGACGAGGCCACCCTGGCCGACATCCTGCGCCCCGAGAACATGATTGCCCCGCGCCTGGTTCCGCTGCAGGGCTGATTGATCGAATGACACGCGCCGCCCCTTTGGGCGGCGTGTTCATTTCCGCCCTCGAGCCTGTTCATGGGGCGGCACCGCTGAAGGCCGCGCAGACGGCCCCACAACAACGACAATCCGGGTGTACAACCACATGAGTCAGAGCAACACCGCTTCCTCTTCCTTCCTTGCGCGCGTGCCGTTGTGGCAGCAGATCCTCGTCGGCCTAGTGCTCGGCGTGGTCGTCGGCATGCTGTTCAAGAGTCTCGCCCTGGGGCTGGCGCCGGTCGGCGCGCTGTTTCTCAACGCGATCAAGATGCTGATCGTGCCGCTGGTGTTCGTCTCCCTGGTGGCGGGCATCACCGCCATGAGCGACAGCGCCAAGCTTGGCCGCATCAGCGTCAAGACCATCGCCATCTACCTGATCACCACTGCCTTCGCGGTGAGCATCGGCCTGGCATTCGGCACCCTGTTCAGCCCCGGTGAAGGCATGAACATGGTTGCCAGCGGCAGTGAAGAGGCCAAGCAGGCGCCCTCGCTGGTGCAGATCCTGGTGGGCCTGGTGCCGACCAACCCGGTGACCGCCTTCGCCGAAGGCAACATCCTACAGATCATCGTCTTCGCCATCGCCCTGGGCGTGAGCATGAATCTGGTTGGCGAAAAGGCTGTGCCGGTGGTCCGTCTCTTCGACAGCCTGGCCGAGGTGTTCTACAAGCTCACCGATCTGGTGATGCGCTTCGCCCCCATCGGCGTATTCGCGCTGATCGCCGGCGTGGTCGCCTCCCACGGTATCGAGGTGCTGCTGCCGCTGGCCGGCGTGATCGGGGTGATCTACCTGGCCAGCATCGCCCATATGCTGCTGATCTACGGTGGCCTGATCGGCGGCCTGGCGCGTCTCAGCCCGCTGCGCTTCTTCCGCGGCATCGCCCCGGCGCTGGCAGTGGCCTTCAGTACCTCGAGCAGCTCCGGCACCCTGCCGGTGTCCATCGAGTGTGCGCGCAAGAACCTCGGTGTGTCGCAGGGCGTAGCCGGCTTCGTGTTGCCGGTGGGCGCCACCATCAACATGGACGGCACCGCGATCTACCAGGGCGTGCTGGCGCTGTTCATCGCCCAGGCCTTCGGCATCGACCTGAATGCCGGCCAGTACCTGATGATCATCCTCACCGCCACCCTGGCCTCGATCGGCACCGCCGGCGTACCGGGTGCCGGCCTGATCATGCTCGGCCTGGTGCTGACCTCGGTCGGCCTGCCGCTGGAAGGCGTGGCGCTGATCGCCGGTATCGACCGCATCCTCGACATGGCGCGCACCACGGTGAACGTCGCCGGCGACCTGATGACCACCACCCTGGTGGGCAGCAGCGAGAAGGAGCTGGATCGCGAGATCTACAACAGCGACAACGCTGCCTGAGCAACCGCTTTCATAGGAGGCCTTCACCAGCCTCAACCTTCAGGGATGGCCTCGGCCATCCCTTTTTTTGTGGCCTGCCATTCAAGGTTGACCGCCGCAGGGTGCGCCGCGCGCACCGTCGGATGACCTGCGTTACAGCCCCCACGCCCGGCGTAGCGTCTGCACCGCCTCGACGATCTGCGCCTCGGGCACTGCCGCAAAACCCAGCACCAGCCCGGCGCGGGCGTCCTCAGAGGTTTCGCTGTCGGGCAGCCAGTAATCGCTCAAGGGATTCATCTCGATACCGGCTGCGCGGGCAGCGCCAATCAGCTCACGCTCACGGGCCAGGCTCTCGACCCTGATGCTCAGGTGCAGGCCGGCTTCCACGGCCGGCAACGGTGAGCATCCGGGAATCGCCTGCGGCCAGGCCTCGATCAGAGCGTCGCGGCGGCTGCGCGCAGCCTGGCGCATGCGCCGCACATGACGCTGGAAGTGCCCGGCGGCGATAAATTCGGCCATCACCGCCTGGGTGCCGACCTCCGAGTGGCGTATCTCCAGCGCCTGGCGCCTCGCGAAACTCTCGGCCAACGCCGGTGGCAGCACCAGATAACCCAGGCGCAGCGCGGGAAAGGCGAGCTTGCCGAAGGTGCCGATGTAGATCACCCGCAGCTGCTCGTCCAGCGCTGCCAGTGGCGCGAGTGGGGTACCGCTGTAGCGGTACTCGCCGTCGTAATCGTCCTCGATGATCCAGCCGTTGACGCGCTTGGCCCACTCCAGCAAGGCCAGGCGCCTGGGCAGAGACAGGGTGACGCCGGTGGGGTATTGATGCGCGGGCGTGACATAGGCCAGCCGGCAATCGCCCAGGCGCTGCAGGGCGTCAACGTCCAGGCCTTCGCCATCCACTGTGATGCCGCACAGCTGCGCGCCGGCCACCGCGAAGGCATGGCCCGCCGCGCGGTAGCCGGGGTTTTCGATGGCCACGCGGTCGCCCGATTGAATCAGCAACTGCGCGCAGAGGCTGATGGCCTGCTGCGAACCACAGGTGATCAGTACCTGCTGCGCCTCGCAGGTCAGGCCGCGGCTGTTGCGCAGGTAGGCGGCGATGAGTTCGCGCAGCTGCAGGTCACCGGCAGGGTCGCCATAGCCCAGCCGGGCCAGCGAGGGTTTGCGCCAGAAGCGCGCCTGCAGACGTGCCCAGGTCTCGAAGGGGAACAGGTCGAAAGCCGGCACGCCGATACGAAAGGCGCGCGGTGCGCCCGCGGCGGGCATCGCCAGGTGATGGTTGTGCAACAGCTGCAGTGCCGGGCTGGCCGCTGCCGGGGCGACGGCTGCTATGGCGGCAGGCCGACGGCGCGTCAGCTCGGCGACGTAGGTGCCATCGCCGACCCGCCCGTTCACGTAGCCCTCGGCATACAGCTGGTCCAGCGCGCGGGTCACGGTGTTGCGCGAGATGCCGAGCAGGGTGGCCAGCTCACGGCTGGCCGGCAGGCGCGTGCCACTGGCCAGGCGGCCATCGAGGATGCGCTCGCGCAAGGCCTGGTAGAGCTGGCGTGCCAGGCCCTGACCGGGCTGCAGATGAATGCCGGAAAGATCGAATGGCAGGGCAGGCGAGCACTTCATGATTGGGAGATTGGCTCTATCGAAGTCGTCAGGAATGGATCTTACGTCAGGCCAATATCCTGCCTAGCATGGCTCCATTACGCCAGGAGAAACCGCCATGTACTGCCCCGCCGCCTTTCGCCAGGACGACCTGCCCAGCCTGCACGCGCAGATTCAGGCCAGCGGCCTGGCCATCGTGACCAGCAGCGGTGCGCAGGGCCTGCAGGCCAGCCACCTGCCGTTGCTGCTTGAGCCTGGTGAGGGCGAGTTCGGCACCCTGTACGGCCACTTCGCCCGCGCCAATCCGCATTGGCGTGACCTGGCCGCTGGCGCCGAGGCGCTGGTGGTGTTCAGCGGTGCGGACGCCTACGTGCATCCTGGCTGGTATCCGGCCAAGGCCGAGCACGGCAAGGTGGTGCCGACCTGGAATTACATCGCCGTGCATGCCTGGGGTCAGGCCGAAGTGTTCGACGAGCCCGAGCGCCTGCTGCAACTGGTCAGCCGCCTCAGCGAGCGCCACGAACAAGGGCGCCCGCAGCCCTGGGCGGTCAGCGATGCGCCACGCGAATACATCGACACCATGCTGCGCGCCATCGTCGGTTTCGCCCTGCCGATTCGCCGACTCGAAGGCAAATGGAAGCTCAGCCAGAACCGTTCGAGCAACGACCAGGCCGGTGTCCGTGCGGGTCTTGCCACGTCCGCCAGCCCGCGCGATCAGGAACTGGCGGCGCAGATGAATCCCACCGACTGATCGCCAAAGGAAGGCCATCATGCTCGACATCCGCCCCGTCACCCCTGCTGATCACGCCGTCTGGCTGCCGCTCTGGCAGGCATACCAGCGCTTCTACCAGGCCGAGATCCCGGCAGAGACCAGCGCCCTCACCTGGCAGCGCTTTCTCGATCCGGCCGAGCCGATGCACGCCGCCCTGGCCTGGCAGGACGGCGAGGCGGTCGGCCTGGTGCACTTCATCTACCACCGCAGTTGCTGGACGAGTGGTGACTACTGCTACCTGCAGGATCTGTTCGTCGCCGAGCACATTCGCGGTGGCGGCATCGGCCGCGCGCTGATCGAGCATGTTTACGCCGAGGCCCGCGCTGCTGGCGCCAGCCGCGTGCATTGGCTGACCCAGGAAAGCAACTACCAGGGGCGTATGCTCTACGACCGCATCGGCGACCGCTCCGGTTTCATCCAGTACAGGAAGCTCTTCTGATGACGCGTGATCTCGCTCACTGGCAACCCCGTCCAACACCGGATCAACGCACGCTGCAAGGCCGTTTCGTGCGTCTCGAAGCACTCGATGTCGCGCGGCATGGCGACGATCTGTGGCGCGCGCTACAGGGGCCGGACCCGGCGCTTTGGGATTATCTGCCCTACGGCCCCTTCACTGAGCGAGGCGCATTCGATACCTGGCTGGCCGGCAATGCACAGAGCCGCGACCCGCTGTTCTATGCGGTGGTCGACCTGGCCAGCGGCCGCGCCCTGGGGCTGTTCAGCTACCTGCGTATCACCGCGCAGGACGGCAGCATCGAGATCGGTCACGTTGCCTTCGGCGCGCCCATGCAGCGCACCCCGGGCGCGACCGAGGCCGTCTATCTGCTGGCGCGTCACGCCTTCGACGACCTCGGTTATCGCCGCCTGGAATGGAAGTGTGACGCGGCCAATGCCCGCTCGCTGCGCGCCGCCGAGCGCTTCGGCTTCAGCCAGGAAGGGCTGTTCCGTCAACATATGGTGCGCAAGGGCCGTAACCGTGACACGGCCTGGTTTTCCATCATCGATGGGGAATGGCCGCGTTGCCGGGAAGCGTTCCAGCGCTGGCTGGCTGTGGATAACTTCGACGAGGCGGGGCAGCAGAAGCAGCGCCTGGAGGCGCTACGCGAATAGTGCCTACTCCATCTCGAACAACCCATCACGCAGCTGCGCGCCGCCCAGGCGCTGGCGGATGTCGTCGTCGATGCGTGGGTCGTCGGGGGCGTAGAGCATCAACTGGCGATAGGCGTTGACCCGGTTGATCTCGTGGCCCAGGTACTGCCAGACCACGCGGGTGCAGGCCGGCGTGCGGCGGTCGCCGCTGGAAACGCCGGTCTTGATGCCA
>NZ_PGLR01000019.1 GCF_002803095.1 Pseudomonas sp. ZH-FAD | reverse complement strand
TGCGTCGCTGCGCTCCGACTGCCCGGCCGGATGGCCGTGGAACAGGTGGCCAGATGGCCCTGGAATGCCTGGCCAGATGAGAGCGGACTGGGTGGCCGGATGGCGTGGAATCCGCAGTCCACACGGAAGTGACGGGCAATGTCTCGGGGCGTCGGGGCTATGTAATCGGGGTCGCGCATACGAGTTTTGTACGCTGCTTCAGCCGCTTCACGATTAAGGTTGCATTGCATTGCCCACGTAGCTTCATAGGCGATGCGAGCTTCATCAGCGGCCTTGCGCTCATGATCGGACTGGGCCTTCTGCGCTGCAGCGCGTCTAATACGAGCAGCTTTTTCGGCTTCGATCTTACGCTGGCCCTCAATATGCCACGCACGCTCCTGGGCTAAACGATCTGCCTTCTTAGCTTGGTGTTCTGCTTTGGCAGCCTGCTCACGAGCTACTAAAGCCGGATCCAAAGCTGCGATGAAGCCCTCGTAGGTAATCTGGCCAGTCGCCAGTTGATAAAGCTCATTGAGGTTCTGTTGCTGCAGATAGTTCAGCGACAGTGAGGTAAGAGGCTGCCCACGAAATATGCTTTCGAGAATATTGCTCAGGCGAGTAGCGGGAATTGTTGCGCCGGTAATGTGGCTGACGCAGAAGTGGCATGCTACGTCATAGAGAGTTGGGCGATTTAAATCCATAAAAAGGCGAGTCCGTTCCTGCTTGAGCAACATTCCTCAGATTCTCTCACAAGCTTTAGAGGCCCGCGTCTAGCCAAAGCGGACGATCCAAGACTGGACCTAGGTTCATCTTGACCGGATGCACCAATGTCTGTAATTCATTCATTTGAGGTTTGGGGTCCATCCTTCGCCTAGCCGTGGCGCAGTTCGACAAGAACTGCGCCACATACGAAGCCAGAACTGGCGCAGTTCATGAAACTGCGCCAAGTCATCAACGCCCGCGAACGCTGCAATGCTGCTGGCTCGAAATCAAAAAACAACAGCTACTTGAACAGTCGAATCCACTCACGATTCACCAGGGATCGACAGATAGCAGGTGAACCTCCGAAGCACCGATGCGAGACCGTCTTCATTTGCGCCTCTGCCATGTATGAAATCTCTTCTCCGTCCTGATTGAGAAGTACGCCCCCAGCACCTTTTAGCAATGCATGCCCTGCTACCACGTCATGCGCGGAAACCTGGACAAGTGACACGCCCGCAACCCCATCACCTGCAGCTACACGAGCTAACCGGTAGGCAATGCTTGGCATCGCGACAAATCTACCCGGAGCACACAATTCAGAATTTAGCTCTGGCTTCATCCTGGCAGCAGTACTGACCATTACTCGACTGCCTGAACTCCACTCCTGTTTTGACAGATTCGCGTCAACCGGCTCGCCATTACGCAACACTGATGGCATACCCTTAGCCCAAGCGATGCAGTCAGCAGGGCGCCCCTCCAGTACAGGCGCATACACAACACCGAGAACAGGCTGAGCATTTTCAAGAAGTCCTACCGAAATGGCAGAGCCCTTGAATCCCTTCAGAAAGTCAGCAGTCCCGTCGTTAGGATCCACCACCCAGCAGAGCGGGGCACCGGTCAACGAATGCCCTGTTTCCTCGCCCCAGAAATCTCCATCCAACAGATCCAGCAGGCAAGGCCGCAATAGAGCCTCGATTTCTACATCAACATCCGCTTTATCACCCGCTCCGCGAGGCCCCTCAGGACGCTGCCACTCTGCGACTAGAAGCTCGCCTGCCCTAGTGACCACCTGTGTGACCCTAGAGAGCAGCGATGAATAATCCATGTGTTTTCTCCAGCGCTCATCCAGCCTTAAGAACCAGCATGCAGCCGCAGCTCAACGCGGAGTCTTCGGCACAATGCCGACCTGCATGCCAAAGGGATTAAACACGCTGTTCAGAGTCTGAACCGTCGGGTTGCTCTCATCCAGTTCCAGCTGTCGCAAGGCGCGCAATGACAACTTGCACATCTGTGCAAATCTGGCCTGCTGCAAGCCAGTCACCTCCTTACGCAGACGCCGCACTGCTCCTCCAATCGTGATCTCGCCGCTAGCCAACTGCTGCTGCAGCTCATTCAAAATGCGATTGCGCTCAAGAATGTCCATTTAGACCAACCCCCACTGAAGCATCCGCTGCTGGAGATTTCTCAGGGCTATACGAGGGTGACTCATGGTTGAGTCGGGAAGCCCTTGTGCACTCAGCAAGTCAGGTAGCGCGAGGAAGTCCTGAGCTGCCAACCGCAATCGCTGGTACAGCTCATCGGCATTAACCCACCCCGCGACCTCATCACAGGCCCTTCTCCAGTTAACCTCTCCAGCAAGCTCGATGTGCTTTGGCCACTTCGTCGTACGCGTAACCCCCTCTTCGTCCATGACCATCGGCGCTAGGTCGTAGATTGGCGCCAACCGAACCCCCTGCTCGCAGCGGAGAATCGCGGTGTTGCGTCCGTGGTTATCTGAATTGCCGAGAACCTGGTTCAGCAGATCGCGCCGCATGTATTCAAACACCAGATCTCCGATCTGCTGTTCCTGTCCAACAGCTCGCCATAGTTCAACCAGATTCCCCAGCACGTGCGTGTGCAGCATGTAGCTACCCGCCTCGGTTACACCGCATAGCGAGTACATGGACTCAACGGCAGTTCGGCTAACCCCTGCGGGGCTAATCTCGCGATCAAAGCGATGCATCCAGAGACTGGGCTTATTGCCCTCCTCCAATGCCAACCCTTCAGCTGCAACCGTATCCATTCCGAGCTGCTGGACGGCACGATAGAAGCAGTATTCGCTGCGCAGGATGTCCTGATCGGTCTGACTGGCTTTGTTACGCGCGAACTTTACAAACCAGTGCTGGGCTGCGTCTGCATCTGGCAACACGGCATCTGGATGCAGGGCGCCCTGACGATCTTCAGTCAGCAACAGCTTGGGGGCCTCACCGCCAGCACCTGTCGCCCCACCAATCGCTGCGCCCTGTTCATACGCGTACTCCAGGAATCGTGAGTCCCGACTAATAACCTCATCGCGCGTAAAACCGAGCACAGGGCTGCCCGCAATCGCCTCGACGGACTCCTTGATACGCAGATTGCCAATTGGCGCTGGTGTGCATCGCCCAAGAAGGTAGAGATCAAGATTGAGACCCTCGGGCCGCTCGCCGCCCAAACGCTTCAGTAGAAAGCGTCTTGCTGCACCTGATGGCAGGATGTCGAAGAGAAACGCAGGCGCCTTCTTATCTCGCCAAGAATCCCATCCGAGAGGGTAAGCTGCACTGACAGCCACATTCAGCCGAGTGCCTACAGACTCCAAGGAGTCAACCAGATAGCCCTGCTGGTAGCCACAAGCACAAGCACCCTCCAGCCCTTCCTCGGGCTGCTCGAAACGGATCTCCATGGCATTGCGCCACTGGCCATCCCTATAAACCTGCAGAGTAAGATTGTGCATATCAGTCACCGGCACTTTAATGCCCAAACAGTAGACGCACACACAAAAAAAGGCAATTTAATGCCTAAAAAATCGTCTTAGCCACAGACAAAGGCATTAAAGTGCCTCAATCTCAAGAACTAGTTCCCGCTTCGGAGGGCGCTGCCCGTGTTCAACTCCCCAGTAAGGATTTGAACCCGCGCCCAGCAAAACTGCCCAACTGGCAACACTTACACTGGGCATATTTGGATGCGCTATTGACGGAAGGCTCAAGGTTCCTATACTGCAGATCGGCTGAGTGAAATCCTACAAATCAGTTTTTTGGGGCCAAGCGCCCGAAACACTGATTTGAGCTGGGCATTTGTGTCTTTGGATTCAAATCCCCCCGGCTCCACCATTTTGTCTTCCCAGGAAGACCCAGAAAAGCCGTAAAGCCCAGAGAAATCAAAGCTTTACGGCTTTTTTATTGCCCACGTTTTGCTATCTAATCCCAGGGCATCCCACGGTTGACGGGGGCACATATGGGGGCATAAAACGCTCATCAGCTCGCTCGGAGAGGATGTGCCCCCAATGCCCTTGAAAGACACCAACTGCCGCAACGCCAAGCCCCAGGACAAGCCCTACCGGCTGTATGACGAACAGGGTTTGTATCTTGAAGTGCAGCCTAATGGAGGCCGTTACTGGCGCTTGAAGTACCGCTTTCTGGGCAAGGAAAAACGCCTTGCTCTTGGCGTTTACCCAGAGGTCGGCTTACAGGATGCTCGTCGCAAGCGTGATGACGCTCGTGTTCAGCTTGCCGGCGGCCAAGACCCTTCGCTGCAAAGACGCATGGCCAAAGTGGTCAGCCAGCTCGATCACCAGCACACCTTTGAATCGGTCGCCAAGCAATGGCTCACTGTTCGCGAATCCTCCTGGGATCCGGAGTACACCCGCACAGTAAGGCAGCGCCTTGAGCTCAATGCCTAAGCGACAACGGCTCGGCGTACACCGCCGAACAGACACGCCTGTTTGCTCGACAGATCGGCTTGCAGCCGGTGACCACCCCAGTTCGCAGCCCGCAAAGCAACGGCATGGCTGAGAGCTTCGTGAAGACGATCAAGCGTGACTACGTGGCGCACATGCCCAAACCGGATCGAGAAACGGCGCTGCGCAACCTGGCAATTGCCTTCGAGCATTACAACGAGCAGCATCCGCACAGCGCTTTGAAATACCGCTCGCCGAGGGAGTTCAGGCGCTTGGCAGCAGCATCAATTTAACGGGGAGTTGGTGTCCGGTTTTGTAGGGGCAAGTCCAGGCATAGCCGGTAGCGTTGTTCATATGGGGTTCCTATTAGTTGGACGTTTCGGATGAAGTCGTTGACGGCTGGGTGATGGTCTTGCGAGACGATCTCAATAGGAGGCATTTCAAGGCGCTCACTGAATCGCTCATGGGCGCTACTCTTGAATCCAGCATTGGCTACCTACCGCATGAGCCGGTAGCCAGATACCGTCAGAAGCCCTCCAGAACGATCTTGCCCTTTGCCTTGCCGCTCTCCAGCAAGGCATGGGCGCGACGTAGGTTTTCGGCGCTGATACGCCCGTAGTTTTCGCCAACGGTGGTGCGCAACACACCCGCATCGATCTGGCGGGCCACTTCATTGAGGATGTTGTGCTGCTCCTGCATGTCCTCGGTCTCGTACAGCGAGCGCGTGTACATCAGCTCCCAGTGCAGCGACAGGCTCTTGCGTTTGAGCGGTACGACGTCCAGCGTGGCCGGGTCATCGATCAGGCCCAACCTGCCCTGTGGCTTCAGTGACTCGATGATCTGCTCGTAATGCCGATCGGTCTGCGTCAGGCTTGCGACGTAGCTGACCTGCGGAAGGCCGATGCGCTTGAGCTCTTCGCTCAGTGGTTTGGTGTGATCGATCACGTAATGGGCGCCGAGTTCGGTGACCCAGGCCTGGGTTTCAGGGCGCGAAGCCGTACCAATGACGGTCAGGCCGGTCAACTGACGCGCCAGCTGAGTCATGATTGAACCCACCCCGCCTGCAGCGCCAATGATCAGCAGCGTTTCGCCACGGTCGGTGGTGTCGCGCGCTACGCCGAGGCGATCAAATAGCAATTCCCAAGCGGTCAGAGACGTCAGGGGAAGCGCCGCGGCCTGGGCGAACTCCAGCGACTGTGGCATCGATCCGACAATGCGCTCGTCTACCAGCTGCAACTCACTGTTGCTGCCCGGGCGGATCAGCGACCCGGCGTACCACACCTTGTCACCGGGCTTGAACAGCGTTACGTCGGAACCGACCGACTTGACCACGCCGGCAGCGTCCCAACCGAGGATGCGCGGCTGTGTTTCGTCTGTATGCGGCACGTAGCCCTGGCGGACTTTGGTATCGACCGGGTTGACCGATACGGCCTTGACTTCTACCAGCAGGTCGCGCGGCCCCGGCACTGGCTCGGGTAGATCGATCTCCACGAGGGCGTCAGGGTTCTCAACAGGCAGGCATTTGAAGTGTGCAATCGCTTTCATTCGGAGCTCCTCAGGAGACGCGGTACATTTTCATGACGGAGAATTTTTCGGCGGCGCGCTCGATAACCGGCAGCGCTGCCTGGAAATGCGGGGTGGCCTCGTGCGCAGTCAGCGCCGCTTCGTCTCGCCACTGCTCAACCATATGGAAGGTGCGAGGCTGTTCTGCATCTTTATGAAAGTCGTATTGGATGCAGTCCGCTTCGGCGCGACTTGGGCCTTGCAGATCCTGCAGCGTCTGCTGGAGCTCATCTTCGGAGCCGGCCTTGGCGACCAATGTGGCAACCAGTGTGAGTGGGGTGGTCATCGAACCTCCTGTCTGTGCATGTGTGAAAGACGCATCGAACTGGCATGGGCTTACCGAAGGTGACCCTACCGGCCATGCCGCGAAGACCTGAACGTGGTTTACAGCGTTACGACAATCTTGCCCACCTGGGCATTCGATTCCATGTACCGGTGAGCCTCGGCCATCTCGTCGAAGCTGAATGTACGGTCGATCACCGGACGCAGCTGTCCAGAGGCGAGCCCTTCATTGATGAAGTGCTTGGCCCGTTCGAGTTTTTCTCGATTCTGGGTGATCTCGAACAGCTGATAACCGCGCAGCGTCAGATGCTTGCCGAGCAGGTCCATGACCGACACAGGGATATCCCGAGTGTCCAAAGCGCCGTACTGGAAGAAGATGCCGTGGTTCGCTAGCGCCTTGAGCACCAAGGCCACTTCGGGTCCGCCAACGGGATCGAAGGCCATGCGAGCGCCTTTGCCATGAGTCACCGTCATGACCTCAGCCACCATGTCCTGCTCCTGGGTCGCGATGACTGCCGCCGCCCCCGCTTGAAGCAAGGCTTCGCGCTTGTCGCTGGTGCGGGTCAGCGCCACAGGAACGGCGCCCACCATGTTCGCAATCTGGATAGCGGCAAGCCCCACGCTGCTGGACGCCGCACGGATCAGCACAGCCTCCCCGGCCTGCAGCCCACCGAGCTCGATCAATGCGCCATAGGCGGTGACAAACTTCATCCAGGTCGCTGCTGCCTCCGTGAAAGAGAGCACTTCCGGGTGTTTGACCACCGCGTGAGCCGGTGCGTTGACCAACTCACCGTACAAGCCGTATTCGTCAAAGGAGAACGCGGGCACTACGCTGACCACATCGCCAACAGCGAAGCCGACCACACCGGGCCCCACTGCAGCCACGTTCCCAGCCGCTTCATAGCCCAGCATGGCGGGAAACGTCGGTTCGATGACGTACTGGCCTGTGCGGTACATCACTTCAGCCCGGTTGATGCCGAGCGCCCTGACGTTGATTTGAACCTCGTTCGCGCCGGGAGCTGGCACGTCGATCTCGTCGATCTGGAGAACCTCCGGTTCACCGGTGCGATGAAAGCGTATGACGCGAGACATAGCGTAATCCTCAGCTATCTATCGGAAGGACCGAGCCATGAGCGGCTCAGCCAGGTAGCCACCAGCGCTCATAGCGCTGGGGCAGCGGGCGATCAGGCCAGGTCAGCCGTCTCGCACCGGCGGGTCACTTGTAGCGTTCAAGCCAGTGAGCATAGGGAGCCGGCAAGGTCCAGGACGCACGCTCTACGCCCAGCTCTTGGGCGGCAAGATAGGACCAATTTGGATTGGCCAGATGTGCTCGCCCAATCATCGCCAAGTCCAGCTGACCGCTCTTGACCGCTTCTTCGGCAACGCTTGGCGTGCCGAAGCCCCATGCCGAAGCCACTGGTATCCCCGCCTCACGCTTCACGCGCTGGGCAACTTCGCCCATGAAGCCAGGCGCCCAGGGAATGTTGGTTTCAGCGATGGTGAAACCAATGCTGACGCTCAGCAGATCCAGGCCACCATTTTTGAAGCGACGTGTCAGTTCGATAGCCTCGGTCAGCGTCTGTTCGTCCCGGCCGTCGTATTCGATAACCCCTAGACGAGCGGTTAGCGGCAGGTGCTCCGGCCAAACCTCACGAACAGCCGCCAGCGTTTCAAGCAGGAAGCGGCTACGGTTGTCGAAACTGCCGCCGTAGGCGTCATCGCGATGGTTGGAGTGTTCGGACAGGAACGACTGGGCCAGATAACCATGGGCGAAATGCAGCTCCAGCCACTCGAAGCCAGCGTCACGCGCACGGCGAGCGGCTGCGACGAAATCCTCACGCACACGGGCAATGTCTTCCAGCGTCATGGCTTGCGGCTGCTTGGCCAGGTGACCGCCAAAAGCTATGGCCGATGGAGCGATGGTCTGCCAGCCACGGGCGTCATCTTCAGCGATGTGGTCATCGCCTTCCCATGGACGGTTTGCGCTTGCCTTGCGACCGGCGTGGGCGATCTGCAGGCCGGGGACCGAGCCGGCTGCCTTGATCGACTGCACCACCGGTACGAAGGCCTGGGCCAGCTCATCGTTCCAAATACCCGCACAGCCAGGAGTGATCCGCCCTTCTGGCGCTACAGCGGTTGCTTCGACAATCACCAACCCCGCCCCGCCACGCGCAAGGGAGGCGTAGTGAACTCTGTGCCACTCGTTGATCAGGCCATCGTTTGACGAGTACATGCACATAGGGGGAATCGCAATACGGTTGCGAAGCGTGACGTCTTTAAGCGTGAAGGGTTGGAACAGCGCAGACATTGGTTTCTCCGAGGGTTGTCTATTACGTTAATTCGATAGTATTCGAACTATGGAGATAGAGCAAACCCGTGTATGCTTCGTTCATGCGCCCCTACAAACACCCTCCCGTCACTGAATTCGTCCTCGAGCGTCTGCTATACGCCTTGAGCGATCCTGTGCGCCTGGAGATCGTCCGACGCCTTGCCGAACTGGGCGAAGCCAGCTGTGGCGAATTGGACGGTGGCCGACCAAAGTCCACCATGTCCCATCACTTCAGGGTGCTGCGAGATGCCGGGTTGGTCCAAACCCAAACCATCGGCACGACCCATATGAACTCGTTGCGCAGGGATGATTTGAACAATCGATTTCCTGGTTTGCTCGAGACGATCTTATCTCAGCGCGGCTAAGGCTGGCTTGAGAGTCAATTCATCGAGGAAGACGCTGAAGACGGCCTGCTTCGAAACCCTGGGCTCCAGTGAGCTCAGGGACTACCTCGCCGCTGACTGCGGAAGCATGACTAGTCCCGACGTAAACGCCTTACCCAGATGGCCTCAATCGAGCAGCTGGAGCGTTTCGCTTGTGCGCAGTATCGGTGGCTCGTCTACAGATTACGCCGCTTACGACAGGCCGCTAGCTGGCCGGTTCCTGCCTGTCGTCCCTGAATTACCACCTTGTCAGCAATCCACAAACCAGTTGTAAAAACGATATCCCGCAAAAACCGACACCGCGCAGGTTACAAGGGTCAATAGAGGCCATTGCCCTTCAATGCCGAGCCACCACTGCACTTTGAAGAAAAATGCCCCCACCAACACACAGGTCAGAACGCCCAAAGTCAGGCCAACCAAAGCGAACAGTTGAGCTCCTAATCCTGGATTCCCGCCGTGCCAGTTCTCACTAAGGCAAAAGGGACAGTGATTCGACGAAGGCGAATATCCCCAGAAACCAGGGCTATATGTCGCTCTCGGAACCATAGCTTTGCCACAGTTGTGGCAGGTAGCCATCGAGTGTCTCATACCGCACCTCAGCTCAAATCGTCCTAGATGAGCCTATGGTGCGCTACCGCTGAAAATACCCAACTACGTGACCTTACATCTACCCAGCGTCCGGTCTGAGCTGGACTTAAACCCTCGTAGCCAGATAACCGAGGCTATGCTGTACACGACCGACTCCATTGAACACTCGCCGGTGGCTGACTGGACTCGCCCGGTCGCAGCACGATAATTCAGGACGCCAGTTCAACTCCTCAAATAGCCGCTCATCGGAAATACGTGCACGGGGGCACTTATGGGGGCACTTAATAATGGATCTGCAAATAAATCTATTTAAAACAATAGGTTATACATGTAATTTAAATCCCCCCGGCTCCACCAAAAGAAGCAAGCATAAGCCCCTGACTTCCTAGTGAATTTCAGGGGTTTTGTGTTTTCAGAGCTGGCACGTTTCGAAGGAATGTCGAAAAGGCAAGGACGCTATGACTCAGCAAAACTTCTACGCCAATTACCTGCAGGTTTTGCAGGCCATAGAGCATTGCGAAAATAACAATCTACTGACACCAGCTCTCGTTCTACTGTACAGCTCGATCGACAGCGTGAGTTGGCTAGCAACCAGCAGCACCAAGGAAAGCGGCAAAGCGTTCAAGACCTGGGTTACGGACTGGATGCTGAAAACGCCAACGATCAAATGCACAGCGGATGAGCTCTATGCTGCTCGCTGTGGACTAGTACACACACTCACTCCGACCTCCAGTCAGACTCAAAAAGGCACGAGAAAGATCGCGTATTCCTGGGGGACGGCAAGCAACGAACAGCTAGAAGAGCTGATCCAGAGGACGGGCTCAAATCAAAAGCTCGTTTCTGTCCACCTCAGTGAATTGATCCAAGCTTTTCGCATCGGGATGGCGGATTACCTGAATTACGCCAGCGAAGATCCACTGCGAATGGAAGCATTCGAGGAGAAATGCAAAGAGCATTTCGCCACCCTGTCGATAGATCGAGTAGACCAAGCGGTCAACCTAATGGGCCAGCTAGATCGAAAGTGAAGGCCAGAAAGCCAGTGCCTCCTGCAGCTGCTCCGGCGCCAGGCGCGCATAGCGCATGGTCATGTCCAGGCCGGAGTGACCCTGGATTTTCTGCAGGGTGAGGATGTTGCCGCCGTTCTAAATGAAGTAGCTGGCGAGAGTGTGTCGCAGGGCGTGGGCGGCCTGGCCTTTCGGCAGGTGGATGGTCGTCCTGGCAGCGCTCAGGTTGCCACCACCAATTAACGAATTTTATTCATTAATAAATTGAATAAATGCCAAAAATAAGAACATAAATAATCAATAGACTCGCGGCCGGTCTTATCGGAGCTCCGCCCCATGTCTGTTTATGAATCTGCCTCTCAATCTGTCCGCTCGCAACGAGGCGCCGGCCTTAGCGTCGCCATCCTGGCATTTTCCGCCTTTCTCATCGTCACCACTGAATTCCTGATCATCGGCCTTCTGCCTGCTCTTGCCCGAGACCTGGACATTTCCATCTCGATGGCAGGCCAACTGGTGACTCTGTTTGCCTTCACGGTGATGATTTTCGGGCCACCGCTGACAGCAATGCTTTCTCATCTTGATAGAAAGAAGCTGTTCGTGGCCATTCTGCTGATTTTCGCCGCGTCGAATTCCCTTGCAGCCATATCGGACAGCTTTTGGCTTCTCGCTGTCGCACGCCTGGTGCCTGCGCTGGCCCTGCCCGTGTTTTGGGGTACCGCCAGTGAAACCGCGGGACAACTGGCCGGCCCCGAGAAAGCGGGCCAGGCGATCGCGAATGTTTACCTGGGCATCTCTGCCGCGATGCTGCTCGGCATTCCGCTGGGCACCCTGGTGTCGAATGCGCTTGGCTGGAGGGGCGCATTCTGGTTGCTCGCCGGCTTATCGCTGATCATGGCGCTGGCAATCCTGGCGTTCATGCCTGCCGTATCCCGCACTGCCAAGGTGGACTTTCTGCAGCAAGCGAAGATTTTCAAGGAACCCTATTTCCTTTCGAATGTGCTGCTTTCCATCGTCGTGTTCAGCGCCATGTTCACCGCCTACACCTACCTCGCCGACATCCTGGAGCGCGTGGCGGGCGTGCATCCGGAAAATATCGGATGGTGGCTGATGGCATTCGGTGCAGTCGGCCTGATAGGCAACTGGATTGGCGGCAAGGCGATCGATAGATCGCCGATCAAGGCCAGCGTGCTCTTTTTGCTTCTGCTGGCGATTGGCATGACTGCGGTTGTTCCATTCGCGCATATGGGTCTGATTTTCTGCGCTGCGCTGGGCCTGTGGGGCATTGCCAATACCGCTCTTTATCCGGTCAGCCAGGTCCGTGTCATGAGTTCGGTCTCCCATTCCAAGGCACTGGCGGGCACCACCAACGTGTCGGCGGCGAATGCAGGCATCGGTATTGGCGCCATTGTCGGCGGCATGACCATAGCCAATCTGGGGATCGAGTATCTGGGCTATGCGGCTGCGGCTATCGCCGTCATGGCTCTGATGTTGGTGCCGCTGGTACATAAGTTGGCGTCCCGGCAAGAGCGGGCACCTGCGACCTGAAGGCGTCGGTTCTGGTCAATGCGGAGCATGGTTCGGCGTAATCAGTGCTCCGCCTTATCTGCCGAGGTTCGCATGCCATGCGGTGTAAGCCGGGGACGCAGGTAATCCAGAAGAGCTTTGACCTTGGCTGCGTTTTCGCGATTTTTCAGCCAGATCAAATGCATGGGCAAGCCATCCGTAGCCAGGTCCGGCAACACTTCGACGAGCGTTCCCTGTTCGATGTGGCGCTGTGTTAGCCAGGTCGGTAACTGCCCGATACCGTGCCCTGCAAGCACCGCCGCCACCTCCCCCTCACCGTCCCCCACGGCAATTCGCGTTTGTACCGCTCGGCGCTCCATCTCTCCCGGCCGCGCGCCCCTGAAGAACCAGGGGCCGACCAAACCGTCGCTCTGCACGTAACCGATGCACTGGTGACTATCCAGATCATGTTGGTTTTCTGGATAGCCATAGCGCTGCAGGTAGTCCGGTGAGGCGCAGAAGATCAGGCGCTGCGCACCAAAGTACTCATGACCCAGATTGGCCGGCCAGGTATCCGGGCCACCGATGCGAACGACGATATCGATGTTCTCGTAAGCAGGATCGATAAACCGATCAGTGAACGATATATGCGGCTGAAGCATGGGGTGCAGGCGTACAAAATCCATGATCAATGGCAGTACATGGAGACGACCATAGGAGGCCGGCAGGTCTATACGGACTTTGCCATGGAGCTCGTGCTCCTGGCCGACCAGCGCATGTTCGACCTCTTCGAGCTCGGACAGAACCGATGTGCACGTCCTGTAGAACAGGACTCCGGCATCGGTCAGCGCCAGCGAGCGGGTGGTGCGATTGAATAGCCGCGCGCCCAGACGCTCCTCCAGCCGTGCCACGCTTTTGCTGACGGCAGAGCCGGTGAGATTGAGGCGTTCGGCAGCAGCACTGAAGCTGCCAAAATCAGCGACGGCAACAAAGACATCTATCCCCTTCAGCCGCTCGGATGAATGCATCCCTATCTCCATTTCTGAACCCAGGTACGATCCTACCGAAATACCTGGCAGAGGCCTGCATCTCAATCGGTGCTTCGCTCGAAAAGCACACTGCAGACACAGTAGAAATTGGTCCGTCGTACTCGAGAGAACATCAAGACGGGCCAGGCAGCTGCGCTGATGCTCCTTACCCCAGTGGTCAGAACATTATCCTTGCGCAAACGCCCTGACATTGGCGAAGGCCTCGCCGAAGTAGCCTTCGTAGCTGTGCTTTTCGACGTAGCCCAGATGCGGCGTACAGAGAATGCGCGGATGAGTCAGCAGCGGATGATCGGCCTGCAGGATCGGCTCCTGCTCAAAAACGTCCAGCGCCGCCTGACCAGGACGGCCAAGATCCAGCGCTTCAAGCAGCGCCCCCGGCGCGATCAGTTCGGCGCGGCTGGTATTGACCAACAGCGCGTCGGGTTTCATCCGCGCCAGGTCGGCGGCGACGACACAGTGCCGGGTGGCAGGCACCAGGCGCAGGTGCAGGGTGAGAACATCGGCCTGCTCGAAGAAGGCTTCGCGTGTCGATGCAGCCTCGTAGCCATCGGCGATGGCGGCCTGGCGCGAAGCCTCGCTGCCCCACACCAGAACGCGCATGTCGAAGGCCCGCGCATAGCGCGCCAAACGCTGGCCGATCTTGCCGTAACCCCAGATGCCCAGCGTCTGACCATACAGACGCTGGCCCAGGTTGACCTGCCAGTGCCCGGCATACAGACCGTTCATGGCTTCGCGCAGCTGACGCCGAGCATTGAGGATCAGAGCCCAGGTCAGCTCGGCTGCAGCGATGGGCGAGCCGGTGCCCTCGGCGACGATCACGCCGCGCTCGCGGCAAGCCTGCAGATCGAGATGCGGGCCGGCTCGCCCGGTCTGGCTGATCACTTTCAGGTTGGGCAAGCGTGCCAGCAGCGCGGCGTCGATACGCGTGCGCTCGCGGGTCAGCACCAGCGCGTCGGCGTCGGCGAAGCGCTCGACCAGTACATCCGGGTCGCTGACAGCATCGTGATACACGCGGACATCGAAGCCTTCCAACAAGCTGAAGCAATCGAGTTGTTGAACCACCCGCTGATAGTCATCCGGTATCACGATACGCATGCCACCCCTCCGAATCAGGCCACGCTGGCGGCGCGGCCCTGCTGACGACGCGCACGCCAGGCGCGCCAGAACGGCAGCACGATCATCACGGCCACCAGCGCCCAGACCACCCAGGTGATCGGGCTGGCGTACAGAATACCCAGATCACCGCTGGACAGGGACAGAGCACGACGCAGGTTCTGCTCCATCATGCCGCCGAGGATGAAGCCGAGCAGGATCGCCGACAGCGGGAAATCCAGCTTGCGCATGACATAGCCGAAGATGCCGATGGCGATCATCAGGTACAGGTCGAAGGTGGTCGCGTGCACCGCGTACACACCGATCGCAGTGATGATCGCCACCGCCGGCACCAGCGCCCAATAAGGCACGGCCAGCACCTTGGTGAAGACCTTGATCATCGGCACGTTCATGATGATCAGCATGATGTTGGCGACGAACAACGACGCGATCAGGCCCCAGACGATGTCCGGCTGGTTCTGGAACAGCAGCGGCCCCGGCGTGATGTTGTACAGCGTCAGGGCGCCGAGCATCACCGCAGTGGTGCCCGAACCCGGTACGCCGAGGGTCAGCATCGGCACCATGGAGCCGCAGGCAGCCGCGCTGTTGGCGGTTTCCGGTGCGGCGAGGCCACGTAGGTCGCCGTTGCCGAATTTGTTGTCCTTCACCGCCATGCGCTTTTCGCTCATGTAGGACACCGCGCTGGCCAGTGTCGCCCCGGCGCCCGGTAGCACGCCGAGGACGAAACCGACCACGCCGCTGCGCAGGTTGGTGGCGAGCACGAAGCCCCCTTCCTTCATGTTAAAGAGCATGCGCCCGCTGGCCTTGATCGCCTTCTGGCCGTGATGGGTGCGCTCCAGCAGTACCAGCAGCTCGCTGACCGAGAACAGCCCCAGCACCAGCACCACGAACTGAATGCCATCAGCCAGGCCCAGACTGCCGAAGGTGAAGCGATAGACGCCACTGTTGGCGTCGATACCCACGCAGGAAAGCAGCAGGCCAATCAGCGCCGCGACGGCGGTTTTCAGCGGTTTGTTGCCGGCCATCCCGGCCAGGCAGGTGATGGCGAACACCATCAACACGAAATATTCGGCGGGGCCGAACGCCACGGCCCACTTGGCCAGCAGCGGCGCGAACAACACGACGCCGGCGGTAGCGATCAGGCCACCGATGAACGAGCTCCAGGCCGACAGGGACAGTGCGACACCGGCCTGGCCCTGGCGGGCGAGCGGGTAGCCATCGAGGGTGGTCATCACCGCAGAGGCTTCACCCGGGATGTTGAGCAGGATCGAGGAAATACGGCCGCCGTATTCGCAACCCAGGTACACCGCCGCCAGCAGGATCAAGGCGGTTTCCGGCGGCAGCCCCAACGCGAAGGCAACGGGAATCAGCAGGGCCACGCCGTTGATGGGGCCAAGGCCTGGCAGCAGGCCAACGACGGTGCCGATCAAGGTGCCACACAGGGCAGTAAGCAGGTTGTAGGGGCTCAGGGCCACGCCGAAGCCATGGCTGAGATAACCGAGAGTATCCATGGGTTCAGCTCTCCAGGGTCGAAAGGATGCCAAGCGGCAGTGGTACGGCGAGTGCTTTGTCGAACAGCAGGTAGAGGCCGATGGCCAACACCACGCCACTGATCAGGCTGTGTAACCAACTGCCGCCATACAGACGCGCCATGCCGATGCCGAACAGCACGCTGGCCGGGATGAAACCGAGCGATTCGAACAGCACCGCATAGCCAATCATCAGGCCCAGAAAGACCAGAGCCTTGATCATCACTTCGCGGTCCAGGGGCGGTTCTTCGCCCTGCACGTCACCGCCCGGCTGGAGCAGCAGTTGCAGGCAGCCGAAGGCGATCAGCAACAACAGCAGCAACGGGAAGGCCTTGGGCCCGACCGGCTCGTAGGAAAACGGGGCGCTATAACCCCAGGCGAAAAAACCCAGGATGCAGCAAAGCAGCAGGGTCACCCCCGCAAAGATACGGTCATGCATGTGGATGCGCTCCAGAACGCTGCGCCGTCAGTGACGGCGCATGGGGAACTTGGTTACTCGACCAGGCCGAACTCGCGACCCAGCTTGCGGTACTCCGCGACCTGACTCTTGACCAGCGCATCCAGCTCCGGCCCGGTCACGTAGTAAGGCAGTACATCGCGGTCGGCCAGGTAGGCCTGGAAGTCGCTGGAAGCCGCGAGCTTGGCGAAACGCTCCTGCCACCAGGCCACGTCTTGCTCTTTCACGTCAGGGCCGAGGAAGTAGCCGCGAATCAGCGGCCAATGGATCTCGTAGCCCTGCTCACGCGCGGTGGGGATCGAAGCCAGGTCACCGCCCAGGCGCTCCTCGCTGAAGATCGCCAGGGTACGAATCTTGTTGCCCTCCTGCGCGCGAATCTCGCTGGCGCTGCCGGTGACCAGATCCACGTGGCCGCCCATCAGCGCCATGTAGTGCTCGGCACCACCCTCGAACGCCGCGTAACGCAGATCGCGCGGATCGACACCCGCGGCGCGGGCCAGCAGGGCTATTTTCACCCAGCCCTGGCCGCCGACACTGCCGCCGCCACCAACCACGATGCTTTTCGGGTCTTTCTTCAGCGCCTGCACCACATCATCGAGGTTCTTGTAGGGAGAATCCTCACGTACCGCCAAAGTGCCGTAATCGTTGCCGACGGTGGCCAGCCACTTCACCGCTGTCTCGTCGAAACGACCGTATTTGCCCAGGGCCAGGTTAAGCAGCGAGGCGCCGGAGAAGGCCACCAGGGTGCCGGGTTCAGCACGGCGGTTGGCGGCAATCGAGTTGTAGGCCACGGCGCCGATGCCACCTGGCATGTAGGTCACACGCATCGGCGACTTGAGCAGGCCTTCATCCTTGAAACCAGCCTGGGCCAGCTTGCAGGTCAGGTCGAAACCGCCGCCTGGTTTACTCGGGGCGATGCACTCCGGACGGGAGGGTTCGCCAGCCAGTGCCGAGCCACTGGCAAGCAATACGGCGAAAGACAGCGGCAGAATGCGGCGCAGAGAGCAGGTGATCATGATGGGTTCCTCTTATTGGTCTTGTATGTAAAGCCGATGCATTACCAGAGCGGCACGATATAACTCAGGATCAGGCGATTCTCGTCCAGATCACGGACGAAGCTCGATCGGTAGGTGGCATTTCTCCAGGTCACCTTGAGATTCTTCAGCGGGCCATCGCCAAAGGCGTAGGCGATATCGGTGTTGCGCTCCCACTCACGCCCTTCGCCTGCCGCCAGGTCGACCTGATCACCGCGCACGTAGCGGGTCATGAAGGTCAGGCCCGGTACGCCGACGCTGGCGAAGTCGAAGTCGTAGCGCAATTGCCAGGAACGCTGGTCAGGGCCGGCAAAGTCGTTGATCTGCAGGAAGTTGGTCAGGTAAGGCGTGGCCCCGTCGACATAGGTGAAGCCATCGTCGCCAAGCATCTTTTGATAAGCCAGGCCCAGTGCATGGCCGGCGATGCTGTAGGTGAACATGCCGTTGATGACCCGGTTGTCGATATCACCAACCAGCTCTTGTCCGGCCTCGCTGTTGTTGAAGTAACGCAGATCGCTTTTCAGCTTGCCAGGCCCCAGCGCCAGGGTGTGTTGCAGGCCGAGGAAATGCTGGCGATAGACGTCGCTCAGTTCAGCGTAGTGATAACTGGCGAGCAACTGCGGGTTGATCGCGTAATCGACGCCGGCGAAGCGCAGCTCGTCGCTTTCGGGGCTGCGACCGAATCGGCCGTTCTTGTTGTTCAGCGACAGTTTCTCGGAGCCGGACACGCTGCGCTGCACCACGCGGTCGATCTCGCCCAGGGTGAAGGTGGCGCGTTCGAGGTCCTTGCTCTGCAGCTGCCAGCCCTCGAACACCTGCGGCAGCAGGCGTGCGTTGCTGTATTGCAGGTAGGGCATCTTCGGCAACAACGTGCCCACGCGCAGTTGGCTCTCGGCGAAACGCACCTTGCCGGTCACGCCCAGCTTGCTGTAATCGTCCTCGGCGCGATTGCGGCTGTCACGCGTTAGCAGGTCGGTGCCGCTGCGATCTGGCGAGGAATCGAGCTTGATGCCGAGCATGCCGATGGCATCGACACCGAAACCGACGGTACCCTGGGTGTAGCCGGACTCCAGGTTGAGGATGAAGCCTTGCGCCCATTCTTCGCGCTTGTTCTGCCCGGCATTCTCGCGAAAGTCGCGGTTGAGGTAGAAGTTGCGCAGCTCCAGGCTGGCCTTGCTGTCCTCGATGAAACCGGCAGCGCTGGCACCGACAGCAGGCAGCGCCATGACCGTCATACCGACGACGGAGCAACTGAGGGATCTTGTTCTTGTCATTGTGACTGGCCCTACGGGTGTGGTTGTGGTGAAGCGAAATCAGCTGCCGGTGCGCCTCAGGCTGGGGATGTACACCTCACCCGAGAACAGGCGACGGGCCGTGCGCACCAGCGAGGCGCGCAGGTTGTCGGGGTTGCCATCCGCGGCAGGCTGCAGGGAAACCTCGATCTGCCCGCCCGGATGCTCCAGACGCACCAACGCCTCGCCTGCGATGGGCTTTATGTCCTGGGCGACGCTGCCGGGTAGTGCACAGGCGGTGGCCAGACCAATGGCGCCGGTGGCGGCGACCGAGCGGTGGCAGGTATGCGGCATGAAATAGCGCACGCTCAGCGTGCCGCCGTGGCGTGCAGATGCCAGCAGCACCGGCTTGGGGATGACCATCTGCGACACGTCGCCAAGCCCCATGGCCAGGCCTGCCTGCAGGCGAATGCGTTCCAGGCGCTGGAGAAACGCACTGTCGGCATCCAGTTCTTCAGGCGACTCGTAGCCGGTCTTGCCCAGCGCCTCGGCATGCATCAGCACCATCGGCATGGCCATGTCGATACAGGTGGCGACGACGCCATCGAACTCGTCACGCATGCGGCCGGTGGGCAGCAGGCGACCAGTCTTGGCACCAGCGGCATTGAGGAAAGTCAGTTTGATTGGCGCGGCCGTGCCGGGCACGCCGTCGATGGCAGTGTCGCCGTCATAGCGCACGCGGCCGTTAGGGGTCATCACGTCGGAATCGACGAAGGTGTTGGTATTGAGGTTACGAATGCGCACCCGCGTCATCGGCGAGCCGGCATTGACCAGGCCGTGCTCGATGGCGAAAGGACCTATGGCACAGAGCATGTTGCCGCAGTTGGGCGCGGTGTCGACGCGGCGCTGGGTGACCATGACCTGCACAAACAGGTAGTCGACATCCGCATCCGGATGCGGCGAACGACTGACGATCGCCACCTTGCTGGTCTGCGGGCTGCCGCCGCCGATACCATCGATTTCCAGCTCATGGCCCGATCCCATCAGGCTGAGCAATACCTCGTCGCGCTGTTGCGGGTCCGTGGGCAGGTGGTTGGCCAGAAAGACCGGCCCTTTCGAAGTACCGCCTCGCATGAGTACACAAGGTACCGTCCGCATGATGCCTCCAACGCAATAAAACCAGTGATTGTTGCTTTGCGTCGATTATGGGGAGCGGATATTTATTCTGTAAAATGCATATATTTTGATATTTATTCCATTTAACGCATTAATGCATGTGCGTATTTCCTCGCTTGCCAGTCCTGAGCCGAAAGACTAGGGTTCATTGGTAAATTTCAAACAAAAATACGCACGACTGATAACCCAAGCGCATGAATTACGAACTGCAAGACATCCGCGCTTTCGTGAAAATCGCCGAGTTCGGCAACTTTCACGAGGCCGCCAACGCCATCCACCTGTCACAACCGGCCCTGACCCGGCGCATGCAGAAACTGGAAGAAAGCCTCGGCATCCAGTTGCTGGATCGCACCACGCGTCGGGTCAGCCTGACTGCCGTGGGCCGGGATTTTCTGCCCAAGGCGCAGCGCCTGCTGGACGACTTCGAGCGCTCGATCCTCGGCATCCGCGAACTGGCCGAGCGCCAGTCCGGCCAGGTCACCCTCGCCTGCATCCCGACGGCGGCCTTCTACTTCCTGCCGACGGTGATCCGCGCCTTCAACCTGCAGTACCCGAAGATCCGCATCCGCATTCTCGACCTCAGCGCCCATGAAGGGCTAGAAGCGGTTATTCGCGGCGAAGCGGATTTCGGCATCAACATGCAGAGTGGGCAGAGCGCAGAGATCGACTTCACCCCGCTGGTCAATGAGCCCTTCGTGCTCGCCTGCCGGCGCGATCATCCCCTGGCCAAACGCTCGGAAGTGGCCTGGCGCGAGCTGAGCGACTATCGCCTGATCGGCGTCGGCCGCCTCAGTGGCAACCGCGTGCTGCTCGATCACGGCCTGGCCCATCTCGACTGGCGCCCGAGCTGGTTCTACGAGGTGCAGCACCTGTCGACGTCACTCGGCATGGTCGAGGCCGGCCTGGGTATCGCCGCCCTGCCCAGCCTGGCGATGCCAGCCGAGGATCATCCGATTCTGGTCAGCCGTCCGCTGGTCGATCCAGTGATCAGCCGTACCCTGGGCCTGGTACGCCGCCGCGGCTCTTCGCTGTCGCCGGCAGCCGAACAGTTCGTCGAAACCCTGCTGCGGCAATGGCCGAGCTACACCTCCATTGGCACCAGTAACCCCGCCGAAGTCGACAGCTGACGCATCGCTCGGGCCGGCGTCGCACTCGCCGCCGGTCCGACGCGCTTTCATCAGCAACCACCGAGCAAGACAGGCCGCCGAAAACCCGGATAATGGCGGCCATTTTGTTTCGCTCGCTGGTATTGCCCCATGGAAATCAAGGTCAACTTTCTCGACAACCTTCGCCTCGAAGCCAAGTTCGATGACTTCACGGTGATCGCCGATCAGCCGATCCGTTACAAGGGCGACGGCTCGGCGCCGGGGCCGTTCGACTATTTCCTGGCCTCCTCGGCGCTGTGCGCGGCGTACTTCGTCAAGCTGTACTGCCAGACGCGCGACATTCCCACCGAGAACATTCGCCTGTCGCAGAACAACATCGTCGACCCGGAGAACCGCTACGCGCAGATCTTCAAGATCCAGGTCGAGCTGCCGGCGGACATTTCCGAGAAGGATCGCTTAGGCATCCTGCGCTCCATCGACCGCTGCACCGTGAAGAAGGTGGTGCAGCAGGGCCCCGAATTCATCATCGAGGAAGTCGACAACCTCGACGCCGATGCCCAGGCGCTGCTGATGCCGGTGAGTGACACCACCACCTACATCCCGGGCAAGGATCTGCCGCTGGAGCAGACCATCGCCAACATGTCGGGCATCCTCGCGGACCTCGGCATGAAGATCGAGATCGCCTCTTGGCGCAACATCGTGCCCAACGTCTGGTCGCTGCACATTCGCGACGCGCAGTCGAACCTGTGCTTCACCAACGGCAAAGGATCGACCAAGGAAAGCGCACTGGCCTCGGCCCTGGGCGAGTTCATCGAGAGGCTGAACTGCAATTTCTTCTACAACGACCAGTTCTGGGGCGAGGACATCGCCAGCGCCGAGTTCGTCCACTACCCCAACGAGCGCTGGTTCAAGCCGGGCCCGAAGGATGCGCTGCCCGAGGAAATCCTCGACGAGCATTGCCTGGCTATCTACAACCCGGATGGCGAACTGCGCGGCTCGCACCTGTATGACACCAACTCGGGCAACACCCTGCGCGGCATCTGTTCGCTGCCATTCGTGCGCAGGAGCGACGGCGAGACGGTGTATTTCCCGTCCAACCTGATCGAGAACCTGTACCTGTCCAACGGCATGAGCGCCGGCAACACCCTGGCCGAGGCGCAGGTGCAGTGCCTGTCGGAGATCTTCGAGCGGGCGGTCAAGCGCGAGATTCTGGAGAACGAGCTGTGCCTGCCGGACGTGCCGCAGGACGTACTGGCCAAGTACCCGGGCATCGTCGCCGGCATCCAGGGCCTGGAGGAACAGGGCTTCCCGGTGCTGGTCAAGGATGCCTCGCTCGGCGGTGAATTCCCGGTGATGTGCGTAACCCTGATGAACCCGCGCACCGGCGGCGTATTCGCCTCCTTCGGAGCGCACCCGAGCCTGGAAGTGGCGCTGGAGCGCAGCCTCACCGAACTGCTGCAGGGCCGCAGCTTCGAAGGCCTCAACGACCTGCCGCAGCCGACCTTCGACAGCCTGGCGCTGACCGAGCCGAACAACTTCGTCGAGCACTTCATCGACTCCAGCGGCGTGGTGTCCTGGCGCTTCTTCGGCGCCACGCCGGACTTCGAATTCGTCGAATGGGATTTCTCCGGCGAAGGCAGCGACTCGAATGAGCAGGAAGCCGCGACCCTGTTCGGCATCCTCGAGGACATGGGCAAGGAGGTTTACGTGGCCACCTATGACGATCTCGGCGCCAACGCCTGCCGCATCCTGGTGCCGGGCTACTCGGAAATCTATCCGGTCGAGGATCTGATCTGGGACAACACCAACAAGGCGCTGCTGTTCCGCAAGGACATCCTCAACCTGCACAGCCTGAGCGACCGCGAACTGAAGTCGCTGCTGCGCAACCTCAACAACACCGAGGTCGACGACTACACCGATATCACCACGCTGATCGGCATCGAGTTCGACGACAACACGGTGTGGGGCCAGCTGACCATCCTCGAGCTGAAGCTGCTGATCAACCTGGCGCTGAAGAAATACGACGATGCCAAGGAGCTGGTCGAGGCCTTCCTGCAGTACAACGACAACACCGTCGAGCGCGGCCTGTTCTACCAGGCGGTCAACGCCGTGCTGGAGATCCAGCTGGACGACGAGCTGGAGCTGGCCAACTACGAGCACAACCTGCGCCGTATGTTCGGCAACGAGCGCATGGATGCAGTGATCGGCTCGGTGGACGGCAGCGTGCGTTTCCATGGCCTGACGCCGACCAGCATGAAGCTCGAAGGCCTGGACAAGCACCTGCGCCTGATCGACAGCTACAAGAAACTGCACGCTGCGCGCGCCAAAGCAGCCGGGCTGGCCGGCTGAACATGGTCAGCGAGCGCCCACCCCACAGGGTCGCAGCGCTGATGCTGGCGGCCGGCTACAGCCGCCGCTTCGGCGCCGACAAACGCCGGCTGGAACTCGCCGACGGTCGCTCATTGCTCGCCGCCAGCCTGGCACTGCCCTGCTCGATGCTGGAAGAGGTCTGGCTGGTGCTACGCCCAGACGAAGCGCCTGCAGAGCTGGATCTGCCGACGGGTGTGCGTATCGTGCAGAACCCGGCCACCGCCCAGGGCATGGGCCATAGCCTGGCGGCAGGTGCCGAGCGACTACAGGCCGAATCGCGCGCTGACGCGGTGGCGATCTTTCTCGCCGATATGCCTGCGATTCGCCGCGACAGCCTGGAAACCCTGTTCGCTCACGCCAGCGCGAACGCCATCGTGCTGCCCAGCTACCAGGGCAAACGCGGCCATCCGGTGCTGTTCGGCCGCGATTTCTGGCCGCAGCTCGCGACGCTAAGCGGCGATGCTGGCGCCAAACCGGTGCTGCAGCAGCACCCCGAGGCCGTGCGTATCGTCGAACTGGATGACCCAGGTGTGCTGCAGGACGTCGACACCCCAGCAGACCTGATTCAGCTCTAGGCTCGTAGGGCGGGTGCAACCCGCCACAACGCAGGCGGCGGGTTTCACCCGCCCTACTGCCCTGCCTGGCGCAACAGCACCTCACTCAACGCCTGCGCCGCGCTGGACAGCCGATGCCCGGCCTGGTGCAGCAGGCCGACGCGACGCGACACCTGTGGCTCGCTCAGCGGTAGGCAGCGGGCGCCCAGCTCTTCCATCTGCTGCCGGCACAGTTGCGGCACGGCGCTGACGCCGAGGCCTTCGGCGACCATGCGCCCGACCGTCACCAACTGATGACTTTCGAACGCCACCGGCAGCTTGCCGTGGCTGGAGATCACGCTGTCTTCCAGCAGCAGGCGCACCGCCGAAGGCCGTTGCAGGGTGATGAAGGGCTGCTCCAGCAACTGTGCCCAGGTTAGCGCCGCTTGCCCGGCCAGCTCGCTGGCGACCGGCACCACGGCGACGAAACGGTCCTCGTACAGCGGGGTGAACTGCAAGCCATCGAGGGTTGACGGCTCGAAGGCGATGCCCAGCTCGACGCGACCGTCGCGCACCATCTCCATCACCTGTTCGTTGATCACGTCATGCACCGTCACGTTGACCCGTGGGTAGGCGTCACGAAACGCGCGCAGCGCTGCCGGCAGGCGGTTACCGGCGAACGATGGCATGGCCGCCACCGCCACCTTGCCCATCTGCAGGGTAAAGTGCTGGTGCAACAAATCCTCGGCGTTGTCCCAGTCGGCGAGCAGGCGCACGGCAATCGGTAACAGTGTCTCGCCCTCCGGCGTCAGCGCCACGCTGCGGGTGGTGCGCGCCAGCAACTGGCCGCCGAGCGATTGTTCCAGGTTCTTGATCGCCAGGCTCAGCGCCGGCTGCGACAGATGCAGGCGCTCGCAGGCCTGGGCAAAGCTCAGGCTTTGCGCCACGGCGAGAAAGGCGCGTAGCTGCTTGACGGTCATTGATTTATTTACCTGATCAATCAAGAGGAAAAACAAACTTAACAAATAAGCTCGCAGCACTGAAGCTTGACCGCAGCCTGGCAGTGCTCCTGCCCCATAACGACAAAAGAGAGGCAGCCTCGAATGAGCGGACTCGACAAACGCGTCGGCAGCTATGAAGAAGCCCTGGACGGCCTGCAGGACGGCATGACCGTACTGGCCGGCGGTTTCGGCCTGTGTGGCATCCCCGAGAATCTGATCGCCGAGATCCGCCGTCGTGGCGTACGCGATCTGACCGTAGTGTCCAACAACTGCGGCGTCGACGGTTTCGGCCTCGGCGTGCTGCTGGAAGACCGGCAGATCCGCAAGATGATCGCCTCCTACGTCGGCGAGAACGCCCTGTTCGAACAGCAACTGCTCTCCGGCGAGCTGGAAGTCGAACTCACCCCGCAAGGCACCTTGGCCGAGAAGCTGCGCGCTGGCGGCGCCGGCATCCCCGCTTTCTTCACCGCTACCGGCTATGGCACCCCGGTCGCCGAAGGCAAGGAGGCGCGCGAGATCAACGGCCGCCACTACATCCTCGAACCGGCCATCACCGGCGACTTCGCCATCGTCAAGGGCTGGAAAGCCGACCACTTCGGCAACGTGGTCTACCGCCACACCGCGCAGAACTTCAACCCGGTGGTCGCCACCGCCGGGCGCATCACCGTGGTCGAGGTCGAGGAGATCGTCGAACCTGGTGAACTCGACCCGACGCAGATTCACACCCCCGGCATCTACGTCGACCGGCTGATCTGCGGCAGCTTCGAGAAACGCATCGAAAAACGCACGCTGCGCGCCTGAGGAGAAAGACCATGGCTCTTACCCGTGAACAAATGGCTCAGCGCGTCGCCCGCGAGTTGCAGGACGGCTTCTACGTCAACCTCGGCATCGGCATCCCCACCCTGGTGGCCAACTACGTGCCCGAGGGCATGCAGGTGATGCTGCAGTCGGAGAACGGCCTGCTCGGCATGGGCGCCTTCCCCACCGAAGACGAAGTGGACGCCGACATGATCAACGCCGGCAAGCAGACCGTCACCGCGATCAAGGGCGCGGCGATCTTCGACTCGTCGCAGTCCTTCGCCATGATCCGTGGCGGCCACGTCGACCTCACCGTGCTCGGCGCCTTCGAGGTGGACGTGCGCGGCAATATCGCCTCGTGGATGATCCCCGGCAAGCTGGTCAAGGGCATGGGCGGCGCCATGGACCTGGTGGCCGGCGCCGACAACATCATCGTCACCATGACCCACGCCTCCAAGGACGGCGAATCCAAGCTGCTGGAGCATTGCAGCCTGCCGCTGACCGGCTGTGGCTGCATTCGCAAGGTGCTGACCGACCTGGCCTACCTGGAGATCGAGGACAACGCCTTCATCCTGCGCGAGCGCGCACCGGGCGTGAGCGTCGAGGAAATCGTCGCCAAGACCGCCGGCAAGCTGATCGTTCCCGAACACGTGCCGGAAATGAGCTTCTAAGTTGTCTACCGTTCTGTAGGCGCCACCATGCACGGCGCCTACAGAGCGTTTTTTGGCTATGTCCTACACCCTGTAGGAGCGGATTCATCCGCGAAGCTTTTTCCGCCCTACCGCGCCAAGAGGATTTCCCATGCAAGACGTCGTCATCGTTGCCGCCACCCGCACCGCCATCGGCAGCTTCCAGGGCAGCCTGGCCGATATTCCCGCGCCGGAACTCGGCGCCATCGTCATCAAACGCCTGCTGGAGCAGACCGGCCTCGACGCTGCCCAGGTCGATGAAGTGATCCTTGGCCAGGTGCTTACCGCAGGCAGTGGCCAGAACCCCGCACGCCAGGCCGCCATCCGCGCCGGCCTGCCCCATGCCGTGCCGGCCATGACCCTGAACAAGGTCTGCGGCTCGGGCTTGAAAGCCTTGCACCTGGCTGCCCAGGCCATTCGCTGCGGCGACGCCGAGGTGATCATCGCCGGCGGCATGGAGAACATGAGCCTGGCGCCCTACGTGCTGCCCAAGGCCCGCACCGGCCTGCGCATGGGCCACGCGCAGATGCTCGACAGCATGATCGTCGACGGCCTGTGGGACGCCTTCAACGACTACCACATGGGCATCACCGCCGAGAATCTGGTGGAGAAATACGGCATCAGCCGTGAAGCCCAGGACGCCTTCGCCGCTGCATCGCAACAAAAGGCCGTGGCTGCCATCGAGGCCGGTCGTTTCGACGCCGAGATCACTCCAGTGCTGATCCCGCAGCGCAAGGGCGACCCTGTCGCCTTCGCCCGTGACGAACAACCACGCGCCGGTACCACAGCCGAATCCCTGGCCAAGCTCAAACCCGCATTCAAGAAAGACGGCAGCGTTACAGCCGGCAACGCCTCCAGCCTCAACGACGGCGCCGCTGCCGTGCTGCTGATGAGCGCGGCCAAGGCGCAGGCGCTGGGTCTGCCCGTACTGGCGAAGATCAAAGGCTATGCCAACGCCGGTGTCGACCCGGCGATCATGGGCATCGCCCCGGTGTCGGCCACCCGTCGCTGCCTGGACAAGGCCGGCTGGAGCATGGCCGACCTGGACCTGATCGAGGCCAACGAGGCCTTCGCGGCCCAGGCGCTGTCGGTCGGCCAGGAGCTGGGCTGGGATGCCGACAAGGTCAATGTCAACGGCGGTGCCATCGCCCTCGGCCATCCCATCGGCGCCTCGGGCTGCCGCGTGCTGGTCAGCCTGCTGCACGAGATGATCCGCCGCGATGTCAAGAAAGGCCTTGCCACGCTGTGCATCGGTGGCGGCCAGGGCGTGGCACTGGCCATCGAGCGCGCCTGAGCAGCTAGAAAACGTAGGGCGGGTGCAACCCGCCACTACAGGGATGGCGGGTTGCACCCGCCCTACGGTTCAACACAACCACCCGCTCGGCCTCGGCCGAGCGTTGTCATATCCACTGCAACCCGCAGGCATAGCCAACCCTGAATGCCTGGTAAAGCCCTTACACAACCATAAGAAAGAGGCGTCATCCATGTTCAACACCCTCACCCGCATGAGCGTGAGCCTGGTACAAAAGTACCTGCCCTCACCGTTCGTTTTCTCCGCCTTGCTAACTCTGGGCGTGCTGCTCGCTGGTATCTTCTCCACCGGCCAATCGCTACCGGCCATGGTGCAGCACTGGAGCAGCGGTTTCTGGACGCTGCTCGGCTTCGCCATGCAGATGTCGCTGATCTTCGTCACCGGCCACGCTCTGGCCAGCGCACCGATCATCAATCGCCAACTCGACCGCCTGGCCGGCCTGGCACGCACACCCGGTCAGGCGATCATCATGGTCACCCTGGTGGCGCTGGTCGGTTGCTGGGTCAACTGGGGCTTCGGCCTGGTGATCGGCGCGGTGTTCGCCCGCGCCCTGGCACGCAAGGTCGATGGCGTCGATTACCCGCTGCTGGTGGCCTCGGCCTACTCGGGCTTCCTGGTCTGGCACGGCGGCCTGGCCGGCTCGATTCCGCTGTCCATGGCCACCGGCGGCCCGGATCTGGCGCGCATCACCGCAGGCGTGCTGACCGATCCAGTGAGCATCACCGAAACCCTGTTCAGCCCGTTGAACCTGACCATCGTGGTCCTGCTGTTCATCGGCCTGCCGCTGCTCAACCGCGCCATGCACCCGCGTCAGGGCGCCAAGATCGCCGACCCAGCCAAACTGGTGGAATCGCGTGCGGAACTGCCGGCTCGTGAAACCCCGGCGCAGCGCCTGGACGACAGCCGCATCCTCGGTCTGGCACTGGTGGCCATGGCCGGTATCTACCTGTTCAACCACTTCGCCACCAAGGGCTTCGTGCTTGGCCTGGACGTGGTCATCGCCATCTTCCTGTTCAGCGGCCTGCTGATGCACGGCACCCCGGAGCGCTACATGCGCGCGGTGGACGAGAGCGTGCGCGGCATCGGCGGCATCGTCCTACTGTTCCCCTTCTATGCCGGGATCATGGGCATGATGATGGGCGCCAACGCCGACGGTATTTCCCTCGGCCGGCAGATCACCGAAGCGTTCATCTCCTGGTCCTCGGCTGACACCTTCCCGCTGCTGGCCTTCCTCAGCGCTGGCGTGGTCAACGTGTTCGTGCCGTCGGGTGGTGGCCAGTGGGCCGTGCAAGGCCCGATCATGCTGCCGGCTGCTCAGGCACTGGGCGTCTCGCCGACCGTCACCGCCATGGCGATTGCCTGGGGCGACGCCTGGACCAACATGATCCAGCCGTTCTGGGCACTGCCGCTGCTGGGTATCGTCGGTCTCGGCGCCCGCGACATCATGGGCTACTGCCTGATCATGCTGCTGTACTCGGGCGTGGTGATCTGCGGCGCGTTCTACTTCCTCGGCTGACCAGGCAGCGAGGCCTTGCAGGGTGGGCTGGGCGGCGATCCGCTTCGGCCCACGCTGACCAACCCAGGTGGGCTAAAGCCCACCCTACGAGCTGACTATTTGCTCGGTTGAATCCCCGCTCGCGATCACCGCACTGTGAGGCCTCGCGAGCTAGAGCGATGCAAGGCAGAGGCAGGCGAGCAACGGTCGGAGTCGCGGGCGACTGTACTTTTGTACATGAGCATTGTGAGCCTGCCTCTAACGCAGCAGCGCCGACGCGCAGCAGGCCGAACTCAATCCCCCATCAGCCCCTGCGCCTTGGCCATGGCCACCGCCTGGGTACGTCTTTGCACGCCGAGCTTGACGTTGATCCGCCGCGCATGGGTCTTGACCGTGTGCAGCGAGATGAACAGACGATCGGCGATTTCCTGATTGGAACAGCCCTGCGCGATCAACTGCAGCACTGCCAACTCCCGCGAGCTGAGCAGCGCAGTACCGGCACTGGCCGGCTCATCCAAGCACGGCGCCGGATCGAACAGGCGCTGATGCAGGTTCTGCCCAGCCTCACCCGGCAACAGGCGATCGAGCCATTGCGCCTGACGCTGCTGCAGTTCCTGTAACGGCCGCAGCAGGTGCAGCTGTCGCGCCTCACCAAGCGCCTGCTGCAGCAGATTATCTGCCTGCTCCACTTCGTCCTGCATGAGCAGCGCCTCGGCCAGGCTGACCCGACATTCGCAGGCCAGGCTGCGATGCCCGGCGAGCTGGCATTCATCCAGCAGCAGGCGCAGCGCATGCTCAGCGGCTGCGTGGTGGCCGAGCAGCAGGTCGCTCAGCGCCAGGTAACGACGCAAGCGCGGCAACAGATCGTAGAACTCGGAAGGCGCCAGTTGCTGTCGCTGCTGCAACTGCTGCAGCGTCTGGGCGAACAGCTCACGCGCGCGCCCGGTCTGCCCCTGACGCAGCAGCAGTCGCCCAGCCTGCAACTGCAGCACACAGCGGTAACGCACTTCCGGCACATGCGACCACTGCATCACTCGCTCGGCCCGCTGCAACCACTGATGGGCCTCGTCGAGATCGCCACGGCTTTCCGCCAGCTCGAGCATGCCGAGGTAGCCGGAAATGATGTAGGCATCCTCGCAGTGCTCGGCCTCCTGCAGCCCCAGGCGATATGCCTGCTGCGCCTCCTCGTCGAGGCCCTGGCGGGCCAGCAGGCTGGCCCGTACCAGCAGCAGGCGAGCGACCACCGGGCTATGGTTGAAGCGTTCGCGCAGCAGCGCCAGGGACTGTTCGGCGAGCTCCGCAGCGCGCCCGGCCTCGCCACGCATCTGCAGCAGCAGGCAGTGATCGGTATTGAGCAAAGCCTCGAAAATCAGACTGCCATTGAGCCGTGCCAGGCGCAGGCCCTGATCCAGCGCCTGCTTGGCCTGGTCCAGCGCATGTTCGGCCATATGCTGCTGGGCCAGCGCCTGGTAACAGAGCACGCGCTGCGACCAGCTGCCCTCGTCCAGCATCTGCAGGGCCTGTTCGCAGTGCATCCGGGCATCGCGGCGCCCGCACTGACGCGCCAATACGCCCGTCAATGCCTGCCAATGGGCGATCAGTTTGCGCTGGCGGCGCTCATTCGGTTGCGGCATGAAATGCGTCAAGCCCTGGATGCAGTCGGCAGCTTCATCGAAACGGGCACAGATGATCAGGGCCCAGGCCTGCAGCACGATCAGTCGCGGCGAGCTGGCGAACAGCCAGGCCGGCAGCTCTTCGCGCCATTGCAGGAACTGCGCGACAGAGTGCCCCTGCAGCAATTGCTCCTGGCTGAACCGCTGCAGGTAGTTGACCGCGACCTCGACCTGCCCTGCCAGCAGGGCGTGTTCGACGGCCTCGCGAATATCGCCGTGCTGAGCGAACCACTGGCAGGCGCGCACATGGATCGGCGCCGGCGCCGGCGCCCCCGGCAGAAGACGTAATACCTCGGCCAGCGGTCGCCACAGGCGGAACCAGGTGCCGCTGCTGTCGAGGCTGCGCACGAACAGCTGTCGTCGTTGCAGTTCGCCGAGCAGCTCACTGCCACGGCCCTCCAGCAGATGCTCGCAGAGCGACCGGGAAAAACGCGGCAACAAGGCCAGTGCATGCAGATCGCTGCGCAGCTCTTCGTCCAGGTCGGCCAGCACCTCGCGCTGTACGTAATCGCGTAGCAGCGGGCAACCAGCCTGCAAACGCTGACGCAGCGCATCCTCGTCGACATCGAGCAGCAGCAGGCGAATCGCCGCCAGCCAGCCTTCGCTGCTCTCCAGCAGAGCCTGCCGCACGTCTTGCGCCAGCGTCACCTGCAGCGCCGCCAACAGCTCATTCAATGCCGCATCATCCAGCGCCAGCTCGTCACCCTTGAGCTCCAGCAGATCGCCCTGCAGCAGCAGGCGCGGCAGGTTCCAGGCCGGTGTGCGGCGACTGGCGACCCACCAGGTGACCTGCTGCGGCGCCGCGGCGAACAACCGGTCGAGGCAGGCATCGAGCTCATCGTCAGCCTGTCGCGGGTAGTCGTCGATAAAGATCCACAAACGCCCCGCGCGCTCATGCAGCCGATCGATCAGCCCCGCTTCACCGCCATCGTCGAACGGCAACTGCATGGCTGCGGCCAGTCGCTTGCACAGCTGCGTCGGTGTCAGGCTGCGGCCACCGAGATCGAGCCATACACGCTCGACGGCGGCTGGTGTGTGGCGTGCGCACTGGCCGAGCAGCACGCTCTTGCCGGTACCGGCAGGCGCGCACAGCAAGCGCAGTCGCGACTCGCTGGCGAGCAGGCGCTGCAGCAGGGCTGGGCGGGAAACCACACACGGCGGCAATCGCGGTAGATCGGCAGGTTGCACCTGCAACGCACTCGGACGGGCGATGGCAAGGGTAGGCATGGCAGCGGTTCTCTCTGCTTGTCATTGTTGAACCACCAGACGATGGTACCCCGCTCACCGCGTGCGACCACCCCTTGGCGCTTATGGCGCGAGATTCACGTGAGAGAGGCGCACAGAAAAAAGCCGGCGGCGCACAAGGCGACACCGGCTTGCTTCGAGTTGCTTAGTGGTCAGCGCACGCCGGCGTTACGCAGCGCTGCAGGGGTGAAGTCCTTGGCCGAGGCCTGAGTACCGTACTGGATCGACATCTTCTCCTCGTTGGCCATGCCGACGGCGACGTAGCGACCGGCGATGACGTCGTACAGCGCTTCCAGGGCGTAGACCGGGATCTTCTGCGCGTAGTGTTGCAGCAGCATGGCCTCGCCGACACGCCAGAGCTGGCCGCGACCGTCATAGTGCTCGGACAGGGCGATCTGCCAGGAATCCTCGTCGACATAGAAGCGGCGCTTGGCGTAGATGTTGCGCTCACCGGACTTCAGCGTCGCCTCCACTTCCCACACACGGTGCAGCTCATAGCGGGTCAGGTCCTGGTTGATGTGCCCGGCCTTGAGGATGTCGGCGTACTTCACGCTCGGCAGCGCCAGGCGGTAGTTGTTGTAGGGGATGAACAGCTCGCGCTTGCCCACCAGCTTCCAGTCGTAGCGATCCGGGGCGCCGTTGAACATGTCGAAGTTGTCCGAGGTACGTAGACCGTCCGACGCGGTGCCTGGGCCGTCATAGGCCACCTGCGGCGCACGCCGTACGCGACGCTGACCGGCGTTGTACAGCCAGGCCATGCGCGGCTCGGCCACCTGGTCGAGCGAGTCGTGCACCAGCAGCACGTTGCCGGCCAGACGCGCCGGCGCGGTGACTCGCTGCTTGAAGAACAGCAGCGCGTTTTCCGCCTTGCCCGGATCGATATCGGGGATGTTGTCCGGGAAGGCCACTTCGTCCTCGAAGTTCACCAGGGTGTAGGCACCGTTGGTCTGCGGCGAGGCCTGCACGATGCTGCGCTTGAGGTTGCCACCGCGGTAACGGGTGATGTGGTTCCACACCACCTCCAGGCCGTTCTGTGGAATCGGGAAGGCATAGTAGCGGCTGTCGGTGAAGCCGGTCAGACCGTTGCCGCCATCACGCAGGCCGGTGTTCAGCGCGCTGGTTTTGGCTGCGGCATTGATAGCATCCGGCACCACCGTGCTGCGGTGCGTCGGGTACACCGGCATGCGATAGCTTTCCGGGTAGCGCGCGAACATCGCCAGTTGCCCGGCCGACAGCTGGTCGCGGTACTGCTCCAGGTTCTGCGCGGTGATGGTGAACAGCGGCTGCTCGCCGGCGAAGGGGTCACTGAGAAAACCACGGGCATCGACCTGCCCGGCATTGGTCGCCAGGCCGCCCGTCCAGGCGGGGATGGTGCCGGCTGCGTTGCCGGCCATCTCGCCGCCCAGCGGGGTCAAACTGGTACCGAGCTTGGCTGCTTCCTGCTCGCTGACCGCGGCCAGCACACCGCTGGCCAGCAGGCTCAGGGACAGCGCGCCGAGCATCTTCAGGGTTGTATTCATCTGCATTCCTCAACTGATCCTGTTGGCCTAGAAGCTCACGCCGAAGCTGAGCGCCAGGAAGTCGCGGTCGACCGCGGTGTTGTACTCGCCACCGAAGAAGTCGGTGTACGAGAGGCTGGCTGTGTAGGTGTTGCGGTAGTCGGCATCGACCCCGAAACTCACCGCCTTGGCACCCTCGTTGAACAGGCCGTTGGGGCCATAGCCGTCGACGTCATGCGACCAGGAGACGTTCGGCCGCAGGTTCACCCCGGCGAACACGTTGCTGTACTCCCAGATGCCGCGCACCCGGTAGCCCCAGGAGGTGCTGGTGACGAAGCCGTGAGTGTCGCCACGGAATCCGTAGGCACCGAACAGCGAATCGCGGCCGTAGCGCAGGTCTTCACGGCTCTCCAGTCCACCGACATGGGCCATGCCGATTTCGCCGACCAGGGTGAAGCGTCCGGCGCCCATCACCTGATCGAAGAAATGGGTGAAGGTGGTCTGCACCTGGGTGACTTCCTTGCGCCGGTAGCCGACGTTGTCCTGACCCGGTCCGGCCACCACTGGAGCAGCTGCTCCATTGGTGATGGGGTTGAGCAGGCTCAGGGTCATGTCGGTGGTGTTGATCTGCAGCGGCAGGTTGGGCCGGTAGCTGACCTCACCCGCCCAGGCCGTGCCAGTAGGCAAGGTGGTGGAGAAGCTCAGACCGTACAGACGGATGTCCTCCGGATACTCCAGGTAGTAACGACCGTTGCCGAGCATTACGCTCTGCGCCAGGCCGGCGCCGCTGCCGGGTACGATGCCATTGGCGGTGCCGATGATCCCCGGCAGCGCATTCAAGGTCGCCTGCCCGGCGTTCTGCGTGCTGACGATGGGCGTGCGGCTGTGGTAGTTCATGAAGTAGGCGCCGTACTCGGTCTCGTCACCGAGCCAGCGCAGGGCCAGGCCCCACTGGCCGCTATCACGCGCATCGCGATCACCGGCACGCGGCAGGATCACCCCTTCGCTGTCGACGCGGAAGCCCTGACCGAACGCGGCGGCAATCGGCTGCAACGGCGCGATGGCCGGCGAGCCGATGTGGTAGCCGTTGTCGCAGCCATCGGCGGCCACATCGGCGGTGGAGAAGAAGGTGCCGCAGTTGTCGAGGATGGTCTGGTCCCACTCCAGCTGGTAGAAGGCCTCCATGCTCAGGCGGTCGCTGAGACTCTGCGACAGGTAGAGCATGTTCACCGGGATCAGGCCTTCCTTGATCTCCGCGCCGGGGCGGCGGAAGGCGGCCACGTCGATCGGGTTGATGGCGTTGATGCTGTTGCCGATGAAAGTGCTCTCACCCCAGCTCACCACCTGCTTGCCGACCCGCACCGTGCCAGGCAGATCGCCAATGGCGTAGTTGTGGTAGAGGAAGGCATCGAGAATTTCCGCCCCCGATGACTTGGCGCCCTCCTTGCGATTGCTGTCGTCGATATCCTTGAACAGGCGGCTTTCGTCCTTGAGTTCGAAGTCGTACCAGTACTTGCCGCGCACGAACACGCCGGTATCGCGGTACTTCAGCTCGAGGTCGTGGATGCCCTTGAAGATCTTCGAGAAGGTCTCGCCCTTCCTGAAATTCAAGCGCCCATCGTCACCAGTCTGCGCCTGGCCCTGGCCGCCGTTGTTGGGGCCGATCAGATCGCGATCCGGACTGCGCATCGACCAGCTGGCGCCGACCGACAGCGAGCTGTCGAACTGCCCTTCGATCTCACCGATGTTGAAGTTGACGGCCTGTGCCGGTGCGACAAAACCGACGGCGACGGCCAAAGCCAAGGTGTGCGGCTGGAATAGTCCGGGCCCTGTTGTTCTTGTCATGCGGGTCTCCTGAAGTGGGGTGCAACTGCAGGGAACCCTACGCAGCGACCACACCTCGGATAAGCGCACCAAGGAGGGATTTCATCTGTCGCCCGAAAGGATGAATGGCGCCCTGGCGCGGGGTGCAGGCCGCGACACTCAGCCTGCTGAATGACGAGGTATCAGGAAGGTGGGGAACTATTTGTTGGCAGGCCATGCTGCCCAGTGCGCCACGGCTCTGAGCTGTAGGAGCAGCGCCCCGCCGCGAACAGGGGCCGCGAAGCCAGGACAGCTCCGCCACCAGGCTGGGCTGTAACGAAAGCCGCCGGGAGCGCCTAACCCGATCACCATCGGCAGAGTCCGGAATCGGGCTCTGCCTGGTCGATCAGTTGCTGCTGGCCGCCAGTTCGCGCAACAGGACCTCGTGGAACAGCACCGGCGCCTCGACCTGCGGCGAATGGCCCAGCTCCGGCCACTCCACGAGTTTTGCCTCGGGAATCGCCTCGGCGGTCTTGCGGCCCAGCTCCGGGTAGTTGCCAAGGCGCTGCGCAATTTCTTCCGGCGCGCGGTTGGCGCCTGGGGCGGTGCGATCTTTGCCACCGATCAGCAACAGGGTCGGTACCTTGATATTGGCGAACTCGTGCACCACTGGCTGGGTGAACAGCATCTCCGCCGTCTGCGCCTGGTTCCAGGCGACGATCTCTTTGCCAGGGCCGCTATACATGCCGTTGAGCATGTCGACCCAGCGGTCGTACTCGGGCTTCCACACACCGTTGTAGTAGAACTTCAGCTGGTAGTTCTTGATGCCGTCGTAGGAGGTCTTCAACTCGCCCTGATAGAGCTGGTCGACCGTCACGTAGGGAACGCCCTCCGCCTGCCAGTCCTCCAGACCGATAGGGTTGACCAGCACCAGCTTCTCGACGCGCAGGGCATGGTTCAGGGCGTAGCGCGCGGCCAGCATGCCGCCCATGGAATGACCGATCATTGTGGCCTTCTCCACCCCCAACGACTCGAGCAGTGCGTCAGTATTGCTGGCCAGTTGGCCGAAGCTGAACTGATAGCCACGCGGCTTGCTTGAGCTGCAAAAACCGATCTGATCCGGTGCGATCACGCGGTAGCCGGCATCGCTCAGCGCCTTGATGGTCGCCTCCCAGGTCGCGCCGCAGAAATTCTTACCATGCAGCAGCACAGCTGTGCGGCCATTGGTCTGGCCGGTTGGCTTCACGTCCATGTAGCCCATCGACAGATCCTGCTGCTGCGAACTGAACTCAAAGCGCTGGATCGGGTGGGGATACTCGAAGCCTTCCAACTGCGGGCCATAACCAGCCTGCGGCGAGGCCTGGAGCACAGAGAGGGGAAGGAGGCTGGCGGAAAGTGTCGCGATAAGCAGGGTTTTCGTCACCGGCGCATTCCTCTGACTGAGTCGCTACTGCATGCCTGCCACGACCAAGCTCAGGCGTAAAAAGGCTGTCGACTATAGCAACCACTCTCCACTACCAAGGCGGCAAAACTTTTCTGGATGTGAACGAAACGCCTGAGATAGAGCCTTCAGGATATCGACATGGGTTACCGCCAGCGATCAAGCAGATTCACCGCCAGCCGATCCAGCCAGCCCCACAGGCGCTGTTGCGCGCGGCGCCACCAGGGGCGCTGGTGCCAATCATCGAGGGTGATCTCGCGGCTGACGCCGAAGTCCTCGATGAAGCTGGCCGTCACTGCCCGGGTGAAATCCGGGTCCAGCGCCTCGACATTGGCGTCGAGGTTGAAGCGCAGGTTCCAGTGGTCGAAGTTGCACGAGCCGACGCTGACCCAATCGTCCACCAGCACCATCTTCAGGTGCAGGAAACGCGGCTGGTATTCGAAGATGCGCACCCCGGCCCTGAGCAACTTGGGGTAGTAGCGCTGCCCGGCAAAACGCACCGGCGGGTGATCGGTGTTGCGCCCGGCCAGCAGCAGGCGCACCTCGACACCGCGCGCTGCGGCGCGGCGCAGGGCACGGCGGATTTTCCAGGTCGGCAGGAAATAAGGCGTGGCCAGCCAGACACGCTGCTTGGCGCCCTTCAGCGCGCGCAACAGCGACAGCAGAATGTCGCGATGCTGCGCCGCATCGGCATAGGCCACTCGTCCCAGACCAACCCCGGCTGGCGGGCAGTCCGGCAGACGCAGCGCTACCGGCTGATGGCTCGGGCGCCAGGAAAAGCGCGCCAGCCAGAGTTGCTCGAACAGCTGCTGCCAGTCGCCCACCAGCGGCCCTTCGATTTCCACCATGGCTTCGTGCCAGGGACTCCGAGGCTCATCTGGTAGCCAGAACTCATCGGTGGAGCCGGTGCCGCCAACATAGGCCAGGCGCTGGTCCACCAGTAGCAGCTTGCGGTGATCGCGATGAAAATTGCGGATACCCCGCCGCCAGCGCACCGGGTTGTACCAGCGCAGTTGCACACCGGCGGTCTGCATGCGCTCACGTAATGCGATGCCCAGGCCTGCCGCACCGTAGGCATCGAACAGACCACGTACCCTCACCCCACGCTCAGCCGCTCGGCACAGCACCTCGACCAGACGCTCGCTGCAGCTGCCGTCCTCGATCAGGTAAAGCTCGATTTCCACCTGCTGCTGGGCGCCCTCGATGGCTGCCAGCATACGCGGGAAGAATACCGGCCCGTCCAGCAGCAATTCGAAGCGATTGCCGCCTCGCCAAGGGAAGATGCTGCCGCGCGCATGCACGCTCAACGCGCCGTGAAGATCAGCACGGCGCCCACCGGCACCGACAGGCTGATGGCCGGCAGTTCGGCGATTTTACGCAGCGCCTCAATGCCGCTGGCCAGGGCGAAATCTTCGGCGTGCAGCACCAGCGGCGCCAGGGTTACCACCTGGAAACGGCGATCATCCAGCCGCGTCACCAGCAGTTCACTGTGCAGCTCGCGCGTGCGCTCGTTGAGGGTCAGTTGCAGGGGCAAGCGCAATTCCAGCTGCGCCCCGGGTGCCAGGTCGGTGAGTTGCGGCAGGTTGACCTGCGCGCTGATGCGCGCCTCGGGCAGACGTGAAGTGTCGAACAGCATGGCGCGCAGGCGCTCATCACGCAGCGGGATACCGGTGCTCAGCGAGTCAAGATCCACGCGCAGGCGCGCGCGACCATCGGCCGCGATCTGCCCGTGCAGGGTGAGAAAGCGATGCACCTCCGACTGACTGCCGGAATGGGTGGAGATGAACGACAGCCGCGAGGACTCGTTGTCCAGGTACCAGTCGGCGTGAACGGGCAAGGCAGCGGCAAGCAACAGGGCGAGAAGCGAACGGCGCATGAGAACTCGAAAACGGCATGACCAGGCGGCAACGATAGTCGCCAGCGCGAGCCTTGCAAAGCCCGGCGCGCACAGCACCGTAGAGCGGGTGCAACCCGCCGCTTCCAAGGTGGCGGGTTTCACCCGCCCTACTTGCTCGGCAACAACTGACAGCCCTGCCGCTCGCCCAACCAGGCCGCGCTGTGAGTACGGCCCAGCCCACTGGCGGTGACGCGCTTGGCGCTGTCGTCATCGAGCAGGCTGCTGATTGGCACGTACTGTTTCACGTAGCCTTCACAGTAGGCCGCCGGGTTGCCGCTGACGTAGCGGCAGGAGCAGTACTCCTTGGCCGTGTAGGCGCCGATGATGTCGGGGAACGCCGCCAGATGCGCGCGGTTCGGCCAGGCCCAGGCCAGCAGCATAATCAGCAGCAGCGCCAGCACGCTGAGAATCGGATGACGACGGATCATGGCTGCACCTCTGCGGCGAAGGCCGCACGCACGCGTTTGAGCAGGTCGTTGTGCTGGAAGCTGCCGTCACGGTCATCGGCGTAACGCACCACCAGCAGGTTTTCTTGAGGCATCACGTACAGCCCCTGCCCCCAATGCCCGAGCGCGGCGATGGTATCGGCTGGTGCATCCGGCCAGGGCCGCGTGCTGCCTGGTAGTTCGGCGTTGAGCCACCAATGCCCGCCTGGCACGGCATCACCCGGCTTGGCCAACTGCGGCTGGTAGCCAGCGAAAGGCGTGGAGACGAAATCGACCCAGGCAGCCGGCAGCAACTGGCGCTCGCCCCAGCGACCGCCGCGCTGCATCAGCAGGCCGACACGGGCCAGGTCGCGCGCGCTCAGGTAGGCATAGGACGACGCGACGAAGGTACCGCTGGCATCGCGCTCCCAGGTCGCGCTGGTGATGCCCAGCGGCTCGAACAGTGCTGTCCAGGGATAATCAGCGTAAGACTGCTCGCCGACCATGCCGCGCAACGCGGCAGCCAGCACGTTGCTGTCGCCACTGGAATAACGAAAGCGCGTGCCCGGCGCAGCGCCCGCCGCATGCGCAGCGGTGAAGGCCGCCATGTCGGCACGGCCGCGGGTGTAGAGCATGGCCACCACCGAGGATTTCAGTGGCGCGTACTCGTAGTCCTCTTCCCAGGCCAGGCCCGAGGCCCAGTTGAGCAAGTGACCGATCTTGATCTGCGGGTGCTCGGCCATCGCCGGGTAGTACTGCGCGGCCGCTGCATCGAGCTTGAAGCGCCCCTCGCCGTAAGCGACGCCGAGGGTGGTGGCGAGCAGGCTCTTGGCCATTGACCAGGTCAGGTGCGCGGTCCGCGCCGTGGTCGGTTCGGCGTAGCGCTCGTAAACGATCTGCCCGTCGCGTATCACCAACAGCGCATCGGTACGCACGCCCGTGCGCTCGACGTCATCGCGTTCCGGAAAGGCATACTGTTCGAGCTCAGCCAGCGCGGCGCTCTCGACGCGGGTTTGGCTCTGCCAGTCGGGTTGCGGCCAGTTTTCTGCCAAGGCGGTGCTGGCAGCCAGACTGAAACCGAGCGCCAGGCTCAGTCGACGAAGAGAAGGGATGAACATGATGGGCCTCGGTTAATGACCGAGGCGCACCCTAGCATGGCCATGATGACGGCTTGAAGCGACGGAACCGCCATCTGCGCCCCTCATTTGGGCAGTTGGTAATCCTCCGGGCCCATCAGATCGAGACCGCATTCGAGGTTCTCGATCCAGTAGAGGAAGGCGCTGATCATTTCCGGGCCGACAAAAGGCCGGCCGTGCTGCGGCACGATCATTTCCACATCCATCTGCCGCACCATCGCCGCCCACAGGCGACAGGCCTTGTTACCGGCCATATAACGGCGATGGAAACCTTCCATATTCGGTACGTGGTTGACGAAGTCGCGCACCGGCGAAGCGTCGTCGACCATCGAGGCACCCATGTCACCGGAGAAAAGGATCTTGCTCACCGGGTCATAGACCTGGAAGTTGCCCACCGAGTGCAGGAAGTGCGCCGGTACGGCCTTGAGCGAGCACTTGCCCAGCGGGATGCTCTGGCCACGATCCGGCAACGCGATGATGCGATCGAAGGTGTTGATGCCACGGCTCAACACCAGGTAGTTGGCGGTCAGGTGCGGCAGAAAACGCGCCCACAGCTTGGAGCAGATCACCCGCGCGCGGGTGTGCAACAGCCACTTGTCCAGCGAGGCGATGATGTCCGGGTCCTGGTGCGAGGCGAAGATGTAGGTCAGGTCCTGCACCGGAATGTGCTTGGACAGTTCCAGCGACAGCGGCGTGTAGGTCAGATCACCACCCGGATCGAGCAGCAGGTACTGCTCGTTGTCGGTGATCAGAAACTGGTTGGATTGCACGCCCTCGCCGCTGACCAGGTCATCGAACATCAGGCATTGGTGGCTGCCGTTATCGAACAGCACGATGGGCTCGCGGCGCATGGAAACCTCTTGGATGATTCGCGAGGCAACCTTACGTGCACGAACAGCGATAGGTACTGATATGGATCAACGGCCGGCGACAATCCGCCGCGCTTTCTCCAGACGCTTGCTGCGCGCCGCCTCGGCGATGCGCAGCAAGCCCTTGTCGCGCTGCCACAGCTCGGCCCAGCGCACAGGACCGCCGGCAAAGGCCACCTCCAGCTCGCCCGCCAACGCCTGCTGCTCGGCGAACAACCCGGCCAGCAGCAGATGGGTGGTGGGCGCATCGGGCGCCTGCCGCGCGACCTCGGCACAACCGGCCAGCAGCGCCTGCAGGCGCAATAGCAGCGTTTCAGGCCAGGCACAATCGCGCCCCACGCCAAACTGCCAGGCGACAACAGCGGTAAGTACGTGCACGTCTTCCAGGGTGCGGAAGGGCTTGACGTAGTCGTCCCAGCCGTCGCCGGCCAGGCGCTCGCCGTGGGCCTGTTCCAGGTGCAGTCGCGCATGGCCGATATCCGGCATCAACGGCAGGGCCGGCAGCGGCTCGATACGTACACCTGGCGCGCCCTGGCGTACCACGCCCAGAGCCAGACGCGGCGCCTGCCCCTCGTCCTCCTCGCGCGCCGCCACCAGCAGCCAGTCGGCACATTCGGCAGCGGTGACGAAATCCTTGCGCCCCGTGATCTGCAGGCCGTCGATACGCGTGTTCATGTCCGCCGGGCGGGTGCTGCGGTTCTCCGTCACGCACAGGGCGCCTGCCGTCCAGGGCGCCGCCGGCCACAGCATGCGCAACGCCGCCTGATAGCCGGCGAGAAACGCCAACCCCGGCGTGGCCGCCAGCAGGCCGCCCATCAGCGCCAGTTCGAAGGGTTGCGGCGTGCCGCCCAGACGCTCCAGCAAACGGGCGTACCAGTCTTCCAGGCCCACCTCGGCAGTCAGGCGCTCACTGGGCTGAAACAGACTCGACCAGGGCATCGCACGGGCTCCTCGCAGCCGCAGCCGGACACCTCTAAAAACTACCTGCGTTGCCATTGCTGCGTTAAAAACAGGCTCAAAATGCTCATTTACAACTCGTAAACTCCGCTTTTTCGCCTGTTTTTGCCTTGCACTGGCTGCCTCGCCTACGTTTTTAAAAGTGTCCAACCGGGCCGCTGTCACATAAGCATAAAAAAAGCTTCACGGTGGTGACACCGCAGCTACCTAGCCTGAGCTTGCCCAACAAGATCGACCGGCTGCAAGCATTCAGCCGGCACACGGAGGATCTGGCATGACTCAAACCGCTCGCCGTCTGCAGGCCGAACGTCTGCAAGGCCCCGCCGCCCTGCGTGAAGCTCAGGCCTTGCGCTACCGCGTATTCAGCGCGGAATTCGATGCCAAGCTCAACGGCGCCGAACTGGGTCTGGACATGGACGACTACGACATCCACTGCAGCCATATCGGCGTGCGTGATCTCAACAGCGGCGAACTGGTCGCCACCACCCGCCTGCTCGACCACCAGGCCGCCGCGGGTCTCGGTCGCTACTACAGCGAAGAGGAATTCGCCCTGCACGGCCTGGCCAAGCTGGAAGGCCCGGTACTGGAAATCGGCCGCACCTGCGTCGATGTCGCCTACCGCAACGGCGCCACCATCGCCGTGCTCTGGGGCGAACTGGCCGAAGTACTCAACGAAGGCGGCTACCGCTACCTGATGGGCTGCGCCAGCATCTCCATGCAGGACGGCGGCATCCAGGCGCATGCCGTGATGCAGCGCCTGCGCGAACGTTACCTGTGCACCGAACACCTGCGTGCCGAGCCCAAGCATCCCCTGCCGCAACTGGATCTGCCGGGCAACGTCATCGCCGAGATGCCACCACTGCTCAAGGCTTACATGCGCCTGGGCGCGAAAATCTGCGGCGAGCCGTGCTGGGACAAGGACTTCCAGGTGGCCGACGTGTTCATCCTGCTCAAGCGCGACGAGCTGTGCCCACGCTATGCCCGGCACTTCAAGGCGGCAGTCTGAAACCCGGCTGTAGGAGCGAGCTCTGCTCGCGAACGAGAGTGTCCAGCATTCGCGAGCAGAGCTCGCTCCTACAGAACACATGACGATCAGGCATCGCCAAGCGGTTCGAGCCATGGATAATGTCGGCACTCATTCACGAGCGGAGGCCTCAATGGCCAAACTGCGTCTGTCCCTGCGCCTCTTTCATCTGGCCCTGGTAATCGCCTTCGGCACCTTGCTGGCCGGCATCGTCAGCCTGTTCGAGCGGGTGGTTCGGCATGACCTGATGCCGCTGCGCCAACGTCTGACGCGCTGGTTTCTGGCGCGCCTGGGCGGCGCCCTGCCATTTCGCGTGCGGGTCGAGGGCGAGCTGCCGACGCAGCCGATGCTGTGGGTCAGCAACCATGTGTCATGGACCGACATTCCGCTGTTGGGCGCCCTGCAGCCGCTGTCCTTCCTGTCCAAGGCGGAGGTGCGCGACTGGCCGGTCGCCGGCTGGCTGGCACACAAGGCCGGCACGCAGTTCATCCGCCGCGGTGCGGGCGACAGCAGCCAGGTCGGCCAGCAGCTCACCCGCCATCTGCAGCAGGGTCATCACCTGCTGATATTTCCCGAAGGCACTACCACCGACGGCCTCGCGCTGCGCACGTTCCACGGCCGCCTGCTGAGCAGCGCCATCGACAGCGGCGTGGCCGTACAACCCGTCGCCATCCGTTATCTGCGCGACGGCCAGCCCTGCCCCGTGGCCCCCTTTATCGGCGACGACGACATGCTTTCGCACCTGCTGCGCCTGCTCTCGAGCTCGGCCTGTGAAGTGGAGATACGCCTGCTTGCGCCGATTCCCAGCGAATCACGCAGCCGCAACGAGCTGGCCCGGCACAGCCAGGCCATCATCGCCTGTGCCTTGCAACTGGAAACGCCCGCCATGGTGCCGACCGAAGCCGAAGCTGCCTAATCCACCGCGTAGCCCGGATGCAATCCGGGGGCTTTTGCAAGGGCTCCCTGGATTTCATCCAGGCTACAGGTCATAGCCGCTCAGTCAGCCGGCGGCACGATCAAGGCGTCGCTGTCGACCGACGCCAGCAGTTGGCTGGCCACGCTGCCGAGGAAGAAGCGCGAAACGCCTTCACGGGCGTGGGTGCCCAGGACCAGCAGGTCCGCGCCGGAGTGGCGCAAGGCCTCGCCAATCACCCCTTCCGGTGAGCCGATCTGCACCAGCAAACGCTCGTGACCCAGCTTCGCGCCGACTGCATCGAGGCGCTCCACCAGTTGCTGACGCAGCAGCTCACGCTGATTCTCCAGCACCTCGGCGCTGATGCCGGCTTCCATCATCGCGCCCGCCGCCACCGGCTCGACCGCACTGGCCACATGCAGGTTGTCCAGGCTCGCCAGGCCCAGCTCACGCGCCCGGTTCAGAGCCTGTTGCGACGTACGCGACAGGTCCATCGCCAGCAGCGCATGACGATACTCGTGGGTCACCGGGCCATTGACCCGCAGCACCGGCAGATGGCTGCTGCGCACCACGCGTTCGAGCGTGGTGCCGACGAAGAAGTCGCGCAGCGCCGACTTGCGATGCGCGCCCACCAGCAGTAGATCGGCGCCCATGCCCTGCGCGCTCTCGACGATCACCGCCGCGGCCTCGCCAGTGCCCACGATCACCCGCGGAATGCTGCCGGCCTGCTCGCCCAGGCGTTCAGCCTGCGCCTGCAAGAGCGTCTCGGCTTGTTGCACCTGACGCTGCACGTGCGCGGCCGGCGCATCGTCATCGATCACATGCAGAAGACTCCACTCACCGCCACCCTGACGGCGGATCAGTTGCACGGCGCGCTGCACCGCATGCGCCGAACGCTCGGACAGGTCGGTCGCTACCAGAATCTTGATCATCTCGTTTCCTCCATGGGTTTAACACCGCGTTACATTCAAGCGCCTCTCGACTCCGTACTCCTTGATGCAGGTCAGGCCCGACGCGGTAAAGCGGACTAGGGTAATCAGGACTGCTCACTGCCCGCCGGATGGCGGCCAACAAGCGCAGCCCGGCCCAAACAAGGAGACGCGCCGCATGGGCAATGCCCCCTCACAACATAGTGACCACACCTGGCACGGTTTGACTGCACAACAAGCGCTCGATGCCCAGCACAGCAGCGCCAGCGGTCTCAGCCAGGACGAAGCCGAACTGCGCCTGCAACGCCACGGCGCCAACCGCCTGCCGCCGCCGCAACGCCGTGGACCGCTGCTGCGCCTGCTCTATCAGTTCCACAACGTGCTGCTCTACATGATGCTGGTCGCCGCCCTGATCACCGCCCTGCTCGGCCATTGGGTCGATACCTCGGTGATCCTTGCCGCCGTGCTGATCAACGTGATCATCGGCTTCATCCAGGAAGGCAAGGCGGAGAACGCGCTGGACGCCATCCGCAGCATGCTCTCGCCCCACGCCATGGTGCTGCGTGGCGGTGAACGCCATGAAATCGATGCCGAGCGCCTGGTGCCCGGCGACATCGTGCTGCTGGTATCCGGCGACAAGGTGCCAGCCGACCTGCGCCTGATCAGCGTGAAGAACCTGCTGGTGGAAGAAGCGGCGCTGACCGGCGAATCGGTACCGGTGGAAAAATCCGTGGCGCACTGCAACGCCGACGCCGCACTCGGCGACCGCCGCTGCATGGCTTATTCGGGCACGCTGGTCAGTAGCGGCCAGGCCAGCGGTGTGGTGGTGGCCAGCGGCGCCGACACCGAGCTCGGCCGAATCGGCGCGATGCTGCAGCAGGTACAGGCGTTGTCCACGCCGCTGCTGAGACAGATCGAACAGTTCAGCCGCTGGCTGGCGGTGATCATCCTGATCCTGGCCTTGGCCACCTTCATCCTTGGCATCCTCTGGCACAGCCAGAATCCGGGGGAGATGTTCATGATGGTGGTGGCGCTGACCGCCTCGGCCATCCCCGAGGGTCTGCCGGCGATCATGACGGTGATCCTCGCCCTCGGCGTGCAGCGCATGGCCGGCCACAATGCCATCGTCCGCCGCCTGCCGGCAGTGGAAACCCTGGGCTCGGTGACGGTGATCTGCTCGGACAAGACCGGCACCCTGACCCGCAACGAAATGACCGTACAACGCGTGGTCAGCGCCAGCCGCATCCTCGATATCAGCGGCGTCGGCTATGCCCCGGAAGGCGCCTTCCACCAGGACGGCAAGCTGCTTGAGCCCGACACCGAACTGCTGGAGATCGCCCGTGCCGCACAGCTGTGCAACGACGCCCGCCTGCAACAGGACGCCGCCGGCCACTGGCAACTGCATGGCGACCCGACCGAAGGCGCGCTGCTGACCCTGGCGCTGAAAAGCGGTCTCGATATCCAGTCGCTGCACACACAACTGCCCCGCAGTGACGCGATTCCGTTCGAGTCCGAACACCGTTTCATGGCCACCCTGCACCATGACCACGCAGGCCATGGCCTGGTCTACCTCAAGGGCGCCCCCGAGCGCGTGCTGGAAATGTGCGCCAGCCAGCGCAGCGCCGACGGCGCTAACACGGCTCTGGATGCCGACTACTGGCGACGCCAGGCCACCGATCTGGCTGCCCGTGGCCTGCGCCTGCTGGCACTGGCCAGCAAAACGGCACCGACCGAGCAACGCAACCTGAGCTTCGACGACGTAGAAGATGGGCTGACTCTGCTCGCGCTGGTCGGCATCATCGACCCGCCACGCGAGGAGGCCATCGCCGCTGTCGCCGAATGCCAGCGAGCCGGCATCCGGGTAAAGATGATCACTGGCGACCATGCCGAGACGGCCCGCGCCATCGGTGCGCAACTAGGCATCGGCGTCGGCCTGCCGGCGATGACCGGCGCCGAGCTGGAACTGCTCGATGACCGCCGCCTGCGCGAGGTGTTGCCCGGCGTCGAGGTATTCGCCCGCGCCAGCCCCGAGCACAAACTGCGCCTGGTGCAGGCCATGCAGGACAGCGGCGAGGTCGTGGCCATGACCGGCGATGGCGTCAACGACGCACCGGCCCTGAAGCGCGCCGACGTCGGCGTGGCGATGGGCAACAAGGGCACCGAAGCGGCCAAGGAAGCAGCCGAAGTAGTGCTGGCCGACGACAACTTCGCCACCATCGCCGGGGCCGTGCGCGAGGGTCGGGCGATCTACGACAACCTGAAGAAATTCATCCTGTTTTCTCTACCGACCAATGGCGGCCAGTCGCTGATCGTGATCTTCGCCATTCTGTTCCAGGTGGTGCTGCCACTGACGCCGGCGCAGGTGCTGTGGATCAACATGGTCACCTCCAGCACCCTGGGCCTGGCGCTGGCCTTCGAACCCAGCGAACGCGGTTTGATGCAGCGCGCCCCACGCGCACCGAACGAGCCCCTGCTATCCGGCTTCTTCGTCTGGCGCGTGGTAATGGTTTCGCTGCTGATTGCCGGCGCGGGCATCGGCCTGTTCCTCTGGGAGCTGAAGCTTGGCAACAGCCTGGAAAGCGCCCGCACCATCGCAGTGAATGCCGTGGTGATGTGCGAAATCTTCTACCTGTTCAACAGCCGCAGCATCTTCGGCTCGGTGCTCAACCGCGACGCCCTGCTGGGCAACCGCGCGGTGCTGGTGACCATCGCCATCTGCCTGGTGCTGCAGCTGTTGTTCACCTATGCACCGCCGCTGCAGGGGGTATTCGGCTCGGTCGGCCTGAGCCCAGAGGAATGGCTGCGGGTACTGCTGGCAGGCCTGGCGCTGTTCGCCGTGGCGGAGCTGGAGAAATGGGTGGTGCGGCGCTTTGGCCTGCATGCTCAGGCGGCCTGAGCCGCTGAAGGAGAGATTGCAGTGATGGTCGTCGCGGCTGACGCCCCTCCCACAGCGCCCGACGCGAAACCTGGTGGGAGGCGCTTTGGCAGCGAACGTCGCAGCGGCGAAAGCCCTGGTGCGCACGGCGCACCCTACGGTCCAGACTCGGTTCACATGTAGGGTGCGCTGCGCGCACCGCCGCTACCTCGATGCGTTCAGTTCGGCCTCGGCGAAGGCCATCAGTTCGGGGTAGAAGGCACTGAAGTCCTCACTGAGCGGCTCGTACAGCCGCTCCAACTCCGCCAGGCTGCCGTCGAGCAACTGCGGCCGCGACAGCCGTCGCTGCATGCCAGCGATCACCTGCTCCAGCACCGCGAACTCGCGGTAGCTGCCCAGCCAGTCCTGCGCCGCCATGCGCGGCGCCATCAGCGCCAGGCGCCCTGGCAGCTCGGCCTCGGCGGCCAGCACCCGGTACACCTCGCGGGTGAAATGGTCCAGCGGCTGCGCCGCATACTCGGCCCAATCGCGGGCCAGGCAATGGTCGAAGAACAGGTCCAGCAGCATGCCGGCCGTGCGTCGCCGCGCGGCGGGAAACCGGGCACGCGCGCGTGCCTGTAGCGGGTGGCTGTCGGTAAAGGCGTCGATGCGCCGGTGCAGGCGGATGGCCGCTTCGATCTCAGTCGGCCAGCGTCCGGCCAGGGGGCCCTTGACGAAGTCGCCATACAGGCTGCCGAGCAGTTGCGGCGGCGCATCGCCGCCAAGATGAAGATGGGCCAGGTAGTTCATGACACGAGCTTACCGCCCTGAGCAGGACAATCGAAGCCGTTGATGGAGACTATTGGCACAATCAATCTGTATATCGCTCAAAGACGATATAAGGTTCGCCCCATGACGATACACACCGACACCGCCATGGACATCGACACCATCATCAAGGCCCTCGCCCACCCAGTACGCCGCGACATCCTCGACTGGCTGAAGGAGCCCGAGCTCAACTTCGCCGAACAGGATCACCCGCTGGAGATCGGCGTGTGCGCCGGCAAGATTTTCCTGCGCACCGGGCTGTCGCAATCCACCGTTTCCGCCCATCTGACCACCCTGCAACGCGCCGGTCTGGTGACCAGTCGCAAGGTCGGCCAGTGGCACTTCTTCAAGCGCAACGACGAGCTGATCCAGGCTTTCGTCGAGCGCCTCGGCCAGCAACTCTGATTTGACCTTTCCCTCGGAGAAACCACCATGCCCACACTGTTCGACCCCATCCAGATCGGTGATCTGCACCTGAACAACCGCATCATCATGGCGCCGCTGACCCGCTGCCGCGCCGACGAAGGCCGCGTGCCCAACGCGCTGATGGCCGAGTACTACGTGCAGCGCGCCTCGGCCGGCCTGATCATCAGCGAAGCCACTGCTGTCACGCCGATGGGCGTGGGCTACCCGAACACCCCCGGCATCTGGTCGGATGCGCAGATCCGCGGCTGGAGCAACATCACCCAGGCGATACACGCCCATGGCGGCAAGATCGTCCTGCAGCTGTGGCACGTCGGCCGCATCTCCGACCCCATCTACCTGAACGGCGAACTGCCGGTCGCTCCCAGCGCGATCCAGCCGGCCGGCCACGTCAGCCTGGTGCGCCCGATCAAGGACTTCGTTACCCCACGTGCACTGGAGACCGAAGAAATCGCCGATATCGTCGAGGCTTATCGTCAAGGCGCCGAGAACGCCATGGCCGCCGGTTTCGATGGTGTGGAAATCCACGGTGCCAACGGTTACCTGCTCGACCAGTTCCTGCAGAGCAGCACCAACCAGCGCACCGACCGCTACGGTGGCAGCGTCGAGAACCGCGCGCGTCTGCTGCTGGAAGTGACCGATGCAGCCATCTCGGTATGGGGCGCCGGCCGCGTCGGCGTACACCTGGCACCGCGTGCCGATTCGCACGACATGGGTGACGCCAACCGCGGCGAAACCTTCGGCTACGTCGCTCGCGAGCTGGGCAAACGCGGCATCGCCTTCATCTGCGCTCGCGAAAAAGCCGACGACGACAGCCTGACGCCGCAACTGAAGAAGGAATTCGGCGGCGTATTCATCGCCAACGAACGCTTCACCAAGGATCAGGCCAACGCCTGGCTGGCCGAAGGCAAGGCTGATGCCGTGGCTTTCGGCATCCCCTTCATAGCCAACCCGGACCTGCCGCAACGCCTGGAACAGGACGCCGCGCTGAACGAGCCGCACCCGGAAACCTTCTACGGCTCCGGCCCGGTCGGCTATATCGACTATCCGCGTCTGTAAGATCGCAGCTAATGCACCTCCCGCAAGCGATATCCTGTGGGAGGGGCTTTAGCCGCGACCAATAAACGAACGCCCCGCATTGCGGGGCGTTCGTTTATCGAGATGGTGGCACTCAGCGCTGATTGATCTGCTGCTGCAGATTCACCACCTGGCTCTGCAGGGTATTGATGTTGCGCGTCATCTGCGCGCGGAAGGCATCGAACTCGGCGGTATTCGGCCCGGCACTGGCGGCCGGGCGGTTGTCCAGCTCGCTGCGCAGCACCAGCAGATCCTGCTCCAGGCTACGGATCGATTGCGCCGGATTGCCCTGCTTCTTCAGCGCATCGATATCGCCACCGAGGGCCTTGATGCGGGTATCGAGCTTGGCCAGTTCGGCCTGGGTCGCCTTGACGTCCGCCTGGGCGGATTTCAGCGCTGCCTGCTCGGTGGAGAGCGCCTGCAGACGCTTGTCGAAGTCGGCGCTGGCGCCGATGCCACTCTTGAGCTCCGCACCCAACTGCTCGATACGCTTGTCCAGCGCTGCTTGCGCCGTGGCGCTCTGCTGTTGCTGCTTGCCCAGCTCGGCCAGGCGATTTTCCAGCTGCTTGACCTGCAGCTTGAGTGCCTCGCTGCCGCTGGTGACGTTGGACTCGGTGGCCACCACCTTGCCGGAAATATCCTGAATTCGTCCGGCCGCCTCCTCGCTGATGCGCGCGAAGCTTTCCTGGGTCGCCACCAGGCGCTGCTCCATCAGGCCGATCTGCTGCAGGCTCCACCAGCCCAGGCCGGCCAGGGCGAAACTCAGCGCGCCAACCAGCGCCCACAGCGGCCCGGTACTGGCGCCCTTGGCCACTGCAGCCTTGCTGCTGGTCACGCGGCTGCTGCGCGCGGCGGGCTCCTCACGCGGCTCGGCGAAATCCTCACGGCGCTCCGGAGTCAGGCTGGGCAGGTTGTCGAGTTCGTCGTTGGCGTCGTTACGCATGGTCGGACCTATGGTTGGAACGAATGAACGGAAATGCCGCGCAGTATACCGATTCGCCATTACACCATCAGCGTCGCGCCAAGCAGGTGCGCGGCGCACCGACGAAGGGCGCGACAGGGCCATCGACTCGCCTGCAGCCCAGCAGTTCCGCAAAACATGAACTGGTACGCACTTTGCTTTTTCTCCCGTCGTGAACGAGCCGATAGCGCGTCGCTCACAAGCCAGCAGGCGGCCTGAAAGTTCTGCAAAGCAATACAACACGAACGGGTGTTACAGCCGCAGGGAAGAGGCTGTTCAGGTTACGGAAGGCGTGGAACGCCAAAGTCCGTGACCCTTCAACCAATCGGGGGAAGTGGCAATGGAACTGAACAAAGAAGTACTGGACTGCATGAAAGCGCTGCGTCGCCGTCTACGCGAAGAGCAGGACGTGGACATTCGCCTGAGCCAGCCCAACGCGGTCGGCGCCATGCTCGATGGCAGCCTGAAATCCGACGATGAAGAAACCCGCCGCCTCGGCCAGCGTCTGGCCGAACTGTCCGATCAACCGCAGCGCGCATCGGCCACCCCACTGGCCGCCGTCGAGATACCGGTCGGCACGCCAACCGGCTCGGTACGCATCTATCGCGGCCAACGCATCTACGCCTGAGGTCCCATCTGCGCCTGCCACCAGGTGCAGAATTCATCCAGTGCATCCCACAGACTGGCCCGGGGTTCGTAGCCAAGGTACTCGCGGGCACGGTCGATGTTCAGGGAGAAATCCCTGGCCATCACCGCCACACCAAGGCGAAACAGACTCGGTTCGGGCCGCCCCGGCAGCACCCGACACACGCCTTCGTTGAGCGTCGCCGCGGCGTAGGCCAGCGGGAACGGCACATGCCGCGTCACCGGCGGCAACTCCAGGCGGCGCAGCACGTAATTGACCACGTCCCACAGCGGCACCGGCGCGCCGTTGCTGATGTTGTACACCTGGCCGAGCGCCGCCCCGCCCACCTGCAGCGAGCTGAGCAAGGCGTCGTTGAGATTGTGCACGTTGGTGAAGTCGACCTTGTTCAGACCATTGCCGATGATCGCCAGGCGCCCCTTGCGCTGCATGCCGATCAAGCGCGGGAAGATGCTGGTATCACCCGCGCCGGTGACGAAGCGCGGACGCAGGGCGATCACCTCCAGGCCGAACTCCTGCGCGGCGAACACCTGCTGCTCGGCCAGGTACTTGGTCTTGCCGTAGTGATCGGAGAAGCGCTTGGGCACCTGCTCCTCGCGAATATCGACATGGGACTTGCCATCGAAATAGATCGACGGTGAGGACAGATGCACCAGGCGCCGCACCTTCTGTTTGAGGCAGGCATCGACGACATTCTCGGTGACCGTGACGTTGGCCTGATGAAAATGCGCATAGTCGCCCCACACGCCCACCGCGCCCGCGCAGTGCACCACGGCCTCGACATCCCGGCACAGCGCCTGCGCAAGCTCGGCATCCCCCAGATCGCCCTGGACGAACTCGGCGCCGCGCTTGATCAGATGCTGCACGCCCTCGGCACGACGGCCGTTGACCCGCACGTCCAGGCCCTGTTCGAGCGCGAAACGAGCGAAGCGCCCCCCGATGAAGCCACTCGCGCCGGTGACCAGAATCTTCATCGCCATCCCCTACCATTGATTCTTGTAGTTGCCGCACTCTAGCAGCGCCACCTCGGTTGCGCGCTGTCGGCGGCGGCCAGAACGACGACCCGGCAAGCCTAACCCGCGAACCCTACGGCCCGGGTTGCGCCTGCACCAGCGCGCCGCCGGCTGCGCGACGCAGGCGTTCGGTCAGCTCGCTGAGCAATTCGCCGCCATTGCGCCAATGGTGCCAGTACAACGGCACATCGATGAAGCGCTCGGGCAGCAGATCCACCAGCCTGCCGCTGGCCAGCTCCTCGCGCACCTGCAGTTCCGGCACCAGGCCCCAGCCCAAACCGCCTTCAGCGAGACGCACGAAGCCTTCGGACGAGGGGCACAGGTGATAGGCAAAAGCACCGGTGACACCGAGGCCTGCCAGATAACGATGCTGCAACTGATCATCCGGGCCGTAAACGATGGCTGGCGCACGCACCAGCGCGTCAGCGCTGACGCCAGCGGCAAAATGCCGGGCGATGAAGGCCGGGCTGGCCAGCGCGCGATAGCGCATCGCCCCCAGCGCCAGACTGCGCGCACCCGCCACCGGGCGCTCGGCGGCACACACGCAACCAGCCACCTCGCCCGCGCGCATGCGCTTGAGACCGACCTCCTGATCCTCCACCACCAGCTCCATCAACACCTGCTGAGCGGCACAGAATTCGGCGGTCGCCGCCGCCCACCAGGTCGCCAGGCTGTCGGCGTTGATGGCGATGCGCAGGCGCTCGGGCAAGGCCTGTTCATCTAGCCCCGGCACCTGGCCTTGCAGGTCGCGTTCGAGCAGGCGCACCTGCTGCACGTGGTTGAGCAGGCGCCGACCGATTTCGGTAGGCGCTGGCGGCGTCGCGCGCACCAGCACCGGCTGGCCGACCCGTGCTTCGAGCAACTTGATGCGTTGCGACACCGCCGACTGCGACAGCCCCAGCACCTGCGCCGCGCGTTCGAAGCCGGCCTGCTCCACCACCGCGGCCAGAGCGGCGAGAAGTTTGTAATCGAACAATCGATTTTCCTAATGAGTGATCAGCAATATTGGTTTCTCTTATACATCCACACACAGCAGACTCGCCAGCATTCAACCCCATCAGGAGCCCGCCATGTCTGGCGAAACCAACCTCGCATGCCTGCTGCAGAGCATGACGCCGCAGCTCAATCCCGGTCAGTACGTGTTCTGCTGTGTCCCAGCCGAGCATGACTGCAGCGCCCTGCAGCCGCTCGCCAGCATGCGCGAGCCTGAAGGTCTGAGCCTGGTGCTGACGCGCGAAATCGCCGATGCTCATGGCCTGAGCTACGACTACGTCGCCGCCTGGATCACCCTTGAGGTGCATTCGTCGCTGGCGGCCGTGGGTCTTACTGCTTCCTTTTCCGCCGCCCTGGCGCAGGCCGGCATCAGCTGCAACGTGGTCGCCGGCTTTCATCACGACCATATCTTCGTGCCCAGCGAACGAGCCGAACGGGCGCTCTCCACCCTGCGCGCCCTGTCGGCGGCGTCCATGCCGGAGCCCGTGTGATGTGGCAGAGCTATAGCAACGGCCTGCTGGTGGCCATCGGTCTGATCATGGCCATCGGTGCGCAGAACGCCTTCGTTCTGGCGCAAAGCCTGCGTCGTGAACACCACGTCCCGGTTGCCCTGCTGTGCATCATCTGCGATGCCGTGCTGGTCGCTGCCGGCGTCTTCGGCCTGGCCACCCTGCTGGCGCAGAGCCCGGCGCTGCTGGCCATCGCCCGCTGGGGCGGCGCCGCCTTCCTGATCTGGTATGGCAGCCAGGCGCTGCTGCGCGCCGCGCGCCCGCAATCGCTGCAGGCGGCCGGCAGCGAACCGCGCTCATTGCGTGCGGTGATGCTCGCAGCGCTGGCGGTCACCCTGCTCAACCCGCACGTCTATCTGGATACCGTGCTGCTGATCGGCTCACTCGGCGCCCAGCAACCTGAACCTGGCGCGTATGCGGCGGGGGCTGCCAGCGCCTCCTTTCTCTGGTTCAGCGCTCTGGCGCTCGGCGCGGCCTGGCTGGCGCCCTGGCTGGCAAAGCCATTGACCTGGCGCCTGATCGATCTGGGCGTGGCGGCGATGATGTTCGCGGTGGCAGCGCAATTGATTCTGGGTGCGTTGTAAGGTTCGCAGTCGCGCATAATGCGTCTGGCCTATTACGCCAGGAGCAACAATGGATACCCTGCATGCGATGCGCGTGTTCGTTCAGGTGGTCGAGCGCGGCAGCTTCACTGCCGCTGCCCAGACGCTGGATCTGTCCACCGCGCAGGTATCGCGACTGATCACCGAGCTGGAACAACACCTGCAGGCGCGCCTGCTGCAGCGCACCACGCGGCGCCTGGCGCTGACCGAAACCGGCGAGCGCTATCTGGAGCGCTGCCGGCAGATTCTTGGCCAGATCGACGAAGCCGACGCCGAAGCGCGCGGCGCCCACCACACCCCCAGCGGTCGCCTGCGCGTGCACACCATGACCGGCCTCGGGCTGCAGCACCTGACGCCGTTGATCGCCCGCTACGCCGAGCGTTATCCACAGGTGGTGGTCGAACTGACCCTGGCGCAACGCACCCCTGATCTGCTCGAAGACGGCCACGACGTGACCGTCGCCTTCGCCCGCGACCTGCCGGACTCGCAACTGGTCGCGCAACGCCTGGGCCCGGTCTACAGCGTACTCTGCGCCGCCCCCAGCTACCTGGCCCAGCATGGCATCCCGCAGCAGCCGAGCGATCTGCAGCAGCACCGCTACCTGCGCCTGACCGACCCGCTGTACCGTGGCCAATGGGATTTCGGCGACGAGCAACTGGAGGCGCTGCCGGCCGAGTGCTTCCAGGTCAACGTCGCTGAAGCCTTGGTCAAGGCGGCCCAGGCCGGCATGGGTTTCTGCCTGCTGCCTTCGTTCGTCGCCAGCCAGCCGCTGCGTGAAGGACGCCTGCTGCGCATCCTGCCGCAGCACCGGCTGCGCGCCCTGAACATCTATGCGATGTATCCGTCGCGACGCTTTCTCGATGCCAAGACCCGCACCTGGGTGGAGTTTCTCAAGGCCGAACTGCCGCCGCTGCTGCGCGCTGACGAAGCGGTACTGGACGACGCGCAATACTGGGCGACGCCTGCAGGATTGTTGCGCTATAGGTAATGGTCATTCACCCGGAACGCGCTTTTTCGCACCTCGATACCTCATTAGGATGACTTCAAACCCACGAAGAATCCCAAGAGGATCGTCCCAATGAAGAACCTTCTCACTGCCACTGTCCTGTCCCTTTCTACTCTGCTGGCCACTCAGGCCTGCTTCGCCGAAGAGTCGGCGGCCTTCGTCGCTCATCAACAGGCCCACCAGCAACAGCCGCACGCCACAGCCACCCAGCAGGCGCAAACCGCGAGCACGCAGAACAGCGATCAGCACGGTTGAACCAGAGCTTACCTGGCGCCGGCCGCGCTCCTGACCGGCGTCCCTCGGGCCGCTGAAACGGCCCTTTTTCCTGCATCGAGGCCATCATGAAACGTATCGCCTGCCTGCTCGCTTTCGGCTGCGCCGCCACCCTGGCACATGCCGAAACGCCCGAGCACTACCACTACGGCATGCACCTGGACATTGCCAAGGTCATCAGCCAGACCCTGCCGCAAGGCTGCGAAGCGGGTGAAGCCCGCATGGTCTACCTGGACTCCAACGGTGAACAGCACACGCTGATCTACCAACGTACCGGCGAAGACTGCCGCTACTGACCACAGCAAGCGCCACACATCCCGGCTTTACCTGGCCCGCACGAACTCGGCGCTAAAGCGTCCACCGTCCGGCCGCGTGAAGGTCTCGTACATCCGATCCCCCTCGACCCTCATTTGCAACTCCTTCATCGTCCTGACGCCACCGACCCAGTTGGGAAAGGTGGCGCCCTCGACCCGGTTACCGGCAAAACGCCCCTGCTCGTCGACGCTGTAGGTGCCAAAGAAGCCGATGCTCGACGCCATGGCACGGCGATTTTCTTCGTCGCTGCCGCCGCCGCGCGCGTCGGATGCAAAACACGGTGTATCGCCGTTGGTCAGCACTTCGACGAAATGCATGTCAGGCGTGAATACCAGCATGCCTTGCGGGTTGTCACCGTACGGACGCTCGATCCCGCCATCTGCTTCCAGGGTGGCGGAAACCATACGCCAGGTGCCTGCCACCTGGTTGATCGCACGCGCGTCGGATTCGCTCTCACTGGCCGTGGCGCTCAGGGTCAGTGCCAGCAAACCGGCCACCAGTGTTGGCCGCGAAAAGGACCAGCCCCTGTCAGCCAGATCAATCCACAGGGAGGCTCGGGTGCTCTGCTCGATCTTCATCGGTAATCTCCTTAAAGGGTGAAACCGATGGTATGAGGCGAGTCGAACTAGGATAAGACGCACCAATACGAACGCCCTCGTGAAGAAAATTCACCAATGAGCAACGCCAGCCTTCCCGATCTCAAGGCCTTCATTCAGGTCGCTCAGCAACGCAGCTTCCAGAAGGCCGCTGACTCCCTCGGGGTATCGCGCTCCTCTCTCAGTCACGCAATCAAGGGGCTCGAACAGCGCCTGGGGGTTCGTCTGCTGCACCGCACCACCCGCAGCGTGGCCGTGACGGAGGCCGGGGAACAGCTGCTGCAGCGCCTGACGCCTCTGCTTCGGGAGCTGGACGACGCACTGGATGCGATCAGCCATGGGCCCGAGGAACTCGCCGGTACCCTGCGCATCAATGCCAGCAAGGGCGGCGCGCGTTGGCTGCTCGAGCAGGTGATACCGATTTTCCTGCAACGCCACCCCCACGTGGAGCTCGACCTGGTCAGCGAGGGCAGGCTGGTGGATATCGTCGCCGAGGGCTTCGACGCCGGCGTGCGCCTGGCCGAGTCGGTCCCCAAGGACATGGTGGCGGTACCCTTCGGCGGTGACGTGCGCTTCGTCACCGTCGCCTCACCGGCGTATATCGCCACCTTCGGGCGTCCTGGCACGCCTGACGAGCTGCGATCCCATCGCTGCATCCGCCAACGCATGCCCAGCGGCAAGCGTTATCGCTGGGAGTTCGAACGGGGCACGCAGCACCTGGCGCTCGATGTACCGGGCGCATTGAGCCTGGATGACAACGACTTGCTGGTCGAGGCCGCCTGCCGCGGGCTGGGTATCGCCTACGTTCCACAGGCTTTTGCTCGCAAGGCACTGGAGGCAGGCAAGCTGAGCTTGCTGCTGGAGGACTGGACGCCGCCTTGCCCGGGCCTCTGTCTCTACTACTCCAGCTATCGCCACGTTCCGGCGCCGCTGCAGGCCTTCATTGCCATCCTCCGCGAAAGGGCCTAGCAGGCTGTTGAAAAGTCACCTCGGCCTTGGCCTCCCGCGCCGCCCTAGCGCCTGCATGCAGGCAGTCGTCGCCTGCGTTCTTCAACTGCCTGCTACAGCGGCTGGCTCCCGACGACCGGGAGCCACGCTGCTCCGATGACGCGGTCTATGCTGAACAGGTACTACCCAGTCGCGATGCGCTCAAAGCGCTGCTCAGCACCGTGGTGAGCCCAGGCACAGGGGTAGCACCACGGTTGCACCATGATGACGCAGCGCCTCGGCAAACTGGATTGGGCGAATCCTTCGCTCTTGCCCGAATCGAAGTTACGGAATGTGATTGATACCCTGCAACTCAAGGAGCACAGGGCTACAGCGTCAACCTCGAGGGTGGAATGAACGTCCGTCGGGATGCCACCCAAATTGGTTGCACCTAGTTGCACCAGATGCCAAAGCAGGTTTAATCTCCCGCAGCTTTTTTGTTGCCCACCATCCATGACGGCAACCCCTAGGGCCGTCGCAAGCGACGCCAGAAACTGCTCCAGGCAGTTTCACCCTGTACAACCGACAAAAATAGGACACCCCTATGGCCACCACCACGCTTGGCGTAAAACTCGACGATGCTACCCGCGAGCGCCTGAAAAAGGCCGCTGCGCAGATCGACCGTACGCCGCACTGGATGATCAAGCAGGCGATCTTCAATTATCTGGAGCAAGTCGAGAGTGGTCTGACGCCCGCCGAGCATGCCGGCCTGGCTGCTGCCGCCGGTGAGGAAGCGCTGGAGTCGCTGACCGAGCAGGGTCTGCAGGTGTTCCTCGATTTCGCCGAAAGCATCCTCCCGCAGTCGGTGCTGCGCGCCGCCATCACCAGCGCCTACCGCCGCCCGGAAACCGAAGTGGTGCCGATGCTGCTGGAGCAGGCGCGTCTGAACAAGGAGCAGGCCGAGGCCTCGCAGAAGCTGGCCCTGGGCATCGCCGAGAAGCTGCGCAACCAGAAGAACGCCAGCGGCCGTCAGGGCCTGGTGCAGGGCCTGCTGCAGGAATTCTCGTTGTCGTCGCAGGAAGGCGTGGCGCTGATGTGCCTGGCCGAAGCCCTGCTGCGTATCCCGGACAAGGCCACCCGCGACGCGCTGATCCGCGACAAGATCGCCAACGGCAACTGGAGCCAGCACCTCGGCCAGAGCCCGTCGATGTTCGTCAACGCCGCCAGCTGGGGCCTGCTGATCACCGGCAAGCTGGTGTCGACCCACAACGAGGCCGGCCTCTCCAATTCGCTCAACCGCCTGATCGGCAAGAGCGGCGAGCCGGTGATCCGCAAGGGCGTGGACATGGCCATGCGCCTGATGGGCGAGCAGTTCGTCACCGGCGAAACCATCGCCGAAGCCCTGGCCAACGCCGCCACCCTGGAAGCCAAGGGCTTCCGCTACTCCTACGACATGCTCGGTGAAGCCGCGCTGACCGAGGAAGACGCCAAGCGTTACCTGGCCTCCTACGAGCAGGCCATCCACGCCATCGGCAAGGCCTCGCACGGTCGCGGCATCTACGAAGGCCCAGGCATCTCGATCAAGCTCTCCGCCCTGCACCCGCGTTACAGCCGCGCCCAGTACGAGCGTGTGATGGACGAGCTGTACCCGACCCTGCTGGGCCTGACCCAGCTGGCCAAGCAGTACGACATCGGCCTCAACATCGACGCCGAGGAAGCCGACCGCCTGGAGCTGTCGCTGGATCTGCTCGAGCGCCTGTGCTTCGAGCCATCGCTGGCCGGCTGGAACGGCATCGGTTTCGTCATCCAGGCCTACCAGAAGCGCTGCCCCTATGTGATCGACTACGTCATCGACCTGGCCAAACGCAGCCGTCATCGCCTGATGATCCGCCTGGTCAAGGGCGCCTACTGGGACAGCGAGATCAAGCTGGCCCAGGTCAATGGTCTGGAAGGCTACCCGGTCTACACCCGCAAGCCGTACACCGACGTGTCCTACCTGGCCTGCGCACGCAAGCTGCTGGCCGCGCCGGAAGCCATCTACCCGCAGTTCGCCACCCACAACGCCCACTCGCTGTCGGCCATCTACCAGTTGGCCGGGCAGAACTACTACCCGGGCCAGTACGAGTTCCAGTGCCTGCACGGCATGGGCGAGCCGTTGTACGAGCAGGTGGTGGGCAAGATCGCCGACGGCAAGCTGAACCGCCCGTGCCGCATCTACGCACCGGTGGGCAGCCATGAAACCCTGCTGGCCTACCTGGTGCGCCGCCTGCTGGAAAACGGCGCCAACACCAGCTTCGTCAACCGCATCGCCGACCACAGCATTTCGCTGAAAGACCTGGTGCTCGACCCGGTGCTGCAGGTCGAGCAGATGGCCGCGCAGGAAGGCGCCATCGGCCTGCCACATCCGCGTATCGCCCTGCCGCGTGACCTGTACGGCAAAGAGCGGGTCAACTCCGCCGGCCTCGACCTGGCCAACGAACACCGCCTCGGCTCGCTGTCCTCGGCGCTGCTGTCGTCCACCAATCTCAGCTACGTCGCCGAACCGATGCTCGGCTGCGATGCACCTAACCCGGGCGAGCCGGAGCCAGTGCGCAACCCGGCCGATCACCGTGACCTGGTCGGCCACGTGCGCGAAGCCAGCGTCAAGGATGTCGACAGCGCCATCCTCTGCGCCCTGGCCAGCGGACAGATCTGGCAGTCGACCCTGCCGGCCGAGCGTGCCGCCGTGCTGGAGCGCGCCGCCGACCTGATGGAGGCCGAACTGCAACAGCTGATGGGCCTGCTGGTGCGCGAGTCCGGCAAGACCTTCGCCAACGCCATCGCCGAAGTGCGCGAGGCGGTGGACTTCCTGCGTTACTACGCGATCCAGGCACGCAGCTTCGGCAACGACAGCCACCGCCCGCTGGGCCCGGTGGTGTGCATCAGCCCGTGGAACTTTCCCCTGGCGATCTTCAGTGGCCAGGTGGCCGCCGCGCTGGCCGCCGGCAACACCGTGCTGGCCAAGCCGGCCGAACAGACGCCGCTGATCGCAGCGCAAGCCGTGCGCATTCTGCTCGAGGCCGGCGTACCGGCTGGCGCCGTACAACTGCTGCCGGGCCGTGGCGAAACCGTCGGTGCGCGCCTGGTCGGTGACGAGCGTGTACGCGGGGTGATGTTCACCGGCTCCACCGAGGTGGCCGGCATCCTCCAGCGCAACATCGCCGGGCGCCTGGATGCCCAGGGCCGCACCATCCCGCTGATCGCCGAAACCGGCGGCCTCAACGCCATGATCGTCGACTCCTCGGCGCTGACCGAGCAGGTGGTGATGGACGTGGTCGCCTCCGCCTTCGACAGCGCCGGCCAGCGCTGCTCGGCCCTGCGCGTACTGTGCGTGCAGGACGACGTGGCCGACCGCGTGCTGACCATGCTCAAGGGCGCCATGGCCGAGTACACACTCGGCAACCCCGAGCGCCTGAACACCGACATCGGCCCGGTGATCGACGCCGAAGCCAAGGCCGGCATCGACACCCACATCGCCAAGCTGCGCGAGAAAGGCCGCAAGGTCACCCAACTGGCGCGCGTCAACGCTGACGACATCAAGCGCGGCACCTTCGTCGTGCCGACCCTGATCGAGCTGGACAGCTTCGACGAGATGAAGCGCGAGATCTTCGGCCCAGTGCTGCACGTGGTGCGCTACCAGCGCGCGGACCTGGGCAAGCTGCTGCAGCAGATCAACGACAGCGGCTACGGCCTGACCCTCGGCGTGCACACGCGCATCGACGAAACCATCGCCCAGGTGGTCGGCACCGCCAAGGTCGGCAACCTGTATGTGAACCGCAACATGGTCGGCGCCGTGGTCGGCGTGCAACCGTTCGGTGGCGAAGGCCTGTCCGGGACCGGCCCGAAAGCCGGTGGCCCGCTGTACCTCTACCGTCTGCTGTCGACCCGCCCGCAGGAAGCCGTCGCCCAGTACCTGCAACAGGCCGAGGTGCAAGCCCTGCCGGTGCCAAGCGAGCTGGACAAGGTACGCGCCGCCTTCGCCGACTGGGCAGGCAAGCAGGAGCCGGCCATCGCCGCGCTGTTCGAGCAGTACCGCACGCTGTCGCAGAGCTACAGCAGCCACGTGCTGACCGGCCCGACCGGCGAGCGCAACAGCTACACCCTGCTGCCGCGTGAGCATGTGCTCAACCTGGCCGACGAGCGCAGCGACCTGCTGGCCCAGCTGGCTGCCACCCTGGCCGTGGGCAGCCAGGCGGTCTGGCTGGACAGCCAGCGCGCGCTATACGCCGAACTGCCGAAAGAGGTGCAGAAGCACATCCAGCTGGTAGCCGACTGGAACAGCGTCGACGTGGAGCTGGACGCCATCCTGCACCACGGCGACTCCGACCAGCTGCGCGCGGTGAGCGAGCAGGCGGCGCAGCGCAAGGGCGCCATCGTCGGTGTACACGGCCTGAACAAGGGCGAGACCGACATCGCCCTGGAACGTCTGCTGGTGGAACACGCCCTGAGCGTCAACACCGCGGCGGCCGGCGGCAACGCCAGCCTGATGACCATCGGCTGATCGCAGCCGATAACGCCGTGGAAAGCTGGATGAAAGCTTTCCGCGGCATGCTGCACCCACACGACGCAACTGCCTGCAGGGGTTACCCGCCCAGCGCCGTGTTCTCTCCTCCTGACCTTAGGGTCTGCGCCAGCCTATCCGGCCGGTGCGTCGAGCGGGGCCAACCGCCCCGCCCATCCCCTCTTCCCGCTAACAATCCATCGCAACTGGCCATCATTGCGTAACAGAAAGTTCGGACTATGTTGATTGGACTGGCGCCTCCCCGTGCCAGACAGAGCTGCATTCCTGACGCTCATCAGGTGCTCGACAACGCTTGGAACAAGGATGTGCGTTGACGAATCCTGACTATTGATTCAAGTCAGGATGCTGTGCTCGCCAAACGCGCTCAATACCTATGTCCCCTCGTGACACGGAGGTAATTGAGATGTCTGATTCGACGCAAAAACTCCGCCTTGGCGCGCTGATCGCGCTGGTCGTCGGCTCCATGGTCGGCGGCGGTATCTTCTCGCTACCCCAGAACATCGCCGCCAGCGCCAGCGCCGGCGCCACCCTGATCGGCTGGCTGATCACCGGTGTCGGCATGCTGACCCTGGCGTTCGTGTTCCAGACCCTGGCCAACCGCAAGCCCGAACTCGACGGCGGGGTGTACGCCTACGCCAAAGCCGGTTTCGGCGACTACATGGGTTTCTCCTCAGCCTGGGGCTACTGGATCAGCGCCTGGATCGGCAACGTCAGCTACATGGTGCTGCTGTTTTCCACTTTGGGTTACTTCTTCCCGGTGTTCGGCGAAGGCAACACCCTGCCGGCGGTGATCGGCGCCTCGGTGCTGCTCTGGCTGCTGCACTTCCTGGTGCTACGCGGGATCAAGGAAGCGGCCTTTATCAACACGGTGACAACGGTGGCGAAGATGCTGCCGCTGGCGCTGTTCATCGTCATCGCCGCCATCGCCTTCAAGATGGACGTGTTCACCGCGGACTTCTGGGGCCGTGGCAACAGCGAACTGGGCAGCGTGATGGATCAGGTGCGCAACATGATGCTGGTCACCGTCTGGGTGTTCATCGGCATCGAAGGCGCGAGCATCTTCTCCGCCCGTGCCGAGAAGCGCAGCGATGTCGGCAAGGCCACGGTGATCGGTTTCGTCGGCGTGCTTCTGCTCCTGGTGCTGGTCAACGTCCTGTCCCAGGGCATCATGGCCCAGGCAGAACTGGCCGGGCTGAAAAACCCGTCCATGGCCGGCGTGCTGGAGCAGGTGGTCGGTCCCTGGGGGGCGCAACTGATCTCCATCGGTCTGATCGTCTCGCTGGCCGGTGCCTTGCTGTCATGGACGCTGCTGTGCGCGGAGATTCTCTTCGCCAGCGCCCGCGACCACACCATGCCCGAGTTCCTGCGCAGGGAGAACGCCAACCAGGTTCCGGCCAATGCGTTGTGGCTGTCCAACGGGCTGATCCAGCTGTTTCTGATCATCACCCTGTTCAACGCTTCCACCTACCTCAGCCTGCTGTACCTGGCCACCTCGATGATCCTGGTGCCCTACTTCTGGTCCAGCGCCTACGCGGTATTGCTGGCGGTACGTGGCGAGACCTACGAGAACGCCGGCGGCGAGCGCAACAAGGACCTGCTGATCGCGGCCATCTCCACCCTGTACGCGGTGTGGCTGGTGTACGCCGCCGGCGTGCAGTACCTGCTGCTCTCGGCGCTGCTCTATGCCCCTGGCGCGATCCTCTTCGCCAAGGCCAAGCGCGAACTGGGGCAGCCCATTTTCACCGGCGTCGAGAAGATCATTTTCGTCGCCGTACTGATCGGTGCCGCCATCGCCGCCTACGGGCTGTATGACGGTTTCCTGAGTCTGTAAGAGAAGGAGTTCGACATGTCCAAGAAAGCCCTCGGCGTTCATTCCGAAGCCGGCAAACTGCACAAGGTGATGGTCTGTTCGCCAGGCCTCGCTCACCTGCGCCTGACCCCCGCCAACTGCGATGAATTGCTGTTCGACGATGTGATCTGGGTATCCCAGGCCAAGCGCGACCACTTCGACTTCATGACCAAGATGCGCGAACGCGGCGTCGAAGTGGTGGAGATGCACAACCTGCTGGAGGAGACCGTCAGCGATCCCAACGCGCTGAAGTGGATTCTCGATCGCAAGATCACCCCCAACAGCGTAGGCCTGGGCCTGCAGAGCGAAGTGCGTTCCTTTATCGAAGGGCTGGAGCCACGCAAGATCGCCGAGTTCCTGATCGGCGGCGTATCCGGCGCCGACCTGGCCAAGCACAAGGATTCCGAGGCGGCGAAGATGTTCAACGCCTACCTCGGTGAAGCCAGCTTCATCTTCCCGCCGCTGCCCAACACCCAGTTCACCCGCGACACCACCTGCTGGATCTATGGCGGCGTCACCTTGAACCCCATGTACTGGCCAGCGCGCCGTCAGGAGACCCTGCTCGCCAGCGCCATCTACACCTTCCACCCGGACTTCGCCAATGAGCCCTTCGAGATCTGGTACGGCGACCCGGACCAGGACCACGGTTCGGCCACCCTCGAAGGTGGCGACGTGATGCCCATCGGCAACGGCACCGTGCTGATCGGCATGGGTGAACGCAGCTCGCACCAGGCCATCGGCCAGGTGGCGCGCGCACTGTTCGCCAAGGGTGCGGCCGAGCGGGTAGTAGTCGCTGGCCTCGGCCGCTCCCGCGCGGCCATGCACCTGGATACCGTGTTCAGCTTCTGCGACCGCGACCTGGTCACCATCTTCCCGGAAGTGGCCAACTCCATCGTGCCCTTCACCCTGCGCCCGGACGAGAGCCGACCAGGCGGCATCGACGTACGCCGCGAAGACAAACCCTTCGTCGACGTGGTCGCCGAATCCCTCAACCTGAAGAAGCTGCGCGTGGTGGAGACCGGCGGCGACGCCTACGAGGCCGAGCGCGAACAATGGGACGACGGCAACAACGTGGTCTGTCTGGAGCCCGGCGTAGTGATCGGCTACGACCGCAACACCTACACCAACACCCTGCTGCGCAAGGCCGGCGTCGAGGTCATCACCATCAGCGCCAGCGAACTGGGCCGCGGTCGTGGCGGCGGCCACTGCATGACCTGCCCGATCATCCGCGACCCCATCGATTACTGAACAAGCCAGCCACGGCGGTGATCCGCCGCCGGGCCCGTTTCAAGCTGCCCACAAGGAGAGAGAACCATGGCTTTCAACATGCACAACCGCAATCTGCTCAGCCTGATGCACCACAGCACCCGTGAGCTGCGCTACCTGCTCGATCTGTCGCGCGATCTCAAACGCGCCAAGTACACCGGCACCGAGCAGCAACACCTGACCCGCAAGAACATCGCGCTGATCTTCGAGAAAACCTCGACCCGTACTCGTTGCGCCTTCGAGGTAGCGGCCTACGACCAGGGCGCCAACGTCACCTATATCGACCCCAACTCCTCGCAGATCGGCCACAAGGAGTCGATGAAGGACACCGCCCGCGTGCTCGGGCGCATGTACGACGCCATCGAGTACCGCGGCTTCAAGCAGGAAATCGTCGAAGAACTGGCCCAGTACGCCGGGGTGCCGGTGTTCAACGGCCTGACCGACGAGTACCACCCGACGCAGATGCTCGCCGACGTGCTGACCATGCGCGAGCACAGCGACAAGCCGCTGCACGACATTGCCTACGCCTACCTGGGTGACGCGCGCAACAACATGGGCAACTCGCTGCTGCTGATCGGCGCCAAGCTCGGCATGGATGTGCGCATCGCCGCGCCCAAGGCGCTGTGGCCCAGCGAGGAACACGTCGCCGCCTGCCGAAAATTCGCCGAAGAAAGCGGCGCGCGCATCCTGCTCACCGAAGACCCGAAGGAGGCGGTCAAGGGCGTCGACTTCGTCCATACCGACGTCTGGGTGTCCATGGGCGAGCCGGTGGAAGCCTGGGGCGAACGCATCCAGGAACTACTGCCCTATCAGGTCAATGCCGAGATCATGAAGGCCTCCGGCAACCCGCGGGTGAAGTTCATGCACTGCCTGCCGGCCTTCCACAACAGCGAGACCAAGGTCGGCAAGCAGATCGCCGAGCAGTATCCGCACCTGAAGAACGGCATCGAGGTCACCGAAGACGTGTTCGAGTCGCCTTGGAACATCGCCTTCGAGCAAGCGGAAAACCGCATGCACACCATAAAGGCGATTCTGGTGGCGACCCTGGCTGATATTTAGGTTGACGTAGCCCGGATGCAATCCGGGGATGAGCTTGTCTCCCCTCTCCCATTTATGGGAGAGGGGCCGGGGGAGAGGGTCTGACCGGCGACGCCGAACCCCAGGCCACAGGCCCCGGATTCAATCCGAGCGACAAGGAGAACACCATGCGACTCGTCATCGCCCTGGGCGGTAACGCCCTGCTTCGCCGCGGTGAAGCCATGACCGCGGAAAATCAACGAGAGAACGTACGTATCGCCTGCCAGCAGATCGCCAAGGTGGCACCCGGTAAAGAGCTGGTCATCGCTCACGGTAACGGCCCGCAAGTCGGCCTGCTGGCCTTGCAGGGCAATGCCTATGACGCGGCCAATCCCTACCCGCTGGACGTGCTCGGCGCCGAGACCGAAGGCATGATCGGTTACATGATCGAACAGGAGCTGGGCAACCTGCTGCCCTTCGAAGTGCCCTTCGCCACCCTACTCACCCAGGTGGAAGTGGACAGCGCCGACCCTGCTTTCAAGAAACCGAGCAAACCCATCGGCCCGGTCTACAGCAAAGAGGAAGCCGAGCGTCTGGCCGCCGAAAAAGGCTGGAGTATCGCCCCGGACGGCGACAAGTTCCGCCGCGTGGTGGCCAGCCCGCGCCCGCAGCGCATCTTCGAAATTCTCCCGATCAAGTGGCTGCTGGAAAAGGGCAGCGTGGTGATCTGCGCCGGTGGCGGTGGCATCCCGACCATGTACGACGGCAACCAACTGCGCGGCGTCGAAGCGGTGATCGACAAGGACCTGTGCTCGGCGCTGCTGGCCGAACAGCTCAATGCCGACCTGCTGGTGATCGCCACCGATGTCGACGCTGCCTATGTCGACTGGGGCAAACCCACGCAGAAATCCATCGCCGAAGCTCATCCCGACGCCATCGAAACGCTCGGCTTCGCCGCCGGCTCCATGGGTCCGAAAGTACAGGCCGCCTGCGAGTTCGCGCGCAATACCGGCAGCAGCGCAGTGATCGGTTCGCTGGAAAATATCGAAGCCATCGTCCAGAGTCGTTCAGGCACGCGCATCAGCCTGGACTGCAAGGGCATCGTCTATCGCTGAGAGGGCACGATCATGTTCACCCCCGGTCACCTGCACCGCGACAATAACGACCGCCCCGAGCACATGCGCCTGCTGCCGCCCTTCTCGGTGGACTTCTACTACGAAGTCCGCAAGGACCCGCAGCAGGGGCCGATGCTGCACATGCGCCTGGTCGGCGAGGTGGACGGCAAGCATTTCGAGGAGGAATTCGAACTGCATCGCGACGTCGCCTTCAACTTTGCCAGTGTCGCCACCCGCGTGGCCGCCCGCCATGGCCTGCACCCCAACGCCAGCCCGGTGATGCGCGGCCATGACGAATACGACAAGGTGTTCGCCGACATCCGCGCCAAACTCAACGCCCAACCGGGCGAACCGGTAAATCTTGATCACGTGCTCTGACGCCGCCCATAGCCCGGATTGCATTCGGGCTATGCCTCTACCCGTAGGGTGCGCCGCGCGCACCGATGCAGTTGCTCAGGTCAGCGGATACTCCGACGTGCATGGCCTCAAGAAGTGATAGCACCTCAAGACTCCCGCCGAACTGCCGATCCACAAAACATGGCTCGATAACTAACTGCGCGTGCAGGACAGCAGAAACCAAGGGATGTGGAAATGACAAACTTCAGCGTGGAAGGCCTGCTGGCATACCGCTCTTTCAAGGCGGGCATGGCAAGTTCCATTATTCAGCGCAACGTCGATCAACCCAAGTCATCATCTGGCCTACAGGGCGTTGCCACTGATGTGGGCGTGAAGGTAACGCTCTCTCCCGCAGCCACGAAGATATCCTTGCTGCTCAAGAGCGAGTCTGCGGGTAAGGCCAGCGCGGCAGTTGGCTTCGACGAGTTTCTGGAAAGCAACCACCAGCAGATCAAGGCTCATGGCAAGAATGCCGACCTCCTCAAGGAAGTACCTCAGGACCCGAGCCCAGAACGGCAAACGCTGGCTCAGCAAGCAGCCAACTATCTTCTCAGCCACCATTACGGTGAAGAGAAAATCCATAGCCGTCGCTCGGCAGAAAACCCGTTCGCCGCACTGGACCGGGTCACGCTTTCGAAAATCTCCTTCGATGACTCAGGACTGTTTACAGCGGCAGAGCGCCAAGTCGCGTTTCTGGAAATGACCAATCGCGACATACTATTTCGCAATGCCACCTATGACTTGGCCGACGAGCTGCAACGGCGAGACGGTTCCGCCCCCTGGTTCCAGGTAACCGCCTTTCTGCGCGACGCACAGTTGATCGGCACCATGAGCGAGGGAGAGAAGGCCTGGAGAAACTGGCCACCAGCAGCCGAGCTGGAGGCCTATGCGGCGTCGATGCTGCGCAATGACCCCAGCCGGGAACCGACCTTGCCCGAGTATCAGAACCTCAATAACCAGGACAAACCCATCCTGGCCTACATGGTTGGCAAGGATGGTTCAGGCAGTTGGCAGAACGTCGCAGTTGAAGATCTGGCGTCGGATACCATGCCACTCAGACTCCTGCAGTCCTTGATCGAAAAAAGCAAAACCAGCCAACCCGAACATCCCTGGCTATCGCTTTACCTCAGTATCGACAGTATCGGCCGATAGCGACGCCCCCTCAGGCCTGCATCGTCCAGCCATGCACACCCATCGCTGCTTGGCGCCCTGCCTCAGAGCGAGTCGGGTGCGGATGGCAGGTGAGCGCAATGTCCTCGGCCGAGGCTGAGAACTCCATGGCCACGCAATACTCGCCAATCAGTTCACCTACGCTCGGCCCGATCATGTGCACGCCGAGAATCTGGTCGGTATTGGCGTCGGCGAGGATCTTCACGAAACCTTCGGTCTCGTGGTTGATCTTCGCCCGGCTGTTGGCGGTGAAGGGGAACTTGCCGACCTTGTAGGCACGGCCTTCGGCCTTCAGTTCCTCCTCGCCCTTGCCGACGCTGGCCACTTCCGGGCGGGTGTAGATCACGCCGGGGATCACCCCGTAGTTGACCTCGGCGGCGTGCCCGGCGATGCGTTCGATGCAAGCCACCGCCTCGTCCTCAGCCTTGTGCGCCAGCATCGGCCCGGAGGTGACATCGCCGATCACCCACACACCGGGCACGCCGCTGTGGTGCTTTTCGTTACCGAGCATGCCGCGTTTGTCGGTGTTCAGGCCGACGCTCTCCAGCCCGAGCCCTTTGGTATAAGGACGTCGGCCGATGGCCACCAGCACGTAATCGGCCTCCAGGGTCTCGCTCGCACCGCCTGCTGCCGGCTCCAGCGTCAGGGTCACGCCGGACTTGCTCGTCTTCGCGCCGGTGACCTTGGTGCCCAGCTTGAAACTCATGCCCTGCTTACTCAGGGTGCGCTGCAGGGTCTTGGCCGTCTCGCCATCAAGACCGGGGCAGATGCGCTCGAGGTATTCCACCACCGTGACCTGGCTGCCCAGGCGGCGCCACACCGAGCCCAGCTCCAGGCCGATCACCCCGGCGCCGATCACCACCAGGTGCCTGGGCACCTCGGGCAACGCCAGCGCGCCAGTGGAGTCGAGGATGCGCGCGTTGTCGATCTCCACACCCGGCAAAGGTGCTGGCTCCGAGCCGGTGGCGATGACGATGTTCCTGGTTTCCAGCAAACGCTCGCCGCCCTCGCTCAGCTTGACCTGCACTCGCCCTGGACCATCGATCCGCCCCCAGCCCTTGACCCACTCCACCTTGTTCTTGCGAAACAGAAACTCCACGCCCCTGGTCAGCGCTTCGACGCTATCGGCCTTCTGCTTCATCATCTGCGCCAGGTTGAGCGTCGGCGTGACCTCCACCCCCAGGGCACTCAACTCACCACCGGCAGCAGCCTCGTAGAGTTCGGATGCATGCAGCAAGGCCTTGGACGGCATGCAGCCAACGTTCAGGCAGGTGCCACCGAGGGTTTCACGCCCCTCCACGCAGGCCACCTTCAGGCCCAGTTGCCCGGCGCGAATAGCCGCGTTGTAACCGCCGGGGCCGGCGCCGATGATGACCACGTCATAGCTGCTCATAGCTTTGTCCTCGAATCAGGGAGTTTTGCCGGCCACCGCAGCCGTGACGACCGGGCGCACGCGCAAGAGGTGGAAGAATAGAAACGCCAACACGGCGAACAGCGCATTCAAGGCAACCATAGGCCAGGCCGAGCCATCCTGCAGGGCACCGAGCAGCAGGCCGGCCAGGGTGGCGCCCGCCATCTGCGAGAAGCCCATCAGCCCCGCAGCCAATCCGGCACGCTGCGGATTGGGAATCACCGCGCCAGCCACGGCGGCCGGCAGCAGCATGCCACCGCCCAGCGTCACCAATACCTGCGGCAGCGACAGCCCCAGCAGCGACAGGCCAAACAGCAGGTAGGTCGCCAGGGTCAGCAACGACCCGAGCAGCACCAGCGCGACGCCGATGCCCACCACCTTCTGCGGCCCCAGGCGTTGCACGTTGCGCAGGGTGAACAGGGCACCGCCGAGCAGACCGGAAACGATCAGGGCGAAGGTCAACCCGTACTGCGCCGCGCTCAGCCCCAGCAGGCCGATATACACCGACGAGGAACCGGCCACCACGACGAACATCGAGCCGTAGGTACAGGCAATGGTCAGCGCCAGCGCGCGGCAACTGGGCCACACCTGCAGGTAGCTGGCCAGCAGGCCTTTGAGTCGTCCTGCCTGAGGATCGCGCTGCAGATGGCTTTCGCGGTAGCCGGTAAGCACCGACAACAAGGCCAGGCTGCCAAGTACCAGGGTCGCCAACAGCGGCGCACGCCAGCCGCCGAACTGGGTCAGCAGGCCGCCAACCACCGGCGACAGGACGATGGCCGCGAACATGCCCAGCACCGTCAGCGCCAGGGCCGGCCCGGCCTGTTCCTCCCACACGTCACGGACGATGGCACGCGCCAGCACCAGCGCCGCACAGGCGCCCAGCCCCTGCAGCACGCGCATGCCGATCAGCACGTCGATGTTCGGCGCCAGCAGCATGCCCAGGGTCGCCAGCAGATAGAGGCTCAACCCGGCAAGCAGCACCGGACGGCGCCCCAGCCGATCCGACAGCGGTCCGAGCAGCAATTGGCCAAGGCCAAAGGCGCCGACGAACAGCGACAGCGCCAACAGACTGCTGCCAGGCTCGGCCTCCAGCCCGCGCTCCAGCTCACCGAGCGCGGGAATCAGCAACTGCGTGGAGGTCTCCCCCAACGCAGTGAGCAGCATCAGGATGATCAACAGAACACGGGAAGGCTGCATGGCGGAACTCCGATCGACAGCGACTGACGGTTATTTATATTTCGACCATAATATGAAACATTGAATGTCGTCCATCATATTTATCTGGAGCCCGCATGACCGCCCTATCCCGAGACGCCCGCCTCGCCACCTGGATTGCCGAGGAACAGGCCATTCGCAACCAACTCGCCGCGCCAGGCACCCTCAGCCTGGCGGAAGTGGCCGCCATGCCGCCGATGGATTTCTTCGACGGCATCGGCCGCGGCGACCTGCCCTCCCCGCCGATCAACGCGGTGCTCGACTTCACCCCGGTGCAATGGGCCAGCGGCCTGTTCGTCTTCCAGGGCACGCCCGATCAGCGCCACTACAACCCGCTGGGCAGCGTGCATGGCGGCTACATTGCCACACTCCTCGACTCCTGCATGGGTTGCGCCGTGCATACCCTGCTCAAGACGGGCCAGGGCTACACCACCGCGGACCTGCGGGTGAGCTACATCCGCGCGCTGCGCAGTGAAGTCGGTCCGGTACGCGCCGAAGGCCGCATCATCCATGTCGGCCGCTCCACCGCGCTGGCCGAAGGCCGACTGTACGATGTCGACGAGCGCCTCTACGCCGTCGCCTCCACCACCTGCCTGATTCTCGACATGAACGCGCCGCGCCAGAACGGCGATGCAGGTGTAAGATGACAGCCAGCATCTGATAGACGAGAAAGCCCATGCGCTATTCGGAAGACCACAAGGCCAAGACCCACCAACGCATCATCGAGGAGGCGGCCCTGCGCTTTCGCCGCGATGGCGTCGGCGCCACCGGCCTGCAGCCGCTGATGAAGGCCCTGGGCCTGACCCACGGCGGTTTCTATGCCCACTTCAAGTCCAAGGACGATCTGGTGGAAAACGCTCTGCGCCATGCGGTGGAGGAACTGTCCCGCAGCACCGAGGCGCTGGCCAAGGATGCCGAGGCACCGCTGCCACGCTTTATCGCCAGCTACCTGTCCAGCGCGCATCGCGCCAACCCCGGCAGTGGCTGCCCGCTGCCGACCATGTCCGCCGAGCTGGGCCAACGTGGCGAGGCCAGCGAAACCACCGACGCCCTGGTGCGCGACCGTCTGGCCATGATCGAGGACAACCTCGGCGGCGATGATGCCGCCGAGCAGAGCGTACTGCTGCTCTCGAGCATGGTCGGCGCCCTGCTGCTATCGCGCAGCGTCAAGGACCCGGAGCTGTCCGACCGCCTGCTGAAAACGACCCGCCGCCTGCTGATCGAGCAGACGCAGGACGCGTAACGACAAGGCTATGCCTGAGTTAACTGTGCACCCGTAGGAGCGGATTTATCCGCGAAATTCGCGGTTGAAGCCGCTCCTACAACGTCACTCACTTGCACATAGCCAATAACGAGACTGCTTCGGACTCACTTGTAGCGCGCCGCCGCCTGGCTGTGCGACAGGTTCGGCCCCAGCGCGGCGCGAGCGGCGACGAAGGCGTCCCAGTCGGCTGCATCCGGCAGCGAGGGTATGGTCACCAGTTCACCCTGATCGAAACCAGCCAACGCTGCATCGACCATCTCGCCCACTTCCATGATCATCGACGGCGGCAGCGCCGAGGCGTCGGTGCCGCTGCGCTCCCAGATCTCGGTGCGGGTCACGCCCGGCATCACCGCCTGCAACTGCACGCCCGAACCACGCAGTTCGCCAGCCAGGGTCTGGGTCAGGCTCAGCACGTAGGCCTTGGTCGCGCTGTAGACGGCGTTGAACATTTCCGGCGCCAGCGCCACCACCGAACCAAGGTTGATGATGCCGCCCCGCCCCGCCGCGGAGAAATTGGCTGCAGCCGCGGCCGCCAGGTGGGTCAGTGCCACCACGTTGAGCTGGATCATCGCCTCGGCCTGCTCCAGATCGGCGTCGGCCAGCTTGCCGTTCATCGCCACACCCGCGTTGTTTACCAGCAGGCCGATACCGGCATCCTCACGCAGGCGTTGCGCCACCTTGAGGATATCGGCCTTCTGCGTCAGGTCGGCCGGCAGCACCTCGACGGCGACGCCATATTCGCCGCCCAGGCGCTCGGCCAGGGCCTGCAGGCGCTGGGCATCGCGCGCCACCAGCAGGAGGTCATGACCACGCCGGGCCAGGCGCTCGGCGTAGGTGGCGCCGATGCCGGACGAGGCGCCGGTAATCAGGGCGGTAGCGGGCTTGCTTGCAGTGCTCATGGAAGTCTCCGGGATAAGGGATGAAGGTAGGTGAGCGGTTTAGATTATGACCATAATCTTAGCCGCTTATATGACTACCTTCATATAGCTTCGTCAAGCACTTTGCGCAGCGACCGTCTGGCGGGAAAGGTTCGTACTGGAGTAGCAAAGAAGCCGCGCGCAGAACTTCTCGCGGCTTAACAGCGGCGCTGCCTGAGCAGGTGCAGGCAGCGCGACTCTCAGTTGGGGCGCATATCCACGCGCAGACGCAGATAGGAGGTCAGGCGCTTGCCGTTGATAAGCCCCTGATAGCCGTGACTGTCAAAGGTGGTGCTCTTGATCAGGTCGACGCGGAAACGCGGATTGCTTTCGTAGGTGCGGCCCAGGGTGCTGGTGGAGCGGCTGTCGAACAGGTCGGTACTGACCTTGACGAACTCGCGCGGGTTGCGTCGGCCGTTGGCACCACTGTTGTTCGGGCTGCTGAAGATGTCGCCGGTGGCGGTCATCGCCGAGCTGTAGTACTCGCGCCCACGCAGGCTGGTCTTGCCGCTGGCGATCACGAACTGCTGATTGGCCGGGCGGTAGCGGTCGCCGGCGGTCAGGTAGCTAGCCAGCACGTCGTAGAGGGCATAGCTGCTACCGGTGCCGCGCTGCTTGTTGCGCAGGTCGAAGATGAACACGCCGTTGCTGCCGAGCACTTCCATCTCCACCTGGCCGAGGCTGGGGTTGTGCTGCACCAGCAGCGCGGTGTCCTCGTCGACGCCGTAGGCGAACGGCACGTTGGTGTAGTCGGCCAGGCGCACGATGCGCCCCTGACGGCCGCGCTCGCTGAAATGGGTGTCGAGCAGGCCGTGGCTGAAGAAGCCGAAACCGCCCTGCATGTCGTAGGACAGGTCATCACCGCCCGGGGTGGTGTAGACGCCGTAGCGCAGAGCGGGATAGCTCTCGCCGCCGGTGATCATCGGCCCGCCGACCATGATCGCGGTTCCCGCGCTGCTGCCGGCGAGCACGGCGCCGGCATCGTGCCGGGCGCGAATCGCGGCCAGTGCCGGCGTGTCGGCGCGCGTTGCGGTCTGCAGCGTCTGGGTCAGGCGTGCCTGGTCGCCGCCGCCGAAGAAGAAGCCGGTCATGCCGTTGATCTGCGCGATCACCTGCGGGTTGCTGTTGTTGCCGATGCTGTCCAGGTCGATGGGAATCCACTGGGCATCCTGGGCGCCGTAGGTCTTCAGCAGCTGCGCGTAGAACTCGCCGTTGGACTTGGAGTTGCGCGCGTTGGCCGTGCCGGCGTCGGGGTCCTGGCTCGGTGGAATCGAGGCGGCGGTGATCACGCCGATGCGCGCCTGACTGCCGCCGGCCAGCTGCACCAGACGTTGGTAGATCACCGCGTTGTCGTCCTTGAGCCCGCCGCCCACCAGCAGCAGCGGGCCGGCCGCCAGGGCCGGCAGCGGTAACAGAAGAGCCAGCATGAGGGTGTAACGAATAACCGATCCGATCATTTCGATTTCTCCGCAGGTGCCGCAGGGGCACGGTTGGTGACGCTGGTTGGGGAACGGTGATTGGGAGCCAGAGCGCAGTCGGCGGGCCGGCCTCAGTAAACGGAAAACTGTTTGAAGTAGCGTTTCTCGATGCGCTTGTGGGTGCCGTCGGCAAGGATCTCGGCCAGCGCCCGATCGAGCTGTTGGCGCAGCTCGTCGTCACCCTTGCGCACGGCGATGCCCTGCCCCTGGCCGAAGAACTGCGGCGCCACCACGGGGCCGCCGACCTGCTCGAAGTCGCGGCCCAGTTCGGTCAGGAGGAAGCCGAAGTAACCGGAAACGGCGTCGTCGAGCACCAGATCCAGCTCGCCGCCTGCGAGCGCCCGGTAGGCCTGGGCGACGCTGGGATAGCGCAGCAGTTGCACATGCTCGGCGAAGCGGGCCTCGAGAAAGCGCTCGTAGGTGGTGCCCTGCTGCACGCCGACGCGCTTGCCGGCGATGCGCCGCGGGGTGATCAGCATCTGATTGATATGGCCCTTGCGGGCAAAGAAGAAGGCCGGGGTCTGCGCATAGCGGGCGGTGAAGTCCACCCGTTCGGCGCGCGCCGCGGTGATCGACATGGACGCCAGGATCAGGTCCGCGCGTCCCGCGTCGAGTGCCGGGATCAGGTCATCCCAGGCGAAGCGCTGCAGCTCGCATTCGCGCTGCATGCGCTGACACTGGGCCCTGGCGATGTCGACGTTGAAGCCGACCAGATTGCCCTGCGCATCGAGTTCTTCGAAAGGCGGGAACTGTCCCTCCATGGCGACCCGCAACGGTCCTGCCGTGCCCGATTGGGCGAGCAGCACAGCGAACAGACACAACAGCATGCGTAGCATTTCGACTCCTTGCCCGCGCGGGGCCAGGGGGTCAGGTCTCCTGGCGGAAAAGCAGGCGCCGCTGGCGACGCCTTAAGGCCAAAGGAGCGTGGGAGCTGACCTTGAAGAAAAAGCTCCGGACGGCCCGGGATCTGTCGCCGCCCGGAGAATGCCGTTACAGGATGCTCAGCGGGTACTCGATGATCAGGCGCACCTCGTCGAGGTCGTCGTCGAATGCCGTGGAGCGGTGAGTGGCGTGACGCAGACGCAGCGACAGGTCCTTGGCCGCGCCTTCCTGGAACACGTAGCGCGCTTCCAGGTCGCGTTCCCAATGCTTCTCGTCCTCACCGGCCCAGCCGGCGAAGGCGCCATTCGGATCGGCCTTGGTGCCGTCGATGTCGTCGCCCTTGATGTAGCGCGCCATGAAGGTCAGGCCGGGAACGCCGTAGTGCTTCATGTTCAGGTCGTAGCGGATCTGCACCGAGCGCTCGTTGGGGGCGTTGAAGTCGGAGTACTGCACCGAGTTGGCCAGCCAGATGGAGTCGCCGCCGATGTAGTCGAAGAACTCGTCGCCATGCACCTTCTGATAGGCCAGGCTGAGCTTGTGCGCGCCGAAGCTGTAGGCGCCCTTGAGCGACCAGGTCAGGGTGTCCAACTCGCCGGCACGCGCCTCGCCTTCGTCGCGGGTCTTGTACGCCACCAGGTCGAAGTTCAGCGCCTGGCTATCGGTCAGCGGGATGTTGTAGTACAGGTTGGCGAAGTACTGACGCCAGACGTCCTTGGCCTCGCTGGCGTAGAACATCAGGCTCAGGTCGTCATTGACCGCGTAGCTGAGGCCGGCGAAGTCGACGCTACGCGCCTCCACCTCGGCGTACTCGCTGGTCAGGTCGTCATCGGAGTTGGTGGAGTTGCGGCGATTGATCGAGGTGAAGTGGCCGGCCTCGAAGGACAGCGCGTCGAACTCGCTGCTGGAAATCTGGAAGCCGGTCGCGGTCTCCGGCAGCAGACGCGCATCGCCGGTGGCGAATACCGGTGCGGCCGGGCGCATCTCGCCGTACTTCAGCTCGGTGGAAGAGGCGCGCAGCTTCACCGCACCACCGATCTGGCCGTAGCTGTCCGGCACCTCGGCATCGGCGGTGCGGTTGTTGCTGATCGGCAGCAGGCCGTTGCCTACCCGGCCACGGCCGCTATCGAGCTTGACCCCGCCGTAGGCGAAGGCATCGGCGCCGACACCGACGGTCCCCTGGGTGAACCCCGAGCTGAAGTTCAGCTGCGCACCGTGTGCCCACTCCTCGCGATAGCCGTTGCGTTCGTTGACCGGCTTGGCGCGGTTGATGCCCTGGCTGTTGCTGCCGCCATGACGGTAGTCGCGGTTCATGTAGAAATTGCGGTTGATCAGCTGCAGGCTGCTGTCCTCGATGAACCCCTTGGCTTCCTGCTGCTGACCGGCGGCGGCAGCCTGCGAGGCCACGGCACCGATGGCCAGGGCGAGACAGCTGAGTTTGAGAATCTTCATGCCTTACTCCGTTGGTTTTATTGGTATGGGGTGCCCGCGACGCGGGCGGTGTTCGCAGCCGCTCAGGTGAACAGCTCGGGAACCAGGTCAGCCGGGCATTCGCCGCGCTCGATCACGGCCTCCAGGCAAAGTGAGCGCTCTTCCAGCCAGCACACGAAGTAGCCGACGCCCCTGCGCCGCTTCAGGCGAAACGGCCAGCGCCGTTCCTGCAGCTCGCGGCTCAGTTCGAGGCGGCGCGGCAGGTGCAGCACCGAGAAGAAACCTGCCCGGGTGCGCACCCTTTCGTGCACTCGCACGCTGGAAGAGATGACGGTCTGTGCCATCTGGCTGTCGTCCTGCAGCAGCTTGTGCAGGGCGAAGACTTCCACTCGGTTCAATTGCATGGCTCGTTTCTCCGGCGCAGCCGTGCCCGTCCCGCCTGTGCGCTGCAGGCGGGCTGGGGGTAGAGGTAGAAAAAAGGCTCTAGAGGCCGATGATGCGTGCCAGGGTCTCGGCGACCTCGGCGCGCGCGACCGGCGCAGCAGGCTCGAAGCGTCCCTGGTTGGCGCTCAGCCAACCTTCGGCCACGGTCTGCACGGCAGCCTCGGCGTTCGCTGCGGCGAGGCCGGCGACATCCTGCAGCGCCACGGTCTTGCTCAACGTGGCTCCGCTGAAGCGCTCGACCAGCGCCTTGCAGGCCAGCGCCCAGTCCGCGCGGCTGGCCGGCCGCTGGGCATCGAAGCGCTCGGCGCCATCCATCCAGCCGTTGGAAACCACCACTTCGATGTGCTCGCGTAGAGGATGCTCGGCTGGCACGTCGCTCAGCGTCGGCAGGGCCTTGAGGTTGGGCTCCGCGGCCAGGGTCATCTGCAGGGCATTGGCCAGCTCGCCGCGGGTGATCGGGCGCTGGGCCTCGAAGGCGCCCTCGGCGTTGAGAGTCATCAGGCCGCGGAAGGTCACCGCACGAATGACGTCACCGCGGCGGCCATTGCCGGCATCACGCGGGGCACCGGCGGCCGGCTCGCGCAGATCGGCGGTCACCGGACGGATATCCAGGCGCACGCCGCTGACGCTGTAGTTGGTCTGCGAATCGTGGAAGCGGCTGTGGCCGGCGAAGTCCGCGCGCTTGCTGAACTCGAAGCGATAGCCGTAGTGGTAGCCGTTGGCCGGGTTGTAGCGGGTCATCAGCCCGAGCTGACGGCTCGCCGTGTTGTCGGCCAGGCCATAGAGCACCGCTCGGTTGATCGCCGACACGGCCGACAGGTCGGTGAGCAGGCGATTGCCCACCAGGTACTCGTTGCCAGGCTCGATCGGCTGCTTGCCGGCATCCGGCCGGATCTCGCCCGAGGCCAGGTCGTAGCGATCACCATGACCGAGCATGGCCAGGCGCATGTCGTCGATGCGCGTGCCGTAGAGCCCGAAGCTCTTCTTCGCCGCGGCAGGGTCCATGATGGTCAGGTAGCCCTCGCCCAGTACCTCCAGCTCGCCACTGGGCTTGATCCACATGGCGGTGTTGGTATCCAGACCGAAGCCCTTGCCCGGAGCCGGCTGTTCCAGCAGGTAGCTGGCCATGCGCGCGGCGCGCCCGCTGCTGGTTTCCTCGATCTTGTCGAAGTGCTGGTCGATCACGCCGGCGGTGAACAGACCTGCGCCCCTGAGCAGGGCGGTACCGCGCCGGCCCTCGGCCGTGGCCACGCCAAAATCCAGGGTGTCCATGACCACCCCGTAGGCGGTGGGCATGCGCGCACCGAGGATGCTGGCCCCGGCGCTGGTACCGGCCACCACGCCGCCCTTGTCGTAGATCGCCTGCACGGCCTGCATGGCGAGCGACGGGCTGCCGTCGGCGTTGAACAGCGCACGGGCGATGCGCGCCTGATCGCCACCAACGAACCACACCGCACTGGCCTCGCGCAGCGGCGCGACCACGGCAGGGTCGTTCATGGTGTCCTGGTAGTTGTGGCGGTCGATGCCGACGATGCGGATGTGCTCGGCGGGCACGCCCAGGGCTTCCAGTTCGGCCTGAAAGCGCTTGCTGGAGCCCAGGCTGCCGCTGGCTGTGGGCATGATGGCGATGCGCGCCTGCTGGGCACCGCCCGCCAGTTCGATGAGTTTTTCGTAGACCAGGCTGTTGCTGGCTCGCAGCATGCCGCCGACCGCCAGGAGGTTGCCATCGGCCATTACCGGATCAGCACTGCCGCAGAGGATGAGCGCGGCGAGAAGGCCACGAAGATTGCGCTGTTTGTTCATTGTTATTGCTCTTGTCAGAAGTCGAAAGCGGTATGCCCCCTGCTCGCAGGCCAGATGAAATGGGCTTGGCGACAGGTCGCGGCGATATGAATTATTTTTTTCACCACATTCACACGTGAAAATTTATATACCAGCCATTTTCAAGGCACAAGCACCACACGCCACGTTTGACATAAATATTTCTTAAACGTAGATTCGTGAAAAAAAACATGTCAAAGATATTCATGCATCTGCTCGGGCGTCCCACCCGATCGCCCACCGGCCAAGGCTCACGAGGCCCTGCCGGCGCCGCCTGGCAACAGTCGGCGTAACGTTCAATCCCGCCGCCTGTCGCGACGGACGCTGCCTCCCAACCGCCATCCACTGGAGTAACAAGATGAACAAGATCGCTCTATTCGGCGCCCTGGCGCTCTCCACCTTCGGCACCTTCGCCGTCGCCGCCGAGCCGGCGCTGCGCATCGGCATCGAGGCGGCCTACCCGCCCTTCGCGTTCAAGACCGCCGACGGCAAGATCGCCGGCTTCGACTACGACATCGGCAACGAGCTGTGCGCGCAGATGCAGGTCAAATGCCAGTGGATCGAGCAAGAGTTCGACGGCCTTATTCCCTCGCTCAAGGTGCGCAAGGTCGACGCCGTGCTGTCCTCGATGTCGATCACCGAAGACCGTCTGAAGTCGGTGGACTTCTCCAAGAAGTACTACCACACCCCCGGCAAGCTGGTGATGAAGGAAGGCAGCCAGATCCAGGACCCGAGCGTCGACCTCAAGGGCAAGAAGGTAGCCGTGCAGCGCGCCTCCACCTACGATCGCTACGCTACTGCCGAACTGACCCCGGCCGGCGTCAACGTGGTGCGTTACGGCTCCAACAACGAAGCCTTCCTCGACCTGCTGGCAGGCCGGGTGGATGCGGTGCTGGCCGATGTGGTGAACATCGACGAGGGCTTCCTGAAAACCGACGGTGGCAAGGGTTTCGCCCTGGTCGGCCCTGATTTCAACGACCCGCGCTACTTCGGTCGCGGCGCGGGCATCGCCGTGCGCAAGGGCGACGCAGCCACCGCCGAGAAGCTCAACACCGCCATCGACGCCATTCGCAGCAACGGCAAGTACGCCGAGGTACAGGCCAAGTACTTCGACTACGACATCTACGGCCAGTAAGCCGCCCACCCCGGCGCCTGCAACAGGCGCCGGTTTCTCTGCGCTGCAACGAGGTTTCCCACCATGCTGCAAGGCTACGGCCCGATCATCGTCGAGGGCGCCTGGCTGACCCTGACTCTGGCTCTGTGCTCGATGGCGCTGGCCATCCTGCTCGGCCTCACCGGCGCTGCGCTGCGCCTCTCGCCACTGCGCTGGCTGGCCAATCTGGGCGACGCCTACGCCACGCTGATCCGGGGTATCCCCGACCTGGTGCTGATCCTGCTGATCTTCTATGGCGGTCAGGACCTGGTGAACCGCATCGCGCCCAGCCTGGGTTATACCACCTACATCGACATCAACCCCTTCGTCGCCGGTGTGTTCACCATGGGCTTCATCTTCGGCGCCTACCTGTCGGAGACCTTCCGCGGCGCCTTTATGGCCATCGCCAGGGGCCAGGCCGAGGCCGGTGCAGCCTATGGCATGAGCGGCGCCCAGGTGTTCTTGCGCATCCTGGTGCCGCAGATGATCCGCTTCGCCATTCCCGGCTTCACCAACAACTGGCTGGTGCTGACCAAGGCCACCGCGCTGATCTCGGTGGTCGGCCTGCAGGACATGATGTTCAAGGCCAAGAACGCCGCCGACGCCACTCGTGAACCCTTCACCTTCTATCTTGCCGTGGCGGGCCTGTACCTGCTGCTGACCAGCGTCTCGCTGCTGCTCCTGCGCGCCGTCGAAAAGCGTTACTCGGTCGGCGTTCGCACGGCTGAAATCTGAGGATCACGTCCATGCTCGATTTCCATCTGATCCTCTCCAGCCTGCCGCTGTATGCCAGCGGCCTGCTGGTCACCTTCGAGCTGCTGCTGATCGCCCTCGCCCTGGGCCTGCTGCTGGCTCTGCCGCTGGCCCTGATGCGGGTGTCGCGCTCGCCGCTGGTGAGCCTCCCGGCCTGGCTCTATACCTACGTGATTCGCGGCACGCCGATGCTGGTACAGCTATTTCTGCTCTACTACGGCCTGGCCCAGTTCGACGTCATCCGCGACAGCTTCATGTGGCCGTACTTTTCCAGCGCCACCTTCTGCGCCTGCCTGGCCTTCGCCATCAACACCAGCGCCTACACGGCGGAGATTCTGGCCGGCAGCCTCAAGGCCACGCCGCCTGGCGAGATCGAGGCGGCCAGGGCCATGGGCATGTCACGCGCCCAGCTCTACCGGCGCATCCTGCTGCCTTCGGCCATGCGCCGCGCGCTGCCGCAGTACAGCAACGAGGTGATCATGATGCTGCACACCACCTCGCTGGCCTCGCTGGTGACGCTCATCGACCTCACCGGTGCAGCCCGTACCATCAGCTCGCAGTACTACATGCCGTTCGAAGCCTTCATCACCGCCGGCCTGTTCTATCTGGTGCTGACGGTGGGCCTGGTGCGTCTGTTCAAATACGCCGAACTGCGCTGGCTGGCCCACCTGACCCCACGCAAGCATTAACAAGGAAGCCCTATGCAACGTATCGACCACCCACTGCCCTGGAGCCCGACCGGAACCAGCCGTCACCTCAGCGTGCTGCGTTACGGCAGCGGCCCGTGCAAGGCCTACATCCAGGCCAGCCTGCATGCCGACGAGCTGCCGGGCATGCGCGTGGCGGTGGAGCTCAGGCGTCGCCTGCAGCAGCTGGAAAGCGCCGGACGCCTGACCGGCGTGATCGAGCTGGTACCGGTGGCCAACCCCATCGGCCTGAGCCAGCTGTTCCAGGCGGCGGTCCAGGGCCGCTTCGAATTCGCCAGCGGCAGAAACTTCAATCGCGACTTCGTCGATCTGGCCGCCGCGGTCGCCGCGCATGTGGAAGGCCACCTGGGCAGCGACGGGCCGAGCAACGTACGCCTGATTCGCCGCGCCATGATCGAGGCGCTGGACGCCCTGCCCGCGCCGGCCTCGGAGCTGGAAGGCATGCAGCGTCTGCTGCTGCGTCACGCCTGCGATGCCGACGTCGTGCTCGACCTGCACTGCGACTTCGAGGCCGCGGTGCACCTGTACAGCGCGCCGCAGCACTGGCAGGCGCTGCGCCCTCTGGCGGCGCGCCTACAGGCCGGTGCGGTGCTGCTGGCCGAGGATTCCGGCGGCAGCTCGTTCGACGAGGCCTGCGCCATGCCCTGGCAGCGCCTGCGCCAGCGTTTCCCCGAAGCCGAGATTCCCCTGGCCTGCCTGGCCACCACCGTGGAGCTGGGCGGCATGGCCGACACCGAAGCCGAACGCGCGGTAGCCAGCGCCGAGGCGATTCTGGCCTTCCTCGCCGAGCAGGGACTGATCGCCGGCGACTGGCCGGCAGCGCCGGAACGCTGCTGCGGGGCCACGCCCTTTGCCGGCGCGCAGTACGCCCTCGCCCCACATCCGGGCGTGGTCAGCTTCTTCAAGCAGCCGGGCGAGTGGGTCGAACGCGGCGAAGCACTATTCGAGGTGATCGACCCCTTGAGCGAGCAGCACAGCATCGTCCGCGCCGAAACCTGCGGCGTGCTCTATGCCCGCGAGCGCATGCGCTTCGCCCGCCCCGGCCTGTGGCTGGCCAAGGTCGCCGGGGCAACGCCCATTCGCCAGGGTCGCCTGCTCAGCGACTGACTCATGCCCTAAGAGAACAACAACATGTACAAACTCGAAGTTCAGGATCTGCACAAACGCTACGGTAGCCACGAGGTGATCCGCGGTGTATCGATGGCTGCCAAGGCTGGTGACGTGATCAGCATCATCGGCTCCAGCGGCTCGGGCAAGAGCACCTTCCTGCGCTGCATCAACCTGCTGGAGCAGCCGCATGCCGGTCGCATCCAGCTCAATGGCGAAGAGCTCAGGCTGGTTGCCAATCGCGACGGTGCGCTCAAGGCCGCCAACGCCAAGCAGCTGCAGCGCATGCGCTCGCGCCTGTCGATGGTGTTCCAGAACTTCAACCTGTGGTCGCACATGAGCGCCCTGGACAACGTCATGGAAGCGCCGGTGCACGTACTCGGCCAGAGCAAGGCCGAGGCGCGCGACAGGGCCGAGCACTACCTGGCCAAGGTCGGCGTGGCGCACCGCAAGGACGCCTACCCGGCGCACATGAGTGGCGGCGAGCAGCAGCGCGTGGCCATCGCCCGCGCCCTGGCCATGGAGCCGGAGGTGATGCTGTTCGACGAGCCCACCTCGGCCCTCGACCCGGAGCTGGTCGGCGAGGTGCTCAAGGTCATGCAGGATCTGGCCAGCGAGGGTCGCACCATGGTGGTGGTGACCCACGAAATGGGTTTTGCCCGCGAGGTGTCCAACCAGCTGGTGTTCCTGCACAAGGGTCTGGTGGAGGAACAGGGCCACCCGCGCGAGGTATTGGCCAATCCGCAGTCCGAGCGCCTGCAGCAGTTTCTCTGCGGCAGCCTCAAGTAAGCGAAACAGGCGCACGGCGGGCGGCTTCGGATACACTGCGCGCCATCGCCAGACCGGATCAGCCCAGCCATGCCGAGCAGCTCGTCGTCTTCCGCCACCGTTTACAGCGCCCCCATCCTGCGCAAGCTGGCCGAGGTCGCGCCACAGCTGCAGCCCTCGCTGCGCAAGGTGGCCGACTTCATCCTGCGCCATCCGCTGAAGGCCGCAACCCTGACCATCGAAGAGCTGGCGCAGGCCACGCAGACCTCGCCGGCGGCGGTCAACCGTCTGGCCAAGGCCATGGAGCTGCGTGGCTACATCAGCCTGAAGGCCGAGCTGGTCGCCACCCTGCAGGACATGGTGTCGCCGGTGGACAAGCTGCGCGACGAGCTGGCGCAGCGCCCGGACGGGGCCTTCGGCCTGCACGAACAGCTGCAGATCGCCAGCAGCAACCTCGGCGCGGCGGCCAGCAACAATGACGCCGCCGTGTTCGAGGCAGTGATCGGGCGCCTGCTCGGGGCGCGCCGCATCTACATTCTCGGCTTCGGCAACAGCGCCTACATGGCCGGCCTGGCTGCCGCCAACCTGGTGCCCTTCTGCGATGACGCCACCGCCATCAGTATGGAAGGCGGCAACGAGAACGCCGCCTACCGCCTGGCCGCCATCACCGAGCGCGACGTGCTGCTGACCATCTCCCTGCCGCGCTATTCGCTCGACACCCTGCAACTGGCGCGTTTTGCCCGCGAACGCGGCGCCTGCGTGCTGGCCATCACCGACTCTCCCGCCTCGCCGCTGGTGGAGATCGCCGAGTACAGCCTGTTCGCCCCCGCCGAACACCCGGTGCTGATCAGCTCCAATGCCGCCGTGCTGGCCCTGATCGAAGCCCTGGTGGCAGGTGTCATGGCGCGTAACAAGGAGGCGGTAAGCCTCGCCCAGGAACTGACCGAAAGCGTCATGGCCTATCTGCACGTACCCGGCACCGAGCGCGCGCCGCGCAAGCCTCGCAAACGGCGCCCCTGAGCTGACGATACGCACCAAGTCAAAGCCAAAGCTGTCTCAGCGATCAGAAAAAGTGCAAGACAGTGCCCAACACACTCTGCATAAGTTTATTCATCCAATTGATTTTAAAAGACTATTTACGGCATATAGAATTGGCGCCGTTTTTGCTCTAGCAGCTCCAGCCTGACCACATGGACAGGTTTAAAAATCATAACGACACGTCTTAACCACCAGGAGCTTTCATGAATCGCACTCTCTCTTCGCTGGCGCTTGCCGGCGGTCTGCTGGTAGGCGGCCAGGCCGTCGCCGGTGACCTGCTGCAGTGGCAGAACAACAGCCTGACCTACCTCTATGGCCAGGACTTCAAGATCGACCCGGAGATTCAGCAGACCGTCACCTTCGAGCACGCCAGCGGCTGGAGCTTCGGTGACCTGTTCCTGTTCATCGACGTGATCAAGTACAACACCGATGCCACCAACGGCGCCGGTGACGGCCACACCTTCTATGGCGAGCTCAGCCCACGCTTCTCGCTGGGCAAGATCACCGGTGCCGACCTGTCCTTCGGCCCGATCAAGGACGTGCTGATCTCCACCACCTACGAGTTCGGTGAAGACGACGTCGAGTCCTACCTGATCGGCCCGGCGGTCGACCTGGACATTCCCGGCTTCGACTACTTCCAGCTCAACACCTACCTGCGTACCACCGACGGCAGCCGCCCCGGCAGCAACGTCTGGCAGATCACCCCGGTGTGGAGTTACACCATCCCGGTCGGCGAATCGGACATTCTCATCGACGGTTTCATGGACTGGGTGGTGGACAACGACAGCAACCGCCGTGGCGACTACCACGCCAACCTGCACTTCAACCCACAGATCAAGTACGACCTGGGCAAGGCGCTGAAGTGGGGCGAGAAGCAGCTGTACGTGGGTATCGAGTACGACTACTGGAAGAACAAGTACGGTATCAAGGACGGCGGTTTCGTCAGCGAAAACTTCGTCGGTTCGACCGACCAGAACACCGCCAGCCTGTTGCTCAAGGCACACTTCTGAGACGCGCCTGCGCGCTTACTGGCCAAGGTCGCAGCAACTTGCGACCTTCTGCCAATGCCATCGGGCAGCCTGACGTGATTAGCTGCCCGGCATCACCAGACCTTCACCCAAGGATGGACGATGCCACCGCGTATCCTGCTGCTTACCTGCCTCGCCATGCTGGCCTTCGCCGGCAACTCGCTACTGTGCCGCCTGGCGCTGCGTGAAACGGAAATCGACGCGGCCAGTTTCACGGCTATCCGCCTGCTCGCCGGCGCCCTGACGCTGTGGCTGCTGCTCAAGCTGAGGCAGACCGGGCACCCCATCGCCGGCAATTGGCCTGGCGCGCTGGCGCTATTCACCTATGCGGCGGCCTTCTCCTTTGCTTACCTGCAACTGGATACCGGCGTCGGCGCCCTGCTGCTGTTCGGCGCCGTGCAGTTGAGCATGCTGCTGTGGGGCTTGCTGCGTGGCGAGCGTCTGGGGCTGAGCGCCAGTCTCGGTACGGCGCTGGCCACGGCCGGCCTGCTGGCGCTGCTGCTACCCGGCGCCAGTGCGCCCCCGTTGCTGGCTGCACTGCTGATGCTGCTGGCCGGCGTTGCCTGGGGCGCGTACTCGCTGCTCGGGCGCGGCCAGGGTGATCCGCTGGCCGTGACCACCGGTAACTTCCTGCGTGCGGCACCGCTGGCCGTGCTGCTGGCGCTGGTGCTGTTGTCGCAACTGAACTGGGATGGGCCTGGCCTGTTCTACGCGGTATTGTCCGGCGCCCTGACCTCGGGTGTCGGTTACGCCATCTGGTACAGCGCCCTGCCCGGCCTGCGCGCCAGTCAGGCCGCCACGGTGCAGTTGAGCGTGCCGATTCTCGCCGCGCTCGGCGGCAGCCTGCTGCTGGGCGAGGCGCTGTCGCTGCGCCTGACGCTGAGCGCTGTCGCCGTGCTCGGCGGTATCGCGCTGGTACTGGGCAGCCGGCAACGTGCCGGGAGCTAATGGCGCGTGCAGTGGTCTTCTATCCTGAACTCATAACGTCCAGGGAAGATCACCATGCACCGTCTGCTTCGTCTTTGCCTCGTTGCCCTGCTTGCAGCAGGCCTGAGCGCCTGCGCCAGCCTGAGCAATCGTGACCCGCTGCGGGTCGATCTGGTCGGCCTGGAACCCCTGCCCGGTCAGGGCCTGGAGGTACGCTTCGCGGTCAAGCTAAGGGTGCAGAACCCCAATGACAGCGCGGTGAGTTTCAACGGCATGGCACTGGATCTGGATGTGAACGGCCAGCCGCTGGCCAGTGGCGTCAGCGACCAGAGCGGCAGCGTGCCACGTTTCGGCGAGACGGTATTGAGCGTACCGGTGAGCATTTCAGCGTTTTCAGTGATGCGCCAGGCGTGGGGCGTGGCCGGTTATCAACCTGGTCAGGAGGTGCCCTACATGCTGCGTGGCAAACTCGCCGACGGCCTGTTCGGCACCCGCCGCTTCAGTGACAGCGGTATCCTGAACTGGCCGCAGCCGCCAAGCCCCTACTGAAGCAGGAGCCGGCGGTTACACGGCGATCAGGCCGCCTGACGACTGTTGCGCGAAGCTACTCGGCGGTGACAGGCGTCACCGAAGGCCTGGAAGATCTTCACCGAATCCGGATTCTTCGCCGCCTGCCATTCCGGGTGCCACTGCACCGCGAACAGGAAGGATGACAGGCTCGGCGCGTGGATCGCCTCGATCAGGCCATCCTCGGCGGTGGCCAGCACTTCCAGCCCCTTGCCCAGGTTGCGAATCGCCTGGCCGTGCAGGGAGTTGACCTGAATCTCGTCCTTGCCCATCAACTCGGCGAACCAGCTGCCAGCCACCGGACGCACGCTGTGGCTGGCTGCGTACTGCACCTCGACCGGATCATCGGGGTTTTCGCGATGGTCGTTGAAACCAGGCTCGGCGTAGACCTTCTGGTAGATGTCACCGCCCAGCGCCACGTTGATTTCCTGCATGCCACGGCAGATGCCGAAGATCGGCAGACCGCGAGCGATGGCGGCACGAATCAGCGGCAGATCGAACAGGTCGCGGTCACGGTCCTGGCCCTTGTTCGGCGTTTCGTTCTCCTGGCCATAAAGCGCCGGGTCGATGTTGCTGCCGGCACCGGTGAGGTAAACACCATCGGCCATATCCAAATACTGCTCGAGATCCTCGATGCCGCAGCAGGTGGGCACCAGTACCGGCACGCAACCGGAGAACTCGACCAGAGGCTGGATGTATTTGTGAGTCATTACTTGATAGTCGTGGCCCTTGCGCTCTTGAGCGCCCATGGACATCAACACGACGGGCTTGCGGAGATTGTTCTTGCTAGGAGTGCTGCGGATCTTGTTGTCGGACATACGTCACCTTGGGACAGGCCGGGCCTATCGTTGCTGTGCAGACCGGTAGCCAGCAGAACACTCTGCTGTAGCACCTCCGGCCTGTTTGGCTAACCCCGTGCACCGAGACTCATCCTGAGCCTGAGTGCCGCCTTCCGACGGCGGCTCGAACCGGGTCAACCCCATCCAGAGAGGGGGGCTGCAACGACGCTGCCCGCTACCCGGTTCGGCAACGGAATCTGCAGCCAGTCTGCCCGAGCCGTAAAATATGTCAAACAAATCTGCTCAAGATTTTCTGATAAACCATTTATCGCACATCAAGTAAACGCCCATTGGAAGGCGTTTTAAGGGCAAGCCAGGCAAACTACCGCCTGGCAAGAAGTCCAATATTTAAAACACCCCCATCTCGAGACTGCACGTCCTAGAGCGGCGCCCGCGAACAAAACCCTATATAATCTGCGGTTTCTCACCTGTACGAGGACACCCCTTGACCGCTCTGCCGCCCTGCCCCAAATGCAACTCCGAATACACCTACGAAGACGGCGATCAACTGGTCTGCCCCGAGTGCGCCCATGAGTGGAAAGCCGGCGAGAATGCCGACGGCGGTGATGACGCGCGGGTGATCAAGGATTCGGTCGGCAACCTGCTGCAGGACGGTGACACCATCACCGTGATCAAGGACCTCAAGGTCAAGGGCTCGTCACTGGTGGTCAAGGTCGGCACCAAGGTGAAGAACATTCGCCTGGTGGACGGCGATCACGACATCGACTGCAAGATCGATGGCATCGGCGCGATGAAGCTCAAGTCCGAGTTCGTACGCAAGGTGTGATCCGACAGCGCATTTCGCGCGCTCCTCACGAAACTTGACTAGCCTCAACATGGGCCAGTCATGAGGAACGCCGCCATGCGCTATCTGCTGCTTGCTCTACTGGCACTGACCCATTCGCTGGCCGCGCAGCCCTGGCGGGTAGTGGGCGACGAACAGTTCGCCCCCTACAGTTTCGTCACCGTCGAGGACGACACGCCGCGCGGGCTCGACGTCGAACTGGTCGATGCGGTACTGCGCGAAGCGCAGGTGCCATATGAAATCCGTCTTTACCCATGGGAACGCGTCAAGCGCATGCTCGACCGCGGGGAAGTACAGATGGCCTTCCAGTTCGCCGGCACGCCGCAACGTCAGCAGCAATACCTGCTGGTCGGTCCGCTGCGCAGTGGCTCGACAGTGTTCATGACCACCGCCAAGACCGCGATCAGCGACTGGAAGACGCTGGATGACCTGTCGCCCTACGTGATCGGCCAGGTTCGCGGCTATGCCTACGAAGAAAACTTCGACCACGCCGATCTGGCCCGTGACACCAGTGCGCAGAACCCACGGCAACTGGTGTCGATGCTGCTGGCCGGACGCATCGACATCATCGTCGGCGACCATACCCAGCTGTTCTATTTCATCCGTGAGCAGCGCGCTATGGAGCAGGTGCGCGTGCTACCTCGCCCGCTGATCCAGATGCCGCGTTTCGTCGCGTTCGCCAAAGGCGATACCGAACGCGCCCGGCAGTTTTCCGAAGCGCTAGTGCGCCTGCGCAAGGCCGGCAAGCTGGACGAGATTCAACAACGCTGGAATCAGTGACGCGCTACTGCACCGGCAGGAAATTCAGCAGGAACAGGCTCTGCGCATAGTTGGCGCCCATGCGCCGGTAGCGCTCTTCCAGCACATGGGTGAGCAGATCGAGACGCGCCACCATCTTGCCGAACTCCACTGCGTAGCTGAGGTTGTTGCCCTGTTCGGAGAACTCGTTGGATAGCAGCAGCGGCCGGCCCGTGGCATCACGGCGCTGCGAGAGCATCCAGCCGGCCTTCTCCAGATTGCGCGCGGCGTTGTGGATGAATTGCGCATTGAAGCTGTCGGTCAGGTAGAACTCGGTACGGCCGCCGTGAGCCGTCACCAGCATGCTGCCGATGGCATAGGTGAAGGCCGCCACGCGGTCGCCCTGAAAGGCCGGGCTCAGCGAGTAATCCAGCGCCGCAACATCACGCCGGCCGCCCAGGGTCGGCCAGTCCTGATTGTGTTCGATGGCGTACTGGATGGCACGCTCGGCGGCGGCGGCATCAGGCAGGGAGTTCTTGCGCCATTCGCGCGGGTTACGTTGGTACAGCTTGTTCATCAGCCGATACAGGCTGTTGAGGTTGTTGCGCATGGCCAGGGTCGCCATACGGTCGACGTCGGTCTGCAGCACCTCGGCGGGCTTGAGCGGGCTGCGCGTATGCACGATGGAGTCGTTGTCCAGGCGCCCCGTGCAACCACTCAACAACAACAGCGCAGCCAACCCCGGCAGCACCAGCCGTTGCCAAAATACCGAGCTGTTGATTGGCCTGCCCTGTGCGGCAGACGCTGGCCTCGCTCCCATGCAGAGGTTCCCTGGCTGGCACGCGCCCCAGTGGCGCGCGCAACACTCAGAACCTCAGTAAAGCGCAAAAATTCCACGCTGCCTGTGCCCTGGCGCATAAACCGTGCCGACCAATGCTCGGCACGGCAGAAAAATGCGCCTGCTCAGGCTGGATTGGCGGCCCATTGCTCCAGCCGCGTCACGCTTTCGCGATAGGGCTTGAGACTCTTGGCCAGCAGGATGATCGACATCAGTACCGCCAGGGTAGTGACGATCAGCAGCGAGTAGCGCAGCGCGTTGTCGTCAGCGAAGACGAAATCGGTCACCAGCGCCACGGCGGTCGGACCAACGCCCAGGCCGATCAGGGTGATGACGAACAGATAGATGGCCGACGCCTGGCCGCGCATCGAGTTGGGCATGATTTCCTGGATCGCTGCCGGTGCCACGCCGAACGGCATGCTCAGACAGAACACTGCAGGCGCCAGCAGCATGCTGGCCCAGAAGGCGGTTTCCATCAGCGGGAACAGCACCACCATCGGCAAGGCGCCCAGCGCAGCGTACAGGCCGACACGCATGTTGGCGTCACTACGCCCACGCTTGGCCATCAGGTCCGCCAGGCGTCCGCCGAAGACGATGCCAAGGCAGCCGAAGACTGCAACGATGCAGCCATAGACGATGCCGACCTGGCCGGCATCCCAGCCGTAGGTGCGAATGTAGAAGGTCGGCACCCAGGCTGCACTGCCGTAACCGGCGAAGGCCAGGCCGGCGAAGCCGAAGTTGTGCAACAGCACGGTGCGACGGTTGGCGCGAATGTAGCGTCCCACTTCACTGAGCGGCACCGCGACGCCAGCGCCGGCACCACGCCGGGCAGGCTCCTTGACCGCCAGCATCAGCAGAGTGAACAGCACGCCGGCGACACCGAGAATGAGGAAGATCAACTGCCAGGGACGCACCTCACCCAGCACCGGCAGGGTCACGTCGCCTTGTGCCGAGGCGAACTGAATGACCAGGCCACCAACCAGAAAGGCCAGGCCCGAGCCGAGGTAGACGCCCATGGAATAGACGCTGATGGCCGTTGCCCGGCGCTCGGCGGGAAAGCTGTCGGCAATCAGCGAATAGGCTGCCGGCGACAGCGCCGCCTCGCCCACACCCACGCCGATGCGGCACAGCAGAAACTGCCAGTACATCTTGGCCATGCCGCAGGCGGCGGTAGCGGCGCTCCAGAACAGAATGCCGACGGCGATCAACCCGCGCCGACTGCGAGTATCGGCCACCCGCCCCAGCGGAATGCCGCATATGGTGTAGAACAGGGCGAACGACAGGCCCATCAGCAGGCTCATCTGCGTATCGTTGATTGCCAGATCGCGACGGATGGGCTCGACCAGCAGATTGAGGATCTGCCGATCGACGAAGGACAGGACATACGCCACCATCAGGATGGCAACAGTGGCCCAGGCTCGGGCACTAGAGGGATAGCCGTTATTGTTGTTATGCACGGACGCTCTCCTCGGCACCGCAGAACGCGACGCGCGACGGTTGAAAGAAGCGCCAGCTTAGGACGATATAAACGGCGGTGAGTATCGCTCGAAGGTGTTATCAGGTCGGCGAATGCTTCATACCCGCCGAGGCGAATGGCCGCTCCGGCGCGCATCAGGCGCTCAGATCATCAGCGGCGCCCGCTCGCACAGCACCTTCAACGCCGCTGCCCAGTCTGGATGATCGTTCAAGCAGGGCACCAGTTGCAGGCTCTCGCCACCGGCCTCGACGAACTGCTCGCGGCCACGGTCACCGATCTCTTCCAGCGTCTCGATGCAGTCAGCGACGAAGGCCGGACACATCACCAGCAACTTCTTCACGCCCTGCGCGGCCAGCTCGTCGAGACGGCTCTCGGTATAGGGCTCGATCCACTTGGCGCGGCCCAGACGCGACTGGAAGCTCACCGACCATTGCTCAGGGCGCAGGCCCATGCGCTCGGCGAACAGCTCGGCACTGCGCAGGCATTGCGCGCGGTAACAGTTGGCCAGCACCTCGGGCGAAGCGCTGCGGCAGCAATCTTCGCCTTTCAGGCAATGACCGCTGGGATCGAGCTTGTGCAGGTGGCGCTCCGGCAGGCCGTGAAAGCTCAACAGCAGGTGATCGAAATCCTGCTCCAGATACGGCTTGGCGCTGGCCACCAGGGCGTCGAGGTATTCCGGCTGATCGTAGAACGGCGGCAGTGTGGACAGACGCATGTCCAGGCCGCGCTCGCGCACCACCCGCTTGACCTCTTCGATCACGGTAGTGGTGGTGCTGTCGGCGAATTGCGGATACAGCGGCGCCAGGGTCACTTCACGGATGCCCTGCGCAGCCAGACGCTGCAGGGTCGACTCGATGGAAGGCTCGCCATAACGCATGGCCAACTCCACCGGGCCCTGGGTCCAATGAGCCTTCATCGCTTCCTGCAGACGGCGACTGATCACCACCAGCGGCGAGCCATCGTCCCACCAGATCGAGGCATAAGCGTGCGCCGATGCGGCAGGGCGCTTGATCAGAATCAGCGACACCAGCAATCGACGCAGCGGCCAAGGCAGGTCGATCACGTAGGGATCCATCAGGAACTGATTGAGGTAACGGCGGACATCGGCTACTTCGGTGGAGGCGGGCGAACCCAGGTTAACCAGCAACAATGCGTGATCGGTCATGCGAAATCCTAGTCATTGATGGCCCAGCAGATCCACCAGGGCCACATCCAGATGGGTAAAACGGAAACTGAAACCCGCCTCCAGCAGGCGCGCCGGCACGGCACGCTGGCCGCCGAGCAGCAACTCGGACATCTCGCCGAGTGCAGCGCGCAGGACGAAGGCCGGTGCCGGGAAAATCGTCGGGCGGCTCAGCGCCTGGCCCAGCGCCTTGCTGAACTCGGCATTGCGCACGGGTAATGGCGCGCAGGCATTATAAGGACCGCGAGCGTCGCCCTGCTGCAAGAGAAAATCGATCAGGCCGATTTGATCGGCGATATGAATCCAGGGCATCCACTGCCGACCATCACCGATGCGCCCACCCAGGCCGAGCTTGAACGGCAGCAACAGGCGTTTGAGCATGCCGCCATCCGGGCTCAGCACCAGACCGGTGCGCACCAGCACCACGCGAACCCCCAGGTCCTCGGCACGTTGTGCAGTTTCTTCCCAGGCCCCACACAACTGCGCGGCGAAATCATCGGTGACCTGCGGCGTATCTTCACTCAGCTCACGTTCACCGCCGTTACCGTACCAACCCACTGCCGAGCCCGACAGCAGCACTGCGGGGCGCTGCTGGCGCTGTTGCAGCCAGGTCAGCAACTGCTCGGTCAGACCGATCCGGCTCGACCACAGCAGCGCCTTGCGCTTGCTGCTCCAGGGGCGGTCGGCGATGGGAGCACCGGCCAGATTGATCACCGCGTCCAACGGCTCTTCAGCCAGTTCCTCGAGACGGGCAATGCCTCGAACATTGGCCCCACAGAGGTGCGCGACCTTGCTTGGCTCACGACTCCAGACAGTCAGGCGGTGGCCCTGCTCGGCCCAGTGTGCGCAAAGCGCTCGTCCGATCAGACCGGTACCGCCGGTCAGCAGGATATGCATGGCATCGTCCTCGCATGGCAATGGAAGAAACTTCACCTTTAGTCTGGTTCATGACGCGCACACGTGCCTTTATTGATTGCCGTGTTTGTCCTAAACCTAAAGCAAGGGAGCGCCACTTTCGGCGACAGTTATACATAAAAACACTATTGTATAGCCTTTGTCCAAGCCTTAGCCTGTAAAGCATTCAGCGCTGACGAGGTAACCATGAACGCACCCATCGCCATCATTGGCACCGGCATCGCAGGGCTTTCCGCCGCCCAGGCCCTGCACGCCGCCGGCCGGGAAATCGAACTGTTCGACAAGAGCCGCGGCAGTGGCGGGCGTATGGCAAGCAAACGCAGCGACGCCGGCAGCCTGGATCTTGGCGCGCAATATTTCACCGCACGTGACCGCCGCTTCGTCGAGGTGGTGCAGCAATGGCAGGCCCGCGGCTGGGTCGCCGAATGGCAACCGAGCCTGTACAACGCTCAGGACGGTCAGCTCAGTGCCTCGCCGGATGAGCAACTGCGCTGGGTTGGCTGCCCACGCATGAGCGCCATCACCCGCGCCATGCTCGGCGCGCTGCCGGTCAAATTCAGCTGCCGCATTACCGAAGTGTTCCGTGGCGACCGCTACTGGAGCCTGCTCGATGCCGAAGGCAACAGCCATGGTCCTTACAGCCACGTCATCGTTGCCACCCCCGCCCCACAAGCCAGCGCCCTGCTGGCGGCCGCACCGAAACTGGCTGGCGCCGCAGCGAGCGTGATCATGGACCCGACCTGGGCGGTCGCGCTGGGTTTCGACAGCCCCCTGGACACTCGCGTCGAAGGCTGTTTCGTGCAGGACAGCCCGCTCGACTGGCTGGCGCGCAACCCCAGCAAACCTGGCCGCGATAGCCATTTCGACACCTGGGTGCTGCACGCCAGCAGCGTCTGGAGCCGGCAGAATCTCGATCTGCCCAAGGAAGCGGTGATCGAACAGTTGCATGGCGCCTTCGCCGAACTGATCGGCTGCGCCGTGCCGCCGCCGAGCTTCACCCTCGCCCATCGCTGGCTGTATGCACGCCCCGCACAGGCGCATCAGTGGGGGGCACTGGCCGATGCCGATCTGGGCCTGTATGCCTGTGGCGACTGGTGCCTGTCGGGGCGGGTCGAAGGCGCCTGGCTCAGCGGCCAGGATGCTGCGCGTCGTCTGCTCGAGCACCTGCGATGAGCCAACCCAACAACGGGCCTGAAAAACGTCGCCTCAACCCGCGCAAACTGCTGCTGTCGAAATGGACAGCCGCGCAGCCGCAGAATCGCGAGCGTCATTTCCTGGTGACCGAACTGATCCGCGACGAGCAAGACAACATCCTCGGCGTCGAGCTTCAGGCGGTGCTCACGCAACGCAGCCAGCAACTCGACTGGCGCCAGTTGCAGGACAGCGAGCGCTGGCTGCAAGGCTGGCGCTGACCCTCCCGTGATACCTGGCGGCGGCCCCCTCGGCTGACGCCGCCTGCCTGCACAGAAAAACCAATACCAAACCTATACAAAGCATTTGACTTGTATAACTGCGCACCTATGATAGACACAAGTTGTACATGCATCACCAAATGTACAAGGTCTAACGAGGTCAGGTTATGCAAGCGAGCAAAGCCAAACTGGGCATCAGCGCCTGCCTGCTGGGCGCCGAAGTCCGCTACAACGGCGGCCACAAGCTGTCGCGCCTGTGCAGCCGCAGCCTGACCGAACACTTCGATTTCATCCCGGTCTGTCCCGAAGTCGGCATCGGCATGTCGATCCCTCGGGAGCCGATTCGCCTGGTCGGCGACCCACAAGCGCCGCGCGCCGTCGGCACCGTCGACCGCTCGCGAGACGTCACCGATGCCCTGGCCGCTTACGGCGAACGCATGGCCACTGAACTGCAGGGCATCAGCGGCTACATCTTCATGCAGCAGTCACCCTCCTGTGGCCTGGAGCGGGTCAAGGTGTATCAGGAAGGCGGGCGCCCGAGCGAGCCGGGGCGCGGCATCTTCGCTGCTGCCTTCTGCGCGCGGCATCCGGATCTGCCGGTGGAAGAAGACGGCCGCCTCAATGATCCGGTGCTGCGCGAGAACTTCATCACCCGCGTCTATGCCCACGCCGAATGGCAGCGTCTGTGGCAGCAAGGCCTGACGCGTCGCGCCCTGATCGCCTTCCACTCGCGCTACAAGTACCTGCTGATGGCCACCGACCCGGTGCGCTACAAGACGCTCGGGCGCATGCTCGGCGACCTGAGCCAGCACGATCTGGGCGAGCTGGCGCCGCGCTATTTCAGCGAACTGATGAGCGCACTGAAGAAATGCGCCACCCGTGGCACCCACAGCAACGTGCTGCAGCACCTGAGCGGCTATCTCAAGCGTGCACTCAGCCCCGACGAGAAGCAGGAGATGCAGCAACTGATCGGTCAATACCGCGACGGCATCGTGCCGCTGGTGGTGCCGCTGACGCTGCTCAAGCACCACTTCCGCCGTCACCCGGATCGCTACATCGCCGAGCAAGCGTATCTGCAGCCGCACCCCGAGCCACTCAGCCTGCGCAATGCGCTGTGATGCCATGACCAGCGAAACCATCGCCGACGACGAAGTCGGCCACGACTACCGCCAGGCACTCGACGAGGGCTACCTACCGATTCGCGAGGTGGCCCGCAGCACCGGCATCAACGCCGTGACCCTGCGCGCCTGGGAGCGCCGCTACGGGCTGATCGTGCCCTACCGCACCCCCAAGGGACACCGCCTCTATTCACCAGCCAACCTCACACGCATCAACGCCATTCTCGCCTGGCTGGCTCGCGGCGTTGCCGTCGGCCAGGTCAAGGCGCTGCTCGATCATGAGCAGGTGCCGCAAGCAACCCATACCGACAACTGGTCACGTCAGCGCAACGAGCTGCTCGGCTGCATCATCCAGCTCAACGAGCGACGTCTGGATGATCGCTTCAACTCGGCACTGGCGCTCTACCCGGCCAGCACCCTGGTCGAACAACTGCTGTGGCCGCTGCTCGGTGATCTGCGCCAGCGCTGGCAAGGCCAGTTCGGCGCACGCGCCGAGCAGGTGTTCTTCCTCTCCTGGCTGCGCAGCAAGCTGGCCACCCGCATCTATCACTGCAATCGCCAGGTCGGCGGCGCGCCATTGCTGCTGATCAACCTCGGTGAAGCGCCAATGGAGCCGGGCCTGTGGCTGTGCGCCTGGCTGGCCAGCGCCAGCGATTGTCCGGTGGAGGTCTTCGATTGGCCGCTGCCGCCCAATGAACTGCTGACGGCGCTGGAGCACATCGCCCCGCGCGCCGTGCTGCTGTACGCCGAAGAAGCGCTGGATGGCGCCCTGGTGCGCCGCCAGTTACCCCGTCTGGCCGAACAATGCCGGGTACCGCTGCTGCTCGCCGGCCCCGCCGCTCACATTCACCGCGACTCGCTGACTGACCTGGAGTCGGCCAGCGACCCGCTCGCCGCGCACGCCTGGCTGCTGCGCCATGGCTTGCTCGGCCCCCAAGAGGTAACCCCATGCAGCAACTGATGTGGTTTCGCAGCGACCTGCGCACCCAGGACAACACCGCCCTGAGCCGCGCCATGAGCAGCGGCGCGACCATCGCCCTGTATCTCGTCACGCCCGGCCAGTGGCAGCGCCATGACGATGCTGCGAGCAAGGTGGACTTCTGGCTGCGCAACCTGGCAGAGCTGAGCAAGGCCCTGGCGGCGCTCAATGTGCCGCTGCTGGTACGCCACTGCCACGACTGGAGCGAGGCGCCGGTTCAGGTCGCCGAGGTCTGCCATGAACACGACATCAGCGCCGTGCACGTCAACGAGGAGTACGGCATCAACGAAAGCCTGCGCGATCAGCAGGTCTGCGCCTATCTCAGCCAGCAGGCCATCGCCTGGCACAGCCATCTCGATCAGCTGTTCTTCAAGCCTGGCAGCGTACTGACCCGCTCCGGCGGCTACTTCCAGGTCTACAGCCAGTTCCGCAAGGTGTGCTACGAGCGCCTGCACACGGCCCTGCCGGCATTGATCACCCCACCGAAGGCGCAAACGCCGCTGGCCATCGGCAGTGAGGCGATACCCGAAACCGTAGAGGGTTTCGCCACCCCCAGCGCCAGCCTGCGTCTGCTCTGGCCCGCCGGAGAGGAGGCCGCCCTGCAGCGCCTGCAGCGCTTTGCCGATGAGCAGGTGGCCTACTACAAGGACGAACGCGACTTCCCCGCCAAGCCTGGCACCAGCCAGTTGTCAGCCTACCTGGCGGCCGGCGTCGTATCGCCGCGCCAGTGCCTGCATGCCGCGCTCGCGGCCAATCAGGGCGAGTTCGACAGTGGCAACCCAGGCGTCGTCACCTGGATCAACGAGCTACTCTGGCGTGAGTTCTACAAGCACACCCTGGTCGGCTACCCACGGGTATCGCGCCACTGTGCCTTCCGCCTGGAAACCGAGGCGGTGCCATGGCGCCACGCCCCGGAAGACCTGGCCGCCTGGCAAGAGGGCCGCACCGGCCTGCCAATCATCGATGCGGCCATGCGCCAACTGCTGGAAACCGGCTGGATGCACAACCGCCTGCGCATGATCGTCGCCATGTTCCTGACCAAGAACCTGCTGATCGACTGGCGCGAAGGCGAGCGCTTCTTCATGCGCCACCTGATCGATGGCGACCTGGCGGCGAACAATGGCGGCTGGCAGTGGAGCGCCTCCACCGGCACCGATGCGGCGCCGTACTTCCGCATTTTCAACCCGATCAGCCAGTCGCAGAAGTTCGATCCCGATGGCCAGTTCATTCGCCAGTGGGTGCCAGAGCTGGCCGGGCTGAACAAGCGCGACATTCATGACCCATCCGCACTGGGCGGTCTGTTCGCGCCCGCCGGTTATCCACGCCCGATCGTCGATCTGTCGCGCTCGCGTGAACGCGCGTTGGCGGCGTTCAAGAACCTGTCTGCGCGGGAGGTTCCGGCATGAGTGCATTTCTTCATGATTTCGCCGAGCGCTTCGCCGCGCTGAACAAGGACAACCTCGATCTGCTCGGCGAGCTGTACAGCGATGACGTGCTGTTTCGCGACCCGCTGCATGAGGTGCACGGCCTGGCGGCGGTACGCCGCTATTTCGCCGAGCTGTACGCCAATGTGGAAGCGCTGCATTTCGAATTTCACGGCTTCGATCAGGTCGCCGAAGGCGAAGGCTACCTGCGCTGGACCATGCGCTATCGCCATCCGCGCCTGCGCGGCGGTGCCGAGATCGCCGTCGAAGGCTGCTCGCACCTGCTCTGGCGCGAGCGCGTCTATCAACACCGTGATTATTTCGATGCCGGCGCACTGCTCTACGAACACCTGCCGCTGCTCGGTAGCGTGATCGCCTGGCTGAAACGGAGGCTGGCATGAAACGTATCTGGCTCACGGGCGCCAGCAGCGGCATCGGTGCCGCACTGGCCGAAGAATTGCTCAAGGCCGGCCATCAGCTGGCGCTGAGCGCGCGTAGCAGTGGCCCACTGCAGGACTTCGCAGCGCGCTATGGCGATCAGGTGCTGGTCGCCCCGGGTGATCTGACCGACGCCGAGCAGGTACGCGCGATTGGCGAGCGCATCGCTCAACACTGGGGCGCGCTGGATTGCGTGATCCTCAACGCCGGCACCTGCGAATACGTCGACGTGCGCCAGTTCGAGGCGGCGATGATCGAACGTGTGGTCAGCGCCAACCTGTTTTCCGCCAGCTACTGCATCGAAGCAGCCCTGCCCCTGCTGCGCCAGGGCGAGCGCCCACACCTGGTCGGCGTTGGCAGCTCGGTGACCTTCATGCCGCTGCCGCGCGCCGAAGCCTATGGTGCCTCCAAGGCCGCCATGCGTTACCTGATGCAGACACTGCGTATCGACCTGGCCAGCGAGGGCATCGACGTCACCCTGATCAGCCCCGGTTTCGTCGACACCCCGCTGACGCAGAAGAACGACTTCCCGATGCCCATGCGCTGGCCGGTCGAACGCGCCGCGCGATACATCGCCGAGCGCCTGGACAAGCGCCCGCACGAGATCACCTTTCCCACTCCCTTCATCGCCGTACTGAAACTGCTCGGCAGCCTGCCCAGCAGCCTGCAACTGGCCATAGGTCGCCGCCTGGCGCGCAACGAGGACAACGCATGAAAATCGCCATCGTCGGCAGCGGCATCGCCGGCCTGACCTGTGCCTACCTGCTCAACCGCCAGCACGACATTCAGGTGTTCGAGGCCAGCGACTGGATTGGCGGTCATACCCACACCGTCGACGTGCAGGTGGACGGTCGCAGCTACGCCGTCGATACCGGTTTCATCGTCTTCAACGACTGGACCTACCCCAATTTCATCCGCTTGCTGGAGCAGATCGGCGTCGGCTTCAAGCCCACCGAAATGAGCTTCTCGGTCAGCGACCCGGCCACCGGCGTGGAGTACAACGGCCACGACCTCAATACCCTGTTCGCCCAACGCAGCAACCTGCTGTCGCTGGCGTTCTGGGGCATGCTGCGCGACATCCTGCGTTTCAACCGCCAGTCGCTGGACGACCTGGCCAACAACCGCATCAGCGCCGACACCACGCTCGGCCAGTACCTCGAGAGCAACGGTTATGGCCGCCGCTTCATCGAGCATTACATCGTGCCGATGGGCTCGGCCATCTGGTCGATGTCGCTGGCCGACATGCTTGGTTTCCCGCTGCAGTTCTTCGTGCGCTTCTGCAAGAACCACGGCCTGCTCTCGGTCAGCGACCGGCCGACCTGGCAGGTGATCGAAGGCGGCTCGCGCAGCTACGTGGCGCCCTTGACCGAAAGCTTCGCCGAGCGCATTCGCCTCAATTGTCCGGTCAGCCGCGTCGTCCGTGATCAGGATGGCGTCACCCTGCACAGCGCGGCCGGAGCGGAGCGCTTCGACAAGGTGATCTTCGCCTGCCACAGCGACCAGGCCCTGGCCCTGCTCGATCAGGCCAGCGAGAAGGAAAGTGAAATCCTCGGCGCCCTGCCCTACGCCAACAACGACGTGGTGCTGCATACCGACACGCGCCTGCTGCCCAAGCGCAGGCTGGCCTGGGCCAGCTGGAACTATCGCCTGGGCGGGCCCAGCGGGTCGCTGCAGAGCGTAGCGAGCGAAGGCAAGGCAAGGCGAAATCCGGCGAGGGAGCGCAGTTTACTGGGCGTAAATGAGCATCCCGAGCCGGATTTCAACGCAGCATGGCCAAGCGCAGTAGCTCTGCAGCGGCCCGCCGATCAGCCTGCGGCGGTGACGTACAACATGAACATCCTGCAGGGCATCGACAGCGATACCACCTTCTGCGTCAGCCTCAACCAGACGGCCGCCATCGACCCGAGCAAGATCCTCGCACGCTTCCAGTATGCCCACCCGCAGTACAGCCTGGCCGGTACCGCCGCCCAGGCGCGCTGGGAAGAGTTGCTGGGCGCGCAGCACACCTACTATTGCGGCGCCTATTGGGCCAACGGCTTCCATGAAGACGGCGTGGTCAGCGCACTGCGCGTAGCGCGTGCCTTCGGAGAGACGCTCTGATGCACAGCGCCCTGTACAGCGGCTGGGTGCAGCATCGACGCTTCGCCCCGCGCGCCCATGCCTTTCGCTATCGCATGGGCCTGCTGTATCTCGACCTGAGCGAGCAGGCGCAGTTGTTCGCCCTGTCAAAACTGGCCGGCCCCGGGCGCTGGGCGCCATTCGCCTTTCGCGAGAGCGACTACCTGCCCGAGTCCACCCGCCAGGGCATGGCGCTGCATGAGGCGGTGCGCGATCGCGTGGAGCAGGCACTGGGCACACGCCCGCAAGGTCGCATCTGCGTGCTGACGCAGCCGCGCAGCTGGGGCCTGGCCTTCAACCCGGTGAGCATCTTCTACTGCCATGACGCCGACCAGCGCCTGATGGCAATTCTCTGTGAAGTCAGCAATACGCCGTGGCGTGAGCGTTATCACTACGTGCTGCCGGCAGAGGGCGAAGGCCGCCACCAGGTCAGCGTCGACAAGGCCTTTCACGTCTCACCCTTCCTGCCGCGCGAGCTGGAATACCGCATGAGTTTCAGCGCCGTGGGCGAACGCCTTGGCGTGCACATGGCCGACTGGCAGGGCGAAACCAAGATGTTCGATGCCAGCCTCAGCCTGCACCGCGAAGACCTCGACCGCGCCAGCCTGCACCGCTACCTGCTCAGTTTCCCCTGGATGACCGGCAAGACCCTGGCCGCCATCTACTGGCAGGCGATGCGCCTGCTGTTCAAGCGCATCCCGATTTTCGACCACAAGCCCGCGGAAGGCAGCTTCCGTGTCGCCCGCCCGCAAGTGAAGGACATGCCCCATGAAAAGCTCTAGCCTGAATCCCACCAGAAGTCTGGTACGCAGTGGCAACGGCATTGGCGCCGGTCTGTTGCGGCGCGCCGTGATACGCCAGCTGCAGAACCTGCACCACGGCCTGCTGGTGATCCACGAGGCGGGCGACAGCCTGCACTTCGGCAACCCGCAGGCTCATCTGCGCGCCGAAATCACGGTGCATGACCCTGCGGTCTGGGGCCTGGTAGCGGGTAACGGCTCGATCGGCTCGGGGGAGGCCTATATCCATGGCTACTGGAGCACGCCGGACCTGACGGCGGTGATCCGCATCTTCGTCGCCAACCTCGACGTACTTGATGCCATGGAGGGTGGCCTGGCGCGCCTCGGCCGGCCGCTGATCCAGGGCCTGCACTGGCTCAATCGCAACACCCGCAAGGGCTCGCGCCGCAATATCGCCGCGCACTACGACCTGGGCAATGACCTGTTCGAACAATTCCTCGACCCGACCATGATGTATTCGGCAGCCATGTTCGCGAACGAGGACGACAGCCTGGAGCAGGCGCAGCTCAACAAGCTCGAACGCATCTGCCAGAAACTTGCACTGCAGCCTACGGACCACTTGCTGGAGATTGGTACCGGCTGGGGCAGCATGGCCATCTACGCCGCCACTCATTACGGCTGCCGGGTGACCACCACCACCTTGTCGCGCGAGCAGCACGCCCATACCGAGCGACGCATTCGCGAGCTGGGCCTGGAGGATCGCGTCACCCTGCTGCTGGAGGACTACCGCGACCTCGATGGCCAGTACGACAAGCTGGTCTCCATCGAGATGATCGAAGCCGTCGGCCATCGCTTCCTGCCCACCTATTTCGAGCAGTGCGCGCGCCTGCTCAAGCCCGACGGGCTGATGCTGCTGCAGGCCATCACCATCCGTGATCAACGCTACGAACAGGCCTGCAAGTCGGTGGACTTCATCCAGCGCTACATCTTCCCCGGCGGCGCCCTGCCCTCGGTGCAGAAGATGCTCGACGTGGTCACCCGGCATACCGACTTCAACCTGCATCACATGGAAGATTTCGGCCTGCACTACGCGCGTACCCTGCGCCTGTGGCACGACAACCTGCGTCACGCGCGGCAGCGCCTGGAGCAGGTGGGCTACGACGATTACTTCTATCGCCTGTGGGAGTTCTACCTCTGCTATTGCGAAGGCGGCTTCCTCGAACGCACCATTGGCACCGCGCAATTGCTGCTGGCCAAACCGGCCGCACGCCCTGCGCCTCTGTTAGGAAACTTCGATGCCTAAGCTGATCGCCAATGCCCTCCTGTTCCAGCTCGGCTGGCTGGTCTGCGTCTTTGCTGGCGACAGCCCCTGGCTGCTGGTGGTGGCAGTGATCATTGGCGTGCACCTGCTGTGGGTCAGCAGTTGGGCGGCCGAAGGCAAGCTGCTGCTCAGCGTGTTTCTTGCCGGCAGTGCACTGGACAGTTTTCTGCTCAACCTCGGCGTGTTCGATTTCGGCGAGGAGCGCCAGCTGATCCCCCTGTGGCTGGCCTTGCTCTGGCTGTTGCTGGCCAGCACGCTCAATCACTGTCTGGCCTGGACTGCCCAGCCCTGGTGGCGAGCCAGCCTGCTCGGCGCGGTTGCCGCACCGCTGTCCTACTACGGCGGCGCCAAGATTGCCGGCGTCGCGCTGCCACTGGGTACCTGGCCAACCCTGGCGATCTTCGCGCTGGTCTGGGCCGTGGTGATGCCGGTACTGCATGGCTTCGCCAAGCTCTATCGTGCGCAATACGAGCAGAGCCTGCGCAGCCGTCGCTCGGCCTAGCCGATAGCCTCCGGAGGAGCGGCGCCTCGCTGCGAACCAGGCGGCGCAGCACCAAAACGCTTCGCCCCGGGGCGGGGCTCCTACAAAAAGCACAAATGCCCGCATGTGTAGGAGCGGCGCCCCGCCGCGAACCAGGCGGCGCGGCACCAAAACGCTTCGCCCCGGGGCGGGGCTCCTACAAAAAGCACAAATGCCCGCATGTGTAGGAGCGGCGCCCCGCCGCGAACCAGGCGGCGCGGCCCCAAAACGCTTCGCCCCGGGGCGGGGCTCCTACAAAAAGCACAAATGCCCGCATGTGTAGGAGCGGCGCCCCGCCGCGAACCGATTCGGCTCGGGTTCGAAAAGCTTCGCCCCGGGGCGGGGCTCCTACGAAAAGCGGCTGGCCGGCCTACTGAACTGGCGCCACTGTCCACTGCACCCTGTCAGCCAAAACCCCGCGTATCCACTGCATCGCGTACACTGCCGCGCCATGAGCCAGACCATCCCCCATACCCAACTGCCAACCGAACCCGAGATCAGTTGCAGCACCTGCGCGGCTTGCTGCTGCCAGTTGGAAGTGATGCTATTCGGCGATAACGACGTGCCGCAGCATTTGATCGATACCGACCAGTGGGGCAGCGAAGTGATGCGTCGCCTGGACGACAACTGGTGCGCAGCGCTGGACCGCAACAGCATGCGCTGCACCATCTACGAGGTGCGCCCATTGATCTGCCGGGAGTTCGAGCTGGGTGCGGCCGAATGCCTGGAAGAGCGCCAGGGCATCGCCCAGGCCTATCGCTAGCGGAGCGCGCCGCGCAGGCCAGAGGCACAATGAAAAAGACCGGGGCTTGCCCGGTCTTTTTATTCAGAAGCTCATGCGGTAATGCACGGTGTAGGCTTCCGCGCCGTCATTGGGGTTCTTCAGGCCCGCGTTGGAATAGTGAATGGCACGCAGACCAATCTCCTGTCCCGCGAAACGCAGGCCGACGCCGATGCGGTCTTCGAACTGAAACGACGAGCCCAGATCGTTGCTCTCCAGTTCGGTGCTGGAGAAGGCCGCAACGCCGATGCCGGCTTCGATGTATGGACGCACGTTCTGCCCGGCGAACTCGTAAACGAATACCGGCGCGAAAGAAACGCTGTGGTTACTCGCCGTGTCGTCGCCATCCCAATAGGTGTAACCCAGGTCCCAGTAACCAGTCAGACGTCCATAGCTGCTCTCCAGCCAACTGTGGTTCCAGTCCCACTGAGCGCCCAAGCGATAAACCATGGTGGAATCGCCACTCTGACCAATAGCTGCGGTTACGTCCGCAGCCTGCGCAGCACCCATAGTTCCGAACGTCAGGGCCGTAGCTGCGGCAAAGGCATATAACTTCTTCATGAGTCATTCCTTGTATAGCGGGAGGTTTTTATCAGGCTCGTTACAAAATATAGAAATATTCGATATCAGAGAAAGCCCAAACCGAAAAAAATTCACTATATCGATAGCACTTCGGCCGTTTCACTCAACAAAATCGGCAATACTCGGCAAAGTTGCGCAGTGTTTCCGCTGCTCCAGTAGCGAGTGGCCCGAGCGGGCGCAGTTGCCAGCATGTCGTGCTGAGTGAGCAAACGCTGTAGCTGCCGCGCCACTGCCGCGCCGGTATCGATGAGGGTCACCGAAGGTGGCACCAGCTCGCCCAGCAGCGGACGCAGGAAGGGATAGTGGGTGCAGCCGAGAATCAGCGTGTCACAGCCCTCGGCCAGCAGCGGCGCTACATAACCCTGCAGCAGTTCGCGCGTGGCCGGTGCCTGCAGCTCGCCGGCCTCGATGCATTCCACCAACCCCGGACAGGGCTGGGTGATCACCCGCACATCGTTGGCGAAGCGGTCGAGCAGTGCAGCGAACCTGGCGCTCTTGAGCGTGCCGGTGGTTGCCAGCACACCGACCACACCACTGCGGGTCGCCGCCGCCGCCGGCTTTACCGCAGGCTCCATGCCGACGATAGGCAAATCCGCATAACGCTCGCGCAGCTCGGCGGCAGCTGCGGCCGTGGCAGTATTGCAGGCCAGCACCAAGGCCTTGGCACCCTGCGCCAGCAGGTGCTCGGTGATCAGCACGCAGCGTTCGCGAATGTATTCCGGGCTTTTCTCGCCGTAAGGCACGTGGCCGCTGTCAGCGACGTAAAGCAGCGACTCGTTCGGCAGCAACTGGCGAATCTCGCGCAGCACCGACAGGCCGCCGACGCCGGAGTCGAAAACGCCAATCGGCGCCTGCGACTGACTCATTTCAAATCATCCCCACGGCTACGCAGCCTATCGTTAGCAGGCCGTTGAAAAACTACCTGCGTTGGCAATCCTGCGTTAAAAACGGCCTCAAAATGCTCATTTACAACACGTAAACTGCGCTTTTTCGGCCGTTTTTGCCTTGTCTTGCCTGCCTCGCCTACGTTTTTCAACGGCCTGTTAGCGCCCACCGCACACCTCGCAAACCGGATCGCGCTTGACCCGCAGTTCGCGAAAGCGCGTGCCCAGCGCATCGATCAGCAGCAAGCGCCCCACCAGCGGCTCACCGAAACCGGCCAGCAGCTTGAGCGCCTCCAGCGCTTGCAGGCTACCGACCAGGCCGACCAGCGGGCCGACCACGCCGGCTTCGCTGCAGGTCAGCTCGGCTTCGCTGCCGTGGCCGTACAGGCAGTGGTAGCAAGGGCTGGCGTCGTTGCGCGAATCGAACACCGACAACTGCCCTTCCAGGCGAATCGCCGCACCGGAGACCAGCGGCTTGCCCGCCGCGACGCAGGCGGCATTGACCGCCTCGCGGGTGGAGAAATTGTCCGAGCAGTCCAGCACCAGGTCGACGGCGCTTACCGCGGCAGCCAGCGAGTCGGCGTCCAGCGCCTGGCGATGCGGCACCAGCGTGATATTCGGGTTGATCGCCGCCAGCCGCGCCATGGCTGAATCCACCTTGGCCTGGCCGATGCTGGCGGTGTCGTGGGCGATCTGCCGCTGCAGGTTGGTCAGGTCCACCGTATCGAAGTCAGCCAGGTGCAACTCACCGACGCCAGCGGCCGCCAGATAGAGCGCCACCGGCGAGCCGAGACCGCCCATGCCAACGATCAATACACGGCCCTGTTTGAGGCGCAGTTGGCCTTGCACATCGATCTGTTTCAGCAGGATCTGCCGGCTGTAACGCAGCAGCTCATCATCGCTCAGCATCTGATCACTCACGGTCGAAACGTCCCAAACTGATGCGTTCATGGCCACCCAGGTCACGCCGGCTATTGACCTCGACGAAGCCGCCCTCGCTGAGCAAGCTGCGCACGGCCCCGGCCTGATCGAAGCCATGCTCCAGCAGCAGCCAGCCACCGGACAGCAGGTGCTGCGGCGCGGCCTGGATGATCGCACGAATATCGTCCAGACCGTCGCTGCCGGCGATCAGAGCGCTGCTCGGCTCAAAGCGCACGTCGCCTTCGTTCAAGTGGCGGTCATCGGCGCGGATATAGGGCGGGTTGCTCAGGATCAGGCCATAACGTTGTCCGCTCAGGGCAGAGAACCAATGGCTATGCAAGAACGCTGCGTTATCCAGTTGCAGGCGCTGGCGATTGCGCTCGGCCAGGGCCACGGCGTCCTCAACGCGATCTACGCCGGTCACCTGCCAGGCCGGACGTTCGCTGGCCAGAGCCAAGGCGATGGCACCGGTGCCGGTGCCCAGGTCGAGTACGGCGAGCGGCGTGGCCGGCAGCAGCTCGAGCGCGGTCTCCACCAGCAGTTCGGTGTCAGGGCGAGGAATCAGGGTATGCGGCGCCACTTCCAGATCGAGGCTCCAGAAGCCCTGATAACCGAGGATATAAGCGACCGGCTCGCCCTGGCGGCGACGTTGCAGGTGGTTCTGAAACAGGGCCAGTTGCTCGTCATCCAGCTCACGCTCCGGCCAGGTACGCAGGTAACTGCGCGGCTTGTTCAGCGCGGC